>JBAXIB010000018.1:0-71738 GCA_037138595.1 Actinomycetes bacterium | reverse complement strand
CGGCCACAGTTGCCGCCGATACCGCATCGGCCGACACGCTGCCGGTCACCGGAACGAACACCGTTTGGTACTTGGCGGTTGGCCTTTCGAGCGTGTTGTTCGGCGCGGGGATGGTTCTCATCGCTCGGCGAGATCCCTCGTCGGCAAACCGCTCGTAGTTCCGACCATCTTCAAGGCGCCGATGCATGTCGGTTCGACCTGAAATTCTCGCAGGAGAGTCAATGTGAACGCAGTATCAGGTCGGTTGAGTAATGTCCGGCGTGTCATTGCAATGGCACTCGTAGTGGTTGGTCTCCCCGCGACTACGTTGCTAGCGGTTCCATTGGTCACCGTGTCGGCTTCAAGCGCGTTGACGGTTCCGCCCTATTGGGTTTCAGCGACACCTACCTCCGGTCTCATCGACGGTCAACGAGTCACGATCACGATTAAGTCAGACCCAACGTTTCCGATCTATCAGGTCGAAGCGCGGGTCTGTCGAGCTGGCGTGACCTATCAACCAAGTTCTGGAAACCGACCCAACGCGGATTTCGAACTTGGTGGATTGAACTGTCCTTCTGACCCGATCACTTCGTCGGCTGATGTGACGTCCGTTGATGCGAACGTATTGACTCAAGCGCAAACCGATAAGGGCAACCCCATGTCGATCCGCGTCGGTGCCGGCACCACCTCGTGGCCGGTTGGAAACCCCACCAGCTCGATCACCTGTGACTCCGAAAACCCCTGCACGTTGGTCGTTGAGATTCTGGGCGGTCCAGGAGCAACTTGGGTTCCGTGGACGACGACGCTGACTTATCGAATTGATGACCCCGTGCTTGGTTGCGGCGGTCCGGCCGACGGGGCGATCACTTCCGGTGGCTCCGATCGAATTACCGATGCTTGGGTGGCATGGACGTTGGCGGAATGCCACCGACCGGGCCGCCTCGGTGCTGCGGCCAAAGCCTCCTTCGTCGGAGAAGGATCGGCGATCGAAAACTATCGAGCGGGGCTCCTTGACCTCGGGTATACCGCAGCTGGCGATGACGCCACCGTCGGATTGATTGCCCCGGACTCTGCGTCTAAGCCGCGGGCATCAGTGCCTGTGCCGATAGCACTCAATGCAACGGTGATCGCGGTCGCCGGAGGCTTTCGACAAGACGGCCAGAAATTGAATTACGGACCGATCAAGCTGACGATGGCGGAAGCAGCAAGTTTGATCGGTGGTGGGACGCAATCGATGAGTCCATTTCTAAACGAGATAACGAAGCGCAATCCCGAGCTAGGCGCATCCTTTTTTGACTACAGCTCCTCAGTCCAAATTGCGGCTTACGCCGACGCGGAAGCAACCTCATACTTCGGGTCACAGCTTTTTTCGACCCAGCAACGCGAGGCATTTCGGGTACCAGATCAGCCGACGTTTGGTTCCGATGCGGGCAAATATCGCGGAGCTGATTCCAATTTCGCATTGGCTGACCCGTCCTATGCCGGAGCGCTCAACTTACTGACGGGCAGATCATCACTTAGCAAAACGATGACGGGAATCAGCCCGAGTTCATCGGGTGGTGTTTGGTTTTTAACCGATCAAGCGACCGCGCAAAGTTTGGGACTTACGACCGTTGAGCTTGAAAACGCCAACGGCGTTTTCGTCGGTCCAACGCCGGAAAGTATGGCTGCGGCAGTCCCCACGATGAAAACCGACGCGCAGGGTTATCTATTGCCAGACCCGAACGCCAACGTAGGACCGAGTGAAGTCCAGCCCTACCCATTGACATTCGTTGAGTACGCGTTAGCGCCAACGACTCCGCTTGCCGATAGCAACAATGTTTGTCGGACGAATTCTCAGACGATGCTTGTCACGTGGCTCAATTACCTCACGGGACCTGGACAATCGGTGTTGCCAGCGGGTTTTCAGCCGCTGACGCCAAGTCTCCTCGCCCAGGCAAGTGCAGCGGTGCAAAGGGTTGGAGCAGCCTCGCCCGCTTCACCGTGTACCGGTTCGGCCAGTGGAACTTCGACGACGACTACCACGATTGCACCCGTAGTTGCGAGTGCCGACACCGCGACCAATTACAACAATTCGTATAGTCCCAGTCAGTTTTCAACGCCGCGTTCATCTGCGGGATTGACCTCAGGTCCGGGCACGGTCGTCGCGAAAACCGACAACGTGACGTTGGCCGCAGCTCGAGGGCCAGTGCCGGACTACGTCGGTGGGTCGCTTGCCAACAGACTTTCCGCGGGACTGGCGATTGTTGGGATCATCGTAATGACTGCGTTCGCGGCGTTAGCCACCAGTCGACGCTTGGCCCGTTCAAAGTTTGGAAGGTCCACTCCGTGACGGTGGCGACGAGGTCGTCACGAATGTCGATGACGCCAGACGCGTCAGGTGAACTGCTTTTGAATCCCCTGCCCGCGTCCGGGGCTGTGGCTGAATCGCAGCCGGCGATTGAAACTCGAGTTCTTGAAGCGAAGATGTCCGCCCGTCGAGTGGCTGGAATCGCCGCTTTGTGGGCCTTGGTCACAGTCGCGTGCGTTGGTTTGGTGCTGTATGCACTCGAACCGATGTTTCAACAACAAACCCAAAAACGCTTGCTTTCGAATTATCGAACCGAGATTTCTCGGTCGGCGAACGAAGCCGGGACGTTGGCTGGGGTAACAGTGCAAACGTTGGCGCCTACATTGGGCTCACCGGTGGCAGTGATTGAAATTGGTGACATCCGGATGCAGCAGGTTGCAGTCGAGGGCGTCAGTGCCGCGCAAACCCAACAAGGTCCAGGTCATGTCCCGGGAAGCGCGGGGCCGGGTCAGCCTGGCAATAGCGCGTTCGTTGGGCGCCGCGCGATGTTCGGTGGTCCATTTAGTGATGTCGGCAAAATCGCCGTGGGAGCGCCGATCTTGGTGACGACAACACAGGGACAGAAGGTTTATCGGGTGACTTCTCACGCAGAAGTTTCCCTGCAAATTGACTCAGCGCCATCGGGACTCGCCGAAGCAACTGCTTCGGGTGGACTCAATGGTGCACCGGCGACGACACCTGATTTGTCGTTAGCCCCGGAAGACTCAGCTCGCTTAGACGCAATTTTTGGACCAACAGTCGAGGACCGACTCACGCTCGTCACCTCGGCGAGTGTGCGCCCAGGAAATGCGTCGAAGGCAACGGTGGTGATCGCCAAGATGGAAGGCGATCCCTTCCCCCCGACCCCTCAGGGAGGCCGGACCGATGGACAGTCAGCGGTGAGTGGCGATTCGGGCGCGCTCGCCGGGTTGGTCTTGGCAATTCAGGGTTTCCTTTTAGCCGCGGTGGCATCGGTGTTTCTCTATCGCCGATTCAGTTCTCGCTCTGCGTATTTGATGACGATGCCGGTACTTCTCGCATTCGTAGTGCTCAGCGCGGAAGCGGCGGGTCGCCTGTTGCCCGCTTGGACGTGATCGCGGCGCGCTGAGCGATGACCAACAGGCCTGAGGTCAACAACAACTGCGTTTGCGATTAGTTTGTCGGCGATGTCATTTTCATTGCATGGCGTGATCGAATCGATCAAGGGAAAGGGCGCTCGTTATAGCGCCGTTTCGGTCGTAAACGTGATCATCGGGCAGGGCCTCTTGCTGGTCTTGCACTCGTGGTTTCACTGGCCATCAGCGTTGGCGAATGCTTGTTCAGTGCTGATCAGCGCGTTTCCGGCGTATTACCTGAGCCGACGGTGGGTCTGGGGAAAATCAGGCAAGAGCCATTTCAAAAAAGAGGTTCTTCCCTTCTGGATTTTTGTGGCGATCGGGTTTGTGTTTTCAACCCTGATGGTCGCGTTGACCGCATACCTGACTGGCACGACCGGCGAAGCAACGGATCTGTCCACGATCCAGAAATTGCTGCCCAACTTGGTGAACATGGCGTCGTTTGGACTGCTGTGGGTCGTGCGGTTCTTCTTGATGGAGAAACTGTTCGAACAGAATCCCGAACTTGCCGAAGAACTGGTCGGACAAGATTTCATCGAAGCAGTCGAGGGACCCGAAAAATTGGCCGCAGCCGAAGCAGCCGCTGAGCAACGTCGTCACACCGGTCCCTAGGCAGCAATGGACGCTACTCAGCAGGCTCGGGCAGAAGCTGCACGCGGATTTATGCCTTCCGACGAGGGGGTTGCGCTCTTTGAAGCAGGGGAATTAGTGCCGCTCGCTGGTTCACCCATGCTGGAAATTGGTAGTTATTGCGGCAAGTCAGCGATCTATCTCGGAACTGCGGCTAGCGAGCGCGCCACCGTGTTGTTCGCGCTCGACCACCACCGCGGCAGCGAAGAAAATCAGCCTGGCTGGGAGTGGCACGAACCCGATTTGGTTGACCCTGCGATTGGCGTTATCGACACGTTGCCACGCTTTCGGCGAGCGATCTATGACGCGGGTCTAGAAGACGCAGTGATTGCGCTCGTCGGTGATTCGCCGACCGTCGGTCGACACTGGACTACTCCGTTGTCGCTGTTGTTTATCGATGGTGGGCACGGTTCGGAACCCGCTCATCGAGATTTTGAAACATGGACGCCCCACATAGAACCGTATGGTTTTTTGGTGATTCATGATGTGTTTCCCGACCCGGCAGATGGAGGTCGCCCTCCATTCGAGATTTATCTTCGAGCACTCGAATCAGGTGAGTTCACCGAACTGCGGGCCGTTGGCTCATTGCGGGTACTGCAACGAACCGCTGGCAATTACTCGTAACGGGTTGCGTCAACTGCTTCGACCTGGACTTCATCATCGCCGGCGAGCACTCGCCAGACGAGAGCACCGATCGCGGCACCTATCAACGGGAAGACGATAAACACCCATAGTTGCGAAAGCGCCCAGCCCCCTTCGAAGACCGCGACGCCGATCGATCGGGCCGGGTTCACCGAAGTGTTGTCGACCGGGATACTGATCAGGTGAATGAGGGTGAGGACGAGTCCGACGGCGATTCCGCCGAAGCCACCAGGAAAGTTGGCATGAAAGGTGCTGGCAACCACGAACACGAGTAACGCAGTAAGCACAATCTCAACCAATACTGCCGCGATCAATTTGTAGAGTTCGGGCGAATGCGCGCCGTACCCATTTGATGCGAACCCGCCGACTCGGACGCTCGCTGCGGTGGCTCCGGTTTGACTGACCGCGATGCCGAAGATGACCGCACCAGCCAAAATGCCACCGATCAATTGACCGATGACGTAGTAGGGAGCGTCTTTCGGTTTGCATTTTTTGGCGATCACCATGCCGAGGGTCACTGCTGGATTGATATGGCAACCCGAGATCCCGCCGATGGCATAAGCCATGCACAACAAAGTCAGACCGAAGGCGATCGATACCCCGAGGTAGCCGACTTTGCTGCCGGCAAGGACCGCAGTTCCACACCCGCCGAGAACCAGCACAAACGTGCCGATTGTTTCGGCAAACAGAATTGTAGATTTCCCTCGTGCCACGGTTTCCTCCAGTTGATCAGTTGCCTGAAAATCTCCTGCAGAAAACGTAGGGGATCACGCAGACAGAGTGGGGGATTTCGAGCAGCGACTAGTCGCGTCCTGGATCGGCCGAGACGTCCTCGTTCGTCGTCCCGAGCAGCGCTGGCAGCGCAGAGTGGTCAACAAAGAGCTGCGATGCAGGTGATGTGCCGGCGAGGGCATCGGCCGCAAGCACAATGGAGGCCGCGGTGTAGGTCGAACGTTCATTGCCCGGAAAATGAACCATTTCAGGGAAGACGATCCCGGTGAAGTAGTGCCCATCATCGTCACGTAACTGCTGGGCAGCGCGGAATAGGTCAAGCGCGGTGTCGCGGTCGCCCAAACTGAGATAAGCCAGCAGACATTCGCACGTCTCGGCTGCGGTAACCCATGGCCGGTCACTCACACATCTGACGCCCATTCCTTCGACGAGGAATACGTCGCGCCGCGACTCGAGGCGATCAAGGCCGGCTTTTCCCTCAAGCACGCCGGCCATTACGGGGTAATACCAATCCATTGCCCACCGGTGTTTTGGGGCGAATGCATCGGGAAGCTCGCCAGCAGTGTGCGCTTTGATGACGGCGAACAGTCGGGCCGCACTGAGTTCCCAGTCCGGCCGATGGTGTCCGAGGTGTTCAGCCAGCGCGATCGCGCAGCGCAAGCTATGGCAGATGCTCGATGATCCGGTGAGAAGCGCAAATGACCACGGGGTTCCGTCAGCGTGACGCGCCCACAGGATTTCACCACGTGGGGTCTGCAACGCGAGCACGAAATCGATGGCTGCCTCAACGGTTGGCCACATCGCCTCGCTGAAACCGTTGTCAGCGAAAAGGAGGTGATGATGCCAAACACCGGTCGCGATGTAGGCAATGACATTCGCATCAAGTTTGTCTTGTTCGATGGAATCTTCGAGGTAGTACTGATGCCATGACCCATCGGGCCGTTGGAGGTCGACGAGCCATTGAAAGGCACGTTCAGCATTAGATCGATGACCGCCAATTGCCAGCGCCATCGCTGCCTCGACGTGGTTCCACGGGTCGGCATGACCACCGGGAAACCAGGGGATCATGCCGTTCGATAGTTGCAGATCAGCAATCGCGTCGACGGTGGCTCGCAACTGTTGTGCTGTGAGAATGCCGGGAACTTCAGGCAATGGCATCAGCGGACTCCAGTCGACGTGGTTCAACTGCTGCCTCGGCATGAGAGCTATCTCGGCTGCCAGTCGCGATCGGTTTGGTCGCATAGACCACCAAGCTTTTACCGAGCACCGGGTTGAGTAGTTGCTCGGCGATCCGAGTGATTGCTGGCTTCGTGGTGATGTCCCACACCAGCAATCGGTTGTAAAGCTTGACCAGAGGGAAGTCATCGTTGGTGGGACCAACCGCACACTTAAGCCACCAGTAGGGCGCGTGGAGCGCGTGCGCGTGATGGGCTGCGCCATCGGTAAGTCCAGCCCCACGCATCTTTAACCGCAGTTCTTGTTCGGTATAGATGCGCACATGGCCGCCCTCGACGAAGGGCGCGTGATACTGATCGCTGAGCGCCCAACAGACTTTTTCGGGGAACCACGCCGGGATGGTGATGGCGATGGTGCCGCCTGGCCGAAGCACGCGGGTGAGCTCGTCGAGCGCTCCGGTGTCATCGGGAATGTGCTCCATGACCTCGCTTGCGATGATTCGATCGAACGTGTTATCCGCAAACGGCAGGCGTGTTGCATCGCCATTGACACTGCTACCAAACGCTTCTGGGGGTGCTTCGCCGACGTCGATCATGGCGGCGAACAGTGCTTGAACCTCGCGTAACTCGCTGGTTGCCATGTCACACGCGACGACACGAGCACCGCGCCGGAATCCCTCGAATGCATGACGTCCGAATCCGCAACCCAGATCAAGAAGGAGGTCGCCCGGTCGAAGTCCGAGTTTGTCGTATTCGACGGTCAACATTGGTTAGCGCGCACCTTGATGAAAACGGGGAGCAGCTTTTGCCCCACCAGGTCGATGACTTTGGATCCCAGCCGTTTCTGCCAACAACGCGCGGTACTGCTCAACAGTTCCATTCGCGGTGTGCATCCATGTCCAACGCTCAATCACCCGTTGACGACCGGCAGCACCAATGCGGTCGCGCAATGCGGGATCATCGAGCGCCAACGCAATTTTGGCGGCGAGCGCTTGTGAATCGCCGGGAGCGACGACAAGGGCCGTGTCATTGTCGACCCCCACAACCTCAGGCAGGGCACCGCCGGAGGTGGCAACAAGTGGGACGCCACACGACATGGCTTCGATCGCCGGCAGGGAGAATCCCTCATAGAGCGAGGGAACGACGGCTACTTCAGCTTCGGAGTACAGCTCGATGATGCGCTCTTCTGGAACGCCGGTTACGAATTCAACAATGTCGCGGAGACCGAGTTCGTCGAGGAGGCGAGACGATGGGCCACCTTCTTTTTCGCGACCGATGACGACCAATGAAACCTCGCGCTCGGTGCGAAGTTTGGCCAGCGCTTCAAGCAGATAGCGCAGCCCTTTCATGGTTACGTCGGCGCTCGCAGTGGTGATGAGCCGTCCAGGGATGCGTTTTACTCCCGGCAACGGTCGGAAAATGTTCTGATCCACGCCAACGGGAACTACATGCAGTCGATCGATCGGAACTTCATGATCGGCAGCGATGTCATCGCGTGAGTTTTGCGACACCGTGATGATGCGCGGCATGCGTGATGCAACTCGGGTCTGCATTTTCGTAAACGCGTACCAGCGCGCTTTGGACAACCGCTGCCAACGAGATTCGGCGTGCTCCATTTCGAGGCGTCGATCAACCGTTATGGGGTGGTGGATTGTCGCTAAGACCGGAAGGCCCATCCGTTGCATGGCGAGTAAGCCATATCCGAGGCATTGGTTGTCCTGCACGAGGTCGAAGTCGTTAACGCGTCCCCGCAGATACTGCGCGGCCCGAACGCTGAACGCCAATGGTTCGGGGAAGGTCCCGAATGAAAAGGCCGTTACCTCAACCCAGTCGCCCAACGACTTGAGTTCCCAAAGACCAGGCATCCGCATGGGGAAGTGGTCGTTGTAGATGTCGAGACTTGGCAGTTCATGTAACGGCACGCGGTCATCGAGAATTGGGTAAGGCTGGCCGCCGAGTACCTCGACGTGGTGGCCGAGGTCAACCAGCGCTTTGGTGAGGTGGCGGGTGTAGACGCCCTGGCCACCGACATGGGGCTTGCCCCGATAGGTCAGGTACGCGATGCTCAGCGGCTGATCTTCTCGGGACCCAGCGGCGGATGGGGCAGGGGTCTCGATGGGGGGCATAAGGCATCAAGTCTCATTGCCCCACCCCGAACGGTCAAGTACGAGCGGCCAATGCCAGTCAGGTAGTGAGCGCGACCTTGCCCACAACGCGCCGGCCGAGCAGGTCATCGAGGGCGGTCGCGGCGTCGTCAAGGCCATAGGTAGTGGGCTGAGCGGGGTTAATTGAGCCTGCTTCGACCATATGTAGCAACGTTTCGAGCAGTTCTTGCTGGTCGGTTCCGTGTTGCATCGCCCACGCTCCCCAGTCCACTCCGACGACGGACCGATTGCGAAGGAGCACCTGATTGAGCGGAAGTGACGGGATAGGGCCAGATGCGAAGCCGATGACCACATAGCGACCGCGTTCACCCAGTGCGCGCAGCGCTGGTTCGGCGAGTTCACCACCAATTGGGTCAATGACGAGGTCGACCCCGGTGCGGGCGGCCGCGTTGGGATTCTCGGTGATCAGCTTGGCGAGTTCACGAGCCCGATCCTTAATCGATTCGGTAGTGGTGTCGATCACCGCGTTCGCACCGGCATTTCGCGCTGCCAGTCGCTTGATCTCGGTCGATGCGGCTCCGATGACTTGGCCGCCCAGTGCGATTGTCACGTCGATCGTCGCTAGTCCGACCCCGCCACCGGCGCCGAGAACCAAGACCACTTCGCCGGGCTGCAATTGGGCCCGATTCCGCAATGCAAACAGTGCGGTGCTGTAGCTCTGGACAAATGTGGCGGCGCGCACCGTGTCGAAACCGGATGGGAGCGCGGCAACCGAACCGACGGGAACAGCGACTTGATCGGCGAATCCACCGAGTCCACAACTAGCAAGCACCCGATCGCCGAGCGCGAAGGTGGTCACGCCTTCGCCAACATCGATGATCACTCCGGCAATTTCGCTGCCTGGGATAAAAGGCAGGGCCGGCTTGATTTGGTAGCGCCCTTGTACGAATAACGCGTCGACGTAGTTGACCCCGGCGGCTTCGACGGCGACGACAACTTGGCCCGTTCGGGCAACTGGTGGCTCAACATCGACGAGGATTAGTCCTGATGGTGGGCCATTTTCGACGCATTGCACCGCACGCATGGGGATGACCTTATGCGACTTGAGGTTATGGGACACACGACGCTCGGCCTAGGGTCATGCGTATGTTGAGCGTGTCGGCGGTGACCCGATCATTTGGTGGTCAAGTAGTGCTTGATGACATCACCATGGTGATTGAAGCTCGCGACCGAGTCGGAATCGTTGGTCCAAATGGCGTCGGAAAATCAACGCTGCTTCGGACTTTGGTCGGATTCGAAGAACCGGATTCGGGCCGTGTCGATCGTGCGCCGGCCGGACTTACGGTGGGGTATCTACCGCAGGAACCCGACGCGCTAGTGGGTGAAAGTTTGCTGGGTTATCTCGCGCGCCGCACTGGTGTAGCGGGGGCATCCGACGATCTCGACCGGCGAACTGAAGCATTAACTGGTGATGCTGAGACCCTCGATGCCTATAGCGCTGCGCTTGAAACGTTTCTGGCCCTGGGCGGAGCCGATTTCGAATCGCGTGCCGCTGAGACCTGTGCCGCAGTTGGGCTGGGCCTCGATTCGGGTGGAGCAACCGGCAATTCGACTCGATTTGAGCAGGCAACGCTGACGTTGTCGGGCGGTGAGGCGGCTCGTGCCGCCCTGGCCGCAATTTTATTGTCGCGCGTCGACGTGTTGGTGCTTGACGAACCCACGAACAACTTGGACTTTGCTGGCATTGACCTACTCGAAGCGTTCGTGGCGAAATTTCCCGGTGCGGTAGTGGTGGTATCCCACGATCGAGCCTTTCTAGATCGCTGCGTCGATCGAATCATCGAGATCGACGCACACTCGCATCGCGCTCGTCCTTTCGCAGGCGGATGGAGCGCCTATGTCGAGGCGCGCAACTTGTCGCGTCGACAAAGCTATGACGCGCACGACAAGTTCGTCGCTGAACGCGATCGGTTGAAACAGCGGCAGCGAACTCAGGTCCAATGGAGCGACACCGGTGTTCGCAAAACGAAGTCGTCCGGTGAGAACGATAAGAACATCCGTGCTCGACAGGTAGCTCGGAGCGAAAAGCAAGCGAGCAAGGTTAAGGCAACCGAACGCAAAATCGATCAACTCGAAGCGGTTGAAAAACCGTGGGAGGGTTGGAATCTGCAGCTCAGCCTTGCCCCGACGGCCCGCAGCGGTGATGTCGTGGCGCGTCTCGGTCGCGCGATGATCGAACAACCCGTCGGTGATCCGAATGGGTTTCGACTCGGTCCAATTGATCTGGAAATCGCGTGGCAGGATCGTCTGGCCATTCTTGGACCCAATGGCAGCGGCAAGTCGACGTTGGTGGGCGCGATTCTCGGCACGACACCGTTAGCGTCGGGCAATCGGTGGATAGGTCCAGGCGTGCAAGTTGGTGAATTGGATCAGGCTCGCGGCATGTTCGCTGGAGAGGCCGGAGTGCTTTCGACGTTCCAAGAACGCACGGGAATGGCGCTGAGTGAGTCTCGGTCACTGTTGGCAAAGTTTGGACTCGGCGCCGACCACATAGATCGCCAAGGGCGAAATTTGTCGCCCGGAGAACGAACTCGAGCCTTGCTGGCGACGCTGATGGCTCAAGGAGTGAACTGTTTGGTGTTGGACGAACCGACGAATCACCTCGACATTGAAGCTATTGAGCAACTCGAACAAGCGCTTGCGGCGTTTAAAGGAACGGTGTTGTTGGTCTCACACGATCGCCGGTTTCTTGAGTCAGTCGACATCACTCGTACTATCGAGTTGGGTTAGCGCCGACTCGGCTTCGTCGGATTTCGCCGATGGGCGCGAAGGATCTGCTTCATCGGGACGCGATCTTCGCTGCAATATCCAGCCGGCGATGATTGCGATGATGCTGATCGCGATCATCGGCCAAGGTCCGACAATCGTCGAAATGGTTTGGCCCTGACGCCGCGCAATCGTTTGTTGGAGCACGACTCGCTGACTGATGCCGCTTCGTTGCTCGACTTGACCGCTGGGGTCAACGATGACCGAGAACCCGGTCGGCGCGGCTTGCACAGTCCAACGGCCGGTCTCGATTGCTCGCAGTCGTGACGATGCGACTTGTTGCGATTGCACCAGCGTGAGCCAATACGACGAGCCGTTCGTGGGGTTGAGCAGCACTTCGCCCCCGTGACGAATGGCATCGCGGGCCCGATTGGCGAAAAAGATTTCCCAGGAGATCACGATTCCCATTTTCCCGACGGGCGTGTCAACCGTGGCCGGCTTGGTGCCGGCGATGGCATCGCGTGCAGATAAACCGGAACGTGCTCCCGCGAAATGTTCAATCAATCCACGAAGTGGAACGAACTCACCGAACGGCACAATTCGGACTTTGTCGTACCTTTCACCCATTGACCCATCGGGGTTGTAAACGATGGCCGCATTCAGGAAGTGCGTATCGCTGACACCTTCGGTGGCACCGACGATCAGTGTCGTGTTTAAGCGTGTCGCCAGCGCGGACAACGCGAGGTTCTCGCGGGCATCGCGAAGAGGGCCTTCGACGGACACGACATTTTCCGGCCACAGCACCAAATCGACCGGACCGATGATGTCGTCACTCGCCGCGAGGTGGCGATCGAACACATCGCGAGGGTTGGTGTCGATGGCTCGGGTGTGCTGCGGGCCACCCCCTTGGACGACCGCGATACGCAACGGTGCAACGTCATGACCGCGCGGAGCAACAATCGAGATTGCCCAAATTGCGACGACGCCGGCAACGATTCCGGCTGCGACCCGCCAATCTCGCTGCCATGCCGCCGACATCGCGATGCCGGCAACAACGACGAGCGCGACGACTAGATACGAACCAAAAATGCGAGCGCTTTGCCCGAGCGGTGCGGCTGCTTGACTCATCGCCAGAGTGCCGAGGGGGACGCCACCAACCGGGAAACTCCAACGAGAAAGTTCGGCCAGCACCACCAAGCCTGGCAGGGCGATCCACCGGCCACGACCGGGTGGACACCATGCGCCGGCGACAGCGAAATAGGTGGCATACAACGTTCCAGCGATGAAATAGCCGGGAATCGTCAGGTCCGAAATCCAAAACAGCGCGGGGAAGAGCCATGCCGCGGCGACCAGCCAAGTCCGTCGAAATCGTCGCGGCCATGGTTGATCGGCGATGAGCCGGTCAAGTAACGCGATGCCAACAAATGCAAGTGGCCACCAGCCCCAAGGTGGAATCGATGCCGCAATGCAGAAGCCGGCCAGGATGCACCGCGCCAATACCGCGGTTCGCCGCCCGACGGTTTCGGGGTTTCGCGAGGGTGGCGATTCGATCGACTGCATTGGGTGTCATCATTACCGACCACGCCAACGCTGGCGCGCCGGTTTTGTATCAACAGAACCAATCTCGCTGACTAGGGTTCGGTCCAATGTCACCTGAACTCGGTCCGCTGGAAATGTTCGCGCCTCAACTGTTCGCGGGGCGCGTTGCGCTCATCACCGGCGCTGGCACTGGAATCGGCCGAACGACGGCATTGGCTTTTGCTCGCTATGGCGCCAATGTGGTCGCGGTAGGCCGAACTCCCGAAACACTTGAGGCAACCGCCGATGCGGTACGTGCCTTCGGCGTTGAGTGTCTGGTTGTGCCAACCAACATCCGTGAGATCGTCCAGGTCGACGCGCTGCGAGAAGCGGTCATGGCCCGATTCGGCAAAGTCGACTTCCTGATCAACAACGCCGGTGGTCAGTTCCCGGCGTTGCCCTCACAGATTTCTGATAATGGGTGGCGGTCAGTGGTTGACCTCAACCTCAATGGCACTTGGAACATGATTAACCGTTTTATGGGTTCGATGACCGAGGCAAACTTCGGAGCGATCGTCAATGTGGTGCACATTTTTTCGTTCGATCGGGGTGCACCTTGGTTTGTGCATTCGGGCGCGGCTCGTGCCGGCGTTGTGAGCATGACAAGGTCGATGGCGCCATATTTGGGATATCACGGCGTCACGATCAATGCCCTCGCTCCGGGCACGGTGGCTACCACCGGTATGCATGAAAACGAAGTCGGCCAACTCGGGTTTTCTGAGGCAGAGTGGGCAATAGAGGCCGAAAAGATTGGCCCGATGAGGCGGATGGGCGATGTCGACGAGATGGCGGCGATCATTTTGTTTCTTTGTTCGCCGGCGGCGCGATTCGTCAATGGCGCCGCGCTGATCGCTGATGGGAGCGAGTCGCAATCGAATTGGCCACGATTTTTCGAACGAGGAGAATTCTGATCGCTTCTCAGTGATGGGAGCGCGAATTATCCGCCGCTTTGGCCGAGTGGGTCAGTTGATTTCACGACAAGCGTGTGCCCAGTCTCTTGGGCACCGGCATCAATGGGCGGCAACACATCATCGGGATCGACCGGAGTGCCGTCGGGTTTAAGTAACTGCAATTTCGCGACGATTCGCTCTCGGGCTGACCCGGGTGGATGACAGGCGAACAGCGTCGCCGTGTGAGCGTAACTTTGTTGCGCGATATCGATCGCGTCCCCGGGAACAATCACGATGCCACGTACTCGGTAGGTGAATATGCCATCGGGAGTCGTCATAGTGACGAGATCGCCCGGCTCGAGTTCATTGAGGCGATTGAACGGTTTTGAATACGTTGTTCTATGGCCCGCAATGACGACGTTTCCAAGTTCTCCGGGCATTGCCGTTCCAGGCCAGTGTCCTGGACCGCGATTGATGGCAGTGAGGGTGATGCCTTCTTGGATGTCGGCTGAAATGTTGATCCGCGCAATCTCCAGTGTGCCGATGACGTTCTGGGCTGTATCGGCATGTGGATTCTCGGGAACCGCTTCGGGGATCGGGAGCGGCGGAGGTGTGCTTTTGGTGACCTGGATCGAAGGCCCGGGAACGGTCGTGTCTGCGACCTCGTCGGCGGGGTGATCGGGCCGAGCAATCAGGGCCACGACGAATCCCCCGACGACCACTACCCCGGTACCGACGGCGACTGTCAAAAATCGCCGTCGCCCCATCGATGCTTCGATGCCGACGTTCTGGTCCGTGTCCAAACTTGGTGATTCGGACGGTTGCAGTTGATTCGACAGGTCGTCAGCACTCACTGGATCAGTTTGGCCCAGAAGGGTTGAGGGCGGGTTAGCGCCCGGTCTGCAGCCAGCCGGCAATGCGCGCCGCGGTCGCAACGATGAGCCCGGCGTTGGTTTCGGTCGCCGATCCGGCCGGACCAAGCGAATCGACTGACAGGTTCAGGACGCGTTCGCCGGGCGCGCCAGTTGCGGCGATTGGGTTGAGTCCATACCGGGGAGCGAAATAGCCAAGGCCGTCTGACGTTGTGACGAATTGCCGGTTCTCTCCAGGAACTGCACTGAGCAGCGTCTGAACTGACTCATCGGCGGCAGCCAAAGTGGAGCCAAACTTTGCGGCGCCATCTCGCCAGTTCGTCTCGAACTCGGGAGCGATGGTGGCGAGCCGATCGCCGAGTTGCGACGCGATCGTCGTTAGTCGATCCGCGTCCATCCAAACATGGGGGTCTACATCGCCGCCCGGTCCGGCTAACGGTGCTACATCCTGAGCGGCGCGCATGATCGACAGCCCCGGTGATTGGGCCCGGTCGAGTTCCGGCTGCAGCGCTGATTCGAACCCAAGCCCAGTAGTGACGATCAGGTCGGCACGGTCGATCAATTCGGCCTGGTCTGATCGAAGGGTGAATGTGTGCGGATCATCACCAGGCGCCATGAGAACCGAGACGTCGGCGTGTTCACCAGCGACTGCGCGAACAACGTCGCCCAACATCGTGGTGGTCGCGACGATTCGTGGTCGCGACGGTGTCGTGTTGCGCTCGGCGAATCCGGCTTGGTTGCCATGAGTCGTGCATGAGGTGGCCCCGAGCATTGTTGCGACCAATACGATCGTTGCCGCGCCTCCAACGATGCGGAGCGGTCTGCACGCTCGAATTCGTCGGTGGTTAGAACTCACGATGGGCTCAGAGATCGTCATACCGATCGGCGGCACATCGACCATCGGCAGTGACCGTCAGGATCTCTGCGCCGCGGTCAGTCACGACCAGCGTGTGCTCGAATTGAGCGCTTCGACTTCCGTCGCGTGTCACCGCAGTCCATTTGTCGTCCCAAATACGAAGTTCGGGTGACCCGAGCGTGATCATCGGCTCGATGGTGAAGGTCATGCCGGTCTCGATCACGTTGTCGGCTCGGGTGTCGAAGTAGTGAAGAATCTGGAGCCCGCCGTGGAACTGTTCGCCAATACCGTGCCCAATAAATTCACGAACAACACCGAGGTCAGCGGCAATCGAATGCTCTTCGATGGCCCGGCCAATGTCATAAACATGACCACCTGGCTTGACCGCTTCGATGCCTCGATACATCGCAGTGCGAGTCTCGAGCACCAGTCGTCGCGATTCGGCGTCGACATCGCCGACAAAGAAGGTGCAGTTGGTATCGCCGTGAACTCCACCGTGAAAAACAGTGACATCGATGTTGACGATGTCACCTTCGACGAGTGGGCGAGAATCAGGAATGCCGTGGCAAATCACTTCGTTTACTGATGTGCACACCGACTTCGGGAAACCTCGATAATTCAGCGGGCTCGGGTAGCAATCCCGGGCAAGCGCTGCGGCATGGGTGATGGCGTCAAGCTCATCGGTGGTAATCCCTGGCGTGATTGCGTCACCCACCTCAATGAGGACCTCGGCGGCAAGTGCGCCAGCAACGCGCATGCGCGAAATGATCTCCGGCGTCTGAACGTCACTTCCGCCTCGGGCAGGAGGTTGACCGCTGATTGCATAGGGCGGTTTGGAAATCGTGTCGGGCACAGTTCTTCGCAAACTGACAACGCCAGGTTTCACCGCACCGGTCCGCGGTGTCATCACCGCTGAGCGCGGCAGTGTTAACGCCGTCCGGTTTCCGATTGTCGGTCCGGTTGTTTTTCCGGTGGTAGTTCCAGTCGGGGTGGTGCGGGTCGACTCAGTGACCCGCCCACCGCGGCGCTTACGTTTGGTCATTGTCGGACAGTCTGCCCGCTTGTGACCTGAAGTACCGAACGCGCGTTGGGTTCATGAGTTCAGCCACGAGCTAACGGCACTAGCGGCAGGTGAACCAAGGTGGTGGCCACCCGGAAGCTCGAGGTAGTCAACCGAGACCCCATTGCGTTCGAGAAAACGCGCCGTGCTGCGGCCGTGCTGCGCCGCGACAACTTCGTCATCGATGCCGTGCACAACGAGGACCGGGGTCTTCGACGCGGCAAATCCGGGCATGTCATATCTGACCGTGTCGGCGTGCAGAAGCCATCCACTGACCACATAAACACCGGCGAACGCGTCAACGGCACGACCGGTGGTGGTGGCCGGGGGGTTCGTTCGACTGAGCGCCAAGGCAAGCGCGATCGCACCTCCCTGGGAATAGCCGCCAATCACGACCTGGTTACGGCGAAGTCCTCGTGCAGTGCACGCGTCGGCAATGTCGCATTCAAGCTGAGTAATCGACGCATTGATCTCGGCTTCTATTGGACCGTTCTCATTGGACCGAAACCACACCGGACCGACGTCAGTGGTCATCGCACTTCGCGGCCGAACGACGACACATTCAGTGGTGGCTAGATCGGTGAGTCGATCGTCGGGAAGGGCAGGGTCATCCTCATGGCCGTGCAACGCGATGATCATCTGCACATCGCCGACCGCGGGACCACGGAGTCGTGCCGAGTCAGTCACTAGGTTTGGTTAGACCCGGCCTGCACCGACGAGTTCATTCCACAGGTTCACTGGTCCGTATTCAACGACCGCACCCGCATGGGGCGCGTGGATGATCTGCCCGCCACCAACGTAAATGCCGACATGGTGAATTGGGCTGCCATAGAACAGCAGGTCGCCGGGCTGGAGGTCACTGATTGGAATGCGGCGAGTCACGGTGTACATGCCTGCCGCTGAGTGGGGAAGGCTGCGGCCGCCGTGAGCCCACGCCCACATGACGAGTCCTGAGCAATCGAACACATCCGGACCAGCGCCAGCCCACACGTACGGAGAACCGAGGGCGCTCCGAGCGGCGGCTACTGCCGCGGCGGCACCGTCGCTGGGTGCACTCCCGCCGCCTGAGCTCGGGCTTGGGTCGTTCGGCGTTGGCGTGGCTGCGGCAGTGGCGGCTTTTTGGCGAGCAACTGCAGCTTCGTCGGCCTTCATCTGTGCGGCTTGAGCATCGGCTTTTTGCTGCTGGTCTTGGGCAACCAATGTTGCTATCTCGCCTTGCAATTGCGACTGGATTTGCTGTTGTTCATTTACCGCGGCGTCGGCTGAATCGCGCGCACTGGCGAGCACGTCGCGTTGGTTTTGCGCTTCGCTCTTGGCGGCATCGAGTTGGGTGACTTCACCGGCGAGTTTTTCTTTCGTAGCGCCAAGTTGGTCGAGCAGGTCTTGGCGGCTACCGCTGGCGGATTCGAGATAATTCTTCTTGGTGGTCGCATCATCGGCAGTACTTGTCAAGATCGCTTCGAACGCTGGGGTGTCGTTTCCGGTCATGTACGCCTGCACGGCAAATGAGCGGAGCTCTCTGGTACGCACATCGAGTTCGGCATTGGTGGCATCGACCCGCTGTTGCGCATCAGCTGTTGCGGCTTCCGCGGTCGCGAGCGCGATTTGGGCACGGTTGTATTGCTCATCAAGACCGCTGAGCCGAGCGTTGAGCTCGTCGAGCTTGGCGCTGATCTGCTGGGCCGCTGCCCGCTTGTCGGTGATCTGGTCGCCAGATGCGCTTCCGGGGACGACGACGGGCAACGCAAAAAGGGCGATGACGACAGTGCCGGAGAGCAGACGGCGCCGGCGTGAGACGTGCTTGTCCGCTTGCGCAGCGGCTTTCTGTCCTCGTCGCATTATTACGAAAGCATTGCAGCAATTGTGTCAATTCGCAATGTAAACGGCTGAATTTTGGCTGTTTTTAGCCAATCACGAGTCGAATTGTTACGAAAGTGGTCTCGGGGCCTGAGGCTAAAATGCCTGCTGGGCAAGGGTTTTTGCCGTAGTAGTCGCTTGACGAATGCACGCGGGCAAGCCCAATCCTTCGAACCCGGCGCCGGTGGCTACAAGACCTGGCGCGATTGCCGCCAGCGCGTTGTGCCAACGTTGGACCCGATCGAGGTGACCAGGGCGAAATTGCGGTAACGAATCGGGCCATCGATTGATCCGAACTTCTGATGGCGATCCATCGAGACCCATTGTCACCGCGAGTTCTGCCAACAGCGTCGCGACAAGTTCGCTATCGCTCATGTGTTCGGCGCGGTCATCGTGATGGCGACCTGCCGATGCTCGCAGGATCGCAGTGGTGTCAGAATCGAGATGCGCCCACTTACTCGATGCCCATGAGCATGCCGTCAACACAAGGCCCTCGCTGGCCGAAACCAAAAAGCCGCTTGCGTCGAGGGGATGGTCGATGAGCGCTTTGGGAACCGCGAGAGTCACCATGGTCGGAGACGAATACTCGACCTCACCCATCTCGACTGCAACGTCTGGCACCAGGTCAGCGACAAGTTGACTCGTAACAAATAGCGGTGTGGTCAGCACCACCGCGTCGGCATCGTAGGTTTTGCCGTCAGTCGTGCCGAGAATCCAACTATCGGAATCCGCGCGTTCAATGGATGACACCGTTCTGCCTCGGTGGACTCGTCCACCCGCGGCTAAGACCGCGCCGTGGAGCGCGGCGATCAAATCGTGCATACCGGTCGGGAGGCCGAAGAAGACCGGCGCTTGGGGATTAGATGCGGCTGCGGATTGCCGTTGGGCCCGCGCTCCAGCGATCAAACTTCCGTGTTCGCGCATCGCGGCTTCAAATTGCGGCGCGCCGGCCGCGACGCTCAACCAATCGGCGTTTCCGGCATTGACGCCCGACAGCAACGGACCCACGAGGACGTCGTAAATCTCATCGCCAAGTCGCCGTCGAACGAGTGCACCAACTGACTCGTCGGCCTGGCCCGCAGGGTCTGGTCCCATGGTGAGGTCTTGGCCGGCTCGAGCGACACCGGCGGCCGAAACGACCCCTGACGCCGCGAGCGCGTCGAGGTCAGTGGGGATTCCCAACATGAGGCCTTCGGGGAATCGATGGAGTTGGCCTCGGCTATAGAGATAGGCGGTTCGAGCGGCAGGAGCCACCAGCGACTCGCGTAGTCCCAATCGTTCACATAATGCAATGCCTTCGGGCACTCGAGCCAAGAACGCATCGGCGGCTTCGTCGACTTGATGTCCGGCGAATAATCCAGTTCGGATCTTGCCTCCAACGTGCTGGCTGGATTCAACAACGACAAGGTCGATGCCCTGGACAACGTCGAGCAAGGTGAGAGCGGCGGTCAATCCGGTGATTCCCGCACCGACAACAACGACCCGTGTCGTCACCCAGAAACCTGATCGGCTAGTCCTGCTCGTTGCACGACTCGTTCGGCGAGCGAGCCCATGACGACCGGGTCATCATTGAGAGAGCGTGTTCGCGAAAACGCGAGCCCGCACTCGCGGGCAAGCGCGGCTGCTTCGATGTCGAGGTCGTAGAGCACCTCAAGATGGTCTGACACGAACCCTTGTGCGCACACCGCGACGCCTTCGAATTGCTGCGAAGCGCCGAGGTCTCGAATCACTTCAAGGATGTCGGGTCCGCGCCAAGGCTCGGGAGTGCGACCCGCACTTTGCCAGGCAAGTTCCCAGTCGAGTTGATCGGGGGCAGCGAACGTGTTGGCCACCGCGGCTGCACTTTCGCGGAGTTGCTCGGGGTAGGGGTCGTTTTCGAGTACCCGTTCAGGTAACGAATGGGCGGTAAAGAGCACTCGGTGGCGAGCGGGCAACTGGGCTCTGGCATCGGCCAGAGCTCGGGCGAGAAAATCGATATAGGTCGGTTCGAGGTGCCAGTTGTCGATTCCAAGCATCTCCATGTTGACGGTGGCCGCGGCGGTGGATGCTCGCTGATGATATTGACCGACGCTGAAGCCCGAATAGTGCGGTGCAAGGACGAGCCCAACGGCGCGCTGAACGCCGGAATCTGCCAACGTAGCGACGGCATCTTCGACAAATGGCGCCGCATGCTTTTGACCGAGCACCACTTCGAACGCCCCTGGCATGCGAATCTCAAGCGCCATTTCAAGCGCGGAGCGTTGGGCTTCGGTGCGCTGTGCTAACGGTGAAATGCCGCCAATTGCGTCATAACGCGCTTGCAAATTGGCGAGCAGTTCCGGGGTCGGTGGGCGGCCTCGGCGAATGTCGGTGTAATAGGCCTCGACATCCTCGGGCGATCGTGGCGTGCCGTAGGCCATGACCAACAATCCAATTTTCGTCATGAAGATGCTCCAGTGGTCGTGCCTTCGGCGTGCACAAGTTCGACGATTCGCTTGAGGACATCGGGATTGGTCTCGGGAAGGACACCGTGGCCGAGATTGAAGATGTGGCCGGGGTGGCCCTGATTGCGGGCGAGGACATCGCGCACGGCTGTTTCGACCGCGGGCCACGGGGCGAGGCAGATCGCTGGATCGAGGTTTCCCTGCAAGGCGCGCTGCGGGCCAACTCGTTGTCGCGCGTCGTCGAGTGTTACGCGCCAGTCGACTCCGACCACGTCAGCGCCAGCATTGGCCATCGATTCAAGTAATTCGCCGGTACTGACGCCGAAGTGAATTGTCGGAATGCCGAGCTCGGTGATCGAGGCGAGCACCCGCTGGCTATGGGGCAATACGAATTGCTCATAGTCGGGGCGATTTAACGCGCCGGCCCAACTGTCAAAAAGCTGAATCGCTCGGGCGCCGGCATCGATTTGGCTGCGCAGCGAAGTGATAGCAAGATCGGCAAGCCGCTCCATTAACGCGTGCCATAGCACGGGGTCGCCGTGCATCATGGCTTTGGTCGCAGCGTAGGTCCGAGAAGGCCGACCTTCTATGAGGTAACTCGCCACGGTGAACGGCGCTCCGGCGAAACCAATCAGCGGAATTTCGAGTTGGTTAACCAACATCTTGACGGTCTCGATGACATAAGGCGTGTCGACGGTGGGCTCGAGTGGGCGAATGCGTTGGAGATCAGCGGCCGAACGAAATGGTTGTTCCACGACGGGCCCAATCCCGGGAGCAATGTCGACGCCAAATCCGATTGCCGCGATCGGAACGACGATGTCGCTATAGACAATCGCCGCATCGACCCCGTAGCGACGGACAGGCTGCAACGTGATCTCGGCGGCGAGTTCGGGAATTCGAATCGCCTCGAGGATGCTTCCGGTCCCGCGGATCTCGTGATACTCGGGAAGTGACCGACCGGCTTGGCGCATGAACCAAATCGGTACCTGCCCGCCAGGCTCGCTGCGACAGGCGCGAAGAAAGTCCGATCCGACCAGCGGGTCGACAGTCGAATCGGTCTCGGTTGACTCGGTAGTACCAGCGTCGGTCACGACCCCCACGCTAGACATCATCGCGGTTGGTACCCTAAGTGAGCGCCAGGCGGCTTGACTGTCGGTATGCGCCGATCGATCGATGACTACCCATTCGAACCCTCTGACTATCCGCCGAGCTATGCCGACGATGAGCTGACTCCGATTTCGTGGGGGGTCGCGATCAGCGACGATTATGACGATGCAGTTCCTCGGGTGGTTCTGACGATTGAGGAAGTTGGTCAGGCGGGATATGGCCTGGTTGGCCATCTCAATGCCAACGTTGCCCGACGACTTCGATTGGCGATTCGAGATGCCCTTGTCGAGGTGGGCGAGGACCCTGGCCGCTGAGATCGCTGTGCTCGGATTAGTCAGATCTGGCTCACAGTGATGAATCTGTGTGGGACCGGTAGCATGTTCCATCCCCCTTAGGGAGCATTCCCGTTAGTCGCAGATGCACGAAAGGACCACATGTCTGGTCATCCCGATCTTGAGGCCGAACAGGCCTACATCGATCGGGCTTACGCGTATTTGGAGGCCTCTCGCAAGGCCGCGAGTCGAATGACCACAATGGTCGAGGTTGGTCGCGGCGGAACCGAGCAAGCTCGATTCGAACGCGATGTGATCTGGGAAACGATGTTGACTCGGCTGACCCAACTTGAGTTGGGCGATGCATCGTTATGTTTCGGCCGTATCGATCAGGCGGGTGAACCAGAGCCCTATTACATAGGGCGAGTTGCGGTTAGCAACGATGTTCAAGACCCGATCATTGTTGATTGGCGGGCGCCGGTCGCCGAGCCATTTTATCGAGCGACCGGTCGTCAGCCGATGGGGATTCTCCGCCGTCGCCATTTCGCGACCCGCGGGCGAGTGTTGCTCGATTTGGAAGACGAACTATTCGGCGAAGCGCTTGAAGGACTGAGCCGGGATGGGAATGGCTCGCGGATTTCCGGCCACGGCGCATTGATGAACGCGTTGGAAACCGCTCGGTCGGGAAAACTCGGCGACATCGTCGCGACGATTCAAGGCGAGCAGGATGAAATCATTCGCGCTGAGATGGCTGGCGTGCTGGTGGTTCAAGGTGGACCAGGCACCGGAAAGACCGTCGTCGCGCTGCATCGGGCCGCGTACTTGCTCTACACCTATCGCTTCCCGCTCGAAGGCCAAGGGGTGTTGGTGGTTGGCCCGAATCGCCTCTTTTTGGGCTATATCGAACAGGTGCTGCCATCGCTGGGTGAGGCGGGGGTCGAACTGGCGGTTCTGGCTGACCTGATCGACGGCGTTCGGGTCCAGGGCCGCGACACCGGAATGACGGCACGGGTGAAGGGCGACCTTCGGATGGCGTCGGTGCTTCGTCGTGCCCTGCGGGACCGGCAGCGTGCGCTGCGGTCAGACCTCGTGGTCGGGTTTGGGTTGATCAACCTGCGGATGACGGTTGATGAGAGCGCGCACATTGTGTCAGAGGCGCGGCGGCGGTTCCGCAAACACAATGCCGGACGCCGATTCGTTGAGGGTGAACTGTTTCGGGTCCTCGCAAGTAGCGCCCGCGAAGACTTGTCGGCCGCGACGGTTCGAGAACGATTGCGGGCGACCGTCGATGTGCGCGAAGCGCTCGAGTGGATGTGGCCGATGCTCACGCCTGCGCAGTTCTTGCATGATTTCTTTGGATCGACAGCATTACTCAAACATGCCGGCGGTTCGGCGTTGCGTGCCGACGAAATCACCGCACTTTTTCGATCGCGATCTGATTCGATTGACTCGATCATGTGGACGAATGACGACGTTCCGCTGCTTGATGAAGCACGAGCATTGTTGGGACCGAAACCAAAGTCGAAGCGTCGTCCAACCGATGATCACGATGACGTTCGCACCTATGGACACATCGTGATTGACGAGGCTCAGGATCTGTCGCCAATGCAGCTGCGGGTGTTGAACCGTCGCTCACTAAACGGCTCGATGACGATTGTTGGAGACATCGCACAGTCAACGGGTGAATGGGCCCATCGCAATTGGCAGGAAATCCTTGATCACCTTCCCGATCGTCGTGAGCCACGTCGCGCAGAGCTAACCGTTGGGTATCGTTTGCCGGCACCGAACATGGCGTTGGCTTCTCGGGTGCTTCGTGTTGCCGACCCCGACCTCTCGCCGCCTCGGTCAATTCGCGAAGATGGTGATCCGCCTCAGATCATCCGCGTGGCCCCAAGCGAACTGGGGCCCAATGTTGTAGCGGCGGCCGTCGATGAACTTGAGGCGGTAGGCACCGGCAATGTTGCCGTCATCGTGCCAGCATCAATGGTCGATTTGGTGAGTGACGCGTTCGACTCACTTGGCATTGAATTCGGTCGGGCAACTCGTCACGGACTCGACGCTCAGATCACGGTCGTTCCCGTGGGGCTGGTGAAAGGCCTCGAGTTAGATTCGTCGATCGTCGTCGAGCCAGCCGCCATTGTCGAAGAAGAAGCACAGGGATTGAGGTCGTTGTATGTGGCACTGACTCGGGCGACGAAGCGGCTAGCGATCGTCCACGCACGGGACTTGCCCGCCGCCCTTCTCGACTAGCGAGACTGGCGTTGACATCAGCTTAGAGAATCTGGCAGGTGGACTTGCATCTAAAAGTAAAGCAAACCTAACCTCAAGGCATGTCAACCGCTCAGATCGCACTCTTAGGGGCGATCGCAGGCCTCACGATCTTTTTGGGATTGCCGGTAGGCCGGATCCGTAACCCGGCCCCAAGACTTCGTGCGTTCCTCAACGCGCTGTCAATCGGCGTCTTGGTGTTTCTCCTCTGGGATGTGCTGAGTCACGCATTCGCGCCAGTCGAAGACGCCTTGGTCGCCGTAACGAGCGATCACGATGGTTCCTGGGCGACCTTTGTTGGCCTCGCGTTTGTCGCCATTGCGGGCCTGACTGTCGGGTTGATGAGCCTTACCTATTACGACGGCTGGTTATCGCGTCGCGCTGGAGTCCCAGTCGGGGCAGAGGTTTCCATGCTCTGGCTCGATACACCGGCGCGTCGTTTGGCATTTCTGATCGCGGTCGGCATTGGTTTGCACAATTTTTCTGAAGGACTTGCTATTGGTCAGTCGGCGGCGTCGGGCGAAGTGAGTCTCGCACTGTTGTTGATTGTCGGCTTTGGATTGCACAACGCAACCGAAGGTTTCGGCATCGTCGCCCCACTTGCCGGTGATGAACGCACGCCATCGTGGGGATTTTTGGGCGTGCTGGGCTTGATCGGTGGCGGTCCGACCTTTGTCGGCACCCTGATTGGGCAGGTCTACGTGAACGAGTATTTATTCGTCGCGTTTTTGGCTCTTGCGGCCGGGTCAATTCTGTATGTTGTGATGCAACTACTCAAGGTTGGATTCAAACTCGGCCATCGAGAATTCATGATGTGGGGCATTCTGCTCGGATTGCTCGCCGGTCTTGCCACGGACTTAGTCATCGTCGCTGCCGGGGCGTGACAGTCGTCTTGGCCCTAGCGGCTCAGGTTTAGCTGCTTGAAGTGACAAGAATTCGAGTGCTGGCAAATGTTCCGATTCCGATGTGGCGCCCATCGATTTCGACTGTGGTGGTGCCATCGGGGGATAGTGCCGTAATGGCGCCGTGAACTCCCGGCATTAAGTGGGACTGTTCAAGAAAGGACAAGAGTCCAGGAGTGAACTCAAGTTCTTCGGGAATTCGTGACACCACGAATTGATCGCCGACCGCCAACGCGTCAAGCGTCACGGTCTTTGGCGCTTGGTAATCAGAACCGGGAATGGGGTTGCCGTGCGGGCAGGTGGTTGGGTCGCCGAGTAACCGGGTGAGCGCGGTTTCGACTTGGTCGGAAATGACGTGCTCCCACTTGCCGGCCTCGGCGTGGGCGTCGGCCCATGACAGGCCGAGCAGGTCGGTAAGGAACCGTTCGGCGAGTCGATGACGACGCACAACACTTTCAGCTAGGCGCAAACCGTCAGGGGTCAACTTGATGGAGCCAGCCATTGTGACGAGGCCTTGTTGTTCCATTCGGCGAATCATCTCTGACACCGCCGGTCGTGAAACATCGAGCCGTTCGGCGATACGCGCTTGGATAACATCGAGATCGTCTTCGCGAAGTTCGAAAATGGTTTCGCAGTATTCCTCGAACGCCGGATGATGTTCAGGCGTCTGATAGGGAGGCATGGCCAAAGTGTAGGCGGGTGGCTCCACCGAGGCTTTGGCGGTGCGCTCCAACGGTTTCGTTGGGCCCAGCGACTAAAGGCCGACCTAGGCTGGCTTTGTTTCCGCTCCCGCCGAAAGGATTTCGAGATGCCAGCCTCCGCTGACCAGATCAATGCGACGATCGATGCCTATGTGGCCGCTTTTAGTGCGGGAGATCGCGCTGGGTATATCGCGCTTTATACCGAAGATGCCACGTTGGAAGACCCGGTAGGCAGCGACGTCATTCGTGGCCGAGAGGCCATCGGAACATTCTGGGACGGCGTGCGAGAAATGGCTGAGAAGATCACCCTCGAACGCACGGGTTCGGCCCGAGTAGCCGGAGGCGAGGCGGCGTGGCCGATGCGAGCGATTACCTATCTGGGCGACATGAAGCTGGTGGTGGACATCATCGATGTGATGTCGTTCGACGATGAGGGACTCATTACGACGATGCGCGCGTTCTGGGACGCGTCGGAAATGGCGCCAATGGTCGATTAAGCGCGACCAAGAATGCGATCGACGGCGATTTCAATGACGACTCGATCGACTCGTTCATGCGGTTGGCGATAACGCTCGGCGTATCGCAAAACCGCGTCGGCAACTCGGGTTGGGTCGTCGGTCACCGTGGCGGTCCCTTCGAAAGTCAACCACCGCCCACCGTCAACCTGGCACACCGCGGCACGAGCAGCGATTGCAGCACCAACATTGCGGGCTTTGCGACTGGGGGCGAATGTAATCACGCGAGCCAACCTGGCAGTGCTATCCCAAGTGAATCCAACTGCGACAACATGTGGCGAGCCGTCCGGCCGCACTGTGGTGAGCGTCGCCAGATGACGTTCTTCGACAAATGTTTGAACCTCAGGTGGAAGGTCGTGCGGGTCATAGCCCATAGGAAAAATGCAATTCAGTCGGTGGACAGATCTATTACGTACTCGAAATCGCTTCGAGGATATTGAGTCGTGACGCTCGGAACGCGGGATAGATCGCGGCGAGGACTCCGAAGCCGCCGCCAATGATCACAAACAGAGCCAGCTGACCCCACGGAATTTGGAAAACGTTTATACCTTGATCGGCCAATGCTCGCACCAGGGCCCAACCGAAGGTCATCCCGATGACCAAGCCGAGCAGTGTGCCCAGGACGGTGATGATGACGGCTTCCCATCGGACAGTCGATCGCAGTTGCCGCCTAGTCTCGCCAACGGCGCGCAGCAATCCGATTTCGTGGACACGCTCGTAGACCGAGAGCAACAAGGTGTTCATGATTCCGATGAGCGCAATGATCAAAGACAAGCCGAGCAGCGCGTAGATGACGTTGAGAAACTGATTGATCTGTCCGACCTGAGTCGACTTGAACTGGCCCAGGTCCTGCACCGTCGCGGTGGGGTAAGCGGCAGTCAGTGCCTCGATTGCCGCCCGCGCTGTCGCTTGGTTGGCCCCGGGGTTCAACTTCACATAGATGGTGTTGTCGGTTTGTTGGTTGATCGGATAGTTCGCGTCAAAGGTCGCTAAATCAATGAGGTAGCCGCCACCGGGCAACGTCGCGCCCAAGTTGGTGTCGTACATGGCCCCGATTCGAAGGGTTTTGGTGCCGCCTTCAGGAAAGGTCACATCGACCGGCGAGCCGATGGTCCATCCCATTTCGTTGGCTTTCTTCGTCGGAACCATCAGTCCGTCGGTGCCGAGGTCGTTGGTCGATCCATCGACCACGTTGAAGGAGAAGATTTGGTTTGCTTGGCTTGGATCGAAGCCGAGAATGAGCTGTGCTGATGAACCGATTTGGGCGAAGTTGAACCGCAGGCCTGCAGCTGCGGCAACTTCGGGAATCGCTTGGAGGTCATTGGTGAGCTTGGGGTTCAACCCGTTGCCGACAAAGCTTCCAGAGTCGATCACGAAGTCGGTGATGATCGCTTTGTTGATCGCATCGACACTTGACGCCTTTGCTGACTGGCCAGCAATAGCGATGAAGCTCACCAATCCCACACCGATCATCAGAGCCGATGCGGTAGTTGCCGTTCGCTTGGGGTTCCGCCGAGCGTTCTCGCGAGCCAAGTGCCCGGTTACGCCTCCGAATCGGGCGACGGGTGCACCAATAATTCGGCTCGATGGACCAGCAAAACTCGGGCCCAATATGGCGACGCCGATGAAGGTGAGAAACACCCCGAGGCCGAAGATGGGCAGCGCATTTGTCGCCGACGTGAACAGGCCGACATACAGCGACAGTCCACCGAGTGCCACCACAAAAAGTCCGATGACTAGGCGCTTGCGTGAACTTCCGGATGTATCGATCGCGACGTCTCGCATTGCGGCGACTGGCGCCACGCGGGCGGCCTTGCGGGCGGGAAACACTGCAGACACAACCGTCACGATGAGTCCCACTGCAAGCGACGAGATGATGGTGCGAGCCGCGATAACCGGTGCGGTAGACGGAAGCTGAAGTCCAGCTTTCGCGAGGGCAGATTTCAAACCGATAGCGAGTCCGATACCAACAATGATGCCAATCGTGGATGCAATGAGTCCCACGATTGCTGCTTCCACGATGACCGAGCCAAGGACTTGTCGGCGGCTGGCCCCGATCGCTCGCAGCAGCGCCACCTCTTTGGTGCGTTGCGCCACGATGATTGAAAACGTGTTGTAGATGATGAACGCGCCGACAAAGAGCGATACAAGGGCGAAGATCAGCAGAATCGTTTTGAATGTGCCGATTGCTTTGCGAAACTGATCCTGGCTTTCCTTGGTGTATTGCGCGCCGGTGATGGCCTCGGTGTGCGGTGGTAATCCCGCTCGCTGGATGTTGTCGACGAGTTGCTGTTGTGAGACGCCTCGGTCAGCCGCGGCGACGACGCTGTCGAACATGCCCGGCTCAGCAAAAAGCTTTTGTGCCGCCGAGTTCGAGAGCAACGCCGCGGATGATCCGCTGTAATTATCGAGTTTTCCGAAGGTGGCGATACCCACCAACGTGAATGTCGTGGTTTGACCTTGACCTGCGACGAGTCCGACTTGATCGCCGAGTTGATAGCCCGCATCGGTGGCGGTCTTTTTGTCAAGCACGACTTCGTCGGGTCGAGTCGGTGCCGCACCCTCGGCGAGGCGCCACTGATTGAGTTGCTGATCAGGGACCCAGTTCAGTCCGAATGTCGGACCGGCAGTGTTCGGATCGCCGAGTGCCTTCCCGTCAGGTCCAAGAATGCGAATTTGATTGAAAATGGCGCCATCGGCGGCGTGAACACCCGGCACGGCCTGGATAATCGGGACGACATCCTCGGAAACCCGCGACCGAACCTCAGGTCCGAAGTCCCGTTTGATTTTCTGGTCGGAACGGATCACAGCATCAGTGCCGCGATTTACGTCGACGAAGATGTCGTCAAAACTTTTGGAAAAAGTGTCGGTGAATACTTGGGTCCCTGCCATGAAGGCCACGCCAAGCATCACGGCGACGACGGTCGCAACCAAGCGGACCTTGTGAGCCATGAGGCCGCGCCATGTCACTTTGAACATGGGAGTCTCCGCAGGTTGCTGATCCGACATAAAGCCATGTCGGCGGCGAATGTGTTCATAAGGAGCGCTACTCGCCGAATTGCTTCATGCGATCAAGGACACGCCCCGCGGTTGGTTCAATCATCTCGTCGACGATTCGGCCATCGGCGAGAAACACGATGCGGTCGGCATGACCCGCGGCGCTCGGGTCGTGAGTAACCATGACGATGGTCTGACCAAACTCGTTAACCGCATGACGCATGAAATCGAGCACTTCATTGCCCGACTTCGAATCGAGATTTCCGGTGGGTTCATCAGCGAAAATAATGCTGGGCTGACTGGCCAGCGCCCGTGCTACGGCAACGCGCTGTTGTTGGCCGCCGGATAATTCACTTGGTCGATGGTTGAGTCGATCGCGAAGTTTGACGGTATCGATGACCTGGTCAAGCCATGCGGTGTCAGGTTTAACGCCAGCGAGGTCCATTGGAAGCGTGATGTTTTCGCGAGCCGTCAGCGTTGGCACGAGATTGAATGCTTGAAACACGAACCCGATTTGATCTCGACGAAGCAGCGTGAGCTGTTTTTCGCTTAATCGGCTGAGGTCGGTCTCGCCGATAAACACCTGACCCGAGGTGAGGGTGTCAAGGCCGGCGATGCAATGCATCAATGTCGACTTTCCGGAACCCGAGGGGCCCATGATCGCCGTAAACGCGCTGCGTTCGAATGCGATCGTGATGTCATCGAGCGCGCGCACTTCGGTGTCGCCGGTGCCATAAACCTTGGATGCTGAAATAGCGCGTGCGGCTGAGGCTTGCGCGGTAGGACCTCCTGGTGGGGGCGGAGCGGCAGCATCGGTGACCGTCATTCGGTTTCCTCTTGTCGTCGTGTCGACTGGCAAATACGAAAACACCAGCCTATGAGGGTGTCGGTGTATCCGGCGACCTGAGTGAACGAAACGACTCGCGATGGCTACGCTCGAACCTGTGCAACGTGCGGTGTTGTTAGTGGAATGTGCCGATGGCCCGGGAATAGTCGCGGACGTTTCGGCTTGGGTGGCATCGGTAGGCGGAAATATCGTCGAAGCGGGCCAGACGAGCGATGTCGAGCACGGCGTTTTTCTGCAGCGGGTGGCCTTTGACCATGAGCGCACGCAGGCGGATCTACGCGAGAGTTTCGAGCCGGTGGCGCGCCGTTGGTCGATGACTTGGGATCTTCGAGTTCCGCGTCCCAATGCTCGCTTAGCAGTGCTGGTATCTGATCAGGGGCACTGCCTTTATGATTTGCTCGGCCGCTGCGCAACCGGTGACCTGCCGGCGTCGATTGACGTGATCATTGCTGATCGACCTGAACAATCCTTGGCCGCATCTCGATTCGACGTCGCCTTTCACCACGAAGCGGTTGCTGGAAACGATCGTGAAAGTCGATCGGTTCAAGAAGCCGCCGTCATCGACCACTTACGAACAGCGCAGCCCGATTTGGTCGTTTTAGCGCGTTACATGCGGGTGCTTCCGCCAGAGTTTTGCGCCGAGTTCGGCGCTCGCACGATCAATATTCACCATTCGTTTTTGCCGGCGTTTGTTGGGGCTAACGCCTATCGCCAGGCATGGGAACGGGGGGTCAAGTTCATTGGTGCGACCGCCCATTACGTGACCCCCGAACTCGACGAAGGCCCGATCATCGCTCAAGACGTGGCACGCGTATCGCATGCCGATACACCAGCCACGATGGCGCGACGAGGACGCGATCTCGAATCTATGGTGTTGGCCTCTGCGGTTCGAGCGCACCTTGACCATCGGGTGTTGACCTACGCCGGCCGCACTGTTGTATTCGACTAAGGGTTGGTCAGGTTTTTGTAGCCAAGCGGATGTATCGACATCACGCTAAGCGTGCGGGTTATCGTGAGTTACGTCGGTTGCGGAACTGTCCGCAGGTAGGGCTTCACCGTGGTGAACGATCCGTACTTTTCGGTCGCCTCTTCATTGGAAACGGCGGTAACGATGATGACATCTTCACCGTTTTTCCAATTGACCGGTGTCGCGACTTTGTGATTGGCAGTGAGCTGCAACGAGTCAATGACGCGGAGGATCTCGACGAAATTTCGGCCGGTACTTGCGGGGTAGGTCAAGATGAGTTTCACCTTGTTGTCCGCACCAATCACGAACACTGATCGAACGGTGAGCGTGTCGCTGGCGTTCGGCTGAATCATGTCGTAGAGATCTGAAACGCCGTGGTCAGGGTCGGCGATCATCGGGAAATTCACCGCGGTGCCTTGGGTTTCTTCGATGTCTTTTTCCCATTCGAGGTGCGATTCAACCGGATCGACACTCAATCCGATCACTTTGACATTTCGTTGATCGAATTCAGGCTTGAGGCGCGCCACCATGCCGAGTTCGGTGGTGCAGACCGGCGTGAAATCCTTCGGGTGCGAAAACAGGACCGCCCAGCTGTCGCCTTTCCAGTCGTAGAAGTTCAGTTCGCCTTGGGTGGTGACAGCGGTGAAGTTCGGGGCATCGTCGCCCAGTCGAACAGCCATGATGGTTCTCCTCGAGATTGTGGAAGCAATTGAGGTGCCACTGTACGCGCAATGTTCCAATACCTGACAAGTTTTGTCAGGAATTCATAAAATCTTTGTGTCGGCAAGGATCGCGCCATGCGAAACGAGGCCGTAACGACCAAGAGGACCCAAATGGGTCCTCTTGGGAGACCAGTCGCCGCACAGGGGGAAGGCGGCTGGGGTCTGGGTCTGGGTCGGAAGGGGGAGTACCGACCCAGGTCTTAAGCGGCGACGGGAGTCGTCGACCGCTTGCGAGCCGGAGTCTTCGCTACCTTGCGAATGCCGACCGCTGATTTTTGCACAATGACCTTTTCGGCAACTGGCTTGGTTGCCTCAAGCAATTCGAGAACAAAAGTGTGATTTGTTTCGAGCATGCGCGTGGCAAAAAGGAACTGATTGTCAACGAATTGTTTGAGGCTCGGAAGCTTCTCGCCCAGTTCACGGGTTGGCAGTTCGGGAATCGTGCTCTCAACGAAGTCAACGGCCTTGCGGACATAAGCAACAACAGGTGCCTGGGCGCTGACAATGGCGTCGAGCGCCTTCTGTTGACCATTGGTGAGGGTGTTCATGGCGGAAGTAGCAGTAGTGGCCATGGTGGAGTCCTTTCGGAAGTGATCGCCTTCCGGGGGTTCGAAAGGCACTGCGCTAACTATGCCAAGCAATGCATGAAACGTCAACCTAATGCTTGCAATTGCAAGCGTGACATGCGCCACTCACCTTTGTCCCTTGGCGTTGACGTAGCTGCGATACACGGCAAGCAGGCTGCGCCGCTGGCTTTCGTCGAGTGCGGGGTCATTGGCAATTGCCGCCGCAGTATCAACGCCCGCAGGGGCGTCGCGATCGTCAGCACCGCTCGGGTGTGATCCTGAATCGTCGATGACGCCAGCCCGAATCAGTAAGGTGTCGATCGATACGTTCAAGGCATCAGAAATTGCCTTGAGTACCCGCATCGACGGCTCGTGAAGGCCGCGTTCGATTTGGCTTAAATACGGGTTGCTGACATTGGTGAGGTCAGCGAGGTCGCGCAAGGACATCTGTGCTTGCTGCCGCTGGGTCCGGATAAATGAACCAAGCGCTTGCAATTGTTCGCGTACTGCAGCATCCACGGCCATGGAGTCACGGTAGTTGGTGAGCGCGCGAATTCCGGGCTGTTGTTACTCGGCTTCGGCGCGTTTGATGTCGTGCTCGAGATAGATGACGCATGAAGCAGCAACTGCGCTGCGGATTCGCCGTTCGACGTCATCAATCGCCGCGGCGAGCGAGGCCATCGTGAGGTCAGAGATGAATTCGATTTTGGCCCCGACCAACAACTCGTCTGGGCCGAAGTGCTGGGTGCGCAAGTGAATGCAGCTAACGACCATTGGTGACTGGTCAATTGCTTTTTCAATCGCGGCTACGTCTTCGTCCGATGCCGCTTCACCGAGCAACAAGCTTTTCATTTCTACCGCGAGCACGAAAGCAAAGACGCCAAGAAGCGCACCGATGAGACACGAACCGAGACCATCCCAACTCGACGAACCGGTGGCCATCGACAGCAGCACGCACGCGAGCGCGATCGCCAGCCCAAGGAGCGCACCGAAATCTTCCAGCAATAAAACGGGAAGCTCGGGGGTCTTTGACTCCCGAATGAACGCTGGCCATGTTCGTGTACCGCGAATGGTGTTGGATTCTTGGCGGGCCGTTCGAAACGAAAACGCTTCGAGGCCGAAGGCGATGACCAAAATCACGATGGCAATGGTTGGCGACTCAAGCGCATGCGGGTGCGTCAATTTGTTGACGCCTTCGAAGATGGCGAAGACCGAACCGAGGGTGAACAACACGATCGAAACGACGAATGCCCAGAAATATCGCTCGCGACCGAATCCAAATGGATGTCGGGTCGTGGCTGGCTTTTTTGCTCGTTTAATGCCGAGCAACAACAGGAGTTGATTGCCGGTGTCGGCAACTGAGTGAACTGCTTCGGCCAGTAGCGACGCCGAGCCAGTTATGGCAAATCCAGCGAATTTCGCCACTGCGATCCCGAGATTGGCGATCAGCGCCGCAAAGACCGCGCGTTTGCTTCCAGCGGTAGACATGACAGGAGTTCTAGCCGAGCAGCCGACGGGCGATGACGTTTCCGATCGCCAGGGATGCCGTCGCTGCTGGTGAGGGCGCGTTAACGACGTGCACTGATCGCGCACCATTGGGTTCAAGGTTGTCCGCGAAGGCAAAATCGTCGAGGAGGATTCCGTCCGGGCCAACTGCTTGGGCTCGAACGCCACTGGCGCTCGGTACGAGATCATCAAGCTGGAGTTCAGGAACCAGTTTTTGTAACGCCTCGACGAACCGACGGCGGCTAAGCGATCGCCCTACCTCACCCATTCCGGTGCGCCAATGGCGACGAGCGAGGCGCCAAGTCGAACTGCTTCCCGCCATGGTTGCGACGTCGGCGATTTTTACGTCGCGCCAGCGGTAACCCTCGCGTGCAAGCGCGAGCACAGCATTGGGCCCGGCATGGACGCCGCCATCAATCATGCGGGTGAGATGCACGCCAAGGAACGGGAATTGAGGATCCGGGACTGGATAGATCAAGCCACGAACAAGGTGTCGGCGGTGCGGAACGAGTTCGTGATACTCACCACGAAACGGCAAAATCTCTGCGCCCGGCTCCGTGCCCGCGAGTCGAGCAACGCGATCGGTCGCGAGGCCGGCGCAATTGGCGAGGTGGCGAGTGCGGAGTTCGTGCGTCCCAGCTCGCACGATGAGGTCGCGACCGACCGGGGCGATCGATGTCACTGGACTGTTGAGTAGGAGGTGTCCTCCATCGCGTTCGATGTGGAGCGCGAGGACTCGGCACACTTCGCGATAGTCGACAATCGCTGTCGACGGGACTCGGAGTCCCGCAAGTCCTTCGGCGTGAGGCTCATAGTCGCGCAGGTGCGAGCGATCGAGGTGTTCAACTTCGATGCCGTTTTGTCGGGCGCGTTCAGCGAGTGTGGCCAGGCGCTGGACTTCATCGGCATTGGTGGCGACGACAACTTTTCCGCATTGTTGCCATGGAATCTCGTTGCGGTCGCACCAACCAAGTAGTTCGTCGCGCCCGAGGCGGCACAGCGCAGCTTTTTCTGACCCGGGGGCGTAATAAAGCCCGGCGTGGATTACCCCGGAATTGTGCCCGCTTTGATGGGCAGCCACTTTGGACTCTTTTTCGACAATGACCACCACAAAGTCCGGCCGCAGTCGTTGAATCGCTCGGGCTGATGCGAGCCCGACAATCCCGGCACCGATAACGACGACGTCAGCGTTGTCAATCACGAGTCCCGCCCCGTGATCTTGCCGGTGACTTTGAGCGATCGGATCATGCGACATGTTGGCTTATCGCTCATCGGCTTGTCGAAGAACGCCTCGCGAATGTCACAATGCCAGGCGTGACCATTCAGAAACTGACTTCAACCGACGCATTCATCGCTTATGACTTCGCTGACGCCCCGTCGATGGGTGTTACCCGGTCAGCCCCGAAAATATTGGTCGACGGCGCAAACCTTCTGGCCCGATCACTGACCTATCGATTCGCCAGTTTCAATCGCAAGGTTGGTGGCGCATCGGCTGGGGTCAATGCGACTCCGGAAGGGCGGGACGCGGCGCTGGCCGCATTTGTGGCCGAAGTCGAGCCGCTGGTTCGATCCGGGCAGTTCGCGACCGACGCGGCAAAAGGCGTTGACCCCAGCGAATTGGCGGCATTGCGCGCGGCGGATGTTCGGCCCGAGTCATATTGGGAACTGCACACTGAATTGACGAGCTTAGGAATCGCGATCGCCGCTGACCTTGCAACCGGTGGACTTGAAGGACGAACCGTGGCGATTGAAGGACTCGACGACGTAGGGGCGGCGATTGCTGCGGCGGTCATCCAGCGAGGCGCCCGGGTTGTTGCGGTGGCAACTTCGGCCGGCTCAATTGCCGATCCAAGCGGGTTCGACGCCGAGCGATTGCTGACGGCATGGTCGGACAAGGGTGTCGGATTGGTCGAAGACCTAGGCGCTGAAGTCGCGAAGCCGTGGACCATTTTTGGGCACGATGTTGATGTGTTGGTGGTGGGCTCGAAGCCAGGAGTCATCGACCACACCGTCGCGAGTGGCGTGAAGGCCAACGTCATTGTCCCGTCAGCAGCAGTGCCAGTAACGGCCAAAGCACTCGCCGTGCTTCGGCGAGCCGAGGTGGTCGTGATCCCCGATTTCGTAAGCACGTCTGGCTCGATGTTTGCCGGCTGGCCGACCGAGACCACGACCGACCCGCGCTTGGAGCTGACCTCATCAATTGAGGCAGTGCTTGATGAGGTGTTGGTCCATGACGATGGTCCGCTGCTGGGCGCGTGTTATCGGGCCGAAGCGTTCATGAGCACTTGGCGCGACGAGCTTCCGTTCGGGCGACCGCTCGCCTAGCAGTCCAGACTTGATGGATCCGGACGGCGCGAAGGGATTGACCACGATGAACACACCCACTCGCGATATCGGCCTCGTGTGGTTTCGTCGCGATCTGCGCTTGCAGGACAACCCCGCGTGGTCAGCGGCGACGGCTCAGCACGACGTTGTCGTCGCGTTGTACGTCATAGACCCCCGGTTGTTTGACCGAGCGGGTTCGTTTCGGCGTCAGCAACTTCTGGCCAATCTTCATGCGCTTGACGAGACCTTGGCAGGTCACGGTGGCCGGTTGTTTGTTCGGCACGGCGATCCCGTCGACTTGGTGTCGGAAACCGTTCACCGGTTCGGGGTGGCTCGGGCCTATTGGAATGCCGACGTCACGCCGTTTGCTGCGCGGCGGGACCTGCAAGTCGAACAAGGGTTAGCCATTCCGGTACAGACATTCTGGGGTTCGTTGGTGCATGCGCCCGGAACGGTATTGACCGCCAAAGGAACGCTCTCTCGGGTATTCACACCGTTTTACAAAGCTTGGCATCGTCGTCCATGGGATGAGTGGCCGGTGCCGGGCGACGCGAGCGTGAGTGCTGAGGTGGGCGACTCGATCCCGTCGCTCGAGGTCAGCGGGTCTGGTCCGGGAGGGGAAACCGCGGCGCTGACGCGACTCGAGGCGTTTCTCGATCGAGTCGACGATTACGAAACGCGCCGAGACCTTCCAGCTGAAGATGGCACGTCGCTGTTGTCGACCGATTTGCGGTTCGGCACCTTGTCGCCGCGAACGGTGAGTGATGTCGTCGGCGAGTCGACGGCGGGCAGGACTGCATTTGTTCGTCAGTTGGCGTGGCGAGATTGGTATGCACATCTGCTCGTCGAGCTGCCGGAATTTCCGCATCACGCGATGCGTGAGCCATTCGATCACTTGACCTGGCGCAATGATCCCGACGACATCGCGGCATGGAAGTCTGGGACTACTGGTTATCCGATCGTCGATGCGGGGATTCGCCAACTCCTCGCAACTGGCTGGATGCATAACCGGGTGCGGATGATTGTTGCGTCGTTTTTGGTCAAGGACCTTTTAGTGGATTGGCGCATCGGCGAGCGCTATTTCCGTCATTTGCTGGTGGACGGTGACGTTGCCCAAAACGTCGGGAACTGGCAATGGGTGGCGGGAACTGGGCCTGACTCGTCGCCCTATCACCGAGTGTTCAATCCGGTTGTCCAAAGTCGAAAGTTTGATGCGTCAGGTGCCTACCTGCGCCATTGGATACCCGAACTCGCGCGACTGCGGGACGATGAAATCCACGCGCCATGGGAAAACGCGCCGCTGGACTTAGCCATGGCGGGTGTCGAGTTAGGCGTGGACTACCCGCATCCGATAGTCGAGCACTCGCAGGCTCGCGTGCGTGCGTTGGATGCGTATGCGAAAGTTCGATTACGGCCCGCTGGCGAAAGTTGAGCGGCAGCTAGGAGGCTTCGGCTTTTGATTCAGCCGATTGACGCTGGTTTGTTTGAGCGGCAGAAAAGACTGATCGCCGCGTGATCGATCGAGGTGAATGCCCTGCCGCGGCGCGATCCTCTTCGGACTCTCCGCCCCAAAAGCCACTCTCGTGACCAGCGCGAGCGAAGGCTTGGCACGGCGAAATAACCGGGCACGAAGCGCACACTTGCCGAGCATCGTTTTCGCGTCGCACCCGCCGCTCCGGGCGTTCGCCGGCGATCCCAAAAAACAACGTCGTGCGACCTCTGCAAGCCGCGTCTTGCATCCAGTCCTCGTTTGTAGGGGCGCTGACAGCGATTAAGGGGCTCATTTCGATGCTCGATTCCCAGGCAGCAGGGCTGCCCGCGGTGTGGTCTTCGTGGGCGAAACAGCGGTACGCACTAGCTCCAGGTCAATTTAGCGCTAAGTCAGCCAAACGCCACCTTTATCGTGGTGAGGACCGCTGCTGAGACCGAAAGTGACCGGACGATATGTGCCTCAATCTGAGCGCTGCCGTGATGCTGCCTAGTCTGTTCGGGTGACCGTGTATCTCGTAGGTGCTGGGCCTGGCGACCCTGGTTTGCTGACGGTTCGAGGGGCAGAGGTCCTGCGCGGTGCGGATGTCGTCGTCTATGACCGTTTGTCAATCGCCGCGTTGCTCGACCTTGCTCCGGCCCAGGCCGAGCGGATCAACGTAGGCAAGACCGCAGGTCACGCCACGATGCCGCAACCCGAAATCGACGCGCTGCTCGTTAAACGTGGCGCTGCTGGCCAACAGGTTGTGCGTCTCAAAGGCGGGGATCCGTTCGTCTTCGCTCGGGGTGGCGAGGAAGCCCAGGCGTTGCTCGAAGCCGGCGTTCCATTTGAAATTATTCCGGGGATTTCCTCCGCGATAGCTGTTCCCGCTTATGCCGGCATTCCGTTGACCCTTCGACACTCATCAACTTCGTTCACGGTGGTAACGGGACACGAAGACCCCGACCACGATGGCGATCTCGATTGGGATGCGGTGGCGCGACTCGGCGGAACAATCGTGATCTTGATGGGCGTGGGTCGACTGGCAGGCATCGTCGATCGGCTCGTTGCGGGCGGCCTTTCGCCTGACACGCCCGCGGCCGCGATCCGCTGGGGTACTCGCCCCGATCAGCAAACGGTGCGAGCGACCCTCGGGACATTGGCCGACCAACCCCTTGCTGCGCCGAGCACGATCGTCATTGGTCAGGTCGCAGCGTTGAATCTCAATTGGTTTGAGTCGCGGCCATTATTCGGACGCCGCATTGTGGTGACTCGCGCTCGAGATCAAGCGTCATCGCTGGTGGCCCAATTGCGTGCGCACGGAGCTGACACCAGTGAGGTTCCGGCAATCGAGATTCGCGAACCACTTGATGGCGGCGCGGCATTGCGACGGGCGATTCAACAGGTTGGCGTGTTTGATTGGCTGGTCGTGACGTCAGCGAATGGCGCAACTCGGGTGCTTGAGGCGGTGCGCGATGCACGCCAACTCGCTGGAGTGAAGATCGCGGCAATTGGTCCAGGCACGGTCGACGCGCTCAAAGCCGGAAACATCGAAGCCGATTTGGTGCCAGCGCGATCGATTGCCGAAGGCATGCTCGACGTTTTTCCCGGTCCGCCGGCCTCAGGAGGGCGCGTCTTGATCGCTCGAGCCGAGATCGCTCGTGATGTGATCCCCGATGGCCTGCGTGACCAAGGGTGGGACGTTGAAATCGTTGACGCCTACCGCACGGTCGCGACACAACTCACCGACGAGCAACTCGAGAAAACAGCGGCGGCTGACTTGGTGTGCTTCACCTCAGCGTCAACGGTGGATCATTTCGTCGATGCAGTCGGGATTGAACGAGTACCAACAATGGTCGCCTCAATTGGTCCCGTGACTTCGACTGCGGCTCGGTCACATGGTCTGACCGTGGACATTGAGGCGACCGATCACTCAATACCTGGCCTCGTTGCCGCGATCGTCGCTTCATTCGTCTGACATCGATAGCCAGTCCTAGGGTGGCGCCGTGAGTTTCCCCCAGCGCCGGCTTCGCCGGCTTCGACGCACACCCGCGCTTCGGCGGATGATCGCAGAAACGCGGCTCGCAACCGACGACCTCATTGCGCCGTTGTTTGTCCGTGAAGATATTCGTGAGCCCCAGCCGATCGAATCGATGCCCGGGGTGGTGCAACACACGCGCGATTCGTTGCGCGCTGAAGTGTCGGCACTCATCGAACTTGGCATACCCGGTGTGATCATTTTTGGCGTGCCCGACAAAAAAGATCAGTTCGGTTCCGGTGCCTGGGCCGAGGACGGGATTGTGCAAGTCGCGCTGCGCGACCTTCGCGATGACGTCGGCGACAAGATGGTGTTGATCGCCGACCTTTGCATTGATGAATACACCGATCATGGCCATTGCGGAGTTCTTGGCGATGATGGTCGAGTTGACAATGACGCGACCCTCGAGTTGTACGCGCAGATTGCGACGGCTCAGGCGGGTGCCGGAGCAGACATCATCGCTCCTAGCGGGATGATGGACGGACAAGTGTTCGCGATTCGCGAAGCGCTCGACGAAGACGGTTTCGATGGCGTCGCGATATTGGCCTATGCGGCAAAGTACGCATCTGCGTTGTATGGGCCGTTTCGCGACGCAGTTGATGTGTCAATCGCAAATGGCGGGGATCGTAAGGACTACCAACAAGATTTCCGCAACGTGCGCGAAGCGATGGAAGAGATCCACTTCGACATCAATGAAGGTGCCGACATGGTCATGGTTAAACCAGCGCTTGCCTATCTTGACGTGATCGCGCGAGCGCGTTCCGAGGTCACCGTTCCGCTGGCGGCCTATCACGTGTCCGGTGAGTTCGCGATGATTCATGCCGCGGCTGAACGCGGCTGGATCGATGGTCCGGCCGTCGCATTCGAGCACATGACAGCAATCAAGCGAGCGGGCGCAGATCTGATCCTGACCTACTTCGCACGAGACCTCGCGGAGTTGCTCGGTAGATGAACGACAGTGATCGCCCCACGAATGCCAGCCTCTTCTCCCGGGGTCAGCGAGTTATCCCTGGCGGAGTGAATTCGCCCGTCCGGGCGTTTCGTTCGGTCGGAGGAGTTCCTTACTTCGTGGAACGAGCCGAAGGACCGTATGTTTGGGACGTCGAGGGTCGACGATTCATCGACCTCGTTCAGTCCTACGGCGCAATCATTTTGGGCCATGCCGCTCCCGCCATCGTTGACGCGATCGTGAGCGCGGCCGCGTGGGGAACGTCCTATGGCGCACCGACTGCCGGCGAAGTCGAGTTGGCTGAAGCCATTGTCGATCGGGTTCCGTCAGTCGAGAAGATACGTATGGTGTCGAGCGGTACCGAAGCCACGATGAGTGCGATTCGCGTCGCTCGAGGTTTCACCGGACGGGACAAGATCGTGAAGTTCGCGGGCAACTACCACGGGCACAGCGATGGGTTGCTGGTCGAGGGCGGCACAGCGATGGCATCGCTCGGACTTCCAGGGTCAGCCGGCGTAACGGCGAACGCCGTTGCCGACACGATGGTCGCGCCCTACAACGCGGTGCCGGTCCTCGACGAAGCGACTGCGTGTGTGATCGTCGAACCCATTGCCGCCAATATGGGCCTTGTACCTGCGCTCGATGGTTTTCTTGCGGGACTGCGTGATGAGTGTGACCGGGTTGGAGCCTTGCTGATTTTTGACGAAGTGATCACCGGATTTCGAGTGGCGAGTGGTGGCGCACAGCAACTCGTCGGGGTCAGTCCCGATTTGACCGCATTCGGAAAGGTCATCGGCGGTGGCCTGCCGGTCGGCGCTTTTGGTGGCCGAGCGGAACTGATGGACAAGCTCGCTCCGCTTGGCCCGGTCTATCAAGCGGGCACGTTGTCGGGGAACCCGTTAGCGACCGCGGCGGGCCTCGCCGCGCTGCTGCAGCTAACCGACGATGCGTACGCGCAGCTCACCGCTCGAGTGGCACGATTCGGCACTCGGCTAGCCGCGGCGATGAATGGCGCAGGACTCGCGGTTCAAGTGCCGATCTGCGGCACGTTGGCCGGGTTGTACTTCGCACCTGGTGAAGCGACCGACTACGACGCAGCACGCCGAACTGACGAGGCCTTGTACGCAGCGTTCTTTCACGAGATGTTGGATCGCGGTGTTGCGCTTGCCCCAGGTGCCTACGAAGTGATGTTTGTCGGCATGGCTCATAGTGATGCCGTGCTCGACCAAGTTGTCGAAACGGCGGCTGCGGCTGCGGCTGCGGTGGTGTCGCGTCCGCGACCGTGACGTCAGGCCGCTGTGGGTTCGGGGATGACCTTGGCGAGTTGTGCAACGGCTAAGTAGACCGCTTCTGCGGGTCCGAGCTCGTCTTCGCGCAACAAGTTGGCCATAATGCGCAACACCCAATCCATCAGCGTGCGCGAATGCATTCCAACCCGGGTGAGTTCCTTCATCAGCGCGGGCTGACCAATGACTTGAGCAAACAGGCGTGCAACTTTGAAATAGAGGCCGTATTCGTCGTGGAGCATCGCGGGGTAACGCTGTAACGCCATGCCGTCACCGGTTCGAAGACTTTCGTCAAGGAGGCCGGCGGCCATGCGACCAGTTTCGTATGCGTAGTCGATACCTTCGCCGTTGAACGGGTTAATCGATCCCGCGGCATCGCCAACGACGATCCACGTTGGACCAACTTTGGGTTGGACTGATCCGCCCATCGGGAGTCGCCCGCCTGTGGGAGTTGACGTCGCGGTGGCTTCGGAAATACCCCAGTAGTCGGGGGCAGTTGCTACGAACTCGGCAAGAATGTGAGTGGTGTTGACCGATTTGAAATCACGGAACGTCGACAACAATCCGATACCGACGTTGATCTCGCCATCGCCGAGGGGGAAAATCCACCCGTAACCAGGAAGTGAGTTTCCATTTCGGTCGCGGATGTCGAGCGCACTTTCGATCCATGGCGTGTCGCTGATCGGACTTTCGAAATACCCGCGGATCGCCATTCCCTGGGGAAAGCCCCGATTGCGATTCGTGCCGAGTGCGCGCCCAAATCGCGAATTTGCTCCATCGGCAATGACGACATAGCGCGCATGAATTTCTTCGGTCTCACCAGTGTCTTTGTTCTTGACGACTGCGCCAGTTACGAGTCCGTCGCGAATAATGGGTCGGATTGCTTCGGTCCCCTGACGAAGCGTCGCGCCTGCCTTGACCGCGTGTTCGGCGACCATCGTGTCTAGGTCGCATCGACGAACGACGTAGCCATAGTTCGGAAAGATGGGATGGTCGGGCCACTTGAGTTCAAGGGTCATCCCGTGGGCGACGGTTCGGAGTCCGTCGTAGGGATGGAAGTGGGTGAGTCGACTTGCGAGGCCCATCTCATCAAGTTGGTGGACCGCGCGTGGGGTGAGCCCGTCGCCGCATGTCTTGATGCGAGGAAAATGCTTCTTCTCAACGAACACGACGTCGTGCCCAGCTTCAGCCAACCAATAGGAAGTCGCGGCACCGGCTGGTCCGCCACCGATGACCAGTACGTCGTGTCGGTGTATGCCGTCTATTGCTGAAGTCATAGTCACAACCCTACGGGTGTCATTGTCGAATGACGTCGAACCGATTTGACTGAGTTATGACTTGGTCGCGGGTGCAGCGGTGGCCAACGTGGGATCAGCGAGTTTCCCGTCTGCGTTGAACAGCGCTTTGCCGTCAGGACCGATGAGAATTCCAGTGGCATCGAGCATTGGTTTTCCATTTGGCCACAGCAGCGAACCGTCGGGAGCGATTTGACTCGCGGGGATCTTTTCTCCGCCGAAGGTCTCGCGTTCGTGCCGAACAATGTCGAGAAGTTCAGCCTGGGTGAGCGCGCCCTTAAAGGTCGGCATTGGATTTCCGTTGTAGCTGAGGGTTGTGTGTTGGCCACCGACGCGATCAGGATTTCCGTACGGTGTTCCCTTGCTGCCGATAGGGCTGGCGGTCAAGTTGCTGCCAAGCCAAACGAATTGCAGTTGGCCGGCAATCGACGGGAATGTCGCAACCGCGCCGCCTTGGGCGGCGGCCATGATTGGTCGCCCTGCGCCGCCAGAACCATCGGCCATGTGACAGCTCTGACATTTCGCGGCATAGGCGGTCGCGCCAGCAGCAAGTTGCGTGGGCACTGTCGTGCGCGGTTTGGACAACGTGTTGACATAGACGATTGCCCACAGTGGAAGTACCGCGAGGACGGGCATCACCCACAGCGGAATTTTCTTGCGTGATAGCGACGCGGCGACGTAGGCCGGGACTGGACGAGCCGGTTCGATTGTTGCTTCGGCCGGCGTGACGGCCGCGGGCCGAGCGGCCGACGACGCGGACTCGACACTGGTACTGGTCGTTGACGTCGCTGCTGCTGGTGCATCTCCGCCGGTGGCGTCACCGCCGAGACCAAGCGCGGCACGCCTGTCGCGAGAGCGCTGCAGTAGATGGTCGGGAACTTCGCTCACGTACAGCCTCCGGGGCGATGATTTTGTGCGGCCGGGCCCCGCCGGATGGCGGTGGCACCGCGCCGGGTGCGTAGCTATGACCTTACGCCATGTCGACACCTCGAGGCCAAGCAGCGAGTCATGGGTCTCGCTGCGAGCGCGTCAAAGTGGTCGCGCTCGAAGGGTCGTTCGTGCAATGAATTGCTCGGATGTGCCAGAGGTGCGAAGCGCGTGCTAAACCAAACACCTGCGGCACCCCTTTGGGGCGCCTCGCTCGAGTCGGGTTCCCCCCCCGGCGTTGCCTGATCCTGTCCACTACGGAGGTCCCCACCCAGGTGGTTGCGTTCGTCGCTTCTCTGGTCATCGCGTTGGCGCTGGTGGCACTCATCATCCCATTGTCCAAACGTCGGCCCGTTGGTACCCCGTTGTCGTGGGGCGAGTCAATGCTCGCGTCCGTTTACATCTTCTTTTTGATGTTCTGGGTCTACGGCATGGTCCCTCACCTTTGGCTCACCTGGGCCGGTAATGAACTCAATTGGCGTCCAGACAAGTTGATCCTTGGCCCTGGCAGCATCCTGAAGTCGCAGGTAGCGGGCGGCTGGAACCCGATTGTCCTCAACTATCAGGTCATTCGCGACATCATTGCAGTGGTGATCTACGTCGTAGCCCTCGGCCTCAACATGTATTTGTGGGCTTGGTGGCAAAACCGTGGCAAGCGGGCTGCAGCAGTGCCCGAGATCGCAACTTCCGACTACGGCCGTCCCCTCGTGAAGCGAGGCTGATCCCATGGCCCGTACCGATGCGAACCCGCCGATGCCGAAATTTCTTGATGATTATGTTCTTCAAGAAGTCGATGCCGAGTGGTTGTCCAAGGCGGTCAAACCCAAGCAATTCATCCATATCGATCAGTCCGAGTGCATTACCTGCGAAGGCTGTGTCGATATTTGCCCCTGGAAATGCATCTTTTTGGTGAAAACCGAGGTTGTTGACGAGGCGATCGGTACCGAACTCCCCGGCGCCGACCCAGGCGACCATTCCGTTTTCGTGATCGACGACGACGTCTGTACCCGTTGCGCGCTTTGCGTTGATCGGTGTCCCACAGGCGTGATTATTCTCGGCAAGGTGGGTTCTGCACCCGCCGACGGTGATCCCCACCAGCGCACCGCATCGTATGGCTACGGCTATGGAATGCGGCTCGGATGACGGCACAGCACAAAGGAACTGACCTTGGCTAAGACCATGCCACCAAGTGGTAAGAGCAAGATGGCCGAGTTCAACGAGTCCGTTCAGGGCTCGCAGGCTTGGAACTCCATCTTCCGACCAGGCTCGGTTTTCCGGAAGGGCTACAGCGATAGCCCCCGAAATCGCTCCTACGTCATTATGAATAGCGTGCTCTACCACCTCCACCCGGTGAAGGTGAAGCGCCATGCAGTCAAGGTTTCGTACACCTTGTGCTTGGGTGGCCTCAGTTTCTTCTTGTTCATCTTGCTAACCGTCACCGGCATCTTCTTGATGTTCTTCTATCGCCCGACGGCAGCCCAGGCGTGGAACGACATCTACACGCTGCAGACCTCGGTGACCTTTGGCTTATTGGTGCGAAATATGCATCGGTGGGCCGCGCACCTGATGGTGCTTTCGGTCTTTTTGCACATGGCCCGCGTGTTCTACCACGGCGCGTACAAGCCACCACGGGAGTTCAACTGGGTTATCGGTGTCATCTTGTTGACGCTGACGCTGCTGTTGTCGTTCACCGGATACCTGTTGCCGTGGGATCAACTCGCATTGTGGGCTGTGACCGTGGGTACCAACATGATGGGCTATACCCCTGTATTCGGCGATCAAGTTCGCTTCGTGCTGCTCGGCGGCAAGGAAATAGGCACCGACACGCTGTTGCGGTGGTACGTGCTTCATGTCTTATTTGTTCCGTTCGTGACCGTCATTTTCTTGGCCATCCACTTCTGGCGGGTGCGCAAAGACGGCGGCATCTCCGGTCCGCTTTAGATCGAGATAGTGAGACGCCATGACTGAACTCCCTGAACATCTCCGTAAGCGTGCCGAAGCGGCGCGCCAAAAGTCTGAAGACGCGAAAGCGGCCGCCGCGGCCGCTGATTCCGCGGCCCCCGAAGCAGCTGCTGCACCCGACGCGGCCGATTCAGGGATTCCGGCCCACCTGCTCGAACGGTCAAAGGCGGCGAAAGCGGCGAAAGCAGCCGATAGTGGCGACGGTGGGGCTTTAGTCGCTGCGTCGGGCGGTGGAGCGGTCGCGACCGCGGCACCACCGCCGATGGCGACCGGCCCAGGCGGCCACACCCAACGACTGCTAACCGTCGTGAAATCGGGTTCGATTCAAGACATCAAGTCGACGCCAATGGACAAGGTTCATGTTTGGCCTCACTTGTTGGCCGTCGAGTTCGTTGCCGCCCTCGTGATGACCGCTTTCACTCTGATCTTTTCGATCTTCGTGAATGCGCCGCTGCTCGAGTTGGCCAACGTGAACGAGACCCCAAACCCGTCTAAAGCACCCTGGTATTTCCTTGGGTTGCAGGAACTCCTCACCATGTTTCACCCAATGGTTGCGGGAGTGACGATTCCGGGCATGGGTATTTTCTTGCTCATCTTGGCTCCATACCTTGACAAGAACCCGTCGAACCGACCCGAAGATCGCAAATTCGCTATTTCGATATTCACCATGTTCCTGATGTTTTGGGCGGTTTTGGTAATCATTGGTTCGTTCTTCCGCGGACCAGGATTCAACTTCGTTACGCCTTGGACTTCAGGCCTTTTCTTCGAACTCTGATCGACAACCGAGACTCCTTATGACCATCATCTTCATTCTCATAGCCGTCGTTTTTCTGCTGCTCGCAGTGGCCGTGGTGTTTTCATCGATGCGCCGTCGCGATGTTGAAACCGCTACCGGTCAACTTTCGCGCGAAACTCGCAAACGCGATCGAGGTGAGGCGAAGGTCGAACCGAGCGAAGCCGGCAGTTCGACGGCAAAAGACGTCGAAGCCGCTGCAGCCTTGGAACGCCGTCCAGCCGAACTCGTGACGGTGGGCGGAGCCGATATCACGGCCTATGTGCCGCCAGACCCCGAGGTCATCGGGGTCACACGCCGGCAGTTTTTCAATCGCAGCATCATCATCTTCATGGGCCTGAGCTTGTCGGGGTTCGCCGCTGCGGTCCTTGCCATGCTTTGGCCAGTGCCCAAAGGTGGTTTCGGGTCGAAAATTCGGGTTGGCAAGGTTACAGACCTGGCGGCGCAAATCACCGCGAGTAAGGGCTTTTTGTACAACGCCGAAGGTCGCATGTGGATGACGAATTACCCGAGTTCAGCGGTCGATAAAGCCAAGGCTGTTTACTCGAAGCCAGTGCTCAATTCGATGGAAGCGGGCATCGTCGTCGTGTATCAGAAGTGCCCTCACCTCGGCTGTCGTGTGCCGTCGTGCGCGACGTCCCAATGGTTCGAGTGCCCCTGTCACGGATCGCAATACAACCAAGCCGGTGAGAAAAAGGGCGGTCCGGCTCCGCGCGGGATGGATCGCTTCGTGACCGAAGTAACCGACGGCGTGCTGAATGTCGATACCGGAACCGTCATCCAGGGACCCCCCATCGGGACCAACACCACTGGGCAAGAAGCTGAAGGCCCCCATTGCGTAGGAGGTGCCGCGCACTGATGCCGGTTCACGCCAGCCATCCCATCTTCGCCACAGCCGCATCGGCAATTGGTGGCGTTATCGCCGTCGTGTTGATCGCCGGTTTCGCGATTGCGGTCGTGGCCAATATGCGCCGAAGCCGCTCGGAAATCGGTGCCGAAATTGAACTTGCGGCCAACCGCAAGGAATACCTTGACGACGAGGAACTCGAAGGCAAAAAACTTGATCGAACTCTCGGGCTCGGTCTCGTGGTGCTCGTGGTGATCGCGATCAGTCTGCCGGCCTATTGGCTCGCGGAGCCGGGTCGCCAAGCAGGTGCCGTCGCGCAGTTCAAAGAAGAGTTCATCTCGCGAGGCCAGACGATTTACAACGTAAAGGCCCAATGTTCGGGTTGTCATGGCCCGGCCGGAGTCGGCGGCGTCAAGGATTACACCTTGTTGAACGCCAACGGCGACTTCGTGGCGCAGGTCAGTTGGAAAGCCCCCGCGCTCAACACGGTGCTGTTCCGTTACTCGCAAGCTGAGGTGAAATACATCCTCAACTACGGCCGGCAGAACTCGCCAATGCCGGCGTGGGGTGCACCTGGTGGCGGTCCGCTCACCGAACAGCAACTCGACGATGTCATCGCCTATCTCTACAGCATCCAGTTGACCTCGGATGCATCCCAGACTGCGCTTCAAGGCGAGATCGACTTGGTGTGCAAACCCGACGCAGCGCAACAATGCACCCTGTATGGAACGACCGAAGCGGCGAAGTGGAAAACGCTCGGTGAAGCGTTATTCAACATGGGTGAGTTCGACGGTTTCGCATCAGGCGCGTACTCGTGCGCGCGTTGCCACACCAAGGGTTGGTCCTATGGAAAGCCAGAAGTTGCCGGTGGCGGCGGAGGCCTTGGCTACAACTTGACCGGTGGCAGTGAGCTTCGTCAGTTCGAAACCGCCGCCCAGCAACAGGAGTTCATTTCGATCGGTTCAGAGTTGGGCAAGCCCTACGGCAAGGGCGGTATCGGCGACGGGCAAATGCCCGGGTTCGGCCTCAACCCCAATGCCATTGTTCCGGCCGAGGCGAAAGCCAACGGTATGAACCCGGCCCAGACCATGTACACCCAGGACCAGATCGCCGCAGTCGTGGCCTACGAGCGGAGCCTCTGACCCCAATGCGTCATCTCATCACCATCGCCGGAATCGGCTTCAACCCGGGTATCCGCGGCATCCTCGTTGTACTGACGGGATTCGTCGTGCTTTGTGGGTCAACGTATTTGTTGTTGGCAACAAATACCGGTGCCCGACTGGGCATGTTGATCGCGTTTGCTGGACTGTTCGGATGGCTCACCATCCTCACGCTGACCTGGTGGATTTCTCCGCCAGCGATTGGTCCACGAGGCACGAATGCCAGTTGGAAGCCCGTCGAGATTTATGTGGATTCAGGGGGACAGCCCCAAACAGCGGCGATACAGGCCTTGATTGACGCGCATCCAGGGGCATTTCCGAGCGCGGCGCAGATCATTGCCGACCATCCCGAGCTACAGAAAGATTTCGCGAATCCAGCCGGTGCGAGCTTGAGCGATATTCAGTCGTCGCACCCGGAGATCATTTCGCAGTACATCTCAAAGACTGGTGCGGATGGCACGCTCAATCTGAACGGGTGGCACCTAACGGCCGCGTCGGCCGCCGGTGAAGCGCAAGCGGCCGCGGACGCCGCGCTTACGACGACAAGCAAGTTTTTCGAGGCCACGTCAGATTACAAAAAGCTCAGCGTCTATGAGTTCGGTGGCAAGCCGACTCGGGCTGAGTACTGCCCGGGCGAAACGCATCCTGGCAACCTGATTCCCGACGATGTGTTCTGTCGCATTCAGTACAAGATCGACAAACTCGTGAACTACAAGCACCCCCCGCACTACGCGGTGGTTCAGGTTCAACAAGTCGTGCCACAAACGGCCAAGCCAGGCGAAGCGCCGCCGATTCCAGTCGCTGACGCATCCAAACCAGTCGTTTGGGTGGTGCTCGTGCGCGACCTCGGAAACGTTCGACTTCTGCCTGGTACATACTTTGTGATCTGCTTCTCGCTGTTCATTGTCTTTGTCCTGCTGTTGCATTATCGGGATAAGACGTTGAAGAAAAACATCGAAGCCGCTGAATCCGTGGATGCCTGACTCGATGGCTCAGTACCTGCCAATCTTCGTGATGTTGGTCTTGACGATCGCGTTCGGCGCGATCAGTCGAGTCGCGTCGAAGTTATTGGCTCCTCGAAATCCGACGGTCGCTAAGAACGCGCCCTATGAGTGCGGGATCGTGGCCGATCATGAGCCACCGCAGCGTTTTCCGGTTCGGTTCTTTTTGGTGGCGATGATTTTCATTGTGTTCGATATCGAAATCATCTTTTTGTTCCCGTGGGCAATCGTCTATCGCTCGCTCGGCCCGTTCGGGATTTTTGCAATTGTGATTTTTGCGGCGGCCGTGTTCGAGTCGTTCGTTTACCTGATCAGCAATGGTGCGCTCGATTGGGGACCAGTCAAACAACTGCGCCGTGGTGGCGTTGTTGCTCCAGCTAGAACGTCCACGTCAACCATTCGTCGGGTAGGCCTTGAAGGCCGTCCGGTCGAGTCGACCGGCGAGGCAGCCTAAATGGCCGAAGCTGGTGGCTTTTTGGACAAAGGCCTCGAGGGGCTGAACCACAACTTCCTCACCGGGAACCTTGAAGAACTCGTCAAGTGGGCCCGCAGTCGCAGCGTCATGCCAGCAACGTTCGGCCTGGCATGCTGTGCCATTGAAATGATGGCAGCGGGCGGTCCTCACTACGACCTGGCTCGCTACGGCATGGAAGTGTTTCGCGCCTCGCCGCGGCAAGCCGACTTGATGATTGTTGCTGGGCGGGTGTCGCAAAAAATGGCTCCGGTTTTGCGCCAGATCTATGACCAGATGATGGAACCGAAGTGGGTCATTTCGATGGGCGTATGTGCTTCGAGTGGAGGCATGTTCAACAACTACGCGATCGTGCAAGGGGTCGATCAAGTTGTTCCCGTTGACGTGTACGCGCCCGGCTGCCCTCCCGGTCCCCAAACTTTGTTGCATGCGATTCTCACGCTTCATGGTCAAATTCGCGATGGACAACTCACCCGGCGATCGGGTGAAGGAGCGGGCCTGGTCATCGAACAGCGGGACGGCCAGCCTGACTCGGGTGTGCGAGTGGGACTCTCGGCGACGCGTGGTTTGTACGGGGCGGTCGACCAGGCGTGACCGATACCGACGTTTCCGCTACCGAACCGGTTGCTCCAGCGGTTGCACCGCCTGAATCCATGCACGGTGTACCCGTGAGTTGGTCTCATGGCCAGCAGGTTTTGCATCCAACTGCCGATCAGCTCTCTCCGCTCGTGAAGACGCTGCATAACGACGGCTATCACATGTGTCTTGATGTCACCGCCGCGGATTATTTGACCCATCCTGGCCGGACGCTCCCTGACGGGATTGTCCCCGAGCGCTTTGAGGTCATTGTGACGCTGATGTCGCATCGTGAGCGCAATCGCTTGCGCTTGCGGGTGCAAGTGTCGGCCGAAGAGCCATCGGTGGTTTCGCTGTTCGAATTGCACCCGGGTACCGAAGCGATGGAGCGCGAAGTATTCGACCTGTTTGGTATTTCGTTTATCGGTCACCCTGATCTGACGCGAATTTTGATGCCCGAAGATTGGGTTGGTCATCCGTTGCGCAAGGACTACGACTCCGGTCGAATCCCGGTGCAGTTCAAGGGCGCTCCGGCGAATCGTTGAGATCGAGACGACCATGACCCTCACGACTTCGTCCGAAGACGGAACCCGCATCACTGAAGACCCAGCGCTGACGTCTGAAGGCGCTCAGGAACTCGCGAGCCGAGACATCGTGAGCGCCGTTGAACGGATGCGCGAAACGGGCGCAGTTTTGCGAATGGCCGAGAGCGATGCAGCAGCGATCGCTGTCGATGATCGTGCAGCAGTCGATTTTTCTGAAGACGAAACCATGATCATCAACATGGGTCCACAACATCCGAGCACCCACGGCGTGCTGCGAATCATGATGGAACTTCAGGGCGAGACGGTGCTTCGCGCCAAACCGATTATTGGGTACCTCCATACCGGTATGGAATGGACTGGCGAAGAACTGTCCTACTTGCAGGGATGCACCAACGTCACGCGCATGGACTACGCGTCACCACTTTTTTCGGAACTGGCATTCTCGCTCACGGTTGAAAAACTCCTGGACATTGAAGTGCCGGAGCGCGCCACTTGGATTCGCATGTTGATGACCGAACTCAACCGGATCTCCTCGCACCTGTTGTTCATGGCGTCGAACGGTATGGACCTCGGTGCCGTTTCTATGATGCTCTACGGCTGGCGCGAACGCGAAGAAACGCTGCGATTCCTGGAGAAAGTCACCGGGCTTCGCATGAATCACAATTACATCCGTCCCGGCGGCGTCGCGGCCGATTTGCCGGACGGGTGGCGAGACGATCTGCTGCGGTTACTTGAGATGATTCCGCCGCGCCTGGACGAGTACGACGCATTGTTGACCGGCCAGCCCATTTGGCGTGAGCGGTTGCAAGGTGTGGGTTCGATTGATACCGAAACGTGCATTGCGTTGGGTACAACCGGTCCGATCCTTCGTTCGACCGGTTATGCGTGGGATTTGCGGCGCGACATGCCGTATCTCAACTACGACCAAGTCGACTTTGATGTCGTTGTCGGCACCTATGGCGATTGTTTCGACCGCTATGCGATTCGACTCAACGAGATTCGCGAGTCGATTCGCATCGTGCATCAAGTGATCGACAAGCTGCCAAAGGGCGACTACCGCGTTCAAGACAAAAAGGTCACGCCGCCGCCGCGGGCTCGGATCGATGAGTCAATGGAAGCCTTGATCCATCATTTCAAGATCTTCACTGAAGGGTTCAAAGTGCCCGAAGGTGAGGCCTATTGCGCGGTTGAATCGCCACGGGGGGAACTTGGCTGTTACATCGTCTCCGATGGCAGCGCCAACCCCTATCGGATGCACATTCGCAGTCCAAGTTTTGTGAATCTTCAGACCCTTCCGCATCTGATGCACGGTGGCTTGATTGCTGACGCGGTCGCAGTCATTTCGTCAGTTGACCCGATCTTGGGTGAGGTTGACCGCTGATGTCTCGTTTAACTGCCGACAACATCGTGCGGGCCCAAGACATCATTGCGTGGTTTCCGGTTCCTAAATCGGCGCTGATCCCGTTGCTGCACTTGTCACAAGAACAAAACGGTTATGTGACTGATGAGGCAATGGCCCACATCGCTGAACTGATTGGGATCACATCGGCCGAAGTGCTTGGCACCTGTTCGTTTTACGAGATGTTTAAACGCGAACCAGTTGGCCGCTATGTGGTCAACGTGTGTACCAACATTTCTTGCCAGCTCATGGGTGGCGAAGAACTGTTGCACCATGCCGAAAAGACCCTTGGCATTCGGTCGGGTGGCACGACGCCCGACGGTTTGTTCACGGTGGAAGATGTCGAATGCATCGCGGCCTGTACCGAAGCTCCGTGCTTGCAGGTGAACTACCGCTATAGACATCGCATCACCCATGATGAATTTGATCAACTTGTCGATGACCTTCGTAACGGTCGACTCGACGCGGACATTCCGCCCCATGGAACGCTCGCACGAGTTCGCCAATCAACACCGCCGACGCGTCGGGCGGGCGCGGTATCGCCGACCGACGATCGCGAACCGAATTGGGTGGCAACGAACGCGGGATCGACTTCGGCTAGCGCACCTGAGGGCGGGTCCTGATGGCGGTTACTGACGTGCCGAAGGTCATTACCAGTCGGTTCGAATTAGACGATTCCTATACGTTGGCGCGCTATCAAGCCACGGGGGGCTATCAAGCGTTGCGCAAGGCGCTCGACACCATGTCGCCGGACGCAGTGACTGACGAGGTCAAAGCAGCAAGCTTGTTGGGCCGAGGCGGCGCCGGTTTTCCGGCCGGCGTCAAATGGGGGTTTTGTCCGCCGGGTGTCTGGCCGCGATATCTCGTCGTGAACGGCGACGAGAGTGAGCCGGGAACCTACAAGGACCGACTCTTGATGGAACTCGATCCACATCAACTCATCGAAGGTGTGCTGCTGGCGAGCTATGCCGTCGGTTGCGGACAAGCATTTTTGTACGTTCGCGGTGAAATGGCTTTAGCCCAAGAGCGCATTGCGACGGCGTTGAACGAGGCCTACGACGCGGGTTACATCGGCAAGAACATTCTTGGTTCGAATTTTTCGGTCGACGTCGTACTGGCCTGGGGCGCGGGCGCATACATCGTTGGTGAAGAAACCGCGCTGATTGAGAGCCTCGAAGGCAACCGTGGCATGCCTCGCTTGAAGCCACCGTTTTTTCCCGCCGCGAAGGGTCTTTACCTGCAGCCAACGATCGTTAACAACGTCGAAACCCTCTCGAACTTGCCATGGATCATTGCCAACGGTGCGGACGCGTTCACGGCGATGGGCGCTGAAACGTCGAAAGGCACCCGAATGTTCGCGGTGTCCGGCCACGTGAAGACCCCTGGTGTTTTCGAAGTTGAGTACGGCGTGACGACCTTCCGGGATCTGATCTACGCGCCTGAATACGGCGGCGGGATCTTGGGCGATCGGCAACTGAAGGCGTTCATCCCTGGAGGCGCGTCTGCCCCGTGGTTCTTCGAAGAGCACCTTGACCTGCCACTCGAAAAAGGGACGGTCGATCGGGCAGGTTCGATGCTTGGGTCCGGTGCGATCATCGTGATGGACGAAACCACCGATGCAGTCAAAGCCTGTTTGCGGGTCGTCCGATTCTTCGCCCGCGAATCTTGCGGTAAGTGCACGCCGTGCCGTGAAGGAACCAACTGGCTTGAAAAGATCTTGCAACGCATACTCGACGGCTACGGACGCTCCACTGACCTGGACTTGTTGATGGACGTCAGCGACAACATCAGCCCGGGCATTGCCTGGCCGCCGAAGCAGACGACCATTTGTCCACTTGGCCCATCAGCAGTATCGCCGATTGCTTCAGCGATGTTGCGGTTCCGGGATGAGTTTGAAGCACTCATTGACAACGCGGTGCAATCTCGAGTTGCCGTGACCGTCTCAACGAAACCTGAAGCCAATGGCTGATACGACTATCGATTCGACCGAATTTTCTGTTGTCGACGGCGTGCCTGTCACGATCAACGGCCGAGAGATCATCGCCCACAAAGGCGAACTCATCATCGATGCCGCCGAGCGGAATGGCGTTTACATCCCTCGATTCTGTTACCACCCGCGCATGGAGCCAGTTGGCATGTGTCGGATGTGCATCGTTGAGGTCGACACCGGTCGTGGTCCGACGCTGTTGCCGAGCTGCATGCTCGAGTGCACGCCGGACATGAAGGTTGATACCGAGTCAGAGGTCACGACCAAAGCCCAAGATGGCGTGCTTGAACTATTGCTGGTCAATCATCCCCTCGATTGTCCGGTATGCGACAAGGGCGGCGAATGTCCGCTGCAAGACCAAACCATGGCTTACGGCCCGGGTGAGAGCAGATTTGTCGAAGAAAAACGACATCACGAGAAGCCGATTCCGATTAGCGATTTGGTCTTACTCGACCGCGAGCGTTGCATCCTGTGTGACCGGTGCACCCGATTTGCGAAAGATGTCGCCGGTGATCCGCTCATTCACTTCATCAATCGGGGGAGCGAGACCGAGATCGCGACCTTCCCCGACGAACCGTTCTCGTCCTACTTCAGTGGCAACGTCGTTCAAATTTGTCCGGTTGGTGCGCTGACCGCAACGAACTATCGATTCCGGGCCCGCCCGTGGGATCTCGATACCGTCGAGTCGACGTGTCAGGGATGTTCAGTCGGATGTCGAGTCTCGCTAGACAGTTCGCGTAATCAACTCTTGCGCTACCAAGGCGTCGACATCGATCCAGTCAATTGGGGCTGGTTGTGCGACAAGGGCCGATTTGGTTTCGAAGCAGTCAACAGTCCCGATCGTCTCGGCGAGCCGCTCGTTCGCTCGGCTGGAACGCTTCAGCCTTCTGGTTGGGCAGGCGCGCTTAGCGCGTCGGCCAGCGCTATTGAGGCCGCGCTCGCGAAATCAGGACCGTCATCGATAGCGGTTCTTGGCGGTGCCCGCTTGACCAACGAGTCGGCATATGCGTGGGCAAAGTTGGCAAAGGGTGTTATCGGAACCGACCACGTCGACGCGCAACTCGGTGACGGATTGCCAGCGGACCTCGTTCTCGGGTTGCCGCGGGCCACCATTGACGATGTGTGCGCCCCCGGTGGCACGGTGCTGGTAATCGCTGCAGATCCAAAAGAAGAGTTGCCGGTGTTGTTTTTGCGCTTGCGCCACGCCGTGGTCAATGACGGCGTGAAGGTCATCGAAGTCAGCCCGCAGGCCGGCGGTTTTACTCCCTATGCGACCTTGGCGCTTCATCCCCGACCCGGCGAGGCCGGAGTAGCAGTTCGAGCATTACTGAATGGTGTTGCGTCAGGAACCGACGCTGGCGGAGTGGACGCGCCGACATTGGCTGAGGCAGCCGCGTTAGTTGCGTCGGGCCCGATCACCGTCATTATTGGGCGCCAGTCGCTTGCCGAATCAGGCGAAGCACTGGTTGATGCTGCTGCTGCGCTTCTGGCCGCGAAACCCGATACGCGGTTCCTTCCAGCACTGCGCCGAGCCAACGTAAACGGTGCCCTCGATATGGGGTTGGCACCTGGTGTATTGCCGGGTCGGGTGCGCATTGAAGACGGACGCGACTGGTTTGCTTCGACGTGGGAAAAGGTTCCTTCGGCCGCTGGACTTGACGCTCGTGGAATCTTGCAGGCCGCGGCCGATGGCACCATCGAAGTCTTGGTTTTGCTCGGCGCTGATCCAGTGAGCGACTTCCCTGATTCAGATCTCGCTCGCCGTGCTATCGCTGGGGCTAAGACGATCATTGCGCTTGATCAATTTCTGACACCGAGTAGTCGCGAAGCAGATGTGGTGTTCGCTACTGCGGGCTTTGCCGAGGTGTCAGGCACGTCGACCAACATCGAGGGGCGCGTCAGCGTGCTCCACCAAAAGGTCACGGGCCCGGGTACGTCACGGCCTGATTGGGCGGTTGCCGCCGATATTTCTCGTCGCCTCGGTATCGATCTTGGGTTGGAGTCGATAACCGGGATCGCCGCCGAGATTGCATTAGTCGCTCCCGCCTATGCTGGCGTTACTACCGACTTGTTGCATTCGTCGGAAGCGAGTTCTGGCCTCGTTGTTCCGTTGGTCTCAATCTCGTCATCTGTAACGCCAGACGTCGAGCCAGACGCCGAGCCTGTCGCCGAGCCCGTGAGTGGAGCGGAAGCGAATCTAGAAGCCGAAGAAGACAGCCAACTTGACGGTCAGCCTGAGGTTGAGGCCGAGCCTGCAGCGATGGCGATGCCATCACTCATTCGCTTCGTCGCACCGGAGTCGGTCGAGCTTGCTCCCGTTGACAGTTATTCGCTTCGACTTGTCGCGACCCGCAAACTCTACGACGAAGGCACCTTGGTTGGCCACGCGCCATCGCTGGCGTCGCTTCCCCCGGGAACGAACTTGCGAGTGAATCCCTACGATTTCGACCGCCTTGGTGTGTCGGGCGGGGACCAAGTACGAGTGCAGTCTTCTCGCGCGACGCTATCGGCGAACATAGTGGCTGATCGTGGCGTTCCGAAGGGTTCGGCGTCGGTCGTGTTTAATCAGCCGGGCATTGATGTGGGTTCGCTGATCGATGCGGCCGAACGCGTCACCGACGTGCGCGTTGAGTCGGAGGCTGGTTGATCATGGGTGGAGATCCGCTTCTCATCGGTCCTGTCGATCTCAGTGTTTTCCTGATCGTCGTCGGCAAGGTCCTCATCGCGTTTGTGTTGTTACTCATCTTGACGATGCTGATGATTTGGTTCGAGCGCAAACTGGTCAGTGGGATGCACAATCGCATCGGTCCATCGCTGGCGGGACCGTTCGGGATTTTGCAGTCATTGGCCGACGGAATCAAGTTCTTCTTCAAAGAAGACATCATCCCTGACCGCGCCCAGCGGGCGGTGTTCATCTTGGCGCCGTTCCTGTCATTTGTGCCGGCGTTCCTTCTGTTTCTCATCGTCCCGCTTGGGGGCAACTTCAACGGCAATGTCAACGGCATCATCACCGTCTTCGGGCACGACACCTATCTCCAGGTCGCTGATCCTCCGATCGGGATCCTTTTCGCCCTTGCCATGTCGTCAATTGCGGTTTACGGCGTGATGTTGGCTGGTTGGTCGTCTGGCTCGAAGTATCCATTGCTTGGCTCGGTACGCGCGTCAGCTCAAATGGTCTCGTATGAAGCGGCGATGGGCCTGGCGGTGGTGGCCGTTGTGCTCAAGAGTGGGACGTTGAGCACCCATGGCATCGCGGAGTTTCAATCTGGCGCGGGATTCGCAGGGATTGTGCCGAACTGGAATGTCATCCTCACTGGTGTCGTCCCGTTCGTGATTTTTGTGATCGCGTCGACAGCTGAGCTCAACCGGCCGCCCTTTGACCTCGTTGAAGCGGAGCAAGAACTCGTCGGGGGCTTCAACACCGAGTACAGCTCGATTCGGTTCGCGTTGTTCTTCTTGGCCGAGTTCATGAATGTGATCACCATGTCAGCCATTTTTGTGACGCTTTTCTTAGGCGGCCCCAGTGGCCCTGCTTTCTTGGGGACATCGTTGGGTTGGCTTACCGGGATCATTTGGTTCGCGCTCAAGACGTCGGTGTTTTTATTCATGTTCGTCTGGATCCGTGCCGCATTGCCACGGCTCCGCTACGACCAGCTGATGGACTTGGGCTGGAAGGTTTTGATCCCATTGGCATTGGGCTGGTTGTTATTGTTGGGCGCGATTGACGTTGGCCGTGACGCCAACTGGAACCCGGTGGCAGTGGTCGTCATATCGGTAGCAGTGCTGCTCGGTGGCTATGGATTGTTGCGAGCTGCGATAGCTGGCGGGCGCTCACGGCGCTTGCAGGAGGTCGATGGCTGATGGGTTTTTTTAGTGGTTTCAAAGTGCCGATCAAACAAATGGGCAAGAAGCAGCGGGTTACGACGCCGTATCCCAAAGAAAAAGCTCCGCAGGCCATTCGTCGGCACGGTCGACATGTCCTCAATCGCTACGAAGACGGCATGGAGAAATGCATCGGATGCGAATTGTGCGCAGGGGTCTGCCCGGCGCGTTGTATTTACGTTCGGGGTGCTGACAACCCCATTGATGATCCGGTGTCGCCGGGCGAGCGATTCGGTTTCATTTACGAGATCAACTATCTCCGATGCATCCATTGCGACTTGTGTGTTGAGGCGTGCCCGACTGAGGCGATCACTGAGACGAAGCAGTTCGAGTTTTCATTCACGAGTCGACTCGATGCGATCTATACGAAAAACGAACTGCTGGTTGACGACGAGGGCCGTCCTCAGCACCTGCCGTGGGAGGATTGGCGACCCGGTGAGGACGAGCACACCTCCGCGTGGATGCGGGCGACGTCGCCATCGGGAAGCGCAGAGTTTGAGGGTTTGGTCGCGTGGTCGGGAGAGCTTGGCTATGGCATTCGTGCGCCAGAACTCGGGCAATCAGCCGATGAGTCAATGCTTGATGCCAATCCGGTGGTTGGGCAAACCGGTATCGCCGCGCATCGGCCCGCTCCGGTGAGGTCCCGTCCCGAGACCGAAGACGGGGGGCATTAACCTTGGAAGCTGCCATTTTCATCGTGTGCGCGGCCATCGTCCTCATCGGTGCCTGCGGAGTCGTGCTGTCGAAACACCCGGTGCATTCAGCGCTGAGTTTGGTCGCGACGTTGTTCGGCGTGGCGGTGCTGTTTTTAAATGAAAACGCACAACTGTTGGCTGTCGTACAGGTCATCGTTTACACCGGAGCCATCGTGGTGCTGATTCTTTTCGTGCTGATGCTGCTCGGCGTCGACACCGAAGATGACTTGTCAGTCGATCCCATTGTCGGCCAACGTGCGCTTGCCTATCTTGCCGGATTCGCGTTGCTGGGTTCGTTATTGAGTGTGTTCATCATCAACCGAGATGCACTTGTAACTGGCCGACGGTCGGTGAGTGCCGCGCTGTCGGGCGAATCCTCCAACATCGCACTGCTCGGTCGTCAGATATTTACCACTTGGATTTTCGCGTTTGAAATCACTGCTGGACTCCTCACAGTCGCGGTGATCGGTGCAGTTGTAATGGCGCGGCGTCCGTCCAGTTATGAGCCGTTGCCCGAACCGGAGTCAATGGACGATGACGGCTATGAACCAGAAGAGGTTGAGGCATGAATTCTGTTGCCGCAACCCAGGGCTTCCAGCCGTATTGGTACCTCGTGCTCGCAGCGATGGTCTTCACCATTGGCGCGGTTGGACTTTTGGTTCGGCGAAGCCCGCTGGTCATGCTGATGTGTGTCGAGTTGATGCTTAACGCCGTCAATCTGACCTTCGTGACGTTTGGTCGAATGCTCAACGACGTCGGAGGACAGGTCATCGTGTTCTTCGTGCTGGTAGTCGCTGCTGCTGAAGTAGTCGTGGGGCTTGGAATCATTGTGGCGGTTGCGCGTAGGCGACCGAACGCCACGATCGACGACGTTTCGGCGTTGAGGGGCTAGGCGCGAATCCAATGGTCTCTCTCGTGTGGTTGATCCCAGCCCTTCCGTTGGTCGGATTTCTCTTGCTGTTGTGTTTCGGTAAGCGCTTGGGCGAACCGGCAGCTGGATGGCTCGCGACAGCGATGGTCGGCGGCTCATTCGTCGTAGCCCTATTGGCCTTCATCGGCCTGCATAGTCAGCCCGACAACACCTTTAGTCAGGTGTTGTTCACCTGGATTCCGGCTGGTCGATTCAACGTGGATGTTGGGTTCCTCTTCGATCCGCTGTCGAGCGCCATGATCTTGTTTGTCACCGGCGTCGGCGCGTTGATTCACCTGTATTCCATTGGCTATATGCACGGGGACCCTCGGTTCTCGAAGTTCTTCCTCTACTTGAACCTGTTTGTATTTTCCATGCTCATGCTCGTGCTGGGAAACAACTTGCTCATTACCTTTCTCGGTTGGGAAGGTGTCGGGGTTTGCTCGTATTTCTTGGTTTCGTTCTGGTTTGAGAAACTGCCAAACGCGACGGCGGGCAAGAAGGCGTTCATCACCAATCGCATTGGCGACTGGGGATTCATGGTGGGCATTTTCATAACCTGGTTCACCTTCGGAACTATTCAGTACACCCAGTTCCTGCCGGTTTCCCCAGGCGTTGCGACGACGACTGCAACGTTGATTTCGTTGATGTTGTTCATTGGGGCGGTTGGCAAGTCGGCGCAGTTCCCGTTGTATCTGTGGCTTCCTGACGCGATGGCTGGCCCGACTCCGGTTTCAGCGCTGATACACGCCGCGACCATGGTGACCGCCGGTGTGTACCTCATGGTGCGAATCAACCCGATGCTTCATGCAGCGTCGCCGTGGTTGAGTACCGCGATTGCTTGGATAGGCGTCTTGACTGCGTTGTTGGCGGCAACGATCGCCATCGCTCAGACCGACATCAAAAAAGTGTTGGCGTACTCAACGGTAAGCCAGTTGGGTTACATGTTCTTGGCTGTCGGCGTCGGTGGTTATTGGGTAGCCATTTTTCACATGATTACCCACGCGTTCTTTAAGGCGTTGCTGTTTTTGGGTGCGGGTTCGGTGATGCACGGCGTAGATGGCGAGCAAGACATGCGGCGAATGGGGGCGCTTCGAAAATTGATGCCAATCACCGCCGGAGCATTTATCGTCGGGTGGCTGGCGATTTCCGGTGTCGTTCCACTTTCGGGATTTTGGTCGAAAGATGAGATTTTGACCTACGCGCTCCACCGCAGTCCCGCGCTGTACGCGATCGGTTTGTTCACCGCATTGTTGACTGCGTTCTACATGAGTCGTGAAGTCTTCCTGGTCTTTTATGGCGATGCACGTTGGAATAATCCGATCGAACCGTCAACGATCGAAGCGCAAAGCGATGCCGACATTGTGACGCCGCCGGTGCACGCCAGCGAGATCCACCCGCATGAGTCGCCTTGGATGATGACGGCCCCGCTCGTGGTGCTTGCGGTCCTGGCGGCTCTAGCCGGATTCATCAATCTGCCGTTTAGTGGAACCCCCCATTGGCTTGAGAACTGGCTCGAACCGGTCACTGGTCAATTTGGCGTTGAACTCAACAACAGCAACGCCTACATCGTTGGCCTCCTGCTGATTTCGACCATCGTGGCCGTCAGCGGCATCGGATTGGGATACGCGGTTTATCAACGCCACAAGATTCCGGCGAACGTGTTTGAACGTCGACTGTTTCTCAATGGTTGGTATTACGACCTTGCCGTAAGCGATTTTATGAATCGCCCCGGTCGGGTCTTTTTCGCCGGCGTAGCGTGGGTTGATGGCCATGTGATCGACGGTGCCGTCAATGGTGTCGGTTCGATCACCCGAAGTGCAGGCGGGATGATCCGCAAAACACAAAGCGGATTGGTTCGTTCCTATGCAATGGCAATCACCATCGGAGCAGTCTTGCTGCTGCTGTTCGTGTTGACGAGGGTGACGTGGTGATGCCGACAGTGTTTGCGCTCGCAGAAGCTGCTCCGGCGGCGTCAGGTTTCCCCATTTTGGGAGCCATGGTTGTCATCCCACTTCTTGGCGCGTTGATCATGGCGCTGGTGCCGAATTCGCGACCTGATTTACATCGTTTGATCGCCATCGTGAGCGCAGCAGCGGCCGGGGCATTGAGCTTGTGGGTGCTGTATCAGTTCAAGACGGGTGATCCCGATTTTCAGTTCGTGGTCGAGCACACGTGGGTTCAGGCATTCGACATCAAGTTCTACCTCGGAGTCGATGGCATCTCGCTCTTCCTTGTGGTGCTTACCGGGGTGTTGTTCCCGATCGCGTTGTTGGCCGCGAAACCCGATCATGACGAAAAGGGTTATTACCTCTGGATCACGCTGCTCGAAGCAGGGTGTCTCGGTGTGTTCGTCTCTTTGGATCTGTTGTTGTTCTTCTTGTTCTTCGAACTCACCATCGTGCCGTTGTATTTCTTGATCGGCCGATGGGGACATGGTCGCAAGGTCTATGCCGCAACCAAGTTCTTCTTGTTCACGATGTTGGGCTCAGCGTTCATGCTGGTAGCGATTGTTTCGCTGGCAACGTTGGCCAGTGCTGGTGACAACGGTGGGATTAGCTTCGACCTGCTCAAGGTGGTGGCTAGCAACTCGATTGACAAGGGCACAATGCGTTGGCTCTTTCTAGGTTTCGCCGTGGCGTTCATGGTCAAGACTCCGGTGTTTCCATTTCACACATGGCTTCCCGATGCTCACACCGAAGCACCGACGGCAGGATCTATCGACCTTGCCGGCGTGCTGCTGAAACTCGGAACCTATGGATTCATGCGTTACGGCTTGTACCTGTTTCCCGAAGCATCGGTATGGGCGGCACCAGTCATGTTGACCCTTGCCACAATTGGCATTATCTACGGCGCAGTTGTCGCGGCGATGCAGAAAAATCTCAAACGACTTGTGGCGTACTCGTCGGTATCACATATGGGATTCGCCATTCTCGGTCTGTTTGCGCTCACGACCCAGGGTCTTGAAGGCGCGTTGTTGATCATGATCAATCACGGCGTCATAACCGGAGCGCTTTTCATCTTGTTGGGGTTTTTGTACAAGCGTCGTCATACCTACGACATCGACAAACTCAAGGGCATCCAAAGTGTCGCTCCGGTTTTCGCGGGGCTCTTTACGCTCGTTATGTTGGCGTCGATCGGCGTACCTGGGCTGAGCGGATTCGTGGGCGAGTTCCTTGCCCTGCTTGGCACGTATATCTCCCATCCCTGGTGGGCCGTGGTTGCCGCCACGGGCGCGATCCTCGCATCGCTTTACATGTTGTGGGCTTATCAACGGGTCTTCCATGGCGAACCGGATGAAGACAACAAGAGTTTCCCGGACCTCGTAACGGCCGAAAAGTTGGTGATGGTCCCACTGGTCTTGTTGATTGTGTTCCTCGGCGTCTACCCCAAGCCGGTGCTTGACCGAATCGGTCCATCAGTTGACCGAATCTTGGTCCATGTTGAAGAAGCGACTCGAGATTCAGGCAACGACAGCTTCCGGATTGCGACGACCCAAGATGGCGAGAACTTGCAGCCGGTTCCGGACCTCAATGCCTCGGAGCCGACGCCATGAATGGACATGCTCTGAATGTGTTTGGCGTCACTACCCCGATCGTTCCGATAGCTACTCCCGAGGTGGCCTGGTCAGGCCTCGCACCGGTAGTGGTGTTGTTGGTCGGGGGTATTTTGCTCCTCACGATCGCGTCACTCACTCCGAAGGGTCCGCAAACTCGTTGGTACGCGCCCTACACGGTTGTCGTGGCCCTGATAGCTGCCGTATCGGCGGTTCCGCTTTGGGCCAGGGTGCAAGGTTGGAACGAATTGTTGTGGTGGAACATTTCGGCTTCCACACCGAAGGGTCCGTTTAGCACGGTCGCGGGCGCGGTCGGTATCGATGGATTCAGTTTGTTTGTTGGCGTCGTCATTTGCGCCACGGTCGTTCTAGGCGCGCTGCTTGGTGATGGGTACTTGCGCCGTGAAGCTCTCAACGGTCCTGAGTTCTATGCCCTCTTGCTGATCGCTGGTGCGGGTGGAGTCATCATGGCGATGGCTGATGATTTCATTGTGATGTTTTTGGGGTTGGAAACATTGTCGATTGCCGCCTACGTCCTGGCCGCGATGCACCTTCGTCGGGCGCAATCACAGGAATCCGGTTTGAAATACTTCATTCTCGGAGCGTTCTCGTCGGCGTTCTTGCTCTACGGCATCGCGCTGCTCTATGGCGGCACGGGATCAACTAATTTCATCGCGATTCGCAACTTTTTTGGTACCAGCGTGGGCTCGAGTGGTCAAACAATCCCTGGCAACGTGCCGATGCATAACGGGCTGATTTTGATGGGCTTGGCCTTGGTGATCGTCGGACTCGGATTCAAAATCGCGGCGGTGCCGTTCCATTCGTGGAGTCCTGATGTGTATGACGGCGCTCCGACGCCGTCGGTTGCATTCATGGCTGGGGCGGTAAAGGCCGCGGCATTCGCAGCCTTCATTCGAGTGTTCGTACTCACATTCTCCAATTACGTGACCGACTGGCGACCGCTGCTCATTGCGCTCGCCGTGTTGTCAATGTTTGTTGGATCAGTCATCGCGATCGTGCAAACCAACGTGAAACGAATGTTGGCCTATTCGTCCATCAATCACGCCGGTTTCATCCTCATGGCCGTGTCGGCAGCAAGCGCTGCGGGAACCTCAGCAGTCCTGTTTTATCTGGTCGCTTACGCGTTCATGGTCGCTGGTTCGTTTGGCGTCGTGAGTTTGGTATCGGGACGGGGTGATCGACGCACTTCGCTGTCGGACTATCGTGGCTTGTCTCGGTCGAATCCGCTCCTTGCTGCCGCGCTCGTGGTGTTTTTGTTGGCCCAAGCGGGCGTTCCATTTACCACTGGTTTTTTTGCCAAGTTCTATGCGATTGGTGCGATTACCGAGGCGAGGTATTTCTGGTTAGCGGTGTTCGCCATGGTGACTGCGGTGATCGCTGCGGTGTTGTACTTGCGAATCATCGTGGCGATGTACCTGACGGGCACTGAAAGCGATGCGCCAAGCGTTGGGCCGATCAGTGTTGGGTGGGCGGCGCGGGTGGCAATTGGCACCTGTGTCGTGTTCACCTTGGGGTTCGGTTTGTTCCCGAATTTCTTGGTCAACCAAGCTCGTCAGGGTGTGCCGGTTCTCATCGAACCTCCTGCACCTACTTCGCCGATTGCGGGGCCGGGCACACCCAACGGAACCGTCCCCGATCCGATCGCTAATCAGCTGCAGCAGTTAGGAAATTGATGTATCCCCTGTCCCACGCAACCAGCCCAAATTTAGTGGCTACTACCTCAGGTCAGTAGGGTCGATCAACGATGTCGTACTCAGATTTCGTGCGCCAATATCTGACGGTCGCTCTTGTAGGCGGTCTGTCTTTGGTATTCGTCGGATTGGTCCTCGGGGCGATAGGGAAAGCAGTTCGTCCGGACCGTCCGCAGCCCCAGAAATATCTCACCTATGAAAGCGGTGTTGACCCTGTTGGTTCGGGTTGGTCACAGAGCCAAGTGCGTTACTACGTCTACGCCTTGTTATTCGTGATGTTCGATGTTGAAGCGGTATTCATCTTCCCGTGGGCAGTTGGGCTCGAAACATTCGGTGTTTTCGGTTTGGTAGAGATGATCATCTTCATTTTCATCCTTGCTCTCGGTTTGGCCTATGCGTGGCGAAAGAAGGTGCTCCGGTGGGTCTAGTCGAGAGTGGCAAGATGCCGAAGTCCCTTACGAGCTTGCTCAACTTGAGTCGTAAATATTCCCTTTGGGTCTATCAGTGGGGATTGGCGTGCTGCGCTATTGAGATGGGCGCGGCATTTGCATCGCCGCGTTATGACGTGATGCGCCTCGGTGTCATTCCTTTTCCCGCCAGTCCGCGCCAAGCTGACCTCGTGGTGATTTCGGGAACGGTGACCGACAAGATGGCGCCCGCAATTGTTCGGCTCTATGAACAGATGCCTGACCCAAAATATGTGATCAGTATGGGGAGCTGCGCTAATTGTGGTGGGCCTTACTGGGATAGCTACTCAGTAACGAAGGGCGTCGATCAACTAATTCCGGTCGACGTCTACGTACCCGGTTGCCCGCCGCGTCCTGAAGCGTTGCTTGAAGGCATTTTGTTGTTGCAGGAGCGCATCCAAAACGAGGACATCTCACAGCGATGGCGAGGTGAGCCAATTGTCATCGACTGACGCGAACGAGACTGACGTGAGCAACGATGTCGTGGCCGATGAGCCGACCGTGATTGACGAGCACCGCGAGGAAATGCTCCAGATCATGCGAAGCGAACTTGGCGATGCCGTGGTTGGGTCACATATTCGGCCGAACGATGACCTGTGGGTGCGGGTTACTCGCGATGCGTGGGTGACCACCGGCGAGGTGGTCAAAGCCAAGTTGGGATGCACCTTTTTTGATTTTCTTTCAGCGATCGACTGGCTTCCGTCGCCGTTTGGGCGCGACATGGACAGCCAAGAAGACAATGTCGTGCATGGTCAGACGTTGAAGGACCCAGCGCCGATGGTTTCCGGCTATGCCGGCGGCGATACCCGCATGCAGGTGTTCGCTCGTGTTACTTCAATTGAACAGGGCCACGGCTTGACCTTGAAGGTCGACCTCCCTGATGATGATTTTTCGATCGACACGTGGTCATCGGTGTATCGCGGCGCCGATTGGCATGAACGTGAGATCTACGAAATGTTTGGAATCAACTTCGTGGGTCATCCCCATCTGGTGAACATGTATTTGCCAGGAAATTTCGAGGGCAACCCCATGCGCAAGGATTTTCCGCTCCTGGCCCGGCGGGTTAAGCCATGGCCCGGGATCGTCGACGTCGAGCCAATGCCCGGCGGCGACAATGATGATGCCGATGAAGAAGAAGGATCAGCCGAATGACCGCGATAACCGATCGCGACCAGCTGGCGTCAGTCGCCGCACGCGCTGCTGACAACCGTCTAAACGTTGACTTCGAAGTCGACGGAATGACGTTGAACATTGGGCCCCAGCACCCTGCCACGCACGGCACATTGCGGATTGTGGCCAAGATTGATGGCGAACAGGTGGTGTCGTGTGAACCCATCGCGGGTTACATGCATCGTGGCTACGAAAAACTCGTTGAGGTCCGTACCTATCCCCAGGTCACGACCTTGATCAATCGGATCGACTGGCTGGGAAGTTTTGCCAACGAAGTGCCATTCATCCTCGCGGCCGAAAAACTGATGGATGTTGAGGCGCCACCTCGTGCCCAGTACATCCGAACCATTTTGTTCGAGCTCAGCCGGTTAGCCAATGTCAGCCTTTTCCTCGGCGACCTTGGAATCCAACTTGGTGGATTGTCGATCGGGTTCTACTCATTTCGCGATCGCGAGTTCGTGCTGAACCAGATCGAAGCGGTCACTGGTGGTCGTTTCCACCCGAACTTCGACCGCATTGGCGGCATTAAGGATGATCTGCCGAAGGGCTGGATCGCCGAAACACATGCGGCGATGGCAAAAATGCGGGACTTCTGTGATGAAGCCGATGACTTGTTGTTTGGCAATGAAATCTTCCAGCGCCGCACGCGTGGCGTCGGTGTCATCCCCGCCGATGTCGCCAAGTCTTATGGCCTGTCAGGTCCGAACGCTCGAGCCAGTGGAATCGACTGGGACTTGCGTCGTGACAACTGCCCAAAGGGATTGGTCTATGACCAAGCCGATTGGAAGGTTTGGACTCATCCCGACGGCGACTCGTTCGCTCGATCCTGGATCCGGCTGCAAGAGACTCGCGAAGCGACCAAGATTGTCGACCAATTGCTCGACAACATCCCCAGTGGGCCGATCATGGCCAAAGTTCCGCGCATCATCAAGGTGCCGGAAGGCGAAGCTTGGGTAGCCACTGAGAACCCACTCGGCGAGATGGGTTATTACGTCGTGAGCAAAGGCGACTTGGTCCCGTTCCGGGTCAAGATTCGCTCAGCGTCGTTCAATAACGTGTCAATTGTGCCTTGGGTTTGTAAGGGCGCGTACATCCCCGACGTCATAACGATCTTGGCGAGCTTGTATTTCATTTTGGGTGATATCGACCGATGACTCACCTGTTCGCGTCCATTGATTTGGCGTACTGGCAACAGACGGCAATCAAGCTCCTCATCGTCACGATTCTTGTTCCGACCACGGCGCTCATCTTCGGCATCGTGTTTTTGTTCAAAGTCATGTCCTGGATGCAAAGCCGAAAGGGCCCGCAAGAGGCAGGCCCGAGAGGTTTGTTGCAGTTACTTGCCGATGGCGCGAAGTTCATGCAGAAAGAAGACCTGATCCCCGATAAGGCCGATCGATTCGTTTTCAAAACTGCGCCAATCGTTGTGTTGTTGTCGACGCTGTTGTTGTATGTCGTGCTGCCAGCAAGTCAGCATCTCGTCGTTGAGGATCTCGACGTCGGAATCTTCTTTGCGCTCGCAGTTTCGTCGGTGAGCGTGATCGGCATCTTGATGGCGGGCTGGTCATCGGCCAACAAGTATTCGCTTATCGGAGCAATTCGCGCCGCAGGGCAGCTCATCGCTTACGAGCTGCCGATGGTGCTCGCGGTGGTGGGAGTGGTCATTCAAGCGGGCACGTTGAGTTTAAATGGCATCGTGGCAGCGCAGGCCAATGGCGCAATTTTTGGTTTCACTGCGCTGGGCAATCCGTTTATCCTCACGCAGTTCATCGGATTCTTTATCTTCATGGCCGCAGTCCAAGCAGAACTCACGCAACCGCCGTTCGACATGCCGGTCGCGGAATCCGAGCTAGTCGGTGGCTACCAGGTGGAGTATTCCGGCTTTCGGTTCTTGTTTTTTTTCTTGGCCGAGTTCGCGACCGCCTTCGTCTTCGCCGGGATCGCCGCAACCTTGTTCCTCGGCGGCTTCTGGATTCCCGGCGTCGATATCTCGAGCAATGCGTATTGGATCCTTGGGCCGATTGTGTTGTTCACCAAGATCATGATCGTGGCATTCATTATTTTCTGGGTGCGTTTCACCTATCCACGTTTTCGTGAAGATCAACTGCAGGCGTTTGCGTGGAAGTGGCTGATCCCACTTGCACTGGTGAACATTCTGGTAACCGGCATTTTGAAGGTGGTGTTCTGATGCCTCAAGTTCCTGGCCTCATTAAAGGCCTCGGGGTCACATTCGGCGAAATGGTCAAGACCCTCAAACCCGATAGCCGCGGTGGCGGACCGGTGACGGTCGATTATCCGCACGTGAAAGAAGACCCCGCACCTCGGGCGCGTGGGGTAATCGCGTTGCACGAGGAGAACTGCACGTCGTGCATGTTGTGTTCGCGTGAGTGTCCCGATTGGTGCATTTACATCGAGGCTCATAAGTACCTCGCACCGCCTCGGCGCGAAGGTGGCAAACCCCGCCAGAAGAATGCACTCGACCGATTCGATATTGACTACTCGCTTTGCATGTACTGCGGCATTTGCGTCGAGGTTTGTCCATTCGACGCGCTGTTTTGGAGTCCCGAGTACGAATATTCCGAACCCCGCATTGCTGATCTGTTACATGACAAGTCGCGTCTAGGTGAGTGGATGACGACGGTCCCCGAATTCGAATCCTACGAAGCTGGTTCGGAACAAAAGGTCAAGAAGGTTCCGAGCTGATGAAGCCTGTTTCGATGATGGCGGAACTTATGGTTGCCGAGAACATTGCGTTCTACGTCATCGCCGCGGTCATGGTGTTTGCCGCGGTCCGAGTCGTCACGACCAAGAACATTGTGCATGCCGCGTTGTACTTGGTGCTGGTGCTCGCCGGCGTGGCCGGGCAATACATCCTCCTCGCCGCTGAGTTCGTCGCGGTAACCCAAGTGCTGGTCTATATCGGCGCCATCGTGGTGCTGTTCTTGTTCGGCATCATGCTCACTCGAGCTCCTACCGGCGACCTAGACGACAGCAATCGCGAGCAGCGAGTTGTTGGCGCCACCATCGCGGCATTGTTGCTAGGCGTGATGGGTTACACCCTCTGGAAGGCCTATCGAGACGGCCACTTCGGAGTCATGCAGGTACAGACGACATCAAACGTTGCCACTTCGATTTTTTCTTCGTACCTCATCCCATTCGAGGTCATTTCGGTGGTCCTATTGGCAGCACTTATTGGTGCGATCGTCATCGCGAGGCGTGACTGATGCTGTTAAACCAGTTTCTGTTCCTTGCCGCCATCTTGTTCTGCGTTGGGGTCTATGGGGTTTTGGCGCGTCGAAACGGCGTCATGGTGCTCATGTCAGTCGAGTTGATTTTGAACGCGGTGAATATCAATTTGGTTGCCTTTGGCGCCTACCATTCGAGTCTCGACCAAGGCCTCGATGTTTCGGGGCAGGTCTTTGCCTTATTCGTGATCGCCATTGCGGCAGCTGAGGTTGGCGTCGGCTTGGCATTGATCCTCCTGCTGTATCGAAATAGTCGCAGCATTGATGTCGACGACATTGATCTGATGAAGGGTTGATGCGTTGACCGATGCTGTGAACCAACCATTCATGCTGACTCACGTCTGGGTCATTCCGGGCCTGATGACGGTCTCGTTCTTGTTGATCCTCTTTTTCGGAAAGCGGTTCACTGAACGAGTGACCTCGGGTATTGGCATCTTCTTCATTGCGGTGTGTTTCGTGCTGTCGTGCGTGACAGTTGCTAATTGGGTGCAACGCATCAACCATCCAATTGCCGATATTTCCGCTGATGTTGCGCTGGTGACCCAACCCGGAGGCGGTCCAGCGCCCATCGCTGGTCAAAGTGATCGTGAGGCAATTGTCGGAGCGCGTCGCGGGCCACTTGAGGGCTCGATAGATCAGCTGGTCAAGGCCGGCGAAACAACAACGCCTGCGAGCGCTGAGGCTGCGACGAC
>JBAXIB010000017.1:0-75827 GCA_037138595.1 Actinomycetes bacterium | reverse complement strand
GTGGCAGCTAGATCTTGTGGCAGCTAGATCTTGTGGCAGCTAAAGTGCCAAAAGTACGTTTGCGAGCCCGCATTCACGTCGAGCAGGGGTGAACATGAAGCAGTACGAACCATTTGACGGCGAGATCGGCCGTACCCATGCCGAGTCAAAGCCTTGGTGGCCAACTCCTGAGTATCCCGGTGACGATGCTCCCAATGTGGTCGTGATATTGCTTGATGACCTCGGATTTTCGCACTTCGGTAGCTTCGGCTCGACCATTGATACTCCCAACATCGATCGCTTAGCGGCCGGTGGACTGCGTTACACGAACTTCCACGTGACGCCACTGTGTTCACCAACTCGTGCGGCGTTGTTGACCGGTCGCAATCATCACGAAGTTGGCATGCGATCGGTTGCGAACTTCAGCTCTGGTTACCCCCATATGCGGGGTCACATGTCGAACCATGCCGCCACAGTGGCTGAGGTACTTCGAGACGAGGGCTACGCGACCTTCGGACTCGGCAAGTGGCACCTGACCCCAATGGAAAATGCTTCGGCGGCCGGCCCGTTTGACCAGTGGCCATGCCAACGTGGTTTTGACCGCTTCTACGGCTTCCTCGATGGCGAAACTGATCAGTTCCACCCCGCGTTGATCAACGACAACCATTCGGTTGATCCACCGCGTAGCGCGGCCGACGGGTACCACCTGAGTGAGGATTTGGCCGATCACGCCATTGGATTTGTGCACGACACCAAGTCCATACGTCCCGACAAACCATTCTTCATGTACCTGGCGTTTGGTGCGACTCACGCGCCGCACCAAGCACCAGCGTCGTATGTTGAAAAATACAAAGGCCGCTTCGACGAAGGTTGGGATGTCGCTCGTGACGAGTGGTTCGCCCGTCAGATTGAACTTGGCGTCATCCCCCCCGATACCCAGCTAGCGCCAAGAAACCCTGGCGTCGAAGAGTGGGCGACAATGCCTGAGAACGATCGCCGGTTGGCTGCCCGTTTACAGGAAGCGTTCGCGGCATTTTTAGATCACACTGACGCACAAATCGGCCGAGTCGTCACCGCGCTTGAAGAACTTGGCGAACTCGATAACACGTTGATTTTCGTGCTCTCCGATAATGGCGCCAGTCAAGAAGGTGGCCCATTTGGCGTTTTGCACGAAATGAAATTTTTCAACTTTGTCATCGAAACTCCCGATGAAGCGGTCGAGCGCCTCGACGAAATTGGTGGACCGCATAGTCATTCGAATTACCCCTGGGGTTGGGCGCAGGTCGGCAACACGCCGTTCCGTTGGTACAAACAGAACACACATGAAGGTGGCGTCCATGTGCCACTGATTGTGCATTGGCCTGCATCAATTTCTGATTCTGGCGGCATTCGCGACCAGTTTCATCACGTCAACGACATCGTCCCGTCGATTTATGACGTGCTTGGCATCACCCCCGCTGCTACCTACCGCGGTCTTGAGCAAATGCCAGTAACCGGGACATCAATGCGGTACACCTTCGATGCACCGGATATGCCGACGAAGAAGCAGGCGCAGTATTTCGAGATGATGGGTCATCGGGCGATGTATGCCGAAGGCTGGAAAGCAGTTACCCGCCACGAACCGGGTGTGGATTTTGACGATGACACATGGGAGCTCTACCACCTTGATGTGGATCGTTCCGAACTCAACGACCTCGCCGCTGACATGCCAGAAAAACTGGCCGAGATGATCGCCATGTGGTGGCAAGAGGCCGAGGAACACGGAGTCCTGCCGCTTGACGACCGCACACTTGAACTGTTCGGGTCACGGTTCCGCGATCATTCGCCACATTCGACTGATCGTCGGTATTCCTACCGGCCCCCGATGACGCCTCTGCCGCCCCAAGTTGGCGCTTCGATAGGTGGGCGGAGTTGGAACCTCGTCGCAGCCATTGAACGTTCTGCTGGCGAAAACGGCGTGCTCTATGCCGCGGGAACCGAAAACTCGGGAATCAGCATTTTCTTGCAATCCGAGCGACTGGTCTTTGATTACAACTGTTTCGGCGAGCACATCGTCGTCACTTCTGACGTTGAGGTTCCGGTGGGCCAGTCCGAAGTCGGACTCGAGTTTCGTCGTCACGGAACCGCGGGCCAAGCCACGTTGATGATCAACGGCGCGGCATCGGGCGTGATGGAAATCCCATTTGTCATGCGCATGTTGTCGAGCATTGGTCCCAGCGTTGGTTTCGACCATGGCTCTCCAGTGAGCTTGGCCTATGCCAGTCCGTTCGCGTTTGAAGGCAAGCTTGAACGGGTTGACATCGAATTGATTTCGCCGAGCGCAGTTGCCGCCAGCGAAGCTGCGGCTACTACTGAACGTGAGACGATGTCGAGGCAGTGATCGTTACCGGCCGCGGTGGCGGTCGATTTGCCGGCGCTCGCGCTTGGTGGGTCGCCCAGCCCCTCGCTCACGTGTGAGCGGTGGTGGTGTTGGGTCACTCGGGATCGGTGCGCTGTGGTCAATGACACACGTCGCGGCGATTGGCGCGCCGACGCGTTTGTCAATGACGCGAACGACTTCGAGCAATCGGTCTCGATGATCAAGGCGAGCTTCGACTCGGTCGCCGACATGCACCCGGGTAGCGGGTTTCGCCGAAATCCCGTTGACTGAAACGTGTCCACCTTGGCAAGCATCCGATGCGGCGGTTCGAGTTTTATACAGCCGGATCGCCCACAGCCATCGGTCCACCCGCGTTTCATCCACGGGTGCATCGTCTCACGCGCAGCAAGGCAAGATCAGTTTGCGCTAGTCGCCGGCTGGAGCGGATGCGCTAAGAAGAATGTCCACATCAGCTCGTTTGCCGAGATCGAATCAGTCGTGTGGCCGACAATCGACTCGATCTTTTTTGAGAATTCGCTTCCGGGCCACGTGTGCCCGCCATCGGTAATGCGGTAGAGCTCCACTTCGGCACCAGGTGGGCACGTGAATTGAACGAGTGTGACATCTGATGCGACGACTGTTTCGCTTGGCGATTCGTCACACTGGTTTCGTTGAGCCCAGGATGCGGTGATCTCGGGGATTGTGGGACCTTTCGCCGTTGGATCGACGGCTCCGATCTCGCCGAGCGTGCGGCCCGATCCATCGGGGGCGGGCAACTTTGCTGCGGCTGGACCCATGCTTCCGTCGAAGGCGACAAATGGGTCCGCGGTGCCGTGAAACGCGATAACCGGGACCGAACGCGACGGATCACAGCCCTCGACCGATCGAATTCCGGCTACGGGGGAGGCCGCGGCAAACCGGTTAGCCATCGCGCACGCGATAACCGAAGTCATGAACGCGCCATTGGATAATCCAGTTACGAACACCCGATTCTCGTCGATACACAGGGTGGCTTCGGCGTTGTCGAGTACATGTCTTATGAAGGCAAGGTCAGTCGAGTCGATGGTGAAATCCCACCGCGGAATAACGCCTTGCCCCTGGGGCGTGATGGTGACGAAGTCGTGCTCATCGCCGAATGGACCGAGCGCAGACATGTGCTCGTGAATCGCTGCTCCCTCGCTATAGCCATGAAAATCCATGATGAGCGCAATGGGCGTCGTGCCGTTGTGTGCGGGGGGAACGTGTCGTAAGTAAAATCGGGCGTCGGAACCTTCGGGTAGGTCAACTTGGGATTCGCCGGCCGGAACCGGCACCGCGGCGCTACAACCGGCCGAAGGGTTCGCGGGGACTGCTTCGGGGGCAACTAACGCCGCAGAACTTGATGAGCGAACAGATGTTGCGCTCGATGAGCTCGCCCTCGTTGACGAACACGATGTGGCAATCGCTATGACAACAAGGCTGAGACCGGCGATCCGATGAATGGGTGGAATAGTTGTATGCCGCAACATGCACGTGCTCCTTGTGATACCGCGTCGGCTAGTCATCGCCGTGATCGAATTGTTGGATTCCCATTTGGTCTCGGATTGTCACTACTGGTGGATTTGTGAGCGAACGACGTTGCCAGTTTGCGCCATCAACTACAAAGGTATGGCCAGTAACGAAACGAGCATATGGCGACGCCAAGAACGTTGCTGCCCACCCAAGTTCGCGTAGCCGTCCCACCCGCAAAGCAGGCTGGCACCTATCTTTATCAGTCGTACGAATGAGATTTCCTTGAATGTCGGCTGTCATGTCGTCGTGGGGAAAGAGACCAGGCACCAGCCCATTCACCTGGATGCCATATGGCGCCCATTCAACGGCGAGCGTTTCAACCATATTTTTAACCCCAGCCTTGGCCGCGGATGAATGAGCAAACCCGGGTCCACCTGTCCAGGCATACGAGGCGCCGACGTTGATGATCGAGCCAGGCGTCGCCGAAGTCAGATGCCGTCGGGCGAAATCTCTGGAGCAATTGAACGTGCCATTCAGCGTGATGTCGACGACGGTCCGCCACGCGTTTGGCGAAAGCTCCTCGGCCGGAGCGGGAAAGTTTGCTGCCGCGTTGTTGACCAACACGTCGGGAAGCCCAAATGCTTGCTCGGCGGCATCAAATGCACCAGCGACTGAATCAGGATCGCGAATGTCACAAGCCACGACCGCAACGCGCGCTCCTAGGGCTTCGATCGCAACACGTCCAGCTTCGAGATGCTCGGGCTTACGGCTAGCAATGAAGATGTTGGCCCCGAGTCGAGCGAACTCACAGGCAATTGCGCGACCGAGTCCTGTCCCGCCGCCGGTGACGAAAACCGTGGTGTCGGCGTAGGTCCCCGCAGGCAGCGCGGCGGTGCCTATCGGTGGTGGCTCCGGTAACCCGGGCAGTGAACGAACGTTGGGATCAGCGGGAGGCGATGTCGAGTCAGTCATGTCAACTTCCGGTGTAATGAGGGTCGCGATTCTCGGCTCTAGCGGCGCGGAACTCGGCGTAGTCATGGGAACTATTGAGAAACGTTTGGCCGATGAGTTCCTCGGCCATTGACGCGCGCACCTCGGGCTCGGTGAGGTGTGTGATGACTCGTCGCGCGAGTTTCACCGTTACCGCTGGGGCGGCAGCGATACGTTCGGCCATTTGGTGAACTGTGGCGTCAAGTTCGCCGTTCGGTACGACTCGACTCACGATGCCGTGGCCGAGCGCTTCGGTCGCGTCCATGACCCGGCCCGTGAGCACGAGATCGCTTACGACCCCTGGTCCGCAAATTTGTACCAGTCGAGCGACCCCTCCAGTGTCTGGAATAACCCCGTGGCCGACTTCGGGCAACATGAATCGAGCATCTTGTGATGCGACTCGAATGTCGCAGAGCAGTGCGCGTTGAAAGCTTCCACCGATTGACCAACCTTGCATCGCGACCAAGATTGGCGCGTCAAGATCAAAGATCTGCAAAATGCCGTGGTGGCCTCGGGTCATGAGTTCGTGGTGGGTCAAGTCACCTTGTTTGACCCCGATGGCCGAAACGTCTCGTCCTGAAGAAAATGAGTGACCGTTGCCACGCCAAATGACCGCGCGCAAGTCTCGACGCTGGCGCAATTCAGCGAATATCTGGAACAGCAGCTGATCCATGTCATCAGTGAATGCATTTCGCTTGTCTGGATTATTGTTGGTGATCGTGGCGATTGCGCCGTCTATTTCGAGCTGGACTAGTTCGGCCGTCATGGCGCCCTCCGAGAGTTCTGACTTGCTGTCAGACGCTAATAGGAAGGTTGGTCCATCCGCGTACCGTGCTGGTATGCAGTCGCCGAGCACGTTGGTGATCGACTTGCCATTTGGGGTAGCGCTTGAGTGTTTCTTCGATCCCTATTCGGCCCTCCATGCGAGCTAAAGCCGCTCCGAGGCAGAAGTGAACGCCGTAACCGAACGAAACGTGGTGGTCGAATGACCGAAAGATGTCGAAGGTGTCAGCACCAGGATATTTGCGCTCGTCGCGGCCAGCCGAACCGGTAAGCAGCAGCAGTTTCGATCCGATTTCGAGCGTTTCGCCGTGCAATTCGACGGGGGCGGTTGTCCAACGACCCTGCACCGGCGATGGCGCTTCGAAGCGGAGAAGTTCCTCAACGGCGTTGGCAATCAGCGAATGATTCTCGGCCAACGCCGTGCGTTGAGATGGATGAGCGTCAAGGACCACTCCGGCCCAGCCAAGAAGTCGTGCCACGGTTTCGGTGCCGGCGCCAACGAGGAGCAGCACGAATTCGGTGGCCTCTTGCTCGGTGAGCCGACGGTGTGAACCGGATGGTTCGGTGATCTCGGCATCGACAAGATCGGTGATCATGTCGTCTTCGGGGTGATGACGTCGACGCTCGACCAATTCGCGCAGATACTCGAACAAGGCGATACGTGCGGCGAATGCAATGTCGTTGATCATTCCGACATCGGGTTCGATATGGAAAAGGGTGTCAATGAGTTGATGGACCTGTTCTCGATCGCCGTCGGGCACGCCAATGAGCGAAGAGATAACCATTGACGGCAGTGGCGCGGCGAAATCCTGGACATAATCGAACGAGGTGCGTCCCGATTGTGCATCGAGCAAGTTCGCGGCGCACTCGCGCACACGGGGCTCAAGCTCAGCCATTCGCTTTGGGGTGAACGCACGCGACACCAAACTCCTCATCGCCGTATGTTCGGGTGGATCCATGAAGATCATCTGGCCACCAAGCATCGGCGTCTCGGCCATGATCTCGAGCACAGTCCCGTGGGCGGAACTGAAAAGGGCTGGGTTGCGGCTAGCCGCTTCAACATCTTCGAATCGACTTAGTGCCCAAAAGTCGTGGCGGTCATTTCGATACAGCGGAGCGTCGTTGCGCAACCGTCGCCAGATGTCGTAAGGGTTGGCATCGATCGCTTTATCGAATGGGTCCCAATACGGTTCAGAGGGCGATGAGGTCACTCGTAAACTTCGCCGTACATCTCACGCAATGGGCTCTTGAGGAGCTCTAGATGTTCGCCATCAGGACCCAAGAAATAGAGCGAGTCTTGGCTGTGAATTTGATGAGCGATGTCGGCAGCCTCGAGTTTGGCTTTGAGGTAAAACCACTTTTCTTCGGTGACCGAGATGGCGAAATGATGATGACCACCAAGAACTTCACGGTAGGTATCTAGGTCGAGACCGGGAAAGTCAAAAAAACCGATCATGTTCTCGTGACCAAGATCAAAGAAGAAGTGGGTCGATCCTTGATAGTCACGATTCTCAAAGATGGTCAAAAGCGGGAACTCAAGGAGACCTTGGTAAAAAATGATGGTTTGTTCGACATCGCTTGACACGAATGCGGCGTGGTGGAGCCCACGGGCAGAAGACGGGGGCCGTTGATCCGGAGGGATCAAGTACTTCTCGCGCAGAGAGTCCCATTCGGCGGTGCGATCAATGTCTACGCCATGTCGAGTCATGCGTGTGAATGTATCGCGGGCAAGAATGATTTTGGCTGTGTACCTTTTGGCATGCTTCAGTCCTCGGATCTCAAAGAAATCAGCCAGGCAGTCGGCCTTGACGTGACCCTGCTGTCAGGCACGATCGGGGCCGAAATACGAAGCATTGACTTACGAACCGATCTCGATGATTCGACGGTCGCAGCTATTCGACAGATTTGGCTGGATCGCAAGGTGGTGTTCTTCCCGGGCCAAGACCTTGATCCAGCGCAGCACGTGGCGTTCGCGAAACGATTCGGTGAGCCGACCGACGGTCACCCGATCATTCCGGGTATTGCTGAACAGCCCGAAGTGTTCGAAATTGATTACACGAAATCGGCCCAATTGGGCGCGGCATATGGTGGCGTCGCGAAACGATCCCGAGGCCTTGATTGGCACACCGACGTGACCTTCATGAAGCGGCCGCCGCTCGGGTCAATATTGCGGGCAGTGGAAGTGCCGGATGCTGGTGGGGACACCATGTTTTCCGATCAGCAGGCGGCATTCGATGGCCTGAGTTCGGCGATGCAGGATTTTCTCGCGGGCTTGACCGCGGTGCATGACGGAAGGACGCAATTCAAGGGACTGTTGGCCCACGTCGGCGAAGGCCGTTGGGATGGTGAGCCGTTGCGCGATCTCGTGCCGGTCGAACACCCACTGGTGCGAACCCATCCTGAAACAGGCCGGCGAGGCCTATTCGTGAACAAAGGATTCACCTCACACATCTCGCAACTTCGACGAAGCGAAAGTGACGCGTTGTTACGGTTCCTCTACGAACACTCGGTCAAATCCGATTACACGGTTCGCTATCACTGGCGGGCTGGCGACGTCGGATTTTGGGATAACCGATCGACCCAGCATTCCGTGGTGGGCGACTTCGGTGAACAACATCGCGTGATTCAGCGGGTGACGCTGCGAGGAGATATCCCGGCGTAACCGACAATGGTAGGAACTAGTTTTCGTTCCAGCCGAGCTGTAATTCGAGATCACGCAACGACTTCTGGAGCTCAAACATGACGACCATCGCATCTGAAATAGCGGGATCACCGATCGGTCGGTGAGTTTCGGAAAAAACCGCGTAACCCTCAACTATGAAGGTGACGATTTCGGCCCAGGCAATTGCCATTCGGGGACTTGCCCCAGTCAGTCGTTGCTGGCGTTCGGCGATGTAATTCGAGCGTGATTCGCCGACCGGCCGAAACGCAACGGGGTCGCCGCCTTGGCCGATGATCCACGCGATGAGGCGAGTTCGAAGCACGACGTCGGGGTTTGAAAGCACATCGAGCGCGGTGTACTCGGCGTGGGCGGAGGTGAAGTTATCCAACAGCGCCTTTGCAACCGCATCGAACAGTCCATAGAGCGAGCCAAAATTGCGCGAGAGGGCCGAAAGCGGCAAACCGGCTTGCTTGGTGATTCGGCGAGTTGTCACTTCGGAAAATGGCTGCACGCGGAGCATGGCGATGGTTGTGTCGATTAGTCGTTTGCGGGCATCGACCGAACGTACTCGGGGCCGCCGGCGAATCGGTGCAGCTGGGGGCGTGCTGGCGCTCGTGGACATACGACGTACTCCTAGTTTTCGGAGGGGTTGCGGCGGTCAGAATTGGTCGATACTTTCGCGGAAATCATTGAGGTGGGCGAAGACGACCAACGTTGGTAGACCAGTTTGTTGGAGTACTTTTGGTACCGTTCCAAATGGTATCAGCGATCGCTAACATCGGCGAGTTGGGTTTCTCCGTGTTTCTCGCACGTCGGAGTTGCCCCTGAGTAACTGGCGGACAAACGAATGCACTGCCCCCATTCGACCTAGGTTGTCGTCATGACAGAACTCATTGCGGTGACAAATCGGGTCATGGATCGCTTTAGTGAAGGTGTTCAACTGGTCGGCGGGCAGCAGTGGCATAACTCGACGCCATGTGGCCACTGGGATGTTCGCGAAGTCATCAATCACGTGACCGTTGAACAACTTTGGGTGCCGCCGCTGTTACAGGGAGCGACGGTCGATGAAATCGGCGACCGGTTCAACGGTGACCAACTCGGAACTGATCCGATCGCCGCATGGTCGGCGGCGTCGACCGAGGCACTGGCGTGTTTCTCGGCGCCTGGAGCCCTTGACGGCGAGGTATCGCTGTCGGCTGGGATAACGGCGACAAAAAGTTATTGCTGGGAGATGACGGTGGACGCGTTCATCCATGCGTGGGATGTCCTTCGTGGCATTGGCGCCGATGAAGTCTTAGACCCAGAACTCGTTGATGTGATTTCTGAACGTTTATTCGCGAAAGCTGATGCCGCGGGTGATGCCGAGGTACCGACCGCCGGCGATGCGCCATCGAAACAAACTCGGTTACTGGCCAAGTTCGGGCGCGAGGGCTAACGGCGAGACCACATGCGCTGGCATCAGGTGGTCATCAGATGCGGATGATCTGACCGCCATCTACTGCAACAACTTGACCGGTCATCCATCGGGCTTCGTCAGACAATAAAAATAAGCACGCGCCGACGAGATCGTCTGGGGTCCCTATCCTTTTAATCATCAGCGATTGCACGATTGGTTCGAGGAACATTTCGGGAACGACTGTGCGCGTCGCATCAGTATCGGTTGGGCCGGGAGCGATCGCATTTACCCGAATGTCGTAATGGGCCAACTCGGCCGCGAGATTTACCGTGAGGCTATTGATGCCCGCCTTGGCGACCGAATAAAAGCCGCCCGCCATCCATGCGGCAGTCGACGACTGATTCACGATCGATGCGCCGCGCCGAGACATCGCCCGGTAGCACGCTCGAGTCATGATCAACGCGCCATTGAGGTTCACTTCCATGAAGCGGTGGTAATAGTCGAGATCAACCTTCATCAGTGACTCGATCTTCATACCGGCGTAAATCGCCGCGTTATTTACCAAACAATCGATCGCCCCAAATGCCGCAACGGTCGATGCTGCTAGTGCTTCAGCACTGGTGGGATCGGCAACATCAACTTCGATCGCTAATGCAGTGCCGCCGTCATTGACGATCTCGTTAGCGACTCGCTGCGATTGCGCAACATTGAGATCGGCGACAACGACGCTGGCCCCTTCTTGGGCCAATCCTTTGGCGTATGCCTCGCCGATTCCTTGTCCGGATCCGGTCACGACCGCGACCTTGCCATCAAATCTCACTGGTCAGCACCTCTACTTTCGTTCCATCGTGGTCGAGTCAGTCCGGTGTTTGCCGGATCTGATTCACGCTTCACGTAACCTCGACACTATGACCCAGAGCTGGAGCGGGATGGAACGATGACGAATCATCTTGGCGCCGATGACCTGTGGCATGAAGAACGGATGCTGATCGACGGCGAATTAGCGAGTGCACGCAGCGGCGCGGTTTACGACAACATCAATCCGGCCACCGAACAAATAATCGGCGTAGCGGCAAACGGATCCGTATCCGACATGGATGCTGCCATCGGAGCAGCGCGCGTCGCGTTCGACGAGACGTCGTGGTCGCGCGACCTGAGTTTTCGTGTTCGCTGTTTACGTCAACTCGCTGACGCCATGACTGGACACGTCGAAGCATTTCGGGCGACAACAGTCGCCGAGGTAGGAGCACCAATTTCACTGACTTCAGGTCCGCAACTCGAAACGCCGATCGAAGGCATCAAGTGGGTAGCCGACTTAGCCGAGTCCTATGCGTGGACCGAAGACCTCGGGGTCGCGCGCCCGTTCGGCATTGCGAGCAAGCGCACGGTTTTTCATGAAGCAGCCGGGGTCGTCGGCGCAATCACACCTTGGAACTTTCCGACCCAAATTAACTTGGCCAAATTGGCACCCGCACTTGCCGCCGGGTGCACCGTGGTGCTCAAACCGGCTCCGGATACTCCCTGGATGGCATCGCTCCTTGGGCGACTGGCCGCGGAAGAAACCGATATCCCGCCCGGAGTATTCAACGTCGTCACATCGGCGGGTCACGAGGTTGGTCAGATGCTGTCTGACGATCCGCGAGTCGACCTCGTTTCATTCACCGGATCAACGGCAACAGGCCGGACCGTCATGGCATCAGCGGCCGCAACCTTGAAACGTGTGTTCTTAGAACTTGGGGGTAAGTCTGCCGCCGTTGTTCTTGCCGACGCCGATGTAGCGGAGGCCGCGGGCGCAACGGCGTTTCAATTAATGACTCATGCCGGACAAGGTTGCGCAATCACCACGAGACTCGTGTTGCCTCGCGAGCGACTCGATGAAGGCATTGAGGCGGCGATCGCGATGATGCAGGCGCTGACCTATGGCGACCCCACGGACCCAGGCAACATGATGGGTCCGCTCATTAGCGAACGCCAGCGAAAAAGCGTGCTCGGCTTTATCGACACCGGAGTGCGTGAGGGCGCGAGTGTGGTGCTTGGTGGGGGCATTCCGAAGGATTTGCCGGTTGGATATTTTGTAGAGCCGACCATCCTCGTTGTCGCCGATACTGGAGCAACGGTGGCACAGTGCGAAATTTTCGGACCAGTTTTGGTGGTGTTGGCTCATGACGGTGACGACGACGCAGTGGCCATTGCCAATAACTCGATGTTCGGACTCTCGGGTGCAGTATTTGGTTCCCCTGATCGCGCCCACGCGGTCGCTCGTCGCATTCGTACCGGAACCGTGTCAGTGAACGGTGGACTTTGGTACGGGCCTGACGTGCCATTTGGCGGATTTAAACAAAGTGGCATCGGCCGCGAAATGGGCCGGCAGGGGTTCGAGGAATATCTCGAGACGAAATCGGTGGCCGAACCGGCATGACCACAACGAACCACAAGGTCTATATCCATGAGTTCATCGACATCGTCGGTCATAACCGGTCGCGTTACATGCACCACATGACCGCGAACTGGTGTCCACTAGCTATGGCCGAACGAAATCAACGGTGTTTTGGCGTATGGGGAACGGTTGGTTCAACCGGGCGATGGCCTGAAGTGGTGAACATGTGGGAACTCGAAGGGTGGGACGGAATGGTTGCGAACTTCACCCACGAGTTCAGTGGCGGGGGGATGCAAGATCCATCGTTGGCGCAATGGTGGGCTACCGCCGCGTCGATGCGGCGTGGTGGAATCGACCGGGTGGTGGTGCCCGAGCCTTGGACCCGGTCGATCGATGACCTCGTTGCTCAAGGCGTTCGTGGCGAGGTCTACGCTCACGAACTCGTTACGTTGCCGATTGGAACAGCACGGTTGTTTCTTGACGCGGTGCGTGATGTCGCGGTTGAGAGTCACGCCGAACTGGGTATTGCGAGTATCGGAGCATTTCGGGTTGCCATGGTGAACGATTCGGAATGCTTGTTGATCTGGGCGATTCCAGATTGGTCGACTTGGGCGCAACTAGAACAGGCGTGGTTGACGGCTGGCGACGATGGCACCGGACCCCTTGCTGATTGGCGGCAGTTGGCTGGCGAACTTGCGGCGGATTGGCGGCGAACACTGTTGGTGGACGCTCCGCTTAGCCCGATGCGGATTGGCCGGCAGCCCCAAATCAGCGATCGACTTCCTCTGGATCAACTTGATTTCGCAGGGCCGGTCAGTTTCGTTCCACTTGGTGAAACAGGATCGCTTAATGGACCTGGGACATCGACATGACTTCGATCGAAGGTAAACGCGTACTCGTTGTCGGAGCATCATCAGGTGTCGGACGAGCATTCGCGATCCAAGCGATCAAGTCCGGTGCCGATGTTGTTGTGTCGGCCCGCCGATCGGATCGCCTGAATGAGTTGCTAACGGGCGTGGCGATTGGTGACAGCGGCGCGGGAAATGCGCCGCGGGCAATTGCCGGCGATATACGCATCGCCGAAGACCGGCAGCGCATCGTTGAGGTCGCGATCGAACATCTCGGAGCGATCGACCTGTTGTTTTATGCCGTTGGCTATGCCCCTCTGCGACATTTGGTCGAGATGACCGATGACGAGTGGCGCAATGTGTTTGAAACCAATGTCATTGGCCTTCAACAGCTGTTGGCAAGCCTCGTCACGATGTTTGCGCCGGGCGGGATCGCCGCGGTGTTGTCATCGGAGACCGCCGGGAAAGCGCGTCATAGTTTGGGTGCGTATGGGGCAAGCAAAGCGGCGCTGACCGAATCGCTTCGAGCCTGGCAACTTGAACATCCCGAGATGCGGTTTTCATGCATTGCTTTAGGCGAAACCCAACCTACGGAATTTGCTGACGCGTTTGATCATCGTGCCCTTGGGCCAGTGGTGGCGACGTGGTTGCGACACGGTCTGATGCAGCGGGAATCCATGGCGACTGACGATGTGGCTCGATTACTGGTCGACTTGTTCGCATCCGCGTTGGCATTCCCGGGAATCGGCATTGAACAGATCGTGCTCCGGTCGCCGTCAGCGGTGGTCGGTAGCGACGGTTCCTAGCGGGGCAAGTCGGCGAACCCAGTACCCGTCGCTTAAACCGAGGTGCGAGTGCGACCGAGCGAAACCGGCGCCCACGAATGATCTGACGTACCGGAAACCGGGACTATCGCTACCGCGGTACCGGCTAAGGCATCCTCGCCAAATCCTTTGACACATTCGGGATCAGGACCGTCGAGTGGCAGACCGGTGAAGAACTTCGTTGCCATGCATCCGCCTTGGCAGGCGTCATAGGCACCGCAGGAAGCGCAGGCTCCGGCCGACTGCGGTTCGCGCAAGCCGGCAAACAATGTTGAGTTCGTCCATACCTCGCCGAAACCGCCGGCATCTCGGACCGAGCCGGCCTTGAAATCGTCATGCAACACAAATGGACAGGCATAGACGTCGCCGACCGGATCAATGAGACACACCACCCGGCCGGCGCCACACAAGTTGAGCCCCGGAAGCGCTTCGCCCAAAGCCGACAGGTGAAAGAACGAGTCGCCGGTCAAAACGTGGGGTCGCTCAAGGAGCCAGGTGTAAAGCGTTCGTTGTTGAGTCTGCGTTGGGTGGAGGGCGTTCCAGGATTCAGCACCGCGTCCCGATGGGCGAAAACGGGTCAGTCGCAACTCGGCCCCGTAGTGCTCCGCGAGTTGTTCGAAACCATCAAGTTGTTCGATGTTGTCTCGGGTCATGACGACGCTGATTTTAAACTGACCAAAGTCGGCATCGCGCAGGTGATCCATCGCTCGCCGAGCCTTGGCATGGCTGCCTGAACCACGCACCGCGTCGTTGGTGACTTCGTCGATTCCGTCAAGACTTATTTGCACATCGACATAGTCCATCGACGCCAATCGCTGAGCTTTCTCGGCCGTCATCAAACCGCCGTTGGTCGAAAACTTCACGCCCACACCACGCGACACGCAATATTCAACAACCTCAAAAAAATCAGGCCGCAGCATCGGCTCGCCGCCACCGATGTTGACATAAAAGACGCCAAGATCATGGAGGTCATCGACGATCCGCTTCATCTGGTCAGTGGTTAGTTCGTCAGGGTCCCGGGTGCCCGACGAACTGAGACAATGAACGCATTGTAAATTGCATGCATACGTCCATTCCCAGGTCAAACAAATCGGCGCATTGAGGCCGGTCTTCAGTTGGTCAGCCATGGTCGTTCCCCGCGTTGGAGGAGCATCCAAAGTCGAGTCAATCCACGACGGAAAATCTGGGTGTATGGCAGTTGGACTTTGCTCATCGGTTGCACGCGAAACTGGGATGGCGTCGTCGCGTTCAGCGAGAAAACCTGAACGCTCAAGCGACGTAATCGCTTTTTCGAACGCCGGCCAACGAGTGCTGCTTATGCCGATGTCAGTGAATGCGTCGCGCACGGTGGCGAACTGGTCGACTGAGCGAACCAGCGCTGCTAACTCGGGCGCGCGAAGCAAGGTGAGGCGACGGTTCCCATAGTGATACGCGAGCGCCCCGAATGTTTCGGGGCGCAACGCAACCCGTGGGTCTAGACGGTATGGCTTAGTGGCGTCGAAAGTCATCGATTACCTGCGGTCTCGGTCGGGAGAACGACTGGACTAGTAAACGCCGCACATGCCGTCGATCGAGACTTCTTCAACGAGCAGTTCCTCTTCGAGAAGCTCGGAGTCATCACGTTCGTCTGCTTCGATCGTAGCGGTCGTTGCTGCGTCGTCCATCGGGAAACCTTTCGGGTAGTTCAAAGTTGTTCGCACCACATGCAGACAACGATTCATCGCCATCCCTTGCGAACCGTCACCCTAGTAGCTGGGCCTCGGCACCAAGATCGTTGTGGCGACTTTCTTGGCGCGGATTCAGGTTCTTACCGGTCAGAATCGGGACCGTTTAAGCTGGTGAAGTCAAGTAATTCACCGGCGGCAGCAAGTGCGACGGCGACGCCGGCGGCTTTGTCGAACGCCGCGTTCAAATAATGCTCGCCCGGACCAGCCAGCGTCCCGAGCGGGGGTGGCCCAAGTGATCGGATCATTGCAGTCGGATCGTGCGACGGGACTATGAGTGTCGAAGGCTCGATGAGTCCGTCTCGACCCCAAAACTTTGGACCTGCTCCGGCAGCAGCGCGGGCGCCGACCGGTTTTTTACGACGTCGGCTCATGATTGCTCACCGTTCAATGATGTTGGTTCGGCTTCGTCCACGATCAGTTCGTCGGAAGCGAGTCCAAGCGCCTGGCGAAGTTGGGAAGCATCGAGGTCAGAGATTGAACTGCTCTTGGGTAGCACTAGGTCAGCGATCTGGCGCTTTCCGGCCACGACCTCTTCGACCCGTTCATCGACGGTGCCAGGACACACCAATCGGTGTGCGACCACGGTATGGGTTTGACCGATCCGCCACACGCGGTCGCGTGCTTGATCCTCAACAGCCGGATTCCACCATCGGTCATATAACACCACGTGATTCGCCGATGTGAGGTTGAGGCCGGTACCGCCCGCTTTCAACGACAGCACCAAGGCGCCCGCGCCGGTACCAGCTTGGAAATCGGCGATGATTTTGTCGCGCGCCGGCCGTGAAAGTCCGCCGTGATAACACTCGACGGTAGTACCGGTTCTTTCGGAAAGGTGACCGGCAAGTTTCACGCCCCACTTTGCGAAGTGCGTGAAGACCAACACGCGTTCGTTGGCCGCAAACACAGCGTCAACAATTTCATCTAAGCGATTGAGCTTGCCGGATCGGCCAGCGAGCGGCTCGCCGTCATCTTGGTATGCGGCCGGGTGGTTACAAATCTGTTTCAGCGCGGTGATCGCCGCGAGTACTGCACCTTTTTTGGCGGGTCCACCGTCGCTACTGGCATCAAGGACTAACTGATCGAGGACTGCCTGGTACAAGCCGATCTGCATCGGAGTCATGGAGCAGTGGTCGAGCTGATCAATGCGCTCGGGTAGCTCTGCGGCAATTGCCGGCTCTGCTTTGGTGCGGCGGAACACTAGGAGGCCGTTCAGCGCCCGCAGTGCGCTTTCACCGGCGTCGCGGCTAGCTGGCGCCGCGCCGTCGTCGGACTCAGCGATCGCCGAACGATCGTGGGAAAGCTGAGAAATGAACTGGGGTCGCGGTCCGACGAGGCCGGGGTTGGTGAAGTCAAGAATCGACCAAAGATCACCGAGGCCGTTTTCGATCGGCGTGCCAGTTAGTGCGATCCGGCTGTGGGCCGACAATCGCCGAAGTTGTTGAGCGGTCTCGCTAGCCGGGTTTTTGATCGTCTGCGCTTCATCAAGAACGACATGGTGCCAGTCGATTTCGGCGAGGGCATCAATGTCGCGCACGGCGGTGCCGTAGGTCGTGAGCACGACATCAGCGCGAGCGATTTCGCGGGCGAGCGCCGCTGAAGCTTTGCGGCCGGCACCGTGATGAACAACAACACGAAGATCAGATGTAAAGCGTTTTGCTTCCGCTGCCCAGTTGCCGACAACCGCCGGCGGTGCCACGACGAGGCTTGGCCCGTTTCCACGAAATGCCAACAGGTGGGCAAGCAACGTCGGGGTCTTGCCCAAACCCATGTCGAGCGCGAGGCATCCGCCAAGGCCTGCGCCTTCGAGAAAGCCAAGCCATGCCAGCGCTTCAGCCTGATAACTCCGTAGGTCGCCAGCGAATCCCTTGGGCGCGCCCATGGGTTCGGTTCGGATTTCCTCGGCGCGCCGCATGAGGTCTGCAGCCCAGTTGCTACCAACAATGCTGAGACCACCCGCGAGAGGATTTCCTTGCAAGCCGAGGGCATGACGCAGCAACTCGGCGCCAGTGAGTTGCGTTTGTGATCCGCGTTCGTTGAGCGCGGCAGCAGCAGCAGCGAGATCGGCGTGGTCGAGTGCGATCCACTGGCCGCGGGAACGAACTAATGGTCGGGCTTCGGCGGCGAGTCGTTTGATATCAGCGGCGTCGAGTTCGACGTCATCGAATAGCACTGACCAACGCACGTCAGCGAGTTGGTTGGCACCCACGACCGAAGGCGTTGATTGATCAGCTTCGAGCCGCAGTTTCGGCGACGGACGGCGACGGGCCAGCAGAGGAACGCGCACATCGAAACCGGCAGATCGCAATTGGAGGCCAGTATCGGCCATGAGTTCCCATGCTTCGTCCTGACTCAGAATGACTTCGCCGCGTCGATGTCCGCCGGGCCGACCGAGAACTGGCAGCAATCGCTCAAGCCGCTCGAGTTCGGTCTCTACTTGGCGACGTTTGGCCACCGGCGCCGTAACTAATGCTTGGTCAAGTAAGGCGGGATGGCGATCGATCCCATCGGCGAGAACCGATAAGTGCCACGCATTGGATTCGTCAGGGGGGTCGAGTTGCACGATCAGTCGAACGGTTCCCGGCTTCGCGAGTGGTCGAGCCCACCGCTCAAGTCGTCCGGCCAACTCAGACGCGGCGCGTTTCGACGGATAAAAACGGGTGCCATCGAGGCGGGACAAGAATGCCTCGGCAGTCTCATGTGCGGTCCCGGGCCGATCGGGGCTCGCTGGAACTTCAAGGCGCTCGATGCCCAAGCGACAGATGGTATCGACCATGGTGGTCAATACGGCGTGGGCGATCTCGTGACCCGGTCGCGGAACGTCGAGTGCAAAGACCGAACCCGGAAGTCGATCGGCGGTGAGAGCGAGGCGTTTCGGATCGACCAACGCTGGAGTCCACTCGACGGCGTAACCCGATTTTTCGCCCGGGGTCCGACCCCCGGGCTGCAGCGTGAGTTGGGGCACCATGTGGCCGTAGGCGACGAGCTCGACGGCCCACGCAGCCACCATTGCAAGCCACTTCAGACCAGGAGCGAGGGGGGTGGTTGCCGATTGCTCGGCGTTGGGTGCAATGGCATTGCCTTGCGCGGCAAGCGAGACCAACCAACCGATGACGTCACGCACCGATGCCGCAACCGCGGGTGCTCGGCCTCCGCCTGGCATTGGTACGCCCTGATGGGTTGCCCAAGTCGACGTCGCTTTGGTTTCAGCGAGCAGTTCGCGAACTTGATCGGCACTCAATGGGTGACATCCCGCGCCTCCCGCCCAGGCAATAAGTTCACCGTTCGACCAAGTGGCCTGTAATTGAATGACACCTTGAACTGACTCACGGACGACAGGGGTTGGAAGTGGGATACCGGTCAATATTGCGAGCGAGATTTCGAGACGGTCGCGTTCGGCTTCGAAATCGCTGACGATTTGAGCGCGCCCTTCACCTGGAATTCGACGAACTCGCATGAGGCTGTCCTCGGTGAGTTCGATCAGGTCTTCGAGCACGAAGCGCCACCGGTCTTGATTTGCCTCCAGAATCGCTCGATCCTCGGGCGCGGCCTCACCCGCTGCATCAGCGACGACGAGTGATTCAAATGACCAGGACGGTCCCGACGTTTGGAACGCCGAGGACGAGTCCACTAACTGGGAACTCAATGCTTCCTCCGCCAAGTTGGGGCGGGGCCATCAACCACAATGGGACGGCGCCAACACTCAGCGTAGGAGTTCCGGGCGAGTTCCGCCAGTCAGCCGCAGCAATCGACTCGTTTTTTGGTCCCAAGCGACCTGGGCGAGGCTAGAGCCGCGCTCGTCGCGTACAATTTGGAACTCGTGTAGATCGTGTAGATCGTGTAGATCGTGCAGATTGGCCAGGGAAGCGCCGCGGAAGGCGGGGAGTTTGAGGTCAGTGCTGATGAACTATCCCAAGTCTCGAACCAAGTGCAATGGCTGAACTTCTCGGTGAGTTGGGTTTTTATACCCTGGCTGGTCATTCGGGTTCGCCGCGCGACCTGGTGGCTGAGGTGCGGGCCGCCGAATCACTGGGGTTGGGATCGGCGTTTATTTCCGAGCGATTCAACACGAAGGACGCGGCGATTCTTTCGGGCGCAACGGGTGCGCTGAGCGAGACCATAGGCATTGCAACCGCAGCAACGAACCACAACACCCGCCACCCGATGGTGACCGCGAACATGGGATCCACCATGCATCTGCTGACCGGCGGTCGCTTCGCTCTCGGCCTTGGTCGCGGATTCGACGCGTTATTTGATGTCATGGGGCTGCCGCGGATCACCATGGCGCAACTCGAAGACAGCATCGATGTGCTGCGAAGACTATGGCATGGCGAGACGATCTTCGGTCACGACGGACCGGCTGGAACGTTCCCGATGTTGTTTCTTGATCCGGAATTCGACATGGATATCCCGATCATGATCACTGCCTTGGCGGAGCACACCCTTGAGTTCGCGGGTCGGGTTGCCAACGGCGTTGTCCTTCATACGTTCTTCACCGATGAAACCCTTGTGCGAAGTGTCGCCGCGGTGCGTCGAGGTGCTGAACAAGCGGGACGAGATCCATCCGAGGTACGAATTTGGTCCGTGTTGGCAACCGTCGGTGACCATGTTGATGAGCAAGCACGCTTGCAGAAGTTGGTGGGACGCCTCGCGACGTACCTGCAGGGATACGGCGACCTGCTGGTTCGGGTCAACCACTGGGACCCGCAGGTACTGAAGCGATTCCGTGAAGACGACTTGGTCGGCTCATTTGCTGGAGCATTCGATGCGAAAGCGACCAGTGATGAACTTCGACACCTTGAGACGCTTCTGCCCGCGGAATGGCTTGCCGCGTCAGCGACCGGATCGCCGCGCGCTTGTGTGGATCGGGTGCTTGACCAATTCGATGCGGGCGCCGACGCAGTGATTTTGCACGGCGCAACTCCGACAGAACTCACGCCAATTGTCGAATCGTACCGATTGGTGCGTCGCTTCGATGTTGCTCAGCGTGCTGATGCCAACCCTGGTCGTTTCTCGTCGTGAGGGTTCAAGGAACAGATGCGAACGCCTTCGGTCGGCCCGTGATGGTCATTCCATGATGGTCATGTCGTGCTCCCACGATTGGGCCATTGATCTAGGGCATGTGAAACTCAGACCGTGAGGGTGCTCGAACCGCTGAATCTGCGAGACCGCGTGGCACCCAACCGCGTCTTGTTCGGTCCTCACGAAACCAATTTGGGATTCGGGCGCGGCATTTCCGAACGGCATCTCGCCTATTACGAGCGGCGTGCCGCCGGCGGAGCTGGCCTAGTCGTGTGTGAAGAAGCGTCAGTTCATGACTCCGATTGGCCCTATGAACGATGCCCATTGGCTCAGGAATGCGGCCCGGGTTGGACGGCGTTTGCTTCGCGGGTCCAAGCCCTCGGATCGCTAGCGATCGCGGCGATTGGTCATACCGGTGGTCAGGGGTCGTCGGCTTATAGCCAACTACCGCTTTGGGCACCGAGCGGCATACCCGAAGTCAACACGCGCGAAATGCCAAAGTCGATGGAGATCGAAGACATCGACGCGGTGGTGCGCGGATTTGGCGACGCGGCTGAGCGAGCCATGCGCAGCGGACTTGATGGCGTAGAGGTCAATGCAGGTCAGAACAGCCTCATAAGGCAGTTTCTGTCTGGCCTTACCAATGTACGTGACGATGACTACGGATCGGACCGGATGCGCTTTGCCCGCGAGGTGTTGCATGCGGTGCGAGTTGGGGCTGGCAACGGCATCGTGGGCCTTCGATTGTCATGTGATGAACTCGCACCATGGGCTGGCATCGTCCCAGAAGCCGCCGCGGACATTGCCGAAGCGTTGTCGCCGTGGATCGATTATTTGGTCGTGGTGCGGGGAGGCATATTTTCGGTTGGGGCAACTCGCCCTGACGGGCACGATGAACCGGGATTCAATCTGGATTTGGTGGGCGCGATTCGAGCTTCGGTCAACGAACGCGTTGCGGTGTTTGGGCAAGGTTCCATTGTTGACATCGGCCAGGCGGAATGGGCAATTGGCGACGGGCGGTGTGATGGCGTTGAAATGACTCGGGCGCAAATTGCCGATGCAGCGATGATGAACAAGGTTGCGAACGGCCAAGCCGATCAGATTCGGCCCTGCATTCTTTGCAATCAGACGTGCAAGGTGCGCGACGCCCGCAATCCGATCATCAGCTGCGTGGTTGATCCTCGATCTGGCCATGAATTGGACGATGCTGACCCCGAGCCCAGCGGTACGAGTTCGAGTAGCGAGCCAACCGGTGCCGACGTGATGATTATTGGTGGAGGGGTCGCCGGACTTGAATGCGCTCGAGTTGCGGCGGGTCGTGGCCATCGAGTTGAGATTCGTGAACGGTCAAGTGAACTTGGCGGCATGGTTGTCACCGCCGCTCAAGGTGCGGGGCGAGCACGTCTGTTGCACTTTGTCGAGTGGCTCGCTGGCGAATGTGAGCGGTTGAATGTCAACATCAAACTCGGTATTGACGTCGGAATCGACGCTATTGCGACGGCCGAATCTGCTGGGTGCTCAATCGTGTTTTGCACTGGCGGGCGCCGGGGTGACGCAACCTATGACGTTGCTGCCGGCAGCACAGTTCTGAGTGCTGACGAGTTCCTTGCTGGCGGGCGAGACCAGCTTCGAACCGCACCGGTTGCCGCATCGGAATCCGCTGATCCGGTGGTTATTTGGGACCCGATTGGTGGTCCAATTGCCGTGTCAATCGCCGAACAGGTTGCCCATTCCGAAGCGGCTTCGGTCACCATTGTCACACCTGACCTCATCGTGGGAACGTTGCTAAGCCGATCGGGAGATCTGGCGCCAGCAAACGTGCGACTCGCTGGGGCTGGGGTGCATGTGGTGAAAAATGCCATCTTGCGTGAGGTGCGCGCTGGAGGGGTCATCGTTGAGGATCGATTCACCGGCGAGACCAACGAGTTGCCTTGTGGGTTAGTCATCGACGCGGGACCAATGCTGCCAAACGATGAGCTTTGGAACGCCGTCGGCGTTCGTCATGGACGCGCGGGAGACAACGTTGCCCCTCGAACGGTCTACGAAGCGGTTCTTGAAGCGCGACGCGTGGCACTAGCTATTGACGCTGAGGGAACCTTATGACGGGAAGCCAGTACCGATACCTGTTCAATCCCTTGACCATTGGTCCAGTGACGGTCGCCAATCGAGTGGTATTCGCGGCTCATCTCACTAACTTCGCCGAAAACGGGCGGCCGTCCGAGCAACACGCGTCCTATTACGCGGCGCGAGCCGCAGGTGGTGCGGGGCTGATCATCACCGAGGAACATTCGGTGCACCCCACCGACTGGCCATATGAGAAAATGATCCACGGGTTTCACGACGACGTGTTGCCTGGGTATCGCCGCATCACTGATGCGGTGCATGCACACGGCGTGCCGATCTTTGCTCAGATCAATCACAATGGCGGCCAAGCATCTTCGATGTACACCCGGCTGCCCGTATGGGGTCCATCGGCGGTGGCTGATCCGTTGTTTCGCGAAGTACCCAAAGCGATTGATCATGGTGAAATTGCCGAAGTCATCGCTGGCTACGCGGATGTAGCGGCGCGTTGTCGCCAAGGTGGGTTCGATGGCATCGAACTGCAGTGCTCCCACTCGTCGATTGTCCGCGGGTTTTTGTCGCGGGCTACGAATCGTCGAACTGATGACTACGGCGGATCACTTGAAAATCGTGCGCGCCTTCTGCACGAGATCGTTGCCGCCGTGCGCGAAGTGATCGGTCGAGATTTAGCGCTTGGGGTGCGGCTTTGCGGTGATGAACTCATCGAAAATGGAATAACTATCGATGAAACGGTTGAGGTCGCACGAGCAGTTGAAGCCAGCGGAATGGTCGATTACATCAACACGTCGATCGGCGTCGCGACGGCGTCGCTTTTCATGATTGAAGCATCAATGCATATTCCACCGGACTACGCGATGTTCATACCTTCGGCGATTAGGAAAGCGGTTGATCTGCCCGTGGTTGGCGTTGGGCGCTTCAAAGATCCGCTTCAAGCTGAGCGAGCGCTCGCGCAAGGCCATGCCGATCTCATTGGGATCGTTCGTGGTCAGATCGCCGATGCTGATTTCACGGCGAAAGCGCGATCCGGTAACCACCACGACATTCGCCTTTGCTTGTCGTGTAATCAAGAATGTGTTGGTCGGATGGGTCTCAACCGGTGGCTCGGTTGCATCGAAAATCCGCTCACGGGTCGCGAATCGTTGCAGTCGGTAGACCTCAGGGTTGGGCCAACGAAGCGGGTGGTGGTCATTGGTGGTGGTCCGGCGGGGCTGCAAGCGGCGATTGCTTCGGCCAATTCGGGTCACCGGGTCGTTGTCCTCGAACGCGATGACGAAACTGGGGGACAGGTTCGTTGGGCGGCACGAGTTCCAAATCGTGCCGAGTTTGGTGATTTAGTTCGCAATCAACTGCATGAATGTCGAGCGCTCGGTGTTGAGATCCGTACCGGATTTGAAGCAACGTCAGAGTCGATCGTTGAGTTTGATCCTGACGCGATCATCGTGGCCACTGGATCTCGACCGGCACGGCCGTGGTGGGCTCCGCCTGAGCTTGGCCACGAGGGACCGCGACCAGCCGAGTTGTCGGTCATCGATGTAACTGATGTGCTGACTGGCCGGTTCGCCCCTGAAGGCGCGGTGTTGGTGATTGATGAAGTTGGATTTCATCAGGCGACAAGCGTGGCTGAGTTGCTGGCAGATCGGGGCTGTCGTGTTGAGATGTTGAGCCCTGGCATGGTTGTCGGTCAGGACTTGGGTATCACCCTTGACATGGAGAACTGGTGGCTACGAGCTACCACCAAGGGAATCGTGCAAGTGCCCGATCACGTCGTGGTTGGTCTCGAAGGTCTTGACCTGCAGGTGTTGCATCATCCGACTGGCGTGGTTGCGCCGCGCACCGCCGATTGGGTTGTGTTGGCGATACCGGCGGCACCCGAGGACGGCTTGTATTTCGCGTTGAAGGAACGGTATCGGCAAACTTCTGTCACGGTGGACCGAGCGGGTGACTGCGTAGCGCCGAGGCGAGCACACTCAGCGGTCATCGAAGGCAATCGAGTTGGGTCCGCACTGTGACGGCGTCAACGCGAGGTGCCGACATCAAATCAGTTGCTCAAGCGATCGCCGTCGTGGTCGTGCGATCGGGCCAGCTCCCTCTAGGTGGGGCTGAAACAGTTGCCGAAGCCGGTGGCTCAGTAGTGCTCATCGGCGACAAGTGCACCGAAGCAGTCGAATCCTTGGTAGGAATCGCGCAGCACATCACCGTCATTGAAGCGGAAAACTTTGCACCTACTCAATGGTCCTCGGCGATCGTGTCGCTGGTTCGTGACGCCGATGTCGTGCTGCTTCCGGGTTCACCTGATGGTCGAGACCTCGCGCCGCGGCTGGCGATGTTGCTGGGGCGGCCCTTGCTCGCTGGAGCCGTTGAGATTCGATCCGATGGTGCAGTCGTGGCGCGCGAGGGCGGTTTAGTGATGGACGACCTCGTCGTTGATGGACCATTCGTCGCGACGTTGCAACCCGGTGTCCGCGGCTTGCCATCGATTTCGAGTCCATCGATCACTGCGGCCGCACCGCGCGTCGACATTGTCGAACGCGCTGATCTTCAAAACCCCGAACTGGCCGATCAAGCATTGGACGCGACGGTCATCGAGGTGATCCCACCCGATCCGGCAACCATGGATTTGGCCGAAGCCGCTCGCATCGTCGGTGGGGGCGCGGGACTGGGAAGCCCCGAGGCAATGTCCCAGTTGGGTCTCGTCGCCGATGCCCTGGGTTGTTCGACTGGTGGCACTCGAGTGATTACCGACTGGGGTTGGCTTCCATTCGAACGGCAAATCGGAACGACCGGAGTATCGGTGCATCCGCGTTTGTATTTGGCGTTCGGGGTGAGCGGCGCAGTGCAGCACGTAGCCGGTCTCGGAGATCCTGACCATGTGATCGCCGTCAATATTGATGCAAGCTGTCCCATGATGTCGCTTGCCGATCTCGCTATCGTCACCGATGCGCCGGCACTTGTGGCCGAACTTGCTCGCCGTTTAGGGGTGTCCACTCATGACTGAAATCGACGCTGTGTCACCAATGCAATCATCAGCGTCACCTGATTTCGATGCGATCGTCGTGGGTGCAGGCCCTGCTGGGTCGGCCGCCGCGCTCGTTTTGGCTCGCGCTGGCAAACGAGTGTGCATGCTCGAGCGAGGTCCATTCCCCGGTTCGAAAAATATGTATGGAGGTGTCGTCTATGGGCGAATCCTCGACACGTTGATTCCGCAGTGGTGGCTCGAAGCACCGGTTCAACGGTGGGTGACTCGCCGTGGAACGGTGATCATGACCGAAACGCAATCGCTCACCGTCGATTTCCGCACCACGGCATGGGGTGAATTGCCCTACAACGGAGCCACGACTTTTCGTCCTGACTTCGATTCGTGGTTGGCCGGGCATGCCACGACTGCCGGTGCCGTCCTCGTCGCTAGTACGACTGCGATTGGATTGCTGCGTGATGCATCTGGTCGGGTGATTGGCGTGCGCACAGATCGTCCCGATGGTGACCTCACTGCACCGGTTGTCATCGCGTGTGATGGCGTGAATTCGTTTTTGGCCAAAGAAGCAGGTTTGTATCCGCGGGCAGTACCCGAGAACTTCACCCTCGGTGCAAAAGAAGTGTTGGCATTGCCGCGGGAGGAAATTGAAAAGCGATTCGGTCTGACGGGAAACGAAGGCGCTGACTTCGAAATCGTTGGATGCACGAAGGGAATCGCGGGCGGTGGATTCATCTATACGAATCTTGAAAGTGTGGCGGTCGGGGTTGTGCTCAGCGTGACCGAGTTGGCGGCGGCAAAAGTGAGACCCGAGGAGCTGATCGCGGATCTGAAGCGGCATCCGATGGTCGCCCCACTCGTTGCCGGTGGCGAATTGAAAGAGTATTCAGCCCACCTGATCCCTGAAGGCGGCTACGACATGATGCCGGAACTCGCGTGCGACGGCATGGTGATTGCCGGCGACGCGGCCGCGATGTGCCTTGCGGCGGGATTGTGGCTTGAAGGCGTGAACTTTGCCATTGGCTCCGGGCAAGCGGCCGGTGAGGCCGCGATCGAAGCGCTCGACGCTCGCGATACGAGTGCCAAGGGCTTGGCTGGATATCGCCGTCGTCTGGACGACAATTTCGTGTTAGCAGACCATCGGAAACTCCGTCGAGCGCCGGAGCTTCTGATGTCGAGTCGCATGCAGACGACCTACCCCTCGTTGATGTGCAACCTGGCGGAGGGAATGTTCACGGTTACTAATCCGACTCCGAAGAAAGGTGCGCTCGCTTTGGGTTGGCGAGAGTTGCGGCGAGCGAAAGTCAAGTTCCGTCACCTTGCCCATGACCTGTATACGACTGCGAGGACGTTCGGATGAGTGAGGCGGATCGTCAAATACACAGCCTCAGTTCGCCCGCGGTCGACGACCTTCGGGCAGCAGCGCCGTCTCGACCAATTTGGGCCGACGTGAGCTTCGAGGATCGAATGGGTTTGGTCGAGTTCCGGGTCGGCACCCGTGCCCACATCACCGTTGATGGAGATTCCTGTCGCGGCTGTACGACGAAAGCGTGTGTGACGGCATGTCCAGCAAACTTGTTCGTGCCGACCAGCGATGGCGGCATCGTGTTCAACTATGAGCAGTGCTTTGAGTGCGGTACCTGCTACATGGTTTGCAACACCGAAGGGGCAATTCACTGGACGTATCCCGACGGCGGCAATGGCGTCGTGTTCCATCGAAGCTGACCATGTCGAACATCGATCGCGCGTCCAATCCCAGTTCGGCTATCAAGGCCGGTTTGACCATTGGAGTCGCGCTTAAATGGGTGGATTTACGGTCTGAGGTTGATCCGTTAACGGGTGTCGTTTCTGACGTCGGTCACAGCATGGGCTGTTCAGCCGCCGACCAAGCAGCGCTTGAACACGCGCTGTTATTGGCTGAACGCTGGTCGGCTGAAGTCATCGCGGTGTGCTGTGGTCCAGTTCCGTCCGATTTGCTACTGCGTGACGCATTGGCGGCGGGAGCAACTCGTGCGGTTCGGTGCGACCTTGACCCGGCCGCGTCGAGCGAAGACATCGCCGCCGGCCTAGCCGATGTGTTTCGGGCGGTTGATCTGGTCTGTTGTGGTGACTACAGCACGGATCGTGGCTCGGGATCAGTGCCGGCCTTTGTGGCCGGACACCTCGGTTTCGTCCAAGCATTGGGATTGGTGCAGATCACTGCGGCCAACCAACCTCTGTCACTCACTGCCGTTCGGCGACTCGACGGCGGACGACGAGAATTGTTGGCAATCGACCGACCTGCAGTGCTGTCGTTCGAAGGAAGTTCAGCCACACTTCGGCGAGCGAGTTTGTCGGCGATGCTCGCGACTCGTGAAAAGACCATCGAAGTTGTACCGGCTCGACCGCATGGGACATCGACCCACACCCGACCAGCCGAAAACGTGCGTCTCCGCCGCCGTTTGCCGTATCGACCGCGCGCCAAGGTGATCGAGGCGCCGTCTCCTCAGCTCAATGTGCGGGAACGGATTCTTGATTTGACCGGCGCGCTAGTGGAGCGGACACCGCCGCGCATCGTGCACGCGACTGCATCTGAGGCTGCTGACTTAGTAATCGAACAATTGCGAGCATGGAATGAGTTGGCATGAATGTCAGTTCGTTCATAGCCCCAATGTTCGAGATGACGGCACTGCTAGCGCTCCAGGCTGGCAGGCGACGATGACGCAGTTCCGGATCGGGGAAGCAACCTCGCCGGAGATCGCTAACCGTGACGCAATGTTGTTAGTGCCAATTGGCTCGACTGAACAACATGGCCCCCACCTTCCGCTCAATACCGATACCAACATCGCTGTCGCAATCGCCGAGCGTGCCGCGGAGCTGCTTTTAACTCGGTCAGTCGATGCGCTCATTGCGCCCGCGTTGCCATTTGGCTCGAGCGGTGAACATGCGGGATTCGCGGGCACGTTGTCGATCGGCAACGAAGTACTCGAATCAGTCGTGGTCGAACTCGTGCGATCGGCATCGGAGCACTTTTCGTCAGTGGTGATTGTTAACGGTCACGGTGGCAATCAAGCTGCGCTCGTGCGGGCAGTGGCGGCGTTGCGCAGCGAAGGGCGAGATGCTCTGGTGTGGTCGCCAATAGTGCCTGGTGGCGATAGCCACGCCGGACGAACCGAGACTTCAATGATGTTGGCGATTGATGCGAGAAGCGTTCGTCTCGACCGAGCCGAGCGCGGGGTGATGACGCCATTGCGCGACGTGATCGATGAGCTTCGGGAGGGAGGTCTCATCGCCGTGACGCCCAATGGCGTCCTTGGCGATCCGGCAGGTGCGTCGCCTGAAGAAGGCCAGCGCCTCTTGGCCGAATGTGCCGAAAATTTGGTCGCGGCCATCCTGGCAAACCGGGTGTCGACCACGGCACACTCAACGCGTGACAGCCTAGGAACGTATCGACCCGAAACTGGGGCGTTGCACTCGGAACGCGCGGCGAGCGATTGGACCATCGACCTTGAGTGACCAATACGACGACCAGCGACCAGTGGCAGTAATCACCGGAGGCGCGCGCGGCATTGGTGCCGCGACAGGAATGCACTTGGCGACATCGGGGTGGCGGGTCGCATTCATCGACGTCGTTGGATCCAAAAGTCCGCGATTCAATCGTGATGCATTGGACTATTCGCTCGCCACGGCAGCAGATCTCGACAGCGCGGTGGCAGCGGTTGAGCGCATCGCGGGAGCCGGGTCGGCAGTTGGCCTGGTCGCCGACGTGTGTGACCAAGATGCGCTGACCCATTCGGTGACCGAAGCGGTTGAACTCTTCGGCCGCCTTGACGCCGCGATTGCTGCCGCGGGAACAATCGCCGGTGGATCACCGCTGTGGCTCACGACCGATATCGAGTGGCAAGCCATGAATGATTCGAATCTGCGAGGAGTCTTTCATCTCATTCGTGCTGCAGTCCCGTACCTCATCGCGCGGCCAAGGCCCACGGGTGGACGGTTCGTGGCTGTCGCGTCGGCCGCTGCGCTGCAGGGCCATGAGCGACTTGGGTCCTACAGTGCGGCGAAAGCTGCGGTCGTCAGTTTGATACGTACTCTGGCAGTGGAACTCGGCCCGAAATCGGTGACTGCGAACGCGGTCGCCCCAGGTTCGACCCGGACCGCAATGCTTGAGGCAAGTGCGGCTATTTACGAACTGTCATCGGTCGAAGACTTCAGCGTTCACCATCCGATGGGCCGGCTAATTGAGCCCAGCGAAGTCGCGGCCGCCATCGGTTGGCTGTGTTCGCCGGAGGCATCAGCGGTGACCGGTGCGGTCGTGCCGGTCGATGGGGGCATGACGGTTTCCTGAGCAGGCCATCTCATCGAAGTCGTTTTATGCAGGTCGAACCCCCCCCGCTTGGCACACTTGTGTCTAGGAGCCACCCCCTCGGGTAAGGTGACCAAGCCGTTGGCGCACCGACCAACGCCACGTTCGACCGCAAGGCGACACAGCCGCCTGCAGGGGGAATCATGAGAACAAAAGCCGCCGTTTTGTACGCTCCGAACACCGAATACACAATCGAAGAAATCGAGCTTGATCCTCCAAAAGAGGGCGAGGTACTCGTCAAGTTCGCCGCCAGCGGAATGTGTCACTCCGATGAGCATGTGTTCACAGGGGACATGGTTCTCGACCCGGAGATTCTCGAGGCGATGGGATGGCAGGCATTTCCGGTCATCTGTGGGCACGAAGGATCGGGCACGGTTATCGAGGTCGGGCCCAACGTGGCTGGACTATCCGTTGGTGACCATGTCGTCACGTCGTTTATTCCGGCGTGCGGCGCCTGCCCGTCGTGTTCGACCGGTCATTCCAATCTCTGTGATCTCGGAGCGAACCTGATGTCAGGCCATCAACTCGACGGCACCACTCGCCATCACACGCTGAGCGGCGACGATCTCGCGCCGCTGCTGTGCCTTGGCACGTTCGCCGAACACAGCGTCATGCACTACTCGTCGCTCATCAAGATCGATCCGGACATCCCGCTTGATAAGGCGGCACTGGTCGCTTGTGGCGTGACGACGGGTTGGGGCGCCTCGGTGTATGTCGCCGATGTCAAGGTCGGTGAGACCGTTGTCGTTATCGGTTGTGGCGGAGTTGGCATGAACGCGGTGCAAGGCGCCGCGATGGCTGGCGCTCGCTATGTCATCGCAGTTGATCCGGTTGAGTTCAAGCGTGAACAGTCCCAGGTATTTGGCGCCACGCACGCAGTTTCAAGTATCGAAGAAGCATCGGCGCTACTCGCCGAGCTCACGTGGGGTCGCAACGCCGAGAAGGTCATCATGACGACTGGCCTTGCCGAAGGCGACATGGTTGCCCCGATGATGAGTTTGGTGGCCAAGAACGGTCGTGCGGTGGTCACCTCAGTGGGAAAAATGACTGACACTGACGTGCAATTGAACTTGTTCGACTTGGCGATGCAGCAAAAGCAGCTCGTCGGCCATGTTTACGGTGGCGCAAACCCTCGTTACGACGTCCCTCGGCTGTTGGGGTTGTATCAAAGTGGCCAACTGAAGCTCGACGAACTCATTACCAACACCTATGACCTCACCGAAATCAATCAGGGTTATCAGGACATGCGAGATGGCAAGAACATCCGCGGCGTCATCATCTACTGATTCCGCCTAATCGAATCGGGCCGCGTCAATGAAAGTGGATCGCGATCTCGTTGATCGGCTCGATCGCGAAGTCGTCGGGAGACGTCGTGAATTAGAAGTGCTGGTTGCGGCCTTGGCCGCGGATCGGCACATGTTGCTCGAAGGTCCGCCTGGTACGGGCAAGTCAACGGTGTTGCGATCGCTCGCTGACGCCACTGGCTCGGAGTTCGTATTTGTCGAAGGCAATGCCGAATTGACCCCGTCGAGATTCGTCGGCACATTCGATCCGGCTCAGGTACTGGCTGACGGATATTCGGCGGAAGCGTTCGTCGATGGTCCACTGATCGTCGCGCTTCGCGCCGGTGCATTGCTGTATGTCGAAGAAATCAATCGCGTTCCCGAAGAGACGCTCAACGTCCTTATTACCGTCATGTCTGAAGGTGAGTTGCACGTTCCACGCTTGGGTCGCGTGACTGCGGCTGACGGGTTTCGCCTAGTTGCCGCGATGAATCCGTTCGACTCGGTTGGTACCGCGCGAATTTCGGCGGCAATTTATGACCGGATGTGTCGTATCACCATGGGCTACCAAGATGCCGAGACCGAAACTCGAGTGGTCGCTCGTGAGGTTCCTGCCGCCGACTTCACATTTGTAACCAAGGTTGTTGCGGTTGTTCGTGCGACGCGAACCCATCCCGCGGTGCGAATTGGTTCGTCGGTTCGCGGAGCCATCGACCTAGTCTTACTAGCCAACCAATTAAGTGCGTTGCGTTCCACTACGGCTCGGGACTACGACGTGGGACTCGACTCGGCAATTGCTGCGCTTAGCGGTCGATTGCGGGTATTCGAGGGCGGAGACCGGCAAGCAGACGAAATTGTTAGCGAATTATGGGCCGCCGAATTTGGGCCGCCAGCGCAGGTTGATGAAGGTGCCGATGGGGGAGACCCGGGAAAAGCCTGACGCCCTCGGCGACGGGGGCGGCAAAGCAGGATCAGGTTCTCGAAGGCGACGAGGCGCTCGATCGCATTGAAGAAGAACAACGTGGCTCGACTTCGCGTCGCGAACTCTCGACCTCGCCACATTTTGATGATGTATCGCCGGAAGTGGGCACGCTTGACGAACGAGCATTTGACCAAGCTCTCGATGAAGATGCCGACGGGGCACTGGAGTTGTTAGGAGCATTGGTGGGTGCAACTGATCAGGCACTTGCTGAACAAGCGCGACGACTTGCGGCGAGGGTTGTCATTGACTTGGCCCGAGCCGGATCGCCGCGCACGAGCGGTGTGGGTCGATTACGGCGCCTTTCGGCCGATCGCGCCGAGGGTGATATTGACCTTGATGCCAGTCTTGAAGCCTTGCAGCTCTCGCGTGCGACAAGTACGGCTCCAGCGCTTGAAGATCTGCAGGTGTCGGCATGGGGCCGGCCGTCAACGGCATTGTGTCTCGTGATTGACCGAAGCGGCTCCATGAACGGTTCGCGACTGGCTACCGCGGCGCTTGCCGCTGCAGCGTGTGCTTGGCGGGTTGGAGCAGATCACAGTGTGATCGCGTTTTCGAAGGATGTCATTGTCGTGAAAAGCCAGGATGTCACGCGTCCCGCTGAGGTCGTCGCGGGCGACGTATTGCGGTTACGGGGTCGCGGGACCACTGACCTCGCCCTCGCACTACGAACGGCCAATAGCCAGCTTGACCGCTCGCGCGCCCAGCGGCGAGTCACGATTTTGTTGTCAGATTGTCGTCCGACAACCGGCGAAGATCCTCTAGCTGCGGCATCGCGACTTCAGGAACTTTGCGTTCTAGCTCCGGCCGATGACGCCGAAGACGCTTTGGCACTTGCAATGGCATGTGGAGCACGATGGGCAACCCTGGATGGACCGTCGTCAATACCTGGCGCATTTGCCCGATTGCTCGACTAAGGCAAGATCCGAGTTGGTGTGCGACCATGCGCGGGTGAATCTTGATCGGGAGTTGCCAATTGATGCCCGACTTGAACTTGATCGATCGGTGCGGCGGATTGATGGTGGGAGCGCCCTCATCGGCGGATCGCCCACTCGGATCATCCGACTTTCTGCGCCGGGTTCGCGTTTGGTGGATCGTTGGGTGGCCGGCGAATCGATTGGCGAAGGTGTCGGAGCGCGAAGCCTTGCGCGACGGATGCTTGATTACGGGTTTGCACATCCGAGGATTGATTTAACGGGCGATGCGCTATCGAACTCGGTGGTTCGAGCGGCGGACGTGACCGTGGTGATTCCAGTAATCGGTAGTGGGGACGCGCTGGCTCGCACGCTGACAGCTTTGGCTGGTTCGGTACCGAAACCGGCCGCGATCATCGTGGTCGACGATGGCAGCGCCCCCGCTGATGCTCGCCACATCGCGGCGGTCAGCGTGGCGGCCGGCGCGCAAGTAGTTCGCCGAGTCGAAAATGGTGGACCTGCATCGGCGAGGAATCAAGGTCTTGCGTCGGTTCGAACTGGGTTGGTCGCGTTTGTCGATTGCGATGTTGAACCGTCGCCCCATTGGTTGCGTTGGCTCCTTCCTCATTTTGATGATCCGACTGTTGGCGCAGTCGCACCTCGCATCTGGTCAGTCGCTCCCACTGACGAGCATTCTGGCGAGCATCTCGGCCAGCGTTCCGGCCAGCGTGCACGCCGGAGCCGACGGTTGGCCGGTACTGGGGTGATCGCTCGCTACGACCAAATTCGTTCGCCGCTCGATCTTGGTCAAGAGGCTGCGCGTGTCGCTCCGAGGACTCGGGTTTCCTATGTCCCTACCGCGGCGATGATCGTTCGAGTCGATGCATTGGTCGACGTGGGATTGTTCGATCCTGAGTTGCGATTTGGTGAAGACGTGGACTTGGTGTGGCGGCTGGTGGAAGCGGACTGGACTATTCGCTATGAGCCGAGGGCCACGGCGACCCATCCCTCCCGCGCCCAATTTGGTTCGTGGCTTGCTCAGCGATTCCACTACGGGACATCGGCGGCTCCACTAGCGGTGCGTCATCCGGACGAATTGGCGCCATTAACCATGTCGGTGTGGACAGCATCGGCTTGGTGTTTGGCCGCTCTTGGGTATCCAAAGGCGGGTACTGCGGTTGCGCTTACGGCGATCAGTCAACTTCCTCAACGCCTAACCGGTCTCGAGCATCCGACAACTGAGGCGTTTCGGTTGGCTGGAGGTGGAACCTGGGCCGGCTGGCGGCCGCTCGCGAGCGCCGTGACCCGAACATGGTGGCCTGCTGCTGTTGGTGCATCGATCCTGTCGAAACGAGCGCGGCGGGCGCTCGTGTTCGCGGTAGCGGCTCCCGCACTTATTGATTGGTGGACAAGTGACCGTGCGGTCGATCCGCTTCGGTTTGTCGCCTTGCACCTAGCTGATGATTTGGCATACGGGGCAGGAGTGTGGGCGGGATGCATGCGAGAACGCACGGCCGAACCGCTTCGACCCGATCTGAAGTCGTGGCCGGGGCGCTCCGATATCACGGGCGATTAGCGCCCGTTTTCTCGGTCTTCGCGTTCGGCAGCCTTTACTGCATATCCAACGACCAGCGAGGGCGCAAGCAGGATGGATCCGAGCAGCAGGCAAAATTCGATGGTGAAGCCAACTCGTTGGGGGAACCCAGTGGCGAAACCGATCGCGAAGAAAACAATGGCGATTCCGAACAGCGCATACCCGCATCGGCGTCCAATAGACGAAAAGCGCTCGAACGTTTTGCGTCGTGCTCGGACTAGGTCAATCGAAACATCGGACTCGTCGTTCGGATCGCTGTCGGGGAGTGATCCGGAGTTGGTCTCAAAGCTCATGGCAACCAGCCTGCCTCATCGAGAAGGTTTCGCAGTGCCTCGGTCATGGCTTCGATCGAAAAGAACTCGCGGGCGATGCGCTGATTGGTGTCGAGAAGTAAAGGATCTCGATGGTTAAGCCACCGGCGGAGCGGTGCGGGTCGGTCGACATCGAACCATCGGAATCCCATCGCTCGCAGTTCGTTGCCGACCGGATAGGGACCAACGGCGACCGGTCGTCTGGCAATCGCCGCTTCGATCGGTGGATTTCCGAACCCTTCCCAGGTAGACGGAAACACGACGACGTCGGGCGCGGCATAGATGTCGGGTCCGTGGGGCAGGCTTTGGCGGATCACGCGACAACTGGCCTGGCTGAGGACCGCGTCGAGTTCGGCGCCATAGCCGTCTTCAGCCGGTCCTAGCAGCCAATAGGTTGCATCGAGTTGCTCGCACAGAGCGATGGCCGCGGGAACATCCTTCCGGGGAATCGCGCGAACCGGATGAACTAGTAACAGTTCGTCCTGATCGACGCCGAGTTTGCGGCGAATTCCGTCGCGATCACCGGGGGGGAGGTGGGTCCCAAAGCCGTTGTAAATAGTGGTCGCAGTCATGCCGCGCTGAGCGAACTGGCGTTGCGTGAGTTGGTTGATCGTGACATGACGCCAATGGGGGTCATCAGTAGGGAGTTCAGTCACTTGGGCGAACCGATCGCGTTGCCAAGGCGGATCGTGGTGATGCATGATCGCTGGTCTGCCGGCGAGAACCGTTGACAGAACGCGTGCTGCCGGTAAGTTCATCGGAATCGTGCAGAGATTTTCGACAACGACGAGGTCGGCATCAGCGAGTACGGCCGTTACTTCGTCAAGACTCGGCGCGTTTTTGGCACCGATCGCAAGGCCGTCGACGATGTGGTCGACCGGACCTTCACCGGCAACGGTCGTGACGTCAAAACCAAAGGACCTAAGCGCGTCGGCCCAAGTGTCAGCGACGATGGAAACACCGTCGTTGAGTCCAAGTCGAAACGAGACGATTGCGCAGGTGGTAATGGGAATTTCCTCTCAGTTCGAAACCGTCGATCAGTGAGCCGCGACACCATACCGGGCGATCCCGTTGAGGTAGCGCGCCGAGCCCGGGAGATCCTCGAGTTGCACTGGCGCGAACCGGGGTTTTGCGTGCCGAATGCTACGACGTATCCGTGGCAATGGCTGTGGGATTCCTGTTTTCATTCGATTTGCTGGGCTCACCTTGGCGAAGCTGAACGTGCGAGAACCGAGCTAGCCAATGTGCTTGCGCACCAAGCAGGCGACGGATTCGTACCCCACATGACCTACTGGCAAGGCGGCGACACCCATGCAGCGTTTTGGGGGCGAAAGGTCACCAGCTCGATCACCCAGCCGCCGATGTACGGCCATGCCGTAGCCGAGCTCACTCGGCTTGGGGTCAACGTTGGCGCCGACACGATCGAGCGTGCGCGCCGTGGTTTGAGATTCTTGATTGATCAGCGCATGCGTCTCGGCACCGGCATAGTCATTGTTCATCCATGGGAGTCGGGCTGTGATGACAGTCCTCGCTGGGACGGATGGATCGACGGCTCGTGGACTTTCGAACGCGGCAAAGCGTTGCGCGGTGAGCTCGCAGGTGCGCTCATCGGGGACACGGGCCGAGCTCTAGGTGCGACTAGTTCGCCCATTGGAAGTAACGCATTCGAAGTGGCCTCGGCCGGGTTTTCGGCGTTGGTTTCATTCAATGCTGCGGAATTGGCAAGCGTGACGGGAGACCAGCAGCTTGAATCCGATGCTGTCGAAATCGCGGCGGCGCTTGACCAAAGGTGGAATTCGGATCGAATGACTTGGACCGACCGAGTTGGTGTTGGTCCAAGCAAGACGGCGGCGGTTCGAACGCTTGATGCGCTTCTCGGGATACTGGTCACGACCGATGAGAGCGTTCGGGCAGGTGCGTGGGCGGAAATTGACAATGAGTCAGCGTTTGCAGCCGATGTTGGTCCTGCGTCAACTCATCGTCTCGAACCGTCGTTTGACCTGCGGGCCTATTGGCGCGGCCCGGCGTGGCCACAGCTCACGTATCTGTTTTGGGTCGCGGCAAAGCGACAACAGTTGGATTCGCTGGCTGCGCGATTGGGAAATTGCTTGGTCAACGGTGCATTGCGGTCGGACTTCGCCGAATACTGGCAACCAGACACCGGCGAAGGGCTCGGTGCGATTCCCCAGTCATGGACGGCGCTCGCCGCGGTGGTTAGCGCTCAAGCGCCCTTAGCAAACTGATCACCCTCGGCAGTCTGGATTTTGGCAGTCTCGGGTTCTGTGAGTGCGGATTCTGCACGTGAAACTTCTTGGCTGCTTGATTGATCTGGCCAAGTAACCCCGCGAACTGCGACTGCATCATCAGCCCAACGAATTCCTGATGGAGTGGATCGGTGCATGGCATCAATGGTGGCGGTGTTATCGGTGTCCTCAGCGGTCGCCCACTTGATTTCGGCTTGCCGGGTCAGCTCGGTGTCTAGGGGCGGGTCGACCATTCGGATTGTCGCTTCAGTCTGCCGGAGGGCACCGAATGGACCGGCAATATCGACGCCCGATGGTATTTCGGTCCACGGAATGGCGAGGGCGAGTGCTTCGTTAATTGCCGCGGGACTCAGCGTCACCTCGGCGGTTGGATCTCGCGAGAGCGCAAGGTGGTTTCTCGGATCAGGGATGGTTTCGAGGATGGACCAAATAGCGGCTTCAGCGCCTAGCGGAAGATTCTCACCCGACGGTTGCGGGCCTAGGGCATCTGATTTCCTGCGTTTCAACTTCATAAACATGGCGCAACGCTACGATCGGTCGTGGCTTGGAGCGCGGATCCCGCTCGAAGAAGGTTCGCGTTCAACTTGGATTGGTTAATTGCTGAGTCAGTTCAAGGCGTGCTTCGAGTTGCTCGGCCTCGCGGCGTCGATCAGCGAGGGCTTGATTGAGGAACAGCACCAAATCGCCTTCAGCCTGAGGTCGACAGAGGCCGAATCCACTGACCTGGTTGCATCCAATTTCAATCAGTAAATCAAGTTGTTGAGTGGTTTCGACGCCTTCGGCGATGACGGACAAATCCAGTGCCTGGCCCAGACCCGTGATCGCGCTCACGATCGAGAAATCATCGGCGTGGATTCCGAGTCCGGCGACAAACGATTGGTCGATCTTGATGGCATCGACATCGAATCGTTTGAGGTAGGTGAGTGATGAATACCCGGTGCCGAAGTCGTCAATCGCGATGCGCAGTCCGGCCTCATGGATGTCGCGAAGGACTTCGTTCACGCTAGTTCCCGTATCGAGCAGCATGGATTCAGTGATTTCGATTCCGAAACAATCGGGCGGAAGGTCGACTCCTTGAATCGTTTCAAGTAGGTGTTCGACATACCTCGCCGAATTGAGTTCGCGGGCTGAGGCGTTAATCCACATGGTTCGCCGGTTGTCGACATCGCCAAAATTCCAGTTTGCGGCCACGCGGGCCGCATTTTCGGCGACCCATGCTCCCAATTGGATGATCTGGCCGGTCGATTCGGCATCGCCGATGAAGTGTGCAGGACCGAGCAAACCCCGTTCAGGGTGCTCCCAGCGGATGAGCGCTTCGGTTGAGACGATTCGACCGCTGCATACGTCGTAAGCGGGCTGAAAATGCAGCACGAATTGGTTTTCTTCGACGGCGCGCTCGAGCGCAGCTTGAATCCCGAGGCGGTGAACTGCCGAGTCACGCGTTTCTTGCTCAAACATGGCGACCTGATTGCGCCCAGCGGCCTTAGCGCGGTGCAGTGCAGCACTTGCGTCACGAAGCAGCGTGCTTGGAACCGACTCGTTTGTGGCTAATGCGACTCCAACACTCATGGTGAGTTGAAACTCGCCACTTCCGAAATCGAACGGAACTGCAATCGCCGATCGAATCTGCTCGGCGATGGTTATGGCAGCGTGTCCCCCTAAGTCCAACTCGAGACACACTGCGTATTCATCGCCCGCCGTGCGGGCAGCAGTGTCACCCCGAGGAACGATCGACTCGATCCGACGTCCAAACTCGGTGAGGACTTCGTCGCCGTGGCGATAACCGAGCACGTCATTGAGGACCTTGAAATTATCGAGGTCGCAGACGAGTACCGCTACTTGGGTTCGGGCCAAACGCGCGCGATCGAGCGCGAGTTCGATTCGATCCAAGAGCAGTGTGCGGTTTGCGAGGCCGGTGAGAACGTCAGTCAGGGTCAAGCGGCTGAGTTCGTCTTCAGCATTATGTCGATCAGTGACATCGTGTGCATGGATGACAAGTCCTTCGACGAACGGGTCTGACGACATGTTTTGGACGCTGAAGTCCATCCAGCGCCAGCGCCCATCGAGGTGACGGATTCGGAATTCACCGTCCGATGAATTCGCACCGTTGCTTCCGGCAACGGTGATGGCGTCGGTCAGGTAACTCACGTCATCGGGGTGGATGTGGGTTGACCAGTCCTCGGCGGTGAAGTCTTCGGGGGCCCAGCCAAGGATTCGTTCGACCGATGGCCCGAGGTAGGTCGCGGTGAGGTCCATGTCGCCAAGGACGATCACGATGTCCGAACCGCTTCGATGTAGCTGGGACAGGCGAGCCTCGCTGCGGATGAGGGCAGCTTTTGCGGCGCGTCGTTCGCCCGCGGCGCGAAGGTGCATGACGACACGTTCGGAGTTGTCTTCGGCAAGGCGCCACCATTCGGCATCGAACCAGTGGTAGGTGCCATCGCCATGAAGCCCGCGTATTTCGGCGGGACCGCTATAGCCGTTAATCGACGCTTCCTTGCGTTTCGCGAGGACGATTGGCACATCATCGGGATGCACGAATTCGGCTGCCAATCGACCCATGAATTGATTGGGAGATATGCCTATAACTCGTTCAATAGCAGGGCTGGCATAGACGACTCCTGCTTGAGGATCGACGACAATCGCAGCGTCATCGCTATGCACTAGCACTCGTCGGTGGTAACTCTCGGACAATGGAAGTTGCGTGTTGACTGCAGCTTCAGCGATCGATGCATCGATGATTTCTTCTGAAATCCAGGAGCTGGTTCGGGGCATTAAGGGACGTTCGTCGATAACGACGGTGGTCCTAGATTGCGCGATTTTGTCCAGCCAACAATCAGTCATGACATCCAAACGCTAATTGGTCTCCCGACATCTTTCGGCTCGGGACTTCAAAAATCAAGCGAAATCGCCAATCCACTGCAATCGGAATCACCTTGGAGCCCATCCTTGGGGCCCATCTTTGGCGAGTACCTCCCCGTACCCTCGGCTCTGAGTACGGTGCGGAGATGGCTGAACCCCAAAGTGCTGAACCTGCGACTGGGCAATCGGATGATTCGTCGGATTTGCCGGACATTCGTTTTGATCTCGCCAATGGCGTCGCCCGGCTCACGTTGAATCGTCCGGCCAAGCGCAATTCGCTGTCTTGGGACATGCTTATCGAGCTGCGACGCCTGCTTCGAGAAGTAAAAACCAATGACGCAGCTCGAGTTGTCGTGATTACTGGAGCCGGGGATCAAGCTTTTTGTGCCGGCGCTGACCTGACCGGTATGGCCGCCGGTGCGGGACATCTGGCTCAGCATGATTTACGAGGCGAACTCGCCGCGTTATTCAACGACCTCTGGAATCTCGGCATGCCGACAATCGCCCGGATAAATGGATTCGCGCTTGCCGGTGGCATGGGATTGGCGCTCGCTTGCGATCTCGTGATCGCGTCAGAGACTGCGGTTTTCGGTACTCCCGAAATCGATGTTGGCCTCTGGCCTTACATGATCACCGTGCCATTGGTCCGGTCGATGCCGCCCAAGAAGGCACTCGAATTAATGATGACGGGTCGGCGGGTTGATGCGGCAGAAGCCGATCGACTTGGCTTCGTCACTCGAGTCGTTCCTGCGGCTGATCTTGATCAGGTTGTCGACGAACTCGCGACAACATTGGCATCAAAGTCTCCAGCGATCCTTCGACTGGGACGGCAGGCATTTTACGATTGTTGGGATGAAGCCGCGGCAGAAGCTCTCCCATTGCTTCATGCATTGCTGACGGTGAACGCCGCAACCAACGACGCCGCCGAAGGCATCGCGGCTTTTATCGAAAAGCGCGCCCCCAAGTGGACCGGAACGTGATACGCACGAACCAGCACGGCGTCGTCACCGAGGTCACGATTGATCGGCCAGAGCGACGCAACGCACTCGACCATGATGCAGTGGATGGTTTGCTTTCCGCCCTCGACCATGCGCGATCGGTTGGCTCTCGCGTCCTGGTTCTTACTGGCACGGCTGGGCATTTCTGCTCGGGCGCTGACCTCACCACGGTCGAAGATGACCGTTTTATCGAGGCGCTTCATCGCCTGCTCGATGGATTGCGAACCGCTCCGTTTGTCTCGATTGCCGCGATCGACGGTGTCGCATTGGGCGCCGGGGTTCAACTCGCGGTTGCCAGTGACCTGCGGGTTTCAACTGCTGGTGCGACCTTTGGGATCCCGGCGGCGAAACTCGGACTGATGACCGACCAATGGACATTGCAGCGCCTCATCGGGTTCGTTGGCCAGGGAGTGGCTCGGGCAATGTGCTTAGCGGCCGAGACCTATTCAGGCCAACAAGCCTTCGAACTTGGTTTCGTCCAACGAATTTCTTCTCCCGGTGACCTTGTCGCCGATGCGATGGCCTGGGCTGAATTGATCGGCGCGCTCGCGCCGTTGACTGTTGCTGGGTTCAAAGTTGGTCTCAACGAGGCTGAGGTAGTCGGTGAGTGGAGCACGACTTACCGCCATGCATTCGATGCCGCGTGGTCGAGTGCTGACCTTCAAGAGGGCCTCGCGGCATTTCGGGATCGCCGGCCGCCGGAATTTCGCGGCATGTAAGGCCCCGTCGTTTCCGTAGTGAGCCCATTAATGATTGGGTTACCGCGCGGTGCCCCTCGCGGAACCGGCGATGCGACCTGATCCGGGCGGTTCAATCAAACATCCGATCACGTGCCGTATGCCATTGCCCCATGCTGATTCCTGCGGAAGCAGGTAGTTCAATTCATACATTGAGGTTTCATAAGGCTTAGCGACATAGGCCTCCCATGAAGCAGGGCACGCACTTTTCGCCAACGATTCCAACGTCGGCACGCCAGGCCAATCCTTGCCTGAGTAGTTGGCGATGGCAAAGACTTCGCTGCGATGGGGAAGGTCACAATTGAGGTCGAGATAAATCGTTGGAGTCTTTTCGCCAGTCCGCGTATCGAAACAATGTCCGACAGTGGGGACATAGACCGAGAACGATTTTCCGCCCGACAGCGGCACTTCGGTGGTCGTTGTCGGCTCGGCCGCGATTGTTGTGGTTGTGACCTCTGCCGCGGTTGATCCGCTACTTGAACATGCTGGAGCGCACGCGAGGGTCACCATGATGGCAACCGCCGCGAATTGGCGGCCTGGATTGCGGTCTAACCAACGACGGATTGTCGCGACGTGGTATCCCACCACCTCAATAGGCTCCAGGCAACAGACGGGTGATGTTTTCGAACGAGGCATAGAGCGCAACGGTGAAAAATGGGATCAATACCGCATACGGAATAATTCGCCACCAGCTGCGCAAACGAAACTTTGAGATGTACCACGCAACGAACCAGATCAACATTGCCAGTGCCGACCACAAAATGGCGGCCTGTCGTGCCGATTGATCGCCGCCGGCGAGTCCAACGCTTGAGAAACTCGTGCCACTTACCGGAGCGACCGACGGAGCGCCTGGTGCGGGGTTTCCAACCAACTTTGCTTCGACCACGATGCGTTCGCTCGCGCTGTACTTCGGGTGGCACGCCATCAGGGTCAGTCGGTTATCACCTTTGTTGTCCAAGATCTCAATTGCTTTCGGGCTCACGATGCGATGACCGAGGGCGGGTCCTCCTGGATCGCTTGGAGCTTGTGGCAGTACCTCGTAGGTAAAGGTTCCTTGCAAGGTAAGTACCGAAATTTTGTCGCCCGGTTCAAGTTCGTCGATGCGATTAAACGGCGCTTTATAGGTTGTTCGATGGCCAGCGATCGCCGCATTGCCTGCTTGACCCGGCATCGGCGTGCCAGCGAAGTGGCCGGGTCCTTCTTTGAGCCATCGCAAATCCGTGCCTTCGACCATGTAGAAGTCGGCACCGATGCGCGGAATGCTTATGACGCCGATTGGTGCACCTTCAGCCGGGACGGGAATCGAATCGGCACTGGCTGGAGTTGGGGGAGCAACAGGTGAACTCGAACCAGTGGTGACCGAGGTTGTTGGATGAGTTGAGCCTTCAAGTTGCTGTTGTGCTGACTTGAACTCGCGACCTAAGTCGTCCTGGGCCTGCGCGGTATGGATGCCAGTGCCCCAGAGCTGAAAGACGACAAACAGTAAAATGAGCGTGCCGGCACGAATCATGAACCGTCCGACGACACCAAGGCCCTGGGTGAATGTCACGCCCGCACGATAGTGAGTCGGCGGGCCCTCGTAGGTTCGCCCAGAAATTCGCGCCCCAGATGGCTTGATCGCGAGCGTGCGAATGCTCCCGCCTTGGTTCGCTGAACCAGCCACAGGTACCCTCGTTCATTCCCATGGAGCCCGCCGTCCACCTCCGCTCCGCCGTTGCCCTCATCGGCCGATTCCCGGCACTCGCCGGTGTTGATCTTGACGTCGAACGGGGAGAGGTTGTGCTGCTCGAAGGCGCTAACGGGGCGGGGAAGACCACGTTGTTGCGTGCGTTGGCCGGTTTAGTCCCGATTGTGTCGGGTGAAGCGGTGGTGCTTGGTCACGACTTGCGATCCGATCGGCGGTCAGTGCGTCGCCACATTGGCCTGCTTGGCCACACCACCATGCTTTATGACGAACTGACTGTGGACGACAACGTTCGCTTTTGGGCCAAGGCTGCCCGAACTGAACCAGTCGATGCCGAGGCAGCGCTCGTCGCTCTTGGCCTTTCTGGTCGATTGCGTCATGTTGCGGTCGCTCGTTTGTCGACTGGTCAGCGTCGACGAGTGTCGATCGCCACGATGGTCGCGCGCCGTCCTGAGTTGTGGCTGATGGACGAACCGCACGCCGGACTCGACAGCGAAGCCCGCGACATTGTTGACGGCTTGGTTCGTCAGGCCTCGCAATCGGGTGCGACGGTCATTGTCGCATCGCATGAACGGGGTCGGGCCAACGCGCTCGCGGGCAGAGTCGTCACCGTGGCTGGCGGGGTGAGCAATGTTGCGTGATGCGTGGCTCATAACGAGAAAAGATCTTCGTATCGAGGTTCGGTCGCGCATTGCGCTGAACCAGATTGCGCCGTTCGCGCTGCTCATGTTGATCCTGTTCGCGTTCGCGCTCGACCCTGACAGTGGCGTGCTCGATCGTGCGACTCCCGGCCTGTATTGGGTCGCGGTGTTGTTCAGTGCACTCCTGGCGATTCAGCGTGCCTTTGCCCTTGAGTCGTCCGACGGCAACCGTGATGCGCTGCGGCTTTCTGGACTTGATCCGGCAGGCATTTATCTAGGAAAGGTGCTCTCCATTGCCACTCAGTTGGCTTTGCTTGAGGTGCTCTTAGGTACGGGAGTCGTGCTGTTGTATGGCAGCCATGGCGGAAACTGGCTGTTAGTAATTGCCACTTGTGTCGCCGCGACTGCGGGTATCGCGGCCGCCGGTACCCTCTACGGCGTGCTTGCCGCTGGCCTTCGGGTGCGAGAAACCTTGCTTCCTCTCTTGCTGCTCCCGGTTTTGGCGCCGGTGCTTATCGGCTCGACTCGCGCGTTTGAAGCGGCACGAAGCGACACCATTGATCAAGGTTGGCCGTGGGTGGGTTTGCTCGCGGTCTTTGCAGTCGCATACATGGTGTTCGGAATGTTTGGTTTTGGTCCGCTCTTGGAGGAATCGTGATGGATACACCAAACACGAAATCCGAAGTGGAATCTGTCGGTACCGGGTCGCGTGCGACGCGCATCCTTGGAGTCGCGACGATCATGGGTTTGGCTCTGGCTGCCTACATGGCGCTGGTGTCGAGTCCGCAAGACGAAAACATGGGCGACGTGGTTCGCATTCTGTATATCCATGTTCCGATCGTGACTATGGCGTATGTCGGATGTGGCCTGACGTCACTGGGCAGCGTGATGTATTTGTGGAAGAAGTCGCAGTGGTGGGACATCACGGCCGCGGCTTCAGCTGAAGTAGCAATGGTCTTTACTGCATTGACGCTGGTAATCGGCATGATCTGGGGTCGCCCGACGTGGGGAGTCTGGTGGGTTTGGGATGCGCGATTGACATCGACTGCGATGTTGTTGTTGTTGTTGCTGGGGTACTTGGCCGTTCGTCGGTTACAAGCAGACGCGGCGACGCGGTCGAAGCGTTCAGCAATCGTTGGTCTGCTGTTGTTTCCAAACGTGATCATTGTGAATCGATCGGTGACTTGGTGGCGATCCATTCACCAAGGAACCACAATTCTCAATACGCTCAAACCCAAAATTCATGACCAGATGGCGGTCACCTTGGTGGTTGCAATGGTGGTGGTCGCCATGCTTTTTGTTTGGCTGGTGATTCATCGCTGGCGGTTGACTTGGATCGAAACTCAACTTGATGCCCATGAACTCGACTTGGCCATTGCCGAGCGTCGAGCCGAAGCCACCGGACCCGCGGAGACTGCGCCATGAGCAACTGGGGTTATGTCGCACTTGCATTCGGACTGACCGCGGTCACGCTCGTTGGCTATTGCGCGTGGATCCTCGTGCGGGGCCGAACATTGAGCCGTCGATTGCCCCCGTCGCTGCGGCGGTGGTCATGACTGACAATGCAGATGGTGTTGCCTCAGATCCGGCCGCGTCGATCGGAGATGGTTCGCTCACTGGTCTCGACCTGACACCCCGCGATGTCGAGGACGCGACGCGACGCGACCTTGGATCGCCGCGAGCGAAGCGGCGGAAGTGGGCACCGATTGTGGTGCTGATTTTGGTAGTCGCTGGCGTCGGTTTTATTGCGGCCCAAGCACTCAATACTGCGACGACATTTTTCTATAACGCCGACGAAGCGGTCACCAACAAGCCGACGTTAGGAACAAACCGATTTCGTCTGCAGGGCACGGTCGAGCCGGGCACGATTTTGCGCGACGGAACCGGCGTGTCGTTCAAGGTGACATTCAATGGGACCGAAGTTGCGGTCGCTCACCAAGGTGATCCACCCCAATTGTTCAAAGACGGCGAACCAGTGGTTCTCGAAGGTCATTGGGACGCAAGTAGCGAGCGATTCGACAGTGATCGAATGCTGGTCAAGCACGACGAGAACTATGTCGCCAAGAATGGTGATCGCCTCAAAGCCGCGACCGATGGCGGTCAGGTACCGACCTCGTCGATCGTGCCATGAACCTTGCCCTTGGTACTGCCGGCGTGGTGCTCGGGCTTGTCGCGTCCTGCGCCGCCGTGCTCACACTCGCGGTTGGATTGTTGCGCGGCCGACCTGACCTGTTGCGTCTCGGTCGGGTCTATACGTGGCTGGTGTTGCTCGCTGCGGTGATGGCATTCGTCGCGATGGAAAGGGCACTGATTACCCGAGACTTCACCGTTTCGTTTGTGGCAGAACACGGAAGCAGTCGAACTCCGGCACTCTTCAACTTTGCGACGCTGTGGTCAGCGCTTGAAGGTTCGATTTTGTTGTGGGTGTTATTCCTCGCGGGATACACCGCACTCGTCGGGCGAAAGTTTCGCGATCGACTCACCGATCCGCTAGTCGGCTGGGCCCTGTTGACGATGTTCGTCGTGTGCATTTTCTTTTTCGGCCTATTGCTTGGCCCCGCCAATCCGTTTAAGTCATTCCTTCCCCCGGTCGGTTTCGACGGCCCTGGCCCGAATCCGCTGTTGCAGAACAATCCGCTTATGGCTTTCCATCCGCCGATGCTCTATTTGGGTTATGTCGGTTTCACCGTTCCGTTTGCATTCGCGATTGCTGCTTTGGTTACTGGCCGGGTTGGCGAAGGCTGGCTGGTCGAGACTCGCCGTTGGACGCTTATCGCCTGGGGATTTTTGACTGTCGGCATCGTGCTCGGCTCATGGTGGAGCTACGAAGTGCTGGGTTGGGGTGGCTACTGGGCGTGGGATCCCGTTGAAAACGCGTCGTTCTTGCCATGGCTAACCGGAACGGCCTACCTCCATTCGGTCATGGTCCAGGAACGAAGGGGGATGCTGCGAGTATGGAACTTGTCGCTGTTATGCGCGACGTTTTCACTCACCATTCTTGGCACCTTCATCACGCGATCCGGCGTACTCGACAGTGTCCATGCATTCAGCGCGTCCACCATTGGTCCGGCGATCCTCGGATTTTTTGCCCTCATTGTGGCAGTGACGGTGGGATTGATCGCATGGCGTGGCGATCGACTGCGGTCACCCGGTCGAATCGATTCACCGATCTCCCGCGAAGGAGCGTTTATGGCGAACAACGTTCTGTTCGCCGGATTCGCGTTTGTCGTGCTGCTCGGAACGGTTTTTCCATTATTGATCGAAGCGTTAAACGGCAAGCGCGTCTCGGTGGGTGTGCCGTATTTCAATCGAATGACGATGCCGATTGGCCTCGCATTGCTGTTCTTGATGGCGGTTGCGCCGGTGTTGCCGTGGCGCAAGGCGAGTGGCGAACTCTTGCGTCATCGTTTGCTGTGGCCGGCATGGATTGGTGCTGGGTGCATCGTGCTCGGCGTCTTTGCTGGCCAACGTGGATTTGCCGCGCTCCTTGCATTCGGCCTCGGTGGATTCGCGGCGGGATCAGCGGGGCGCCAATTGGTACTCGCTACTCGTCGCCAAGGTTGGCGAGGGCTCGTTGGTCGCGCGAACGGTGGCATGATCGTCCATCTTGGGGTGGTAGTGATCGCAGTGGCATTTGCTGCGAGTTCAAGCAATGTGCGCCAAAACGAATTCATTCTTAAACCGGGTGACACCGCGAGTTTTGCTGGCCATCAACTGACCTATGTCGGCATGAATGAAGTTGTCGATTCCAACAAAGTTCAAACTCAGGCGTTGGTCCTCGTCGATGGGAGCGGCCCGTACTCGCCGGGCATTAGTAAATACACCTTCGGCTCGAGTGTCGTAGGAACGCCGTCGGTCAAGTCGACCTTTCGCACCGACATTGCATTGAGTTTGTTGGAGGTCCCTGATGGACCAGACAACCCAGTAACACTCAGGGTCACGATTCAGCCGCTGATCATGTGGCTGTGGATTGGGGGCGCAATCATGGCCGCGGGCACCTTGCTTGCCGCGTTCCCCCGGGGCCGTCGTCGGGGGACTGAGGCCGTGTCAGCTCCGATCAGTGACCGCAAAACTCGATCATCGTCGGTCAAGATTTCGTGATGAGTGATTCCAACGGCGACGTTGACGCGGCAATGCTTGAGCCCGCTCGTCGATCGCACATGGCGCGCAACTCCGCCATTGCGGTTGGCATTGTGGTTGTCGCATTGGTGGTGTTGCTCGCAACGGGAAAGACCAATGATCAACGACAGCCGTCGGCAAAGATCGTTGGGCAAGTTGTTCCGGCGGTTGCTGGCACGACGTTGGATGGCGCGTCCTATGACATTGACTTGCATCAGGGTAAGTGGGTTGTCGTGAATTTCTTTGCTTCATGGTGCACCCCCTGCAGGGTTGAGCAACCAGAGTTGGTCAAGTTCGCCGCTGAGCACGCGGGATCAAAGGATGTTGAAATCGTTAGCGTCGCGTTCCAGGACAAAGATGCCGATGTCCGTCGGTTTTTCGCCACCGCGGGCGGAAACTGGCCCGTCGTTGTTGGTGATACGGGTTCGACCGCATTGAGTTTCGGGGTGACGGCGGTTCCCGAAAGTTATGTGGTGAGTCCAACGGGGCAGGTAGTCGCCAAGTTTGAAGGCGTGACGGCGGTGGCTCTGGATTCGGTTATCGCCTCCTACGGTGGCGCCGCGGCCTCAGCGTCATGAGTTCACCGAATGCGGGTGCTGGCGATCATTTGGCAACGACCAAGCGGGGATTTCTCAGCAGGTGGGGATCGTGGATTGCGCTGGCGATTGTCGTCGTAGTCGCTTTGGCGGTTGGCACTATTGGCACGACGCGGCCGTTGACGAATGCGGATCGATTGTTGAATGTGAGCCGAACGATTAAGTGTCCGCAATGCAGCGGTGAGTCAGTCGCCGAATCTGATGCGGCGATCTCCCAGCAAATTCGCATCGATATCGCGAAACGAATTGAGCAAGGGCAAACCGACGATCAGATTCGTCAAGCCTACGTGGACCAATATGACCAATTCATCCTGCTGACACCCCAAGGAAGTGGAGTCACCAGTTTGGTCTGGGTACTACCGGTGGTGTTGATTGTGTTGGCTTTCGCCGGACTTGCCGTGGCGTTTAGGCGCTGGAAAGTAACTGGCGATCTTCGCGCTACTGAGGCTGATCGTGCGCTGGTGGATCAAGCACTCGCTGACGGTGATGGCACCGGCGTCAGCTTTGATGACCCAGCGGGTTTCGATCCTGAAATGGGAAGCGGTCGTTGACCGTGTCTGGCGCATCGTCGCAGGACCCATCGACCCGCGGCACTGCGGCTCGAGCGGCCCGGCTTGCCGCTTCAAAGCCTCCTAAGTCTGGTGGCGCCCGAGGAAAACCGCCAGGTGCGCCGCCTGCGGCCTCCAGCGAGGCTCATGGTGTTGATCTCCAAGCCTCCGCTCTCGATGAACGAGTACTTAACGCAGACGAACTAGCTGCATTAGAAGAACAACGGACGTTTTTGTTGCGATCGCTTCGCGACTTGGATGCGGAACACGATGCGATGGACATCGATGACGTCGACTATGAAGCATTGAAGGACGATTACACCGCACGAGCGGCTGCGGTTATCCGTGCTATCGCGACTCATCATGCTTTGAGTGCGTCGCGTCTCGGCCGGTGGTCGTTGGCTCGGCGAGTCATAGTTGGAGCAGTTGTTATTGCCGTGGCCATCGGGGCTGGTATTTTCGTCGCGCACTCGGCTGGCCAGCGAACCGCCGGTGACACAGTTTCCGGAGGAACTCGCCAAAGCACTCGTGATCAATTAATGACGGCGCGACAATTGCAGCAGACCCGTAACTATCCAGATGCAATCAAGGCTTACGACGAAGTCTTGAAAATCGATCCGACGAATGTCGAGGCGCTGTCGTTTCGTGGATGGATGTTGCGGCTCGTCGCGCTTCAAACCGATGGTGCAAATCGCCAGCTCCTTGATGCAAAGGCGCTGGAATCACTTCACCAAGCGCTGCAGATAGAACCGACCGACGGCACCGCCCTCGTTTTTCTTGCCGTGCTCCAAGGCGACCTTGGCTTACCCAAAGAGGCATTGGGAACACTGGCAAGCGTCCCGGCGGGGCAGATTCCTGACTTCATGGCCAGCACGGTTGAGACGTTCCGACAAAAGACGGAGGCTCAAGTCGCGGCAGCCGGTTCCTAGTCCAATCGCCCGATTTGTCAGCGTTGGTATCGATTGAGTTGGTGGTCGTGAACTGATCAGGATCGCGTCGGCGGGTGGTAGATGCCTGAGACGACTTCGCCGTCGACGACTTCGAGTGCCCATACCGAACCTTTTTGGCACAGCGCGGAATCTGCGCTCATCATCCCGCGGGAGCGCAGCCGGCGAATCACCAATGGGATGAGATCGCCGTGACTGCACATCACGAGGTTGGTGGAGCCCGATGCCAAGATCACGTCGATGCATTGGCGCAGGTCTGCGCCCTCAGCAAGTGAGGGTTCCGTCTCGACGACTACGCCGTGGTCGAGGGCGACTTGATCAATAGTTTCGATGCATCGAGTCGCGGGGCTCGAAAGGACTCGATCGATGTGAACTCTAGCGATGAGCTCGGCAATGCCGGCAGCCTGCTCGCGACCCTTGGGGCTGAGTGGCCTTGCAGCATCATTGCCGTCCCAATTGGACTTGCTGCCCGCATGAGCATGTCGCACTAGGTAAACGGCCACTGAGCAACCGTAGTGCGTGGACTGAACATGGATGCACCGAGCGATTGGTCAGCGTGGTTCCGTGCTTGTTTCGCCGCTTGATTCGATTGTTGCTTCAGGGTTGGGGCCGACCGCGTTCGTTGTTGGCGAGGTGAGACCTCGCAGAGAACTTGAGCCCTGGCCAAGATTCGAGACCACTAAGGCGACAATGGTTACCAAAAAGACTTGCCCAATGAGTGCTTCCAACATGGCGACGGCCCGGCCGGCGTCAGTCGCTGCGGTGAAATCTCCGAAGCCAACCGTGGTGAGCGTGACGAAACTGAAATACTCAAAGGTGAAACCATTGACATTCGGTTGCACAAAGAACGGACCATTTACGATATTTACGAATCGGTACATTGACATGAAGATCAGACCGAGGAGCAAATAGGCAGCGAGTGACGCGGCAACCGTATTGAGGGTGACTCTGCGGTGGGCAAAGGTGCGACGCAAGATGGCGGGAAAGCAGAGCGCGAGCACCACGCAGTATGAAAATGAGCCAACTGAAACGAGCAATTTGTTGAATCCAGTCGGCGGCGTTATTGCTGGCTGGATGTCTCTAATGACTGAAATGAGTGCGAGGGTCACCGAGAGTCCAACGATGATTCCTCCGATGACACGGAACTTTGTGGACACCCTTGAACGACTCAATGTCGTAAGCACTAAGAGGGCACCGACGACGGTCGAGACGATGGCCCCACCGCGAAATGCGCCGTCAATGGGAATGAGGATTACTGCTGCGATGGTGAGCAGGAGTACAACGAGGAAACCATCGCCGCCGAGAAGGTCGTCGCGCAACGTAGTGATCACGTCGTCGACGGGATCGTCAACGAGGCTGGGGATGCTGTTGGCCTGATCGTCTGGCATTGACGGATGGTACGAGGCGCATGGAGTCGGACCGTGGATAACCGACTGGGTAGAAGCCGTTACGGGCGACTGCCTAACGCTCGCAGGTGAGCAAGCACGTCGGGCAGTGCCGTTAGCAGCGCGTCGATATCTGCGTCAGTTGATGACCAGCCCAGCGAAATTCGCAAAGAATGGTGTGCATCAGCGCCCATGGCGGCCAAAACGGGGGAGTCCTGAAGTCCTTCGGATGCGCACGCGCTGCCCGAGTGAACAGCAATCCCTGCTTGGTCGAGGCCTAACAACACGGCCTGGGGTTCGACTCCGTCAATGCCGAGGCACACGATTTGCGGCAGACGATGGAGTGGATCACCAAGGACTGAAACGCCATCGAAGGTTGAGACCGCATCGATGACTCGCTGAGTCAGGCGCTGCGTCAACAACTGTTCGTGATCCAGCTGTTCGTTAGTCGCCAGCGCGAGGCATGCGGCACCGAGTCCTACGAAAGCTGGAATGTTCTCCATCCCGGCCCGGCGCGAACGCTCTTGCTCGCCCCCGACCATGATCGGGTCAATGCGAAGCCCTCGTCGTACTAGAAGCGTTCCGGTTCCGAGTGGGCCGCCAAACTTGTGCCCACTCACGGACACCAAATCAGCATCCATGTTGGCAAAATCGATCGCCACGCGACCGGCGGCCTGTGCGGCATCGACATGCATCAACACATCGAGTTCTTTGCAGCGCTGCGAGACTTCCGCCAGCGGTTGCAGTGTTCCAACTTCATGGTTGCCCCACTGCATGTGCACCAGAATCGTTTCTGGCCGAACCGCGTCGATCACCTCCGCTGGGTCGATACGTCCGTGGTTGTCGACTCCGACGATGCTCACCTCACCACCCACAAGCCCGGCAAATTTTTCTGAAGATCCGCGCACCGCGGAATGTTCGACCGCGCTCAGAACGACGTGGTTTCGACGTGGTTGATGGCGACCTCGCTCCAGGGCACCCCAAACGGCCATGGTGATCGACTCTGTGGCTCCACTGGTGAAGATGACTTCGCGACTCGTCGCCCCGAGGAGTTCGGCGACCTGGGCGCGGGCATTTTCGAGCGCGACGCGCGTGGTCATACCTTCGGTATGCATGCGGCTTGGGTCAGCGGCGGTGTGCGAAGCGAACTGATCCAAACTCTCCACCATTGCCGCACGCGCTTGTGGCCGTAGCGGCGACGTCGATGCATGATCGAGGTAGTGGCGAACCATGTTGGCAGCCTAGGGGGAGGTTGCGGTTAGCTGAAGGGTCACGCCTCGACTGCGGTCACACAGTGTTCATCACCCATGGGTATCGACGATTCAAGCGCAGGGGTGGTCTCGCCGTAGAGCGAGCTCAGCATGCCGCGAACCATGCCTCGGTCAACGGCGCAGATCACTGGATTCTCGATCGCTGCATCGCCGAATGGGCAGTGCTCACTCACAATGCGCAATTCATTGCCGTGCTTTTCCGCGTGGGCTGCAAAACCATGGGCAGTTAAACCGTCGGCGACTGCGTGAAGTGCAGATCGAAATGAGCGTTGGCCGCCGGTGGTGTCGCCGAGCGACGCCGCCATGAGTCGACCGTATTCGTTACCAACTTCTTCGGCCATGATCTCGGCTTGTTCCCGGGGGATCAATGCCAAGGCCCGTCCGAGCAGCGAGACCAAAAGGTCATCATGATGAACGGGAAACTCAAGTGCGACGCTTTGCTCGGTCACTCGGTAGTGCTTGGACGGTCGCCCTGCACCGGCATTGTCGACTCGGTTGACGTTTACTTCGAGGTAGCCACCGCCAGCGAGTTTGTCGAGATGGTGGCGAGCGACATTGGGATGCAGATCGAATCGACGCGCGACTTCTCCCGCGGTTACGCCATTGGGTAATTCACGCGCGAATAAGTAAATCTCGCGGCGAGTCGGGTCGCCAAAGGCCGAGGTGATAGCCGTGACAACTGACGAGAACTCGGTTGGGGTGAGTGGTGGTCGGTCCACCCGAGTATTGTACCTATCTCCGTAGGAGTAATTCCGGTGATCCTTGCCGATCACCTCCGAGGGCCTAGTCCGGGCCACTCGACGCTGCACTGGGAGCACTAGATGTCTGTGAATGAAGCCGATGTGATCGAGGCCCTTCGCCCGGTTGAAGACCCCGAGCTGCACCGCAGCATCGTTGACCTCGACATGGTTCGTCAGGTGTCGATCGCGGGGTCACAGGTCGATGTGTTGATTGCGTTGACCGTTGCCGGTTGTCCGTTGCGGGCGGAAATCCAAAATCGAGTGACGAGCGCGGTCGTTGCACTCGACGGCGTTGACAACGTGGGCCTCGAATTCACCGTCATGACTGATGACGAACGAGCGGTACTTCGACAAAAACTTCACGGTGATCCGGCATCAACGGCTGGTACGCACGAGAGTCATGGTCACGCTGAGGGTCGCGTCATTCCCTTTGCCGATCCCGCGAGTAAAACTCGATGCCTGTTAGTCGCCTCGGGCAAAGGTGGTGTTGGAAAGTCATCGGTCACCACGAACTTGGCGGTAGCACTCGCCCAACAAGGCCATTCAGTCGCTGTTGTTGATGCTGACGTGTGGGGTTTTTCGATTCCAAGAATGTTGGGGGTTGAGCGACCGCCGGTGGTCATCGATGACATGTTGGTTCCACCAGAATCGCACGGCGTTCGTTGCATCTCGATGGGGTTTTTCGCCCAAGAAGATCAGCCCGTTATTTGGCGTGGACCGATGTTGCACAAAGCACTTGAGCAGTTCTTGACCGATGTCTTTTGGGACGAGCCCGATTTCTTGGTCATTGATTTGCCGCCCGGTACCGGTGATATTGCACTGTCACTAGCGCAGTTTTTGCCGCGCGGCGAGGTCTATGTGGTGACCACCCCACAGCCAGCTGCGCAACGCGTTGCACAACGAGCGGCGTTCATGGCTCAGAAGGTCAATCTTGAAGTTAAGGGCATCATTGAAAACATGTCCTGGTTTTCCGGTGATGACGGCCAGCGTTATGAGATTTTTGGTGCAGGAGGCGGCGAAGACCTCGCGGCACGCCTTGAGGTGCCACTGCTAGGCAAAATTCCGCTAGTACCGCTCTTGCGCGAAGGCGGCGATGCCGGAACCCCAATCGTCGTTGCCGATCCCGAAGGTGAAGCCGCTCGTGCGTTCAGCGAGATAGCGCGCCAAATCGCGGTCGATCTGGCCCCGACGCGGGTTTATAACCCCCAGCTTAAAATCATCTGATCAGCAGTTGTGTGGGGTAGGTGATTGCCGCGCCTACGATGGTCGAGGTGCAATGGCCATCTCGCTCGCACCACATTCGAACCCGACCCGGTCGCAATGCGGCCTCGCAGGAGGAAATTCCGTGGACGTTCGCATCGGTGTCATCCACACCGTCAAAGAAATCGATGTTGAGCTTCCGGCAGATGCCGACCGCGACAAGATCAAAAAACAGATTGACGCAGCGCTCGCTGATGATTCGAAAATCTTGTGGCTCACCGACCATAAGGGTCGCGACGTCGCGGTACCGTCGGCAAAGATCGCCTACGTCGAACTCGGTGGTCCAGACACATCTCGGCGCGTCGGCTTCGGCGCAAGCTGACCGAATCGACGATGTCGTCCTCGGCTGATTTCGCCGGCGACAATCGAGGACTCCTCGATCGACGTTTACTCTTTGTTACTGGCAAAGGGGGAGTCGGCAAGACAACGATTGCAGCATCGCTGGCATTACTGAGCGCGCAGCAGGGTAAACGGACGCTGGTGTGCGAGATAGACGCGAAAGGCGACTTGGCTGACGCGTTCGAATCGGGACCATTGGCGTTTGAGCCTCGCCACCTGGCACCAAACCTCGTCGGTATGGCAATGGACACCGAACAATCGCTGCGTGAGTACTTAAAGTTGCAACTCCGAGTGCCGCTGTTGGGTCGAATCGGGCCAGTAGCCCGAACGTTCGATTTTGTTGCTGACGCTGCACCCGGAGTTAAAGAAATCTTGACGATCGGGAAGCTTTGTTACGAAGTTCGAGAGCAGACCTATGACTTGGTGGTGGTAGACGCGTCGGCAACAGGTCATGTCGTCGGCCAACTCGCGGCACCACAAGCGATTAACCAACTGGTCAAGGTGGGGCGGATTCGAGACCAAACGCGCTGGATGGTTGATATTTTGAGTGACCCCCGTCAGACGGCGGCGGTGATCGTGTCGGCTCCGGAGGAAATGCCAGTAAGCGAGACCCTCGAATTGGCAACCAGGCTGAAAGTCGAAACTGAGGTGTTGGTCGCAGCGGTGATTGTCAATCGGGTGCTCCCAGAACTCTTCGGCCGAGGTGAGGAACAAGTCTTTCGAGCGCTGCATGAGTCGAGTGGAGCTGAAATGCTCGCCGGCTTGCTCGGCAGTTCAGTTGACAATGTCATGCCGGTACTGGATGCCGCGCAGCTCGCGGTCACGCTCCGTCGAACGCGGGCAACCCACTTGAATCGACTTCGTGACGAGCTGCCGCCGGAAATTCCGGTGATGTATGTGCCGTACCTATTCAATCGAGCGCACGGCGTTCGTTCGACTCGATCAATGGCCGAAGCACTCGCGGGCGAACTCGGATACTGACTATGGCGAATCGGAACAGCGATCATTCGGGCCGGACTAAGCGTGACGAAGCATCGTCTCGGCGTGGCTCACCAAAAGTCGGGAGCACACTCGAAGCATTGTGTGCGTCGAAGGAAATGATCGTGACGTGCGGGTCGGGTGGCGTTGGTAAGACCACGACAGCGGCCGCCGTTGCCGCGATGGCCGCCGCGCACTTGGGCGGCAAGGTTTTGGTGTTGACAGTCGATCCTGCTCGCCGACTGGCTACAGCGCTGGGCCTCGAAGCATTTGGCAACATCGAAACGCGGGTTCCTCACTCACTGTTTCAAGAAGCTGGAGTTGAACCCCAAGGTGAACTTTGGGCTGCGATGCTCGACATGAAGCAGTCGTGGGATGAGCTCGTGCGAACGCACGCGCCGGATGAGGAAACGCGCGAAGCCATTTTGGCCAACCCGCTCTACCAAAACATCACCGGCAAGTTTGTGCAGAGCCATGATTACATCGCGATGGAGCGCCTCTACGAGATTCACGCCTCGGGTCGCTACGACCTGATCGTCGTAGATACGCCGCCCACGCGCAACGCAATTGATTTTCTTGAGGCGCCTGATCGCATGGCGGACTTTTTCTCGAGTCGGTTGTTGCGTTGGCTTATCGCCCCCTACAAGTCGCGCTTGTACAACACCGCGTCAAAGCCTTTTTACTTGGTTGCCGATCGGGTGTTGGGTTCGCAATTTTTGGCCGATATCGCCGAGTTTTTTGTGTTGTTCCAAACGATGTACGACGGTTTCGTCGAGCGGGCAAAGTCAGTCAAACGGATCATGCAAGATCCTCGAACGACGTTCATGGTTGTCACCACCCTTGAGACGCTGCCCGCTCGCGAGGCAGATTTCTTTATCGACGCATTGGAAGCGCGTCACTTTCACCTCGGCGCGTTGGTCCTGAACAAGGTCTTGCCGGACTCCTTCATGAACCGGGGGGCCACAGGAATCGCTCGTCGTCTAGCGAGTGAATCCGAATCGATCGCGTCGAAAGTCCCGGCCGAATTCGCCGACCGCCAGCTTGTTGGTCGTGTGCTGCGCGAAGTCGGCGAAAGTTTTCTGGCCTATCGTGTAGTAGCGACGCGCGAAGCAGAAACGCGATCAGAACTTTCGCGGAAGCCCGATGTTATTGCGTCGGTGCCCTATTTCGAGTCTGACATTTATGATCTCGCCGGGCTACTTCGCCTCGGCGAGCAAATTTGGCGCTGATGGATTTCCACCGACGCGTTTGCATCACATCGTTGCGGTCGTTTGCGTCAACAGCGGAGCAGACTGTGACGCATGGCTAGCCTTGCTGAGTTCGCACATAGGTATACGCGGCTAGGTGATCCTGAAATCGAGCACCTTCAACGTCTGGTGGCGTCATGGGGCTTGCTGGCCGATTTGTGCTTCGCAGACATGCTCTTGTTTGCAGTCGCCGACGATGGTCAAAGTTCTAGCGATTTGGTGGTACTTGGTCAGGTGCGACCCGTAACCAATCAGACGTTGTATCGAAGCGACTTGGTTGGGACTGTCATGACCGCCGATGAGCGGCCGCTAGTCAATCGTTCATTGCAATTGGGCGAAATCATTGACGGTGAAGTCACGAATCAGATCCTCAAAGAGCGCGTGCGCTCGCTTTGTATTCCAGTTCGCTTTCATGGCCGAACAATTGCGGTCGCAAATCGAGAGGCTGCGCCTTCGGTGCGTCATCCCGGGGAACTCGAACGTACATATGTCGAAGTGTTCAATCGCCTGGCCCGAATGATGAGCTCGGGCGAATTCCCTTTCGCGACCGAGGTAGGGCCAACCGAAGAGGCTCCTCGGGTAGGTGACGGCGTCATCGTGCTTGATGGATCGGGCCGAATCGCGTACGCGTCGCCGAATGCGACGTCGGCTCTACATCGGATGGGCGTGCACGCCAATACCGATGGGATGACCCTTGGCGAACTCGGCCTTGAAGAATCTGCAGTTCGAACAGCATTTCAAGATGCGTTCCCCGGCGCGGAGGAAATTGAGCGAGGACCACAAGTCACGGTGCTCATTCGCACCATCCCATTGCTTGATTCGGGTGTCGTGACTGGGGCATTGGTATTGCTGCGAGATATTTCCGAACTTCGGCGACGCGATCGATTGCTGTTGTCGAAAGACGCGACAATTCGGGAGATTCATCATCGGGTAAAGAACAATTTGCAGACGATTTCGTCGTTGCTTCGACTCCAAGGGCGGCGGCTCTCGTCGGCCGAAGCGAAAGCGGCGATTGAGGAATCAGTGCGACGAATTCGCTCGATTGCCTTGGTACACGAAATTTTGTCGCATGAGGTTGGCGATGATGTGCCATTCATCGAAATTGTTCGGCCGTTGGTGCGCATGGTCGAAGAAGGCTTGCTCTCATCTGATGACTTGGTGGAGATGAAGATTCTCGGTGACGCGGGGAAGCTCCCTGCGACGATCGCTACCCCGCTGTCTGTGGTACTTAACGAGTTGCTGCAAAACGTTGTCGATCATGCGTATCCGGCGCGGGTGGCTGGCCAACAAGGTTCGGTTGTCGTCGAGCTAACAAATGATGGTCGCGACCTTTCCGTGCGCGTGACCGATGACGGAGCGGGCCTCCCTGCTGGCTTTTCGCTTGATACGTCGACGGGGCTGGGCTTGTCGATCGTGCGCACGTTGGTTACCACTGAGCTTGAAGGAACCATCGAACTGGCTCCGGGGTCGGGACCGCCTGACCGTCGTGGCACGGTCGTCAACCTTCGAGTCCCGCTCAGCCTGATTGCCATAGACCGCTATCCCGACGCGAAACGATCCCCCGAGGTGGAGGATCGTTGATCGGTGCCGCAGACTGTGCGAACTCAGCTGAGTATCAGGCTGAAGCTCGGCGCTTAGCCGCCATCCATTGGCGGCGAAGCTTGCGACGCTCTTCTTCAGATGTGCCGCCCCAAACCCCAGAGTCTTGGTTGGTGGTAAGAGCAAATTCAAGGCACGGTGCCTTGGCATCGCAGTCACCGCACACGTTCTTTGCTGCCGCGATTTGTTCGATAGCCGGGCCAGTTGTGCCGACAGGGAAGAACAGATCGGGATCGGTATCACGACATGACGCCACATCGCGCCACCGGTCAAGATCAATCGAAAGTGAAAGGGAATCGGCCGAGGCGAGCGCCACGATGCCTCCGAGAGTTCGGGCTCCCCGAGGCCGCGCAGGCGACGATCGTGAAGCGAATCACATGCCACCGTGCACGATTGCACACGTGTAGCTGGAACGAGGAGAACCTACCGTCGGCATTGGGGCGGATCAAGGGCTTTCTCAAATCTTTCACTATGACATTTGTCTCGTTGGCCCAATTTTGCTTGCGAACATTGGGTTTACCATTGAATCTGTGCATCCAAATCGAGGCGCTAACGGGGATCTGAGGTGGGTTTATGGACGACAGCGGTGATCGGCCGATACTGGCGGTTGGCGGGTTTTCTGGCATTGGGACGATGGTTATTGCCCATCGGGGCGCTTCGGCAGTGTGTCCGGAAAACACCCTGGAAGCGTTTCGTCGAGCCGCCGAACTCGGTGCGGACTGGGTGGAGTTCGACGTCCGCCGCACCGCCGATGGGTCGTTGGTGGTGCACCACGACGCGGTATTGCCCGATGGTCGGGTGATAGTCGAACTCGATCGTGAGCAGCTTCCGAAAACTGTCCCGTCGCTCATCGACACGCTCGACGCATGCGGAACGATGGGGATCAATGCGGAAATTAAGAACGATCCCAGCGATCCCGATTTCGATCCTGACGATCACGTCGCCGAGCAGTTGGCGGACCTATTCGTGCGACGGGCGGCGACGAGTAGCCAAGCTGGCATCGTGGGAACAGACTTGAGTCGGGTACTCGTCACGTCGTTTAATCCGCGAACAATCGCTGCGGTTCATTCGCGTGCGTCGATAGTTCCCACCGGTTGGCTTCGCTTTGAACTTGCCGACCCCGCCGCCGCGATTGCTGAGGCGGCGTCACAGGGTCACACCGCGATGAACCCCTGGCACCCGACGGTTGACGCGGCGTTTATGACGTTGGCTACCGACGCGGGCCTTCGCGTTTTTCCCTGGACCGTTGACGATCCAGTTCGCATCGCGGAACTGCGTGATCTTGGTGTCGATGGCGTCATCACGAATGTTGTCGACACTGCACGATCGGTCATCGACTTGCATCGGTAATGGAACCGCGATTTGGCGCTGTGCCCGATCGGTCTATCCAAAGCCCGCGATCACGGAATGACGAGCGCCAGGATGTCCTTTTTGTGCTGGAACTCGAGCGCGCTGACCTCGCCGAGATAGTCACCATCGACCTGATAGGGAAATGGCCCAAAGCCTTCGATGCGAACTGACGACAAATCGCTGCGATGGTCAACTGCGGGATGCTTGCGCAGTCGTTGCCCTGATCCCAGAGTGCTCAACCCGATCGAAACGATCGTTGGCAATGCGAGCGAACGCATCGAAACCATGGCTAGGCCAGTGTCGAGGTTGGTGCCTGGCGCGACGTTGACCGGCCGTGCTCCGAGGTAGGTATAGGGATTCGTGTTGAGGCAAACACCGAAGTACGCGTCATCAATGACATCACCATCGGGGAAATGCACCGCGAAGTGTGGCCGTTCATGGTCATATCCCCGGAACCACGTTTCAAATGCCGAAAAAAGAAAGAGCGGATGACTCGCATAGCGTTTTAGCGACGCGCGACGTTCGACCCGCGCGATGACCGCAGCGTCGAACCCCATGCCGGCATGAAACAGAAAATAACGACCATTGACCATTCCGAGTCCGACGCGACGGATGGAGTTTTGCGCTAACGCGTCGAGCACTACGACGGTTGCTTCAATCGCGTCGTCGGGCAAACCAAGCGTACGCGCAAAAACATTTGTGGAACCACCGGGAAGCGCGGCGAGCGCGGTATCGCTGCCGGCCAGACCATTTGCTGCCTCATTCAACGTGCCGTCTCCGCCGAGGACTACCACGACATCGATGCCTTCGACTGCCGCACCTTGGGCCAAACGAGTGGCATGTCCGCGGCGACTCGTCTCGGCCATTGTCACCTCATGATCGGCCGAAAGTGCCTTCTGGATCATGACGCGTCCACGGGCCGTCACCGACGATGCCGATGAGTTGACGAGCAGCAGGATCCTCACTGCACAGTGACCGTAGCAGCACTGCCTATCGCTCGATTTGGCGGACGGTGCGATTGCCGCGAAGAATGTCACCCATGAACGTTGTCGTCTGCGTCAAACAGATTCCGGACCCGGCTGACCCGGGTGCGATGGATCCCGAAACCAAGACCCTCAAGCGAGACGGGAAACTCATCCTCGATGAGTCCGACTCCTATGGCGTCGAAATGGCCTTGCAACTCGTCGACACCGCTGGTGGCGGCGAGGTCACGCTGGTCTCGATGGCTCCCAACAGCGAAGTGAGCGGATTGCGTACCGCGCTGGCGATGGGTGCCGCGAAAGCGATTCTCATCAGCGATCCAACCTTGGTTGGCACCGATGCCCTTGGCACCGCCAAGTTGCTCGCCGCTGCGATCAAACGCGTCGAGGGCGCTGACCTTGTGCTGACCGCTACCGAATCAAGTGACGGCTACACCGGCACGGTGCCTGAGCAAATTGCTGCACTGCTCGGACTCCCGTCAGTCACTTTTGCTAAGTCGATCGCGGTTGACGGAGCGATGGTCAAAGTCGAGCGACAGACCGAAGCCGGCTACGACGATGTCGAATGTCCGCTCCCTGCCGTTGTATCGGTGACCGCTGGTGTGGTCGAGCCGCGTTATCCCTCGTTCAAGGGGATCATGGCGGCCAAGAGCAAACCCGTTGACGAAGTGACCGCTGCCGATCTTGGCATTGATGCCTCCCAAGTCGGTTGGGTTGGTGCTCATCAAGAAATCATCGCTATCGATGCCGCGGCGTCCCGACAAGCGGGCGAGGTCATCGAAGATGATGGCACCGGATTCGAAAAAATCGTTGCCTATCTCGACAATCTCAAGGTCATCTAGGAGATAACTGATCATGACTCTCGCAAAGATCTGGGTTTTCGCTGAGGCGACTGACGGCAAGGTGTCGTCGTCCACCCTCGAAATCCTTACCAAGGCTCGCGAACTCGCAAGCACCGTCGAAGCGATCTATGCCGGCGGCGATGCCGATGCAATCGCGGCCACCCTTGGTGCACACGGAGCAACAACCGTGCACACCACCGGCGATCTCGGCGGAGCGCTCGTCGGTGTTCCTGTAGCTGCGGCAATCGCAGCAGCGGCTGAAGCATTAGGTGCCCCTGACGCGATGTTGTTCGCCACTTCCTATGCTGGGCGCGATATCGCCGGCCGCCTGTCGGTCGCACTCGACAAGACAGTGTTGACCAATTCGGTTGACCTCGTGCTCGACGGAGACGCGCTTAGCGTCGTCGAACCAGTGTTTGGCGGAACGACCAATGTCGCAACGCGATTCGTTGGTGACGGACCTCACCTTGCGTTGCTTCGACCGAAGTCATTTGTCGCGGAAGAATCTGGCGGGGCGCCGGCCACGGTCAATGCCATTTCAATCCCCGATACTGGAGCAGCGGGAACAGCTCGTATCACTGAGCGTCATGTCGAAGAACGCCAGGGACCACAACTCGAAGACGCGTCGATTGTCGTTTCGGGTGGCCGCGGTCTGGGCGAAGCGGAGAAATACGAACTCATCGAAGACCTCGCCAAGCTTCTCGGTGCTGCGCCAGGTGCATCGCGGGCCATCGTTGACGCTGGTTGGGTCCCGTACTCGTACCAAGTTGGTCAGACCGGCAAGGTCGTAAAGCCGACGGTGTACATCGCGGCCGGAATCTCCGGGGCAACGCAACACATGGTCGGGATGAAAGGTTCCAAAAACATCATCGCCATTAACAAAGATGCCGAAGCGCCGATCTTCTCGATTAGCGACCTCGGCATTGTCGGCGATGTGAACAAGGTCATCCCGGCGCTGATCGAAGCGCTTAAAGCTCGCGGCTAACGAGAGGTCGCGTACAGAGCGCGATCTCGGCCACACTGACGGGATGGAGATAAACAGTCTTTTCGGGATTCCGGCCCATCCGCTTATTGTGCATGCAGCGGTAGTTCTGGTTCCGTTAGTGGCGATTGGCACGGTTATCACCGCCCTTTGGTCACGGGCGCGTGGCGTCTTCGGTTGGACGGTTGCGGTTCTTTCGGTTGGAGCCTTCGGCGCCGTTGGCCTTGCGCAAAAAAGCGGTGAGGCCTTGGCGAACCACGTTGAGCCCACGCGTTTGGTGCGCGAACACGTCGAGATGGGCGAAGCAATTTTGCCATGGGCGTTCGGAATTATGGCGATCGCATGCACGGTGATGGCGCTGCATTGGTTCGTGACGCGTGCAACTGCCAAAGATGACAAGTCGCCGTCGTGGTATCGACCTGTATCGATTGTGCTCGCAGTCTTGGCCGTGCTCTGCGCGCTCGGTGGCATGGTGGCGACCTATCAGGTTGGTCACAGTGGAGCGAAGGCGACTTGGATTGGTGTTGACATGAATGGACCGAGCACGGGGGGAGGCGGCGAGCGCGACTGAGCTCGGCGACTGCCCGGCACGTAAGATTGGCCGATGACGGATCGAAAGGTGACCGTTCGGCCACGCTGGTCGAACTGGGCCCGAAACCAGTCGTGTTCACCGCTACGGATCGAGCAACCGAGGACTGAAGCCGAATTGGTTGCCGTGGTTGAGCGCGCGGCCTCCCAACAGGTCGCGGTAAAAGTTGTTGGAAGCGGTCATTCATTTACGCCATTGGTTTGCACCGATGGCTACATGGTCGACCTGAGTCGTTATGACTGCCTGCTGGCGGTCGATGCTGGCAAACAAACCGTTACCGTTCAGGCAGGGATGTCGCTTGGAAAGCTGAACGAACTGCTTGCGGGTCACCGATTGGCACTCGAGAACTTAGGAGACATCTCGTATCAAACGGTCGCAGGAGCCATTTCGACCGCAACTCACGGCACCGGATTGCAATTTGGAAATCTTTCGAGCCGAGTTATCGGACTTCGATTGGTTACTGGGGACGGGTCGATTATCGAAGCTGACCTCAATCAACATCCAGATGTGCTGGACGTAGCTCGGGTCGGGGTCGGAGTTTTGGGCATTGTCTCGACCGTGACGATCCAATGTGTGCCGGCATTCAATGTGCATGCCATCGAAAAAGCAGAGCGCATCGATGCGGTGCTCGAACGTTGGGATGACGAGATCAAGTCCCATGATCATTTCGAGTTTTTTTGGATTCCGAACACCGGTTGGGCACTGACTAAACGGAATCAGCGGACGATCGAACCAGTCGCTCCCCGAAGTCGATGGCGCTCATTTCGAGATGACTATCTGTTGACCAATATCGGGTTTGATCTGACCTGTCGCGCGGGTCGAATCCACCCAACCTTGGGCCGCCGCATGGCCCGGCTCATACCGGGAACTGGAACCGCCGACTACATCGATCGAAGCGACAAGGTTTTTACGAGTCCACGTCTGGTCAAATTTTATGAAATGGAGTACGCAATCCCTCGCGAACACTTGGTTGAAGCGCTGAACCGAGTGCGACAACTTGTGAAGCGGCAAGGAGTACAGATTTTCTTCCCGGTCGAAGTTCGAGTGGTTGCGGCCGACGATATTCCGCTCAGTACCGCCTTCGGTCGTTCGACCGCCTACATCGCAGTTCACGTCTACCAGGGCATGGCATACGACCAGTATTTCCAAGGTGTGGCGTCGATCATGGACGACTACGGCGGACGCCCTCATTGGGGCAAAATGCATTTCCAAACGGCGGAAACGTTAGCCACGCTCTATCCCCGTTGGGGAGAGTTCCAGTCCATGCGGGCGCGACTTGATCCCGACGCTCGATTCGCCAGTCCGTATCTGGATCGCATTCTTGGCCAAGTTGGATCATGAAGAATTCGCAACCGAGTTGATTGCTGACGTTTAGACCAACGGCCACGGGTATCGCCGGCCGGTCGGGTCAGTCGGAAATGTCTGATCGGCAAGTACTGCTGCGGCGCGGTCTAGCAATGCTTCGCGTTCGCCTTCGCTGATTAAGTCGGAAAGCGCTGACGGCAAACCGATTTCAATCAGTCGGGCGATGTCATCCAAGAGTCGGTCAGGGATTGACTCGCCGGCGAATTCCCAAATGACGGTGCGGAGTTTGAATTCCTCATGGAAGCTCAAACCGTTGTCGATGCCAAAAATGCGGCCGTCGGATTGAACCAGACAATGGCCGCTCTTTCGGTCGGTGTTGTTCGCCAACAGATCGAATACGCACATCGTGCGCAGCTGTTCGTGGTTGCTGCTGTTTTCATACAACGTGAAGTAATGCTGCTCGAAGTCGGCATCGACGAATTGTTGAAGCGACCCTTCGCCCATCGGACCGTCATCACGGATGATGGTCAGCGGGATGATGTCCCAGCCCAGCGCGTCGCTGAGCACAAAGGCCGCAACTTCTCGTCGATAGAGGCCTCCTGGGAAGTCCCATAGCGGTCGCTCGCCTCGGTATGGCTTATAGACGGCTTGACCTTTGGCATCGCCGAGGCGGGCTTCGATGAGGAATGTTCCATTCGAACTCCACGGCATACGGCCTTGCACGGTAATTTCGCCCGTAAGCAACAAACGTCTCGGGTCGACTGGATCGTTGGTCACGGTCACACGGCTGCTAGTTGAGGCGTGGGCACGCGTGGCCGTTGGGATCTTCTGGTTTCCCGCAGAGTCGGCATGGTGGTCGACCTGATACGACGAGTTGGGCCGCATGCCTCACGAATGCCATGACCTGGCCCCGGGTGACGCGAAATCGGGCAGATGCAGGATCGTCGAGATCTCTGAATACGACTAGTGAAGGGTCGGTATCGGGATCGACATCGTCGTCGCCGAGGATGAGTTCCTCCGCGACGATCAAGATGCGATCTTCGTCTTCTTCATAGGCGACTGCTAGCGCTCCGACGACCCATTCCTCAATCGCGGGTTCGATGAATGTGACGCCATCGGGGATCGAATCGGGATCAGGCAAATCGGCGAGAATGCCCGCCAGGTAATCGCTAAGGGCGGCAACTTGTTGCTTTTCAAGTCGGATGTTGGCGACTTCTCCGCCCTGTCTTGCTTGCAGAAAAAACACGCGCTGGCCGGGGGGTCCGACGGCGCCGGCAGTGAAATGATCTGGGCTCGCGAAGTCGAATGAGCTGCTCATGACAGTCCGAGGTTGGCCAGGTCTTCGCCGGTGCTGTTGGACGTGAGCACAACCGGACCGGTTCCGCCGTACCAGATAACGCTGGCCGAGCAGGGTGAAATCACGATTCGTTGGAACAAGTCAAGATGGGTGCCGAGCGCGTCGGCGAGCGCGGCTTTGATGGGGTCGGCGTGGGAAACCGCGACGATAGTTTCACCGCGGTGAGCGGACGCGAGCCGAGCCAAACTCGAAGTCATTCGTAGTTGCATCTCCGAAAATGATTCACCACCGGGGAATCGGAAACCACTCGGATAACTCTGGACGGTTTTCCATTCCGGCAGCTTGTTGAGGTCTTTGAGCTTACGACCCGTCCATTCGCCGAAATCGCATTCCAGAAGGCCGCGCTCGACGCGAACTCGCAGCCCCAAGCCCTTGGCAATCGGCGCCGCAGTTTCTCGAGTTCGTTCAAGGGGAGAGGCATAGACCGCGGCGACGTTTTCGAGTTTGGCGATTCGCGCTGCGACCGCGCTTGCTTGTTCGATCCCGCGATCAGAAAGGTGTAGCCCCGGCGCTCGGCCAGGAAGCGTGGTGCCAGTCGTCGGGGTCTGGCCATGTCGGACGAGAATCACCGTGGTTGCTGGGAGTGGTTTGTGGTTCGTTGGGCGCGCCATGAGGGTGCCTAAGTTATCGGCATCTGGAAGGGAAACGGACGGCGACTGATGCTTCTACGATCATGGAGTGGACGCATTGGAGCAGCTTGAGGCCGACATCGTGAATTGTCGTGCATGTCCGCGGCTCGTGGCATGGCGTGAGCGAGTCGCGATTGACAAGCGCGCCTCGTTTCGGGACGAGGAATATTGGGGGCGAGCCGTGCCGGGTTTCGGCGACCCGAACGCTTCGATTGTCGTGGTCGGATTGGCGCCGGCTGCTCACGGTGCCAATCGGACGGGTCGTATGTTCACCGGTGACCGTTCGGGTGAATGGCTCTATCGGGCACTTTGGCGCGCGGGGTTGGCAAACCGTCCGGAGAGTGTCGGACGTGACGATGGCTTGGTCCTGAAAGATTGTTTCGTGACGTCAGCGGTTCGTTGCGCACCACCTGCGAATAAACCCGCACCCGACGAGCGCGACCGATGCACTCCATTTCTGAAGCGCGAACTCGCAATCCTGACCAATGCTCGAGTTTATGTGGTGCTCGGTCGATTTGGGTTTGATGTGCTTACGGCCATGCTTGATTTGCGCCCGCGACCCCAATTCGGCCACGGCGTTGAAGTGCCGCTCGAACCAAACGAGGCGGGAACGAGGACACTGGTGTGTTCCTATCATGTGAGCCAACAAAACACCTTCACCGGGCGTCTCACTGAGCCAATGCTTGACGATATTTTCGTGCGGGCGCGCGTGCTGGCTGATCGATAAGCGGCACGTTTACTGGTGGCTATTGGTTGACCGTCTGGCGCGGCGACTACCGTGTCAGCGTCCCGATCAACTAACTGGGCGCTTTGCCTTCTAACTTGCTTTGTTTCCCACATACCTGAGGCTCGATTCCGTCATGATTCACGATTCCCGCCGTTCCCATCGTCGCATTCCTACCCTCGTGGCAGCGCTCGCGGTTATGGCACTGCTTGGTGCGGGCTGTGCTCATGACAACACCCCACAGAGTTATGAAACCACGACGCCGGGAAACCCGATCCCTGTTGATGAGTACAACTTTGTCCAAGGCTGCACTGGCGCAAGTACAGCGACGACATTGGCATCGACTGAACTGTGTCAGTGCATGATCGACTGGACGATGGTGAACGTACCCGCGTCGGATTCCGATAAGAACAATCGGACGAATCCTGATGGATCAAAAACGTTCGCAAATTACACCGGCCCGACGTTCAACACCATCAACAAAAATCTCATCAGCGATCCGAACAGCCTGCCGGATTTCGTGCAGCAGGGCTATGCGTCGGCGTGTTCAGCAGTTGGTTATCCCAAACCAGCGGGTAGTACTTCGGGCACGGCGCCCCTCGCTCCGTCCACGACCCTGAGCTGACAGGTTCGGTCAGGCTTGTGCCTTTAGGGTTTTGCCTTGACCTTCGGTTCAGGTAAACCAACTCGGACTGAACCCGCGGCCCACGCTGGCCAACGAGCGCGGCTTTTCTCAGCCAACTTGCGCATCAACGCAATTGCAGCGGGGTCGTCATTCGCATCACGGGAGATAATCGATCCGTCCGCGATCATTCGCTGCATGATCTCGCGCCCAAGTTCGGTGCGGACGATCGTAAGCGTCCAGTCGTTGTCCTTGCCGATGCCGCCAGTTGAAATATCGGCATGCTCAGCGGCGAAATCCGGGCAGTAGGTGCAGCCTTCTCGGGTCCATGCATGGCATTCCTTGAGGTTGATTTCGTGGAAGCTGCCGTCTTTCATCCAAATTTGAAACACACCCTTGATGTTCATCTTCACCATCTGGTGTTTTTGTAATCCGTACTTCGCCTCGAAGAGTTCTTCAAAGATTGCGTCGTCGAAGCTCTTGGAGCACAACAGTCCGATATTGAACACGATCGGCTTGCTGACTTTGCCGACTTTGCGAGCCCACATGACCGGCGGCACCGATGATTGGCAACTCATTCCTACGAGAGCAAGTTTTTTGAAACCGCGTTCGATCGCTTCGGGCATCGCCAGCGTGTTGGCCGAATAGGTATAGCGGCTTCCCGCTCCGGCCAGTATCTCTTCGCGGTTAGTGGCGACTCCGGGGATTGCTTTCCAACCATCGGAGTCATCGACGTAGCTGGTAAGCGCGGCATCGATGTAACCCTTTTCGATCGCCCAGATCAGAATCGCCGAGACGAGTCCGCCGTCTTGCCCAATTCGATGCACCATGTCGTCACTTGCGCGTGTGAGCAAGATGTCGTTGTAAATGCCTGCAACTTCATCGGCATCGCGTTCGCGACCGAAGAGATGCTCATCAGCTTGGGGCTCCCATGCACGAAAGCGCGGACATGCCCGTGTACATGACGTGCAGCCCTTCTCGCCGTGCAAACAATTGTCAGCACCGAGTTCTTGCTCAAGATGGAATGGCTTATACCCGCCTGCTTCATGGTCATAGCCAATGACGTCATGGGGGCACGAGATGACGCAGCCTGCGCATCCGGTGCAGAGGCCAGTCGTAATGACCTCAGAGAAAAGTTCTTTCCACTGGTTAGTCCACCGTTCGCGTGGGGGTGGAGAACTTGGCGAAGGAGTTGCAGCCTCGGTCGTCGACATGGCAAGTAGCCTACGCGGCCGCGCACGGGTCTGGTTCAAGCGCGAGACTTGCGAGGTGAAATCTTCGATCGTGGATTCGGAGGGCCGCAGCTCGTTAGGCGCTGCGAAGCCGATGTGGCCTGGACCTCATGGTTGGATGGTCGGTTTGGTCGCGCTCGTCGGGGTCATTGTCCGGGTCGCGGTGATGATGGGTCCGCTTGGTCGCCCAGACTCCGATGAAGCTGTTGCCGGCCTGATGGCGAGGCATCTCGACTTCGGTCAGCTCTTCAACGGCGGTTTCCCAGCGTATTTCGCGGGGCAACATTACGGCGGCACACTCGAACTGGTTCCGGTGTCAGTGAGTATCGGAGCGTTCGGTTCGTCGGTCGCCGCTCTGCGCGCACCAACCTTGATGCTGGGTGTTCTCAATGCAGTTCTGATCTGGCGAATTGCCCGACGGATCATGCCTGAAGCGCGTGCGCGAATTGCGGGTCTGTTGGCTTGGATTTGGCCGGCGGCATCAGTGTGGTTTGGCGGGCGCGAAATGCTGTTTTACGTCCCGACCGTCACGCTTGGATTGGTCGCGATGTTGCTCGCGTTGCGCATTTGGGCGATTGAAGGACGCGCCCGCCGAGCGTGGATTGAGTGGGCTGGATTCGGACTAGCGATCGGCATCGGTTGGTGGAGCAGTCCAAATATCGTCTACTTCGTTGTACCTGCAGTGGCGCTGATTGTGGTGGGCTCTCGCCAGCGTTGGTGGATTGTGTTGCCGCGCTGGACGATGGCAGGCGTCGCGTTAGTAGCAGCGATTGTTGGAGCGCTTCCGTGGCTGGCGACCAACTTGGGTTCTGGCTTGGTTTCGCTGCACGATTCAGATGGCTTTCCGCCGACTGGCACTTACTTGACCCGTTTGGGTTGGTTTTTCACTGATGGACTTCCCGCCGAGTTGGGCTTTCGCTCAATGGGGACGTTGCAGTGGATTGGCGGAATTGCCGGCATCTTGGTGGCGGTCATTGCATTGGGCGCCGTTGGCTTGGCCATTCGAGCAGCTTGGCGAGATCGCGATTCGTCGTATCCGGTCGCCCCGCCTGATGTCGTCGGTCTGGTCTGTTTCCCATTCCTCTTAGCGGTCGTCCCGTTCGCCATGGCGCAGGCCAACCTGCGTTATCTCTTTTTTATTGCGCCGTTCTTGTGTTTGGTTGTCGCTCGACTGGCGGTGACTCGGAATCGAGCGATCTCGCTGCTCGTGATAGCGCTTCTCGTCACGGGTGTCGGGTTGGCGCGTTTGTATGCCGTATCTGAAACACCAGGCACGGTGTTCAAGGTAGGCGCAGTGGATGACTTGAGCGGTGCGATTTCGGTGCTCGATAGCGAGCACATCGATGCGGTGTATGCGGACTATTGGATCGCCTATCGGTTGGCATTTGAAAGTTCGGAACGAATTCGAGCAGTTCCGTCCGCCGGAACGCATCGCTCTTCGCACTATCTCGCGGCTGTCGAGGCCAGCGACGAAGTGGCGTGGGTTGTGCCGGTAGGCGACGCGCAACTCACGGCGTTAACCGGGGCACTCGATTCGCTTGGGGTCTCATGGCGCACGATTGATGCTGGCGGGTTTGTTGTGGTCATTCCCGATCGCCCGGTAACGCCGCATGAGGTTCCCAACGATGCTCGAGCCCCAGCCGGTTCGGAAATGGCACCTCCGCCGGGTCACACGTACTAACCCGGCACGCTTTTTTTGCTCGTTGGTTTTGCTTGTTGATTCGGCCCATTCATTCGAAACCTCGGCCACAGTTCGACCAGCCCCGATGTCATCGGTCAGGATGGAATACATGGACCTGACCTATCCCCCTGAAGCTGAAGCGTTCCGACTCGACATTCGTGCCTGGCTGGTCGAACACTTGCCCGCTGGCTGGTTTGATCCGGACTTCTCGATGAACGCCGAGGAGAAGTTGGCGTTCCAGACAAGTTGGACCCAAACCCTGTTCGAAGGCGGATGGATCTGCGCGACCTGGCCAACTGAATATGGCGGCAAGGGACTCTCGACCATGGAAGCCGTCGTCCTCAACGAGGAATTCGCAAAGGCCGGTGCTCCGCTGCGGGCCGACTTCTTCGGCGACACTCTCGTTGGTCCGACGATCCTGCAGTGGGGGACCGAGGAACAGAAAAAGTTCTTTTTGCCGAAGATCCTCTCGGGCGAAATTGCATGGTGCCAAGGCTTTAGCGAGCCCGACGCAGGCTCAGATTTAGCTGCGCTTTCAACCAAAGCGGTACTCGATGGCGACGAGTGGGTACTGAATGGACAAAAGATCTGGACAACTCAAGGGTTTGTGGCTGATTACATCTTCGTGCTGTGTCGTACTGACCCGGACGCGTCGAAACATAAGGGCATCTCGTATCTGTTGTGTCCGATGAATCAACCGGGGATCGAAGTTCGGCCAATTCATCAGATTGACGGAGCAGCCGAATTCGCAGAGGTGTTTTTCACCGACGCGCGATGCGCGAAAGAAAACGTCGTCGGTGGCGTGAACAACGGGTGGAATGTGGCGATGACGACACTTGGCTTTGAGCGCGGTACATCGGCGACGACCGGGTATCGGCGGTTTGAAAAAGAACTCGAAATGATTATCGATGCGGCTCGCGCCAATGGGCGGATTGAGGATCCGTTTGTGCGCCAAGACCTCGCCCGAGCGTGGACCAAGGTTCAGATCATGCGAATCAACGGATTGCGCACCTTGACCTCGATTGTTCAGGAGACGAAAGACCTGAGTATGGCGGTCCTCGGAGCTACCAACAAAATGTTTTGGAGCGAATACCACCAACAGGTGATGAATCTCGCCATTGATATTTGTGGTCCCGAAGGGCAAATTCTGACCGGCAATCCAAACATCGAGGAATCGGTGCCGGGTTACGGCGCTCGCCGGACAAGTAATCGGTACCCGTCCTCGGTAATGCAGTCGGCATTCTTCTTTTCCCGCTCCGAGACAATCTGGGGAGGTACCTCGCAAATCCAACGAAATATTGTTGGTGAACGGGTATTGGGCCTTCCCAAGGAGCCAAAAGTGCCGGAAGGGTTCTGAATAAGGGGTAGCCGTGGGCTGGGGTGACCACGACTGGACAAGTTGCCGGAGTACCCTCAGAACCTCCATGGACCCGATTCCCCCCACGGCCCGACGAAATGGTCGACCGACGTCGCCAGCAGCGCCGACGTCGGAGCCTCAAAAACGAAAGTGGGCCCGTCGAACGGTCGCTGGCGTCAGCCTGTTTCTTGTGCTTGCCATCGTCGCCGGCGTTGGCATCGTGGGATATGGAATCTTCCGGTTCAGTCAGATCAACAAAGAAGACTTGAACCTCACCAAAGTTGCTTCGTCGGCGCCGCAAAATTATTTAATCGTGGGATCGGACAGCCGCGAAGCGTTACAAAAAAGTGATCCGAATTACAACGCGTTCAACGGTCGAAATGAAGCTCCGGGCGGTCAGCGCTCTGACACCATCATCATTTTGCGGGTTGATCCGAAAAACCATGCCGTCGACATGGTTTCCCTGCCGAGGGACTTGTGGGTTCCAATCTCGGGCACCGGTGAGAGCCAACGCATCAACACGGCCTACAGCTTGTCGAATGGTCGGCAGCGTCTGATCGATACGATTCAAGGCGATTTCGGTATCCCGATCAACCATTACATCGAGGTTGATTTCAAGGGTTTCAAGGGTGTTGTGGACGCCATTGGTGGCGTTCCAATGTATTTCGACAAGGCCATGCGTGACGATAATTCGGGGCTCGATGTGAAGTCACCCGGATGCGTCACATTGGGTGGTGAGCAAGCGATCGCGTTTGCTCGAGCACGCCACCTTGAATATAAGGAGCCGAAGACGGGCAAATGGAAGTCCGACCCAACTGGAGACTTGGGTCGGATTACTCGCCAACAAGCATTCATGCGCGATGTGATCGATCGCGCCGCGACCAAGGCGGTGAGCCTGGACTTGGCCGGGACCAATAGCCTGATTAACGCGGCGGTCAAAAACTTGACGGTTGATTCCGCTTTTGGCGTCGACACCATGTTGGCTCTGGGCAAACAATTCAAGGCATTTACTGGTAATCAGATGGTGAGTCACACCGTTCCGACGACACCATTTCGCACCAGTGGCGGTGCCGATGTGTTGCGCCTCGACGAAAAAGAAGCCCAACCCATTTTTGACCTGTTCAAGGGCATTGCAACGCCAACAGCAGAAGCGCCGTCGACCATTTCATTGTCAGTGAGAAACAGCGGTGCCGGTGCCGGTGTCGGGGGAAAATCTCAAATTGCATTGCAGTCGTTGGGGTTTACCATCACGAGCGTTGATACAGGGACTGCAACGATTACTCATTCCCAGGTCAGGATTGGCTCAGGTGGTCATGACAAGGCGGTCGTCGTGGCGGGTCACGTGAGTGGCGGCGCGGATGTGATTGATGATTCCACGCTCGCTGACGGTGAGATTCGACTCGTTCTCGGAAAAGATTTCGGTGGGATCATCGACGATGCCGGGAAACTCGTGACTGGCCAGTCGTCAACCACTGCTGCCGGTGGATCAAAATCGACCACGACGTCGGCTCCCGCGACGATTACTGATGCCATCGGCGAGTCACCCGGAGTCGCTCCCGACGGGGTGAGTTGCGGCTAGAGCGTGCTTATTGGGCGTATTGGGGCCAAAGCGCCGCAGTCGCCGGAGTTGCGTTGCGTACTACCGAAATTGGGAAGTCAACGGGCACCGGCGGCACCGCAGCTGTTTGGCAGCTGTACATCGTCCAGGGAATCGCGTTGGTTGCGCTTGGGTACGCGATGCCCGCTGAAATCATCGCCGAATAGGGTGTGTACAGAGCTTTGAACGGGACTGGGATGGTTAAGCCGCCGTAGCCCGCAAGGCTGAAGCTCGAACCTGGGACACCCGCGGACCCGAACCAGTTGTTCGAAGCGGTAACGAACGATAGATAGTCCGGTGGGCAGTCCAACAGGTCGAGTGTCGGGGAATTATCGGCCGTGCCGTAGACGACGAGTGCATCGGAGGTGAACGCGAACTGGCTGTTCTTAATGGTGAATGCATCGAGCCAGTCGACGACGATTGCAGTAGTCGCGTAGCGGAATGCAACGCCGTCGAGGCTGTCACCGGCAACTGCGTTGTAAAATTCGACCGCTAGTTGATAGTTCCCGCTCGCGGGGATGGTTCGGCTCCCATCTCCATTGGTATCGCCACCGGCGGCGTCGTCACGTAATGAGGAAATCACTACTGGAGCGCTCAACGTGCCCTTAGCTGCGAGTGTTGCGCCGTCTTCGACCGTGATGGCTTGATCGGGAGTTTTGATGATGGTTCCAGCGTCAAGAATCAAGGTGCCGAAAACATCAAAATAGGAAAGCAAAAACGTTGCGCCCAGGGTGCTGCTGAGGTGCCAATTCTTGGCCACGGGGAGTGTGTTGAAAACGAGGCTGACGGCGCGGCCGGGCGCGTCGCCGTTGAAGGTGTTGGCTCCGGTGCCGGCGAAGATCACTCCGGTTGGGTCGGTTGATGTGAGCTCGATTGCTGGTCCGCCGGTTCCGGTGACGGTGAAAGTGTTCGAGGTGGCTTGGAACACGATGCCGTACTGGAATGACACCGGTCCACCGATTTGCGAATTGGTGATGGTGACCGAACCGACGCCGGAACCTGATTCATCTGACACGGCGCTGGTGCCATACCGAATGGTGATGTGGTTGAGCGTTGTGGCTGAACTCGTTGGGCTAATGATGCCGATGGCTTCGATGTAGTCGTTGGCAGCCGGAGTCGTGGCAGCAGCGTCGGCGTTGGTGTCACCGCCAATCGTGTCGTCATTGATCGACGTGATGGTAATGGGTGCAATGGTGGTGCCATTGGCCGTCAAGGATCCGCCGTCGTTAACGGTGATGGCTTGATCGGGAGTTTTGATGATGGTTCCTGCATCAACGACGAGCGTGCCTGAAACATCGAGGTACGAGAGGATGAACGTTGCACCAAGGGCGCTGCTGAGGTGCCACGTGGTGCCCGTTGTCTGAGCGTTGTAATACAGGCTGACGGCGCGGCCGGGCGCGTCGCCGTTGAAGGTGTTGGCTCCGGTGCCGG
>JBAXIB010000016.1:0-83106 GCA_037138595.1 Actinomycetes bacterium | reverse complement strand
GGTGTTGAACTATGCCGGCACGACCAACGCCATCATCGACATCGCCGGCTACTACCGCTAAGTCACTGTCTCGTTATCTTCGAGCCCATGACACCTTTGTTGGCTTTCGCATGGGTACTATGGCATCCGCGGGCGGAGCCGCACCGATGATCCTGCTTGGCCCGGGATCGATAGTGACTTGGAGTTCTTCCGTTGTTGATGACTTCCCCGCTCCGCCGAATTACGACGTGGCGTGCCCGTGTCGTGTCAATGGCGTTATGCATGACGTTGAGCGCGCTGGTGGTCGGTATGTCGCCGACAGCATCGGGAGCAGCGCCGAGCACACCCCAAGTCGCACCTGACGATTGGACCGGCGGTACTTCGTGGGTGCCGGGGACTCAATCGTCTGTGACCGGCTCGCTTGCAGCTCGTTCGCTAAATGTGCCTGAGGCCGCGGTGTACACCTTTGGCAAAGGCCCTCTTGACGACACGCTGTATTGGGCAAATCAGCGTTCAGGTTCCGCTTGTGGCCTCACTACAAACCAGCTTGCGTCGATCATGTTGGCACCGACCTATCCCGAGACTGGGGCATCTGGTCTCGCCGCGCCTTCGCCGATGACTTTGTCTCGGTACGACACCAGCGCGGGTCTGTATGCATTTGGATCCAAGTCGACGGTGTACCCGAAAGCCTTTTGGCATCCTGGCGTTGGTGCATGGGCATTTGATTCGGCTGGCGGTTGGAAGCTCAGCGGTGCGCAAGCGATGAGCACCGACTCCGCGGCACAGCAAGCGGCAACCACAATTGCCTCGCGATGGTGTACATCGACGGGAACGGACGCTGAGCGTCGAGCCTCAGTATGGGGTATGTGGTTTGGTTGCAACAGCGGTGTTTGCGAAACGATCTATAACGCGATTTACGATCCGACGACGCTGCATGTGAATGTCGACCCAACAGTTAGTCGCGGCGGTGGCACGACTGTCCGAAACTGCACGGTGCCGGGACTCGGCACCGTCACATGCACTTATGTTGATCCCGCACTTGCCGAGGGTTCAGTTGGGTGGCGGATACCGATTTGGGGGCCATCACCGGTTTCTGCTCCGTATTACAACTTCATCAGTGGTTCGACCGAATATCGAGTTTGGCTGCGCGAGGACTCGGGATATGGCGTCACGATCAGCGCCTCGAAGCCAGTGACTGCGAATGCACGCACCGCGTTGTCATGGACGCAGGGCGACAGCCTGTGTGATCTGAGTACCTACCGCGGAGCGTGCGTTGCTTATACCGGTGTGTATCTGCGCAATTCTCAAACAGGCGGTGTGGCTGACGTTAGTTACCACTTCGTCGTTCCTTCCGGCGGCCGTACCCTGATGTGTGATATCGACGGAAATGGTTCCCAGACTCCGACCAAAGTCGTGAACGGGATCTGGTACGTGACCGATTCCACCTCTGGTGGACCAGCAACGCGGATCTTCGCGTTCGGAAATGGTTCTGATATTCCCGTTTGCGGCGACTGGAACGGCGATCGAATTGATACCCCGGGAATCGTTCGGGCGGGTAGATGGTATTTGACCAATACCTTGGGAAGTCCAACTGCAGAACTTGCGTTTGGCTACGGCGATTCAGCCGATGTGCCGGTGGTCGGCGACTGGAACGGCGATGGGACCGACACGCCAGGGATCGTGCGTCGCGGAACCTGGTACCTCGCAAATTCGATTGGAAAAATTTCAGCTGACTTGGTGTTCGGTTATGGAAGTCCAACTGACGTTGCAGTCATCGGAGATTGGAACAACGACGGCATTGACACCCCAGGGGTCAAACGCGGAAACATCTGGTATTTGGTGAACAGCGTGACCAAGGGCACCGCTGATTACTCATTCGCATTCGGCGATGTCGCCGATAAACCGATCACTGGTCGCTGGGTAATTGGCGCGGGTTCTACGGTTGGCATTGTTCGGGAATTTGCGGGCTAACGATTGAGAACGTTTCCGATCGCTACAGCGTCGGGCGTGAGATGCCAACCGAACTCGTAGCGCCGGCGCGCCACCGGCCAGTGAGTGGAATGTCACTAGGTTCGCCATAGGTCATCGTTATGTCGGCAAATGGAGCTCCGAGGGTATTGGTGAGATACCACACTGCTCCTCGTTTTACCCCTACCGAGTCGTGGCCGGTGCGTGTCCATTCGCCGATGACTCCGATGTCGCTGGGATTTCCATAGGCAAACGATTGGTCGGCCCTCGGTACACCCGAGGTGTTGGAGAGATACCACATTGCCCCACGTTTGACGGCCGGAGTATCGGTGCCATCGCCGTTCCAATCACCTACGAGAGGAGCATCGAATCGATCGCCGTAACTGAACGATCGATCCGCGAAACCTGAACCCAAGGTATTGCTTAGAAACCAGGTCAACGCAGCTCCTCGGCGAACTACCCCTGGGCGGTCGCTGCCGGTGCCATTCCAATCGCCACAAACGGGAATATCGCCGGGATCACCAAAGGCAAAATCAATTTCAGGGATGCCGCCGGTGGTCGAGTTCGTGAGGTACCAGGTGCCGTTGACAAAAACACCGGGCGTGTCGGTGCCATCGCCATTCCAATCACACATCAAGAGGGTGCCACCGGCCGATGCAGAGAACACGTAGTCGGTATTTGCTACACCGGTCGTGGTCGAATTGCGAAGATAGATGTGGGGTCGACCAGATGGACTGCCGCTTAACGCAGCAAGGCGAGCGAGACTGCAGCAATACCGACTGATGTCGACGTTGCCGACGATTCCAGGGATTGCTCCAGTCGAGGTGTATTGCCAAAAACTCCAAGCGGTCCATCCGCCCGGTAAGGGAAGTGGATCGGGGTTGTTGTTCCAGCGGGCGATCCACAACGGATACGTATTGAGTGCGGTGGTGTTGGCCATCGCGCTGTACCAAAACGACGGTCCTGAGTAGATCATCGGCTGTCGACCTGTGAGATTTTGAACTGCCGTGAGCCAAGTTGTTGTCCACGCGATCAGGTCAGTGGGAGCGAGATCTCCCGTGACTTCGAGATCGAGCACTGGAGGTAGGTCAAGCGCATTGTTCATGGCTCCGGTGACGGAAACGAAGTGGCGAGCTTGATCGACCGCCGTCGACAACGGCAGTGCAGGTCGCGCAAAGTGATACGCACCGCGATATAGCCCGTTGTTGCCCGCACCAGCAAAGTCGCGGGCGAAATTTGGGTTGGTATACGGGATGGTCCCGCCGTTTAAACCTTCGGTTGCTTTGACAAACGTAAACGAGACTCCGGATGCAGCGACTGCGGCCCAATCAATGTTGCCGCCGGTATGTTGCCAGCCAGAAACATCGGGGCCTATCAAGAAGCCGGAGCTTGCGACATCGTTGGCAACGACCGATGAGGGAGACAACGGCTGAGTTGAAGCATTGGCGGCGGAAGCGGATGGCAACGTCCCAAAGGCGGCAGAAAAGACGATGATCGCCACCGCCGCTGGGGCGAACAATCGTGGACCCAAGCGGTTGATAATTGAATGCCGGGGGGAAGGTATTTCCATTACATCGGGTCCAATCGAACGGGCCAGCCGATGCACTAGGAGGCGATGGCATCGGCAGCAGTGGTAGACACCCTGCCATGAAAGGTCTCATTTTGTCAGGCGGTGCCGGAACTCGGCTTCGGCCCATTACCCATACCAGCGCCAAGCAATTGGTCCCAGTGGCCAACAAGCCGATTCTGTTTTATGGGATCGAGGACATGGTTGAAGCCGGTATCACCGAAATCGGAATCATCGTGGGTGATACCCAAGCTGAGATCATGGCGGCAGTGGGTGACGGTTCCGCGTGGGGAGTGGACGTGACCTATATCCCGCAAGATGCGCCCCTGGGTCTTGCTCATTGCGTGCTCATCGCGAGCGATTTCCTAGATGGTGACGATTTCGTGATGTATCTGGGCGACAACATGCTCCAGCAAGGATTAGTCGGCTTCATCGACGAATTTGTGCAAGATCAACAGCGAAGTGCTGAGCCGACGCTCGCTGGAGCAGAAGCACCACCATCGGCGCAGATACTGCTGTGTCATGTTCCCGACCCGCAACGATTTGGAGTGGCCGAAGTCGACGTCAACGGTGAGGTTGTGCGACTGGTCGAAAAACCCGAGCACCCACCTTCGGACCTCGCGCTTGTTGGCGTCTACCTGTTTACCTCAACCATTTTTGATGCTGTGTCAGCGATCCAACCGTCGCCGCGTGGTGAACTCGAAATTACTGATGCAATTCAGTGGCTCATCGACCGGGGCGACCGAGTTCGTCACGAAGTTGTCGAAGGCTGGTGGCTCGATACGGGAAAGAAAGATCCATTGCTCGAGAGCAACCGTCGAGTGCTCGACACACTGGAGCCTCGTAACGATGGTTCGGTCGATGCCGACTCTCAGATTGATGGCCGAGTGGTCATTGAACAAGGCGCAATCATTATCGGTTCGATGGTGCGCGGTCCGGCGATCATTGGATCAAATACCCGGGTGGTGAACAGTTACATCGGGCCCTTTACTGCAGTTGCAAATGACTGCGAGATTATTGATTCGGAAATCGAACACTCAGTGGTGCTTGAACACAGCCAAATCAACTCAGTACCGCGTCTGACTGATTCACTCATTGGGAAATTTGTTGAGGTTGGCCGCTCACATGTTCGGCCACGTGCGACTCGGCTCATGGTTGGCGATCACTGCAGCATTGATCTCGAATAGCGACTCAGTGAGCTTCGGCTAGCTTCGATACCCATGGAATCCATTACCGAATCCGACATCATTGCCGGCGTTTTTATTGCTGATCCCTCGATCCACGGCGACGAGCGCGGTTACTTCGTCGAGACCTACCGGCGCGAGTGGTTTCCGCAAGGGCGAGAGATGGTGCAGGGCAATCGCGGAGACCGTCAAGCCGGCGCGATTGTCGGCCTTCATTATCATCTCCATCAAGCCGATTTTTGGTATGTCCCCTATGGGACGGCCCGAGTCGTGCTCCATGACTTGCGAACGGGTTCACCCACGGACCGTGCAACGTTATCTATCGATCTTGGGCGGCAGCCTGATGGTAGCCACAGTCACCGAGGTATCTTCATCCCGCCGGGAGTCGCTCATGGGTTTGCCGCGCTGACGGACATGACGATCACCTATCTCGTCGATAGTTATTACAACCCGGCCGATGAACTTGGCGTGAAGTGGGATGACCCTGCCGTCGTTGCCGATTGGGGACTCACCGACCCGATTTTGTCTCAACGCGATCAGCAAAACCCGGGCCGGGACAATCTTGATCCCCAGTGGCAACCGCATTATCAGTTGCGGCCCTGACCTACTGAATAGGCAGTCCCACCGTCGCGGCGCGTTGCCGTTCTGATGCGGTCGATTCGTCTTCTGTCGCCGATTCGTGATCTGCAGTCGGCGTGCGAATGGCCAAGTAATACAGCCACCCAAAAAGCGCAGCGATAGCGACGATGTAAAAAAGCACGAACACCGTCGGACTTGCTGCCGGCGGACTCCATTGCGGTCGCGAAAAAATCCACCATTCGGCAGTCGCGCCCGAGACATAGCGACGCATGGCTTGGGCGAACGCGGCGATTTGAGCGAAGGCCACTAGCGGCATGAGTAGCCAAAGAAAACGTCTTGGCGCCAACCGACCCTTGAGTGCTTCGGAGAGGCCTAGCCCAGCAACAAGCGGCAGGCCAACAGTGAACGGCAACAGGTACCGACCTTGCAAGTATGGCCAGCGGACTGTTCCGAGCAGCAGGGGGATCGTAACGATTGCCAACGTCATGCCGAGCAGCGCAAGGCTGACCCTTCGCCCAGAAAATCCAATTGCACTGATGACCAAGAACCCGGTGCTCACTACAAAGATGAAGAGCACGGGGAAGGGTAAATTCACGTCGAGCCAGCCGAGAATTCCCCCTTGAATCTGTTGGGCTAACCACGACGCGTCAGCTACTGCACGCCAAAAGTCTCCACCAGTGGAGCCAACTTGGCCGGCTACTGAACTTCCCGTTTCGGCTCCCGCTATGAGTAGCTGTATCCCGGCGCACACGGCGCAGGCAACGGCCCAGGCCCACAATGGTCGAGCGCGAAGTAGCAGTCGCCATCGATCACGAGGGATGAGCACTGCGATGGTCGCGATGACGAGAACGGCCCAAAAAACTGCATCGCGACGCAATAAAAGAAAGAGGCACAACGGAAATCCAAATCGCGCTGCAGCCCATCCGATGCGGTCAAGCTTTTTCGAACGTGCCAAGAACATGCCGGCAGTCCATACCGCGAACGCGGCGGCGATAGTGATGCCCGAAGGCGTAGCCATCGCACCGAAATACAACACGGCAGGCGTAATGGCGACGGTGGCCGCAAGCAGCAGTGGCGCTGGGCGTCGCAATCGGACAACGCTTTCAAGTCCTAGTGCGATGAGCAATGCAACCACCAATGCGCCGACGAGACGGATCAGATACAGCGACTTGAGCCCCGAGGTCAACAAGGTGGGCCAACCGACAATGAAATAGTAAAACGGTGGGTACCCGATGGCTGATGAGTCAACCGAGTGTTGAGGGCCGTCAGATTGAAGGTCCATGCATGAGGCAGGCTGATTGGGGTTGCCGGCGAAGCATGGGTCGTCGTTGTTCCCGCCGTGGACGATCTCTGCAGGAACGTAGAATGCCGATCCGCCGGTAGCCAAGTCGGGGTGCGACTGTTCGCCATGGACAACGGCGTAGGCCCGGACGATGTGTGCGCCTTCATCTGGTGCGCTGAAAAGCGGCATGGCTAGTGACCAAGAGGCAACGCAAGCCAGGATCAACAAAAAACTGCTAGCGAACCGACGGAGCCGAAGCTGGGGTTGAGGAGGTACTTCCAGATCAAGCATGGGGATCGCTTGATGGTACTCCGATGGTTTCGGTGGCCATGGAATGACTATTGAGCATTTTCGCTGTCGTGTGGCGTCGTCTGCGAAGATAATGGTTATGAAGCTTTTTGTTACCGGCGCTGCCGGCTTCATCGGTTCGAATTACGTGCGACACGTGTTGGCTCATAGCGATGACGAAGTCACGGTATTTGACGCATTGACCTATGCCGGCAACCTTTCGACGTTGCGCGATGTGGATGACAGCCCTCGGTTCCGATTCGTGAAAGGAAACATCACCGACCGCGCCACACTTGAGCAATCCATGGCTGGTCATGATGCGGTCGTGCACTTTGCGGCCGAGAGTCATGTCGATCGATCGATATTGGGACCAGACGATTTCGTGAATGCCAATTGTTTTGGAACCAACGTTGTGGTTGACACGGCCCGCGCACTCGAGATTGACCGCGTCATTCATATCGGGACCGATGAAGTGTACGGCTCGGTTGAAGTTGGTTCGTCTCGTGAGTCCGACCCACTCGAACCTCGTTCGCCTTACTCGGCGTCAAAGGCAGGAAGCGACCTGATCGCCCTGTCGTATTACCAAACCTACGGCACGCCGGTCATGGTCACCCGATGCACCAATAACTTCGGGCCATACCAATATCCGGAAAAGGCGATCCCGTTGTTTACGACCAACGTGCTCGACGGTCGACACATTCCGCTTTATGGCGACGGACTTAACGAGCGAGATTGGCTGTATGTCGATGATCACTGCGCCGCCGTGCACTTAGTGCTCGAGAGAGGCACCCCTGGCGAGATTTACAACATTGGTGCTGGCAATGAAACGCCCAATCGTGTGCTCGTCGACAAAATTTTGGGCCTATTGGGTGTTGGTGATGAGATGATTGATTACGTCCCTGATCGGCTTGGACACGATCGGCGCTATTCGGTTGACATCGCAAAGATCACTGAGTTGGGATGGCATCGACAGCGTTCACTCGACGAAGCACTCGAAGAAACGGTTGCTTGGTATCGGGAGAATCGTTGGTGGTGGGAACCGCTCAGGGGAAATTGATGAGCACCGCCCGAATGACCACTATGACGAGGCACTCCTGATGCGTATTCTTATTACCGGAGCAGGTGGCCAGGTCGGTCGCGAGTTGGTCGACGTTTTTTCTGATCATGATGTAATTGCCGCAGGCCATAGCGAACTCGACGTAACCGATCGAGATGCTGTTGTAGGATTTGTTGCATCGAAACAACCCGACGTGATCGTCAATAGCGCAGCCTTTACTGCCGTTGACCTGTGTGAATCTGAAATCGATAAGGCATGGGCCATAAACGCACTAGCCGTTCGACACATTGCCGATGCGGCTCGCTTTGCCGGAGCATGGGTGTGTCACCTGTCGACCGATTACGTCTTTGATGGCACCAAGACTGCGCCGTATACCGAATGGGATGACACGAATCCGACCTCGGTGTATGGACGCTCAAAACTGGGCGGCGAACGCGAACTCGGAACTTCCGACACCATTGTGCGCACATCGTGGGTGAGCGGTTTTCACGGAGCGAACATGGTCAAAACCATATTGCGGCTCGCAAATGAACACGACTCATTGTCGTTTGTGAGCGACCAACGTGGGCATCCGACCTTTGCTGATGATCTCGCACGGGTGGTCCGCCGCCTTGTTGTCGAACGGCGAGCGGGTTTGTTCCATGTGACCAACCAGGGTGCAGTCAGTTGGTACGAGTTTGCCCAGGCGGTGCTGGAAGCCGCCGGCTTGGACGCTGCTCGAGTTAATCCCGTGTCGACTGCTGACCTGAAACCAGCGCGTCCTGCGCCGCGACCCGCGAATTCGGTATTGGACAACGCTGCGCTTCGACTTGGTGGACTCCCGCTGGCCTCCGATTTTCACGAACCGCTTGGTCGGCTCGTGAAAAGGATCCTGGCAACCTGAGTGCGCCTCGGGCGATGATGCGAACATGACGAGTATCCCGCCTGGGCCGCAACGCCGGATCCGCGTGATCATCGTGAACTTCAACGGTGGTGCCGCCGTCATGAAATGCCTTGATGCGCTGGCGGCAATCGAGACCGTCCATGACGTAGAGGTCGTTGTCCTTGACAACGCCTCTGCCGATAACAGTGTGGCGACGATGCGAGTCGAGCACCCGGAGGTCACTATTCGAGAGACCGGTTCAAATCTCGGATTTGTTGCCAATAACTTGGCGCTCACTGACTTGGCTGATGTCGATTACGTCGCATTGTTGAACAACGATGCATTCGTCGAACCCCATTGGCTTGACCCGTTGGTTCAGGCACTTGACGATGACAGCGGGCTCGGCGCGGTGCAGTCAAAAATCGTATTTGCCGAACGATCCACGGATGATGGCCGAAACATCATCAACAATGTCGGCGGGATCGTTCTCGCCGATGGGAGCGGTGCTGACCGGGGATTTGGCCAACCCGACACCGGACAATTCGACGAACCGGCAGAGATCTTTACTTGGTGTGGTGGCAGCGTGTTGTTGCGACCGAGCTATCTGGCTGATGTTGGATTGTTCGATTCTCGATTGTTTCTTTATTACGAGGACACTGATCTGGCATGGCGTGGTCAAAGCCGCGGCTGGCGGTATCGATATGAACCGACCTCAATGGTCTTGCATTTGCATGCCGCCAGTACTGGAACCGGTAGCGAAGTGTTCCAGTATTTCAACGAACGTAATCGCCTCGTGGTGTTGGTCAAGAATGCTCCGCGTGCACTCGCATGGAGCGCGGCGTACCGTCACCCCCTGACGACGTTGTCATACTTGCGCTCGGCAGTAACTTCATCTCGTTCGACCAAGTCACGTCTTGATCTGACGACGGTGAGAATCCGATTGCGCGCTTATGTTGGGTTCTTGCGATTGGTGCCGGCCGCGTTGCTCGAACGGCGCCACATTCGCCAACGGCGAACCGTGCCCATGGCGCAGCTAACGCAATGGATCGGCCGCTCCTGAATCGATTCATCGGTGTGGCTTCGTGGCGAAATGGTGCGCCTATTCGCCGGACCGACCCTCCCCAATGAGCGACGCACGCTGGGAGAGACTAGAGAATGGCTATGTCTCCATCTGAGCGGTCTGGTCGCATCTCGCTTCCGACCGGAACGATCCCCGTTGGCATAGGTTTGGCGGTTACCGGAATCGCGTCTTATTGCTACTTGGTCATTTCAGCTCGGGTGCTGGGGCCAAGTGAGTACGGCAGTTTGGCGGTTCTGTGGTCGCTGGTTTTCTTGATCGGCGGAGTCTTCCTGCCGTTCGAACAAGAAGTCAGCCGCCGACTAGTTGGAAGGCGTGTCGCTGGCCTGGGTGGAACTTCGATCATCCGCCGGTCGTTAGCGCTCGGCATCATGTTGGTCGCGGTGCTTTCCATCGCAATCACAATTGCGGCGCCGGCACTGACCGACCGACTGTTCAGTGGTCAGGGGCTCCTCGTTGTCGGCCTGCTGGCGGGAGCGACTGGATATCTCATCGCCAATTGGACCGAGGGCATCTTGTCCGGATTGGGGCGGTTCGGTCGATACGGGACGTTTCTCGGCGGTGAAGCACTCGTGCGCTTGGCATGTTGCATTGTCTTACTCGCCTCAGGCGTGCGTACCGCGGGGCCAATTGGACTCGCATTAGGGCTAGCGCCGCTTGTGGTAGCAGTTCCAGCCCTTTGGTGGCGGCGCGATCATTCGTTGGCGCAACCGGATGTTGCCTGGCGTGAACTTGCCGCTGGCCTTGGGAAGCTTTTGGCGGCAGCGTTGCTGGCCCAGACCTTGATTAATGCGTCACCGGTAGTGCTTCAGTTCCTTGCTGGACCAGACCAAGCGGCCGAAGTCGGCATCTTCACGGCCGCACTCTTGGTCGCTCGCGTCCCGTTGTTTTTGTTTCAGGCGTTGCAAGCGGTGTTGCTGCCCGCACTGGCGGCATTGGCCGTCGCGCGAAAATTTGACGAATTCAACGCAGGGATTCGCCGTATGGTGCTCGCCGTTACCGCGATTGGCGCTGGCGGAGTCGTAGTCGTGCTCGTGATTGGACCATCACTCATCAAACTCATTTTCGGACCTGAGTTCGTGGTCAGTCGGCAAACGGTCGGCATGTTGGCCGCGGCGACGGCATGTTTTATCGTCGCGATGACGTTGGCTCAGGCGCTCATCGCACTGGGCTTGGCGGCTCACGTGGCGTTTGGTTGGGGTGCGGGCGTCGTGGCGATGATGGCGATCGTTGGGTTCGGGAACGATCCATTGTTCACCGTTGAACTTGCATTTTTGGGCGCGGCGCTGGTTGCGCTGGTGGCCATGGCGTTTCTGCTTCGGCGAGCAATCGCCAGCGGGGCAGCACCCACGACTGACAATCTCCTTGATGCGATTAATGACATCCCAATGGAGGTCTGACCGCTTAGTGCGTCAGCGAGCTTTGGCCGTCACGATGAGACCGTAAGCGGCAATCGATGGCCGCACATTGCCGATGCGATGCGTGAGTCGACCCATTCTTTGGCCATTCACGCCGGGAACAGGAATTGATCCGACGAGTGAAGTCACTTCGAATCCTGCGTCGCCAAGCATTTCGGCCAACGTATGCACGGTGAAGAATCGCAGGTGAGTTCTATCCAGGATGCCTCGATCGGTGTAATTGAATCGGCCAGCGAGCAGCGACAAACGGATCGCCCAGTTGGCAATATTGGGGACGCTGACGATCAGGCTTCCGCCCGGCCTCAACTTTGTTTTCAACCCTCGGAGCACTTGGGCTGGATCGGGCAGGTGCTCAAGCGTGTCGCCGAACAACAGCACGTCGTACATGCCGTCAAGGGCTTCAGGATCAAAGATAGTGAGATCGCCGACATACACGTTGTCGCAAACCTCGCGGGCGCGTACTGCGACATTCGGATCCAGCTCATGGCCGTCGACACGAAGTCCGGCCCGCACCAACACGGACGCGAAATACCCCGATGAGACACCGCCTTCGAACACGCGATCACCGGGGTTCGTCACGTCAAGAACTGCAGCGGTCAGAAGGTGGTGGCCACGGTAGGGGATTGTCTGGAGATGAACGTATCCCTCGGCGTCGGCATCGGCCGACGCCTGAAGAAGCTCGAGCGCACGTCGTTGAGTCGCCTTCTTCGAAGTCTTAATCATCGGTCGAACTTTAGGCTGATTACAGGAACCGACGAGCGACCGCCCAATAGCGAACAAGGAGCCGATCAAATGGTTGGAGTGCTTTTGGTGGCGGCAGATTTTCGGGCTGAAGTTTGCTTGCAAATAATGGAGCCATGTTCGAGTCCGACACCGTGCGCGCGTTTTGGACTGAGCGTCGTCTCTGGCGAATCCATCGCACGTTGCGAGCGAGCCACACATATCCCTTCAACTTGGGTCCCAGCCATCCTTGCGCCGCAGCGGTTGCCACAATCGCCAGTTCAATCGCGAGGAACGCAGGAGCCATGAGCACAAGGTGCCGGGTCCCAAACGTCGTGAGTACCAAGATCAGTCGATTGCGTTCAAGGAGCTGGTACTTGAGCGGGTTTCGTGAAAACTCATAACGGTGCACGACAACCGCAGTGGGAACAAAGATCACGGATAATCCGCGCTGCCAGCATCGCAGGCTGAGTTCGGCGTCTTCGTAGTAGGCGAAAAATTCATTGGTGAGGCCACCAAGGTCGATCCAGGTAGACCGTCGCATCATCATCGCCGCTCCACTTGCTGCGGTAACAGGTACCTCGGTGTTGTGGTCAGTCGCGTCGGCCTTGAAATTTCCTGACCAACTGATCCCCAGAAAATGAATGGCATTACCGGCTGAGTTCAACAATTCGGGGTTCTCGGCGAGGCGAACACTTGCCGTTGCTATCCCAACCTCGGGGTTCGCGAGCGCGTGGGCCAATTCGGCCAATGCTCGTGGTTCGACACGCGCGTCAGGATTAATCAGCGCCACCAGCGGAGACTTTGAATGGGCCACGCCGAGGTTGCACCCGGCCGCGAATCCGATGTTGTCGCCAGAACCAATGATCGTCACCCGATCTCGCTTGGCAAGATCGGTGGTCAGGCCACCGGTTCCACCGTTGTCAACGACAATGACATCGGTCGTGACACCCGCTGACGAAAGAACGGCATCGACGGACGGTACAAGCCACGGATCGGCGCCAAACGCCACGATCACGACTGAAACCCGATCGGCGAACGCGTCACCTGACGCGCCGGCGGTGTGGGATGGTTGCAGGGGAGCCACGATCAATAAACGCTAGTGGAATCGTTACTTGAGCCCGGGCCAAGGTGTCGATTGCTAGGGTTGCCTACTCGCAAGACGTAAGTTTGTCGGCACGTACATCGACTCCACCGGCCTCGCGTTTGGTGAAGTCCCACCCCAAAGGAACGGTCCTGCCAACCCTGCTCGTCATCATCCCGGCGCTGAATGAGGAGCAGACTGTCTCGTCGGTGGTGCGTGACGTGTTTGCGAACATCCATGCCGATGTGGTCGTCATCGATGATGGTTCCCATGACCGCACGGCTGCGGTCGCGGCTGAAGCTGGAGCCATGGTGCTTCGCCATCCGTTTAATCTTGGGGTTGGCGCTGCTCTTCGAACTGGATTTCGATTTGCACACGACCAGGGTTATGCGATGGCAGTTCAGGTAGATGCTGATGGCCAGCACGAGGTGATGGACGTAAAGGTGTTGGTGTCGTTGGTCGAATCGGGCGCGGCTGACCTCGCGGTTGGTTCGCGTTTCGGATCGGATTATGAAGTTTCGGGTATGCGCCGAGCGTCGATGAGGTTTCTTTCCTGGCGAGTCAGCCGCTATTTAGCGACGCCGATTCATGACACAACAAGCGGGTTTCGCGCGTTTTCGAATGTTGCAATCACCCGTTTTGCTCGTTCGTATCCGAGCGCCTATCTCTCTGACACGGTTGAGGCTTTGCTCTTGGCGGGCGATTGGGGATTGTCGGTGGTCGAAGTGCCAGTCCACATGCACGAGCGTCAAGGTGGTGAACCATCGGCGAACTTTTTGCGAAGCGTGTACCACCTCACTCGTCTCGTCCTGGTGATCGCGTTGCATCGGGTTCGGCGGCCTGAACTCACCATCGTCGAGTCAGCCGATGAATCGAAATCCGCCTCATGAACCGTCTCGAGATCGTTGTTCTCCTCGCGGCGTTTACGCTTATGGCCTTTACCGTCGAGATTCTTCGTCGTCGGCGCTTATCTGAGAGTTATGCCCTGTTGTGGCTCAGCGTAGGTATCGGAACGCTCATTTTGGGTTTGGCCCGGCCAGTCGTTGACAAGGTGTCGGCGGCACTCGGCATCGCCTATGGGACAAGCCTCATATTCGGCGTGGGGCTGCTGTTTCTTCTGGGAGTATGCATCAACTTGTCGATTCATGTTTCGAAACTTGAAGCGCGCGTCGAGGTGCTAGCAGAGGAAATTACGTTGCTTCGAGGACCGGTCGAAACTGATCGAACTCGAACCGGCCAAGGCGATGCCGGCGTCAATGAAATTGATTCATCGGTTGATTCATTGACCGATAGTTCTAAAGATGTCGGTCACGATCCTGACGCGATGGCTTAAGTGGTCGCCGTCGAGTCCGCTGCTGTGGCTACCGGACAACCTGATGTTCAACCATCAATTACCAAACGGTTTCGCTGGGCTGGCCTGATATTCGGCGGAGCAGTGCTCGTCGTCGCCGCCGTGCTCGTTCGACCGGCTGGAAGCTATCAAGCGGAGCGTTCCGAACATGCGTCACTCATTGGTCAACAGCCAGTGCTTCCGTTTGATCCTGGCCAAGGCATCGAACAGCAATTCACAGCGAATGCGGCTGGACTTTCTCAGGTCTCAGTCAGGTTCGGCACTTACGGCGAATCAGGTCGAGGAACCGTTATCGCCCGCCTTGAAAGTGAGGACGGTACGCCCGTTGCCGTAGCGACGATTCCATGGTCGCAGTTGCGGGACGCGTCGTTGATGTCGGTGGCAACGTTTTCGCCGCGCTCGGAATCTGACGGCCAGACCTATCGCCTCCGGATCTCGCTTTCGGCTGATTCGGAACACCAATTGACCATGTTTGGTGCGACCCCGACTGCATCTGAGCCGAGCGCACAGCGAACCGATGGACAGGCGTCGTTGCTCGCGGTTGAAATCAGGGCCGAATACGGCGGCGAAGGGATCGCCGCGAATCAAATCGGCACTGCGCTCCATCGCATCAGTAAATACGGGCCATTCTGGCGCGACGAATGGTTCGTTCTTTTTCTTGCTGTCGGCGCAATCTTGCTGCTCGCCGGAGTCGCGCTTGTGCCGCGCCGACGCGGCATAGCAGTACTCTTAGCGTTCGTCGTGGTGAAGGCCCTGCTGTGGTCGGCGATCATCCCACCGACGTTGGGGGTCGACGAGGGCGCTCATGTGGCGTACGCACAGTTTCTTGCCGTTGAACACGCAATCCCCAAGCGCGGGGTGCCAGCTGGATCCGCTGATATCTATAGCGAGCAACTTCGCGCCGCAGCAGAGATCTTTCATCAAAGCGACGTCGCGCGAAGTGATCGCGCCGACTACGACATTGTGTCGGTCCGGGCGGGCCGTTCTCGTCTGGATTCAGCCGCAACGAGTGATCACTCGAACGGAAACGGAGCGGCTGCTGGTTATTCCCCGGCGTATTACGCGGTACCAGCTCTGATCTATGCGGTGACTCCAGGCGGCATCGATATTCGCATTGGGTCGATGCGCCTTTGGAGCGTCATGCTCGGCGCTATCGCGGTTTATTTCTCGGTTCGGCTTGGACGGTTGTTGTTTCCAGGGCGCGAATCGGCTGCGTTGTTGGTTGGAGCTGCTGTGGCATTGCAGCCAATGCTTAGTCAACAAACGGCAATCGTGAATAACGATGCCTTGGCCATAGCCGCAGGAGCCGCCTGCGCCTATTTCGCGGTGTCGTTGTTGGCGCGCGACCGGTCTCGCTGGGTGCTGGCCGCCGCCGGGTGCGCGTTTGGCATCGGTCTGTTGGCTAAACCGCTGGGCTTGGCATTTGCGCCGGCGATCGTCATCGCATGGCTCATTGGTCGCTGGCGCGGATGTCGACCCGCAGCGTGGTGGTGGGAAGCACTCAGTGGCCTCGCTGGTGTCGTCGTGACCTACGGATTATGGCTGGGCATGTCAACCATGTACGGATATGCGGGAGTGGGATTCCAAGGTGAGCCCAGCCCTGGTTCCTATGGCCTCAGCGACTTTTTGCATGTTTTGCATGCCGATTCATTTCGTGCGATTCGGATGAATTGGATCGATCAGTTCTGGGGGAATTTCGGCTGGATCAACACGCCCTATCCACCCGTCATTACGAAAGTGATCCTGGTAGCAGTCGTCGTAGGTTCCGCGTTAGTCGCAGCTTGGGTTTTCACGTTCGCATGGGACCTGCGGACATGGTGGCGAGCGCGAGGCCGCGCCGTAGATCTCGTCCAACAGGACATGGTGTTGGCGACGTTCATTTGCCTACTGATGGTTGCCGCGGCACTGGGGGAGTTATACGTGCTGATGTATACCTGGTGGACACACGGCGGGGACCTTTCATTTGTGCAGGGGCGCTATGGCTTGATGATGGTGCCGGTCGTTCTCGTCTTGCCAACCTTGGCGCTTCGCCGATTGATTCCTCGGTTGAGTCCACTCGTGCCATTGGCCACCGTTGCATCGGCAATGGGCGTGTTGAACGTCATAGCCGTAGCCATCATTGTTGAGCGATTTTACCTGTGATCAATCACATTTGTATTCGGCGTCATTTGCATGGCGCGTGCCCGCTACGCTGCGAAACGACTTGGTCCCCTCTTGGAGTAGCTGAGACGTGAGCGAATTAGTGCGATCCGAGCAAGCCGGAATTGAGTTCCCATCGATGGCATGGACTTCCTTCGACCGTTACGGCCGCTACGGAGCGATTGTTCGAGCCTTGCGGAGCTCCCTCGGCCCGGGACCGATTCGTGTCCTCGACGTCGGTGATAGTGCGGGTCATCTCCATACGTTTGATGGCGAACTCATGGTGATCGGCATCGACATCACGGTGGTCACTGAACGGCTTGCAGGCGCGGTCGTTGCGCAGGCTGATGGCACCCGGTTGCCATTTGCTGACGATAGTTTCGACGCGGTCGTTAGTAGTGACGTGCTCGAACATGTTCCTCCGGCCGGACGTCCGGCGTTCTTGGCCGAACTGCAGCGAGTTTCGCGAGATCTGGTGATCATTGCAGCTCCGTTTGATACTCCCGGAGTTGCCGGGGTCGAAGAATTAGTGCGGACCTATGCGTTGCTGACGCTGGGGACCGAACAGCCGCAGCTTGATGAACACCGCGCCAATGGATTACCTGATCTTGCCGCGACCACTGAGCTTTTTCGAGACGTTGGCTGGCAGGTTGAGACGATCGGTGACGGGCACTTATGGGACTGGCTCGTGATGATGCTGCTTCGTTTTCAACTTGAGGCCAGACCCGCTTTATCGCCGTTAAGTAACAGTTATGACACGTTGTACAATCTGTCGTTTGCCGAACGATCAATGCTTGCTCCGTTTTACCGTCACGTCGTGGTTGCGCGTTCAAACGGCGAGCCGCGTGTAGGCGACCGAAGTTTTGCTCCGGAAAGCACCGTCGACTTTGCATCAATCGCCGCTGCACTTATCGCTGCAGACTCGACCGAGGTCAGCCGCCAAGACACGGTGCCGCGTCTCGATCACATCCAGCGAGAGGTCGAAGGTGTTCAGGCGCAGATCGCTCACCTCGAAACCCGGCTTGAGGCGTTGATCGAAATGCAGGTCAACGTGGCCGAAATGCTGCACGGAATACGCGCCAAATTGGTGCGAGTACGCCATCCGTTTCGTCGCCCGACCTGACCTGATTTTCGACCAGGCCTGACCTTCTACCTAGTCGGCAGCCACCACCTGCAGTGCCTTAGGTTTGGTTCGTTTTCGGGATCAATTTTCTGATGGCTTCAATGAGTTTGCGCTTGCGTCGGATGAGCGCTTCCTCGCGACCGGTCACGAGAAACGGCACTGGTCCCGGCACCGATGAAGCAAGTGCAGACGGTCGAGGAACCGGGTCATCGAAGGTTGGAATCGATGCAAGCTGGGCGCTTCGGCGTTCTGCTGCGGGCAATTCCGGGGAGACCTTTTCAAAGACGACGCGAAATTCGATCGTTCCAGGTTGCGACGGATGAAATTCGGCAATTGCAAAATCGACGAGGTCAAGCGCTACGAGCTTTTCGTACACCGCGAGAAATGATCGCGGAGTGAAGACTTGGCAGTGCCCATCGATGTACTCGCCACTTTGCTGGTACTTGAGGCATAGCTCATAGGCCCATTGGTCGGGGTCGAGATCGGATCGCCACGTGCCGGAATAATCGGCGGTGCCGGCCCACATCGCGGCAGCGTCGACTTCGACGATTTTGCTGTGAAAATCCCAGATCTGTCGGTACCCCGGTGCGCGCAATTCGCGAAGGTTTGCATCGACAAGATCGCCTATTTCGGTGAGGGGTCGATTGACGTCGAAACAAAGGCGCTTGTCGGGAATGGCAAGGCACAACAAACCGCCGTCATTGAGCACGTGGGCGATTTCGCGCATCCATCCGATCATGTCGGGTGCATGTTCGATGACATGCGACGCGAAGACATAGTCGAATCGGTTGTCGCGGCCGACGACGTCACTGAGCGGTCGCTCGCCATTCCAGATGAAGTCCACCTCGACGATGTCGTCAAGATGATCGCGCATAGCGTCATCGGCGGCGTATTTCTCGCGCAAATCAGGCTGTGATGCATGATCGACGTATTGCACACGATAGGTGTGCTTGGGGAACCGAGGTTTGTCGAGCGCCCCAATTTCGAGGCCACGCATCGTCTCGCCATCGATAGCTGTCAACCAAGGTTGCTGTTCAAACGATCGAGATTGGTTGCTCATGGACGGGCACCGTATCGGGACCGGAGCTTCGCTTGAGATTTTCGCACGGTGATCGCAAGCCCTTCGCTCCGAAGGGTGCTGAGCGCTTTGTGGTAAAGCCTCACGATGCGCGTCATGAGCGTGCCGCGCACGATGTCACTGGTGGCAGTGCTGATCGACAGGTGAAGGTTGCCGTTGTCTCGGTTGAGCAGCGGTTCAGCGGAATCATCGGCGCTTGGATACGACTCGAGTTGGTTGGGCATTGAGGGTTCATCAAGTGCGACTGGTTGCCACCGCGACTCGGTGGTTCGGGCTGGATTTGGTCCGGCTGCGAGCGCGGCTTCGAGAATTACCCGGTAGCGCTCACCTTGGAGGGCAGGTGCCCATTCGAGAAGCGCGTGCCTTCGGGCCAAACCACCGATGCGGCTGCGCTCGGATTCGTCGCTCAACAATCGCGTGAGTGCTTCGGTCCATTGGTGGTGAGTGCTAGCGAGGAGCCCGGTGTTGCCGTCAGAAATGGCATCGCGAAACGGAAGAGTGGGGCTAGCGATTGTCGGCGTCGCGCAAAGCGCCGCTTCGAGCCATTTGATTGCACTTTTTGCTTCATTGAATCGACTGTCCGGCGCAAGCGGCGACACGTTGACGTCAAGGTCGCGGAGAATTGCCGGAAGTTCAAGCCATGACACAAACGGCAGTCGGATGACTCGTGCACCGAATCGTTTGAGCGCATCGCTTTCGGGGAGGTGTCCACCAAGCCAGAGCTCAACGTCGGGAAGCTGGTCGAGGACTTCGATGACGGCTGGTTCGATTGAAAACCAGTCTTCATCGTGGGTTGTAGTCCCGCTGAGATAGCCGATCCGCAGCGGGCCGTCTTTGCGGGGTCGCTTCAATTCGACATCGCTGCGTCGTGCCAGGGCGATGCCAACTCCATTGGCGAAATGATAAGCGGGCAGACCGGTAACTTTGGCGGCGCGTTCGACGAGCATCGGCGTGCTGCCAATAAAGGCATCGCATGCTTCAAGCGTCGTGCGATAGCGGTCGATTCCTTGGCGCCAAAGCGTGACTTCATCAGGCGCGAGCAATCGAAGAGCGGGGATCTCATCGCTGATCGTTGGGTCAAAAATGAGGTCATCGACATCGAAGATGCAGACGAGTCCTTGGCGATGGAATGACTCGATCAGATCGAGCACTTGGATCGTTGCGGGAACCCGATAAAAAACGATAACGGTGGCGTTCGAGCCGAGTGCGAGAAGTTCCGGATCTCGATAGTGACGGACCTCACTGGGCACTCCAAGGTGGGCAAGGCCCTCGGCCGGTAACCGCGCCCGATAGCGAAGGGGGGCGCCGTCAATGCCGACGATGAACAACACGCGTAGTTGGCTCGATCGAGCAGTGGTAGGGCCGTCGTCGATGAGTCGGGAAAACAATGCATCGAGGCCGCGTACTTGTTCGTCGAGCGACCGCGCCGCCACCGGGTCCAACGCGCCTCGTTGTAGTTCGCTAAGCACCTTCGGATCGTTTGTTAATCGGGCGATAGCACCAGCAAGTGCAGCGGGGTCTGCGGCAGGGATGACGAGACCATTGACTCCGTGGGTAATGACTTCCTCAGGCCCGAGGGTATCGGTGCAGATCACCGGAAGGCCTGCCGCGAGTGCCTCGCGGGTGAGCAACGAGTGTGTCTCACGCATGATCGATGGGAGTAACAACACGTCATGGGCAGCTAACACATCGCCAAGGCGATCAGGGTCAAACGAGTCGATGACGTCTACGACTGCGTGATCAACTGATGCACCTGACGTATCGAGATAGGCCTGGAGTCCATAGGCGCTGAGGTGCCAGGCAGCGCTATCCGAAATGCGATTCACGGCTTCGACCAAGACACCAGCGCCCTTCATCACATTCGGTCCGCCGGCGTAAAGAAATCGAACCGTGTCTGATTTATTGGTGGCTTCGTTTTGTTGACGCGGAGCGCGCAGTCGAACAACAACCTCGCTCGGCAATCCGTTTTCGTCGACGTGCAGTCGATGCGGTGCCACACCGTTAGCCGCGAGTACTCGGGTTGCTGATGCTGACGGCGCTAACACCAAGTCTGCCGATTCGAGCAGCGTCGCGAGTTTGGCCGCACGGTTCGATCGCCATGCGATATCCACTTCGCACTGGCATGTGCCTGCTTCAACCACAAGGCTGCAGGGTGTGAGTTGCGGACTTACTAAGAACTGACGCGAACAGAGCCACCAAAAGTCATGCATAGTGACGACCACTTGTGCCCCGATCGATTTCGCGATCGGCAACAACCCCGCTCCGAGCGACTGCAAGGCATGAAAGTGAACGATGTCGGGCTTGAGTTGTTCGATGTGGTTCCGAAAGTGATTGCCAATTTCCGGGTTGAGCCAATTACGTTCGTCGGACCATCCGATCCACGGTGAGCTCACCACCCACTGAATGGCCATGCCGGTCTCGTCGTAGTCGTTCCAACTCTCAAGTGGCGTCCGATCACCGATCCAACCGGCGTACACACTCACTTCATGGCCGAGATCTCGCAGGCCTTGGCTTATGCGTTGGGGCTGCAATGTGCCGCCGCTGACGAAGTTGGGTGGGTAATGGGCAGAAACGGTCAGTATTCGCATGCAGAGGACCACGCTACCGGCCACTGGGGCGATGTTCCGGGCTAGTAGCGGTCCTGTGATTGACTAGCCGTGCTTGACATGCGCGTACCGTTCCGAAATCTTGGATCGGTGTCTCGCCCTGACCTGGCCCTGCTGGAGGCACCCCGCTCGATGAATCCATTGGCTGACCTGACCCAATCTCGGGACCTCCTGGTCAACCTCACGTTGCGCGAGCTGCGGGGGAAGTACAAACGATCAGTTTTGGGCTGGTCGTGGTCGCTGCTTAATCCGTTGGCGACGATGGTGATCTTTTCGGTCGTTTTCGGCCGGCTGATCGGTATTTCACCGACGACGAGTCCAAGCGGGTTGAACAACTATCCGGCATTCTTGCTCTGCGGATTATTGGCGTGGAACTTCTTGGCCAATGGGATGAATGGCTCGATGGTGGCGCTGCTAGGCAACGCCGGGCTGATCAAAAAGGTCTATTTCCCTCGCGAAATTTTGGTTTATGCCACGGTCTTGGCACTCGACTGGAGCTTCGTCATCGAGATGGGTCTCATGATGGTGTTCTTGCTAATACTCGGCAACATGGTGCTGCCATGGATACTCGGGATCATTCTCGCCATGGTCTTGATGACGTTGTTCGTGACGGGTATCGGCCTGATGCTGTCGGTGCTCAATGTGTATTTTCGCGACCTGCAGTACCTCGTCGGCATCGGTCTCCAATTGTGGTTCTACCTGACGCCGATTATTTATCCGATTACTACGGTGACCGATAGTCACGGAATTCCGCCGTGGGTAAAGACGATCTATGTATTGAATCCCATGCTCTCGTTTGTGCAAATTTTCCGTTCGATGCTGTATGACCTGCAATTTCCGCGGTGGAGTCAAGTGGCATACGTGACCGTATGGTCACTCGGCGTCGTAGTCATTGGGATGGTCGTATTTCGAAAATTCGAAGCGCGTTTGGCGGAGGAACTCTGATGAGTGAACCTGCGGTCACCGTGGCAAATGTCAGCAAAATGTTTCGGTTGTATCACGATCGGAATCAGAGCTTGAAGGCCACGTTGATGCGTGGGCGTCGTGCGCGCTATGAGGAGTTTCAGGCGCTCGACGATGTATCACTCGTCGTTCCGGCTGGCACGACCTTCGGACTGATCGGAGAGAATGGCTCCGGGAAAAGCACGCTGCTCAAATGCATGGCCCGCATTCTGCGTCCCGAATCTGGGTCGATTACCGTGAATGGCAAAATATCTGCGCTCCTTGAACTTGGAGCGGGTTTCCACCCAGAACTCTCAGGGAAGGAAAACATTTACCTGAATGGAGCAATCCTCGGGTTGGGATCGAAAGATATCGATCGCAAATACGACGACATCGTTGAGTTCGCTGGCCTCGAACAATTCATCGACACGCCAGTTAAGAACTATTCGTCGGGGATGTACGTGCGGTTGGGGTTTTCTGTCGCCATCAATGTCGAACCTGATGTGTTATTGGTGGACGAAGTCTTGGCCGTCGGTGACGAACAGTTTCAGCGTCGATGCAACGAAAAATTCGCGGAGCTACGAGCTCAGGACAAAACCATCGTCGTGGTTTCGCACGGGCTTGGCCTCATGCGCACGATCTGTGACGAACTGGCGTGGCTCGAACATGGAAGGGTCCGCATGTCGGGTCCAGCTGGCGAGGTCGTCGACCACTATCTCGCTGAGGTGCAAACCGATCGACAAACCGGCGCTGAACCCGATGGGCGCGGTGCGCGTTGGGGCTCGGGCGAAGCACAAATTGATGACATTCAATTGCTTGACGTGAACGGTCGCGAGACCAATCGTTTGCATACCGGTGAAACGGTCACGATTCGCGTTCGGTATCACGCTGATGAGCCAGTTGAGCGCCCCGTGTTTGGTCTCGCCATTTTTAATATCGAAGGCGTGTTGGTCACCGGGCCAAATACGCGAGAGGCGGGACTCGTGCCTGATGTGATTCACGGCGCCGGCGTAGTCGACCTGTCGATCGACAAGATGATGCTGTTGCCCGGCACCTATGACATCTCGGCATCGTTGTATGACTACGCGGTCGTGCATCCTTTCGATTTTCGTCAGCGTGCCGTTCGGTTCGATGTTGATGCTGGGATTCCTCATGAAACTTTCGGCGGGGTGATGTCACTTGGCGGCCGCTGGACGGCGCAACCTGATGGGGCAGAAACCATTCGAGCAAACGGATCTGCAGATCGAGCGAGCGATGGTGGTGACCCCGCGTCGCGGTCAGGCGACACAAATAATGAGTAGCGTGCGACGACCATCAGTAGCGCTGCTGGTTGACGCCACTGGATCGGCGAGCGGCATTGAACACACGCTGTCGGCTGCTGCCACCATGGTGATTGACGGTGCTCCGGTGCAGGTCATCGTGGTGGCCAACAGCTCAACTATTCAAGGGGTGACTTCAGGTCATGTTGTCATTGATGCCCCCGGGGCGACTCATGGCGATGCATTGGCCCGGGGAATCGCGGCAACACGCGCCGAACGCATTGTGTATGTCCGCGCGGGCGTATCGGTGGATCAGGATTGGGTCGGGCGCGCACTCGCCGCGCTTGATCGTGAGCACGGTGCGGCAATCATCGCTGGCACCGTCTCGGGACCAGATGGAGTTCGAGTACCGGCTTTATCGCCCGGACTGTGCTTTACCGGTCATCCGCTTCCGGTGGTTCCGGCCGGGCCAACCCCAGCAGTGGGGCAACGGCCGCTCACGGAACGCACAATGATTGCTGGCCACGCATGGGTAGCACGTCGAGCTGAACTCGATGGGGTCAATTCGTTTGACCTCGGGCTTGACCAGCCGTTCGCGGGCATAGACCTCGCATGGCGACTTTGGCTGGCCGGCCGAGAGGTGCTGATCGACCGCACCCTGAGCGTTTCGAGCGTGGCGCCAACCCAACTAACGCCGCAGAGCGGTAGCGACGACGTGGCGTGGACTGCTGCGGTCCGAGCTGAAGTCGATGCCTTAGCCATGTTGTATCGAAACTTCGACGACGTGAGCTTGGCGGCGGCTCTCCCGGCGGCTCTTGAACTGAGTCGCCTTCGTCTAGCTGGCCACATTCCCACGAACGGTGTCGCGTCACCTGTAACCGAGAGGGACAGCGACGCCGGGGTCCGAGCGTTCACGTCGATGTTGGCTGTGCTGGAACCCGAACGCGCGGCGCGGCAAAAAACCCGGCGGCGGCCTGACGCCGAGGTCCTTTCGGTGCTCGGCCCGGCGCTGGTCCCTGATACACCGACCGATGAGTTCCGTGCCGGACATGAAGCAACAATTGCCGCGCATCCCGAACTTTCGCGTTTTGGTGGACGTCGACGAATCGTTGTCGCCACAGCTGACAGCATTGCTTCGAAGATGGCTGGTCCGGCGATTCGGGCGTGGCGGTTGGCAGAAGAACTTTCACTCGAACATGAAGTGCGACTCGTGAGCATTACCGTTGCCGAACTTACCGATCCGCGTTTTTCGGTTGAAGCCGTCCGTCACGCTGATGTTGATGAGTTAGTGGAGTGGTGCGACGTTTTCGTTTTTCAAGGTTGGGTCATGGCGGGATTGGCGAGCTTTCGTCATTCGATAAAGGTGTTCGTCGCTGACATTTACGATCCGCTGCACCTCGAGCAGCTCGAACAAGCGCGGGATGATGGTGAGCGAATCCGTCGCCGCGCCGTTCGCGACGCAACTGCGGTACTGAATGAGCAACTGTTGCGCGGAGACTTTTTCTTGTGCGCGAGCGGTAAGCAGCGTGACTTGTGGTTAGGCCACCTGGCATCGCTTGGTCGGGTTAACCCGGCAACCTATGACGCCGACCCTAGTCTTGATTCCCTCATAGCAATTGTGCCGTTCGGCATCGCTGACGAGCCGCCCGAGCGAACGGGTCCGGGCATTCGAGGCGTGATTCCTGGGATTGGACCTGATGACGCGGTGGTGCTCTGGGGAGGTGGGGTTTACAACTGGTTTGACCCGCTTACGCTCATAACGGCGATTGACCAGCTGCGGCACCGTCGAAGCGACGTGCGGCTGGTGTTTCTCGGTATGCGTCACCCAAATGCGGACATTCCTGAGATGCGCATGGCCATTGCCGCACGCGAACTTTCGGATCAACTTGGGCTCACCGGAATTCACGTGTTTTTCAATGAAGAGTGGGTGCCCTATGGGCAACGGCAAAACTTCTTACTTGATGCCGACGTGGCGGTGACCACTCACTTCCATCATGTCGAGACCGATTTCTCGTTTCGAACTCGAGTACTCGACTATTTTTGGGCGACGTTGCCAACGGTAACAACTACTGGCGATTCCCTCGCTGAACTCATTGAACATCGCGGCCTTGGAATCGCCGTGGTGCCTCAAGACCCACCGGCACTCGCTGACGCGCTTGGTGTGTTGCTTGAGGATCACGTTCGCTCTGAGGATTGTAAGGACAACATTCGCGCCATTATCCCGGAATTGGTTTGGACCGAAGCATTGCGTCCACTCGTCGATTTCTGCCGATCCCCTCGTCGGGCACCCGATCTAATGGAAGGGTTAGTGGGATCTTTTGCTGGCCCGCATCCGACTGAATTAACGCCGGCACCACGCGGTGTTCGAGCGGATTTGGTATTGGCACGGCAGTACATCCACGACGGTGGTTTGCGGCTGCTTTTGGTTCAGATGGGCAGCCGAATAGTGCGGGTCATTCGTCGCTAACTACCTGCGACTGGGGAATTACCGAATACGTTGAGCAGGGAACGAGCGGCATGGGTTGGCGAAGTGGTTCCCGCCGCCACCTGACGCTCGAAGTCCAGAACCAGTGCTTGAACTTCGGAGTCGGTGCGCAATTGATCAAGCAAGGTGTCTTGAACCTCCGACCACATCCATGCCACCGATTGTTGCGATCGGTTTACTGAGCGCTCGCCCGACTGTTCGATGGCCGCACCGAATGCCTCAATGGTTTCCCACGCGCTGGCAATACCGTCGCGTTGGAGCGATGAACACGACAGCGCCTGAGGTGTCCAACTGGCCCACTTGGGGCGAATGAGGTGCAGCGCATTGGTGTATTCGGCCGTAGTTCGACCGGCTGCGGCAGCGAGGTCGCCATCGGCTTTATTTACGACAACGATGTCGGCGAGTTCCATAATCCCGCGTTTGATGCCCTGGAGTTCGTCACCCCCACCTGGGGCAACCAGCAACAAGAACAGGTCGACCATGTCTGAAACGGCAACCTCGCTTTGGCCGACTCCAATAGTTTCCACGATGACGACATCGAATCCGGCGGCTTCGCACAACAACATGGCTTCGCGAGTGTGACGAGCAACGCCGCCGAGTTGATTTCCACCTGGAGACGGTCGAATAAAGGCGTCAGTTCGATTCGAAAGATCGACCATTCTGGTCTTATCGCCGAGAATCGATCCGCCGGTGCGCGAACTTGTGGGGTCAACCGCTAGTACGGCAACGCGTCGACCGGTATTGACAATGTGCAGGCCGAGGGCCTCGATGAAGGTTGACTTGCCGACTCCGGGTGAACCGCTAATGCCAATTCGCGTCGAGTTTCCCGTCAGGGGTAAGACCGCCTCGAGGATTTCGGCAGCTTGCGCCCGATGGTCGGTACGCGTCGATTCAACCAAGGTGATGGCATGGGCGAGTGACCGACGTTCACCGGCCTGAATTCCGAGAATCATTTGTTCAGGGCGCGCCGATGTTTCGTCGTCAAAAGCCGCCGCCACGATGTCAGCCCGCTCTTCGTCGTTCGGTAATAAGCGCGAGCACTTTGCTTGCGGCTTCTGGGATGTTGGTTCCAGGTCCAAAAATTGCAGCGACGCCCGCGTCGGTTAGCGCTTCGTAATCTTGCGGCGGGATCACCCCTCCGACCACGACCAGGACATCGTTGGCTCCGGCCTCGTTAAGCGCGTCGATCAACTGCGGGACCAAGGTCAGATGGCCGGCAGCTTGACTCGAAACGCCGACGACGTGGACGTCGTTTTCGACCGCGTCGCGGGCCGCTTCGGCCGGCGTTTGGAACAGTGGTCCGATGTCCACATCGAAACCAAGGTCGGCAAATGCGGTGGCGATAACTTTCGCACCTCGGTCGTGTCCGTCCTGTCCCATCTTGACTACCAGGATACGAGGCCGCCTTCCGTGAGTGATCGCGAAGGCTTCGATTTCATGCTGTATGGCGGCGAATCCCTCGTCGCCTTGATAGGCCTGTCCGTACACACCAGAGATGCTACGTATCTCAGCGCGGTGGCGGCCGAATACCACCTCCATGGCGTCTGAGATCTCACCAACGGTGGCGCGTGCTCGAGCGGCATCGATCGCGAGTTCGAGCAAGTTTGCTTCGCCCCGAGCACCCTCGGTCAGTGCCGCGAGTGAAGCTTGGCAAACGGATTCATCTCGCTCGGCCCGGACTCGTTGCAGTTTGGCGATCTGTCCTTCACGAACTTGGGTGTTGTCGATACTGAGCACGTCAACCATTTCGACGTTGTCCGGCACGTACTTGTTGACGCCGACGACGACGTCTTGGCCTCGATCAACTCGGGCCTGACGTTTCGCTGCCGATTCTTCGATTCGCAATTTGGGCAAACCTGATTCGACTGCCTTTGTCATGCCGCCGAGTTGTTCGATCTCCTCAATCAGTTCCCACGCCTTTTCAGCGAGGTCATTGGTGAGCGCCTCGACGTAGTAACTGCCGCCAAGTGGGTCGACGACATGGGTGATTCCGGTTTCTTCAGCAAGAATCAGTTGGGTATTGCGCGCAATACGCGAACTCATTTCAGTCGGGAGCCCAAGCGCTTCATCGAATGCGTTGGTGTGAAGACTTTGCGTGCCCCCAAGAACTGCGGCCATGGCTTCGACTGCGGTTCGCACGACATTGTTGTAGGGGTCTTGCTCAGTGAGTGAGACGCCCGAAGTCTGACAATGGGTGCGCAACATCAGCGACTGCTGTTTTTGGGGATCAAACTGCGTCATGACTCGGTGCCAAAGCAGTCGAGCGGCGCGAAGTTTGGCGATCTCCATGAAGAAGTTTGTTCCGATGGCGAAAAAGAAACTCAGGCGACCAGCGAATTCGTCGACATCGAGACCTTGGGCGAGCGCAGCCCGAACGTATTCGAGGCCATCGGCAATGGTGAACGCGAGTTCCTGATCAGCGGTAGCTCCAGCTTCTTGCATGTGATAGCCGGATATCGAAATGGAGTTATAGCGGGGCATGTGGCGTGATGTGTAGGTGATGATGTCGGCTACGGCACGCATGGAAGGGGCGGGTGGATAAATGTAGGTATTGCGGACCATGAACTCTTTCAAGATGTCGTTTTGGATCGTGCCGTTGAGTTGGCTCTGATCGACACCTTGTTCTTCTCCCGCGACAATGAACATGGCGAGCACGGGGATGACCGCGCCATTCATGGTCATCGACACCGACATCTTTTCGAGCGGGATTCCGTCGAACAGCACCTTCATGTCTTCGACTGAATCAATCGCAACGCCAGCTTTTCCAACATCACCAACGACCCGCGGGTGATCGCTGTCATAACCACGATGGGTTGCGAGATCGAAAGCAACCGACAATCCCATCTGACCAGCGGCCAAGTTGTGACGGTAAAACGCGTTGGATTCCTCTGCCGTCGAGAATCCGGCATATTGGCGAATCGTCCAGGGGCGATTCGCATACATTGAGGCACGGACGCCGCGCACAAACGGGGGGAAGCCGGGGAGGTTTTCGCGCTGAGCCGGCGGAAGCGACGTAACGTCGGCGGCGGTGTAAAGCGGTTTTACCTCGATGCCCTCTGGCGTCGCCCAAACGAGCGAGTCAGGGTGGGCGCCTTTGAGTTCCTTGGCGGCAAGTGACGTCCAGTCATCGACCGTCGGGGCTGGAACATGAGAACTGGGATCCGGTGGCGTGGTCACGATGTCAGCCTAGGAGGTGGCCACGGTCGATCGGAAAACCAGGGTGAACCGTTGTAAGTGGCATGCTGCCATCATGCCGGTGGCCGCCTTTGCGTTTGAGAACGTTTCGGTAGTGGTCGAGAGCGGCGTCACGATCTTGGAGAAAATCGATCTCACGGTGTCGCTTGGTGGAGTCACTGTTATTGCTGGACCGTCCGGCGCAGGTAAGTCGACGTTATTGCGGCTTTGTAATCGTCTTGAAGTGCCAACGACCGGTCGCGTGTGTTTCGAAGGAACCGATATTGCTGAGCTTGATCCGTTGACTCATCGCCGGCGGGTCGGGATGGTGTTTCAGCGAGCGGCACTTTTCCCCGGCACGGTGCGAGACAACCTCCGGGTCGCTAACGACCAAGCGACCGATGTTCGGCTCGTCGAAGCGCTCGATCACGTGGGCCTACCGCAGCGATTTCTTGATCGAACCGGCGACGACCTCTCTGGCGGCGAAGCTCAGCGGGCCTGTATCGCTCGCGCGCTGTTGACTGACCCCGAAGTGTTGCTCATGGACGAGCCAACGTCGGCACTTGATCCTGATGCTCGACACACTATTGAGGCACTAGGTCGAACCTTCGCCGAAGAAGGACTGACGTTGTTGTGGGTGACTCATGATTTGGATCAAGTATCGCGAGTCGCCGATCGCTGCATTGTCGTTATCGATGGTCGAGTTGCTGACGCGACTGAATCAGCCAAGTTCTTGGCCGATCGTCATCACTAAGGAGGAATCATGGGCTCGACCGTGAGCATCGGCTGGAGCGGTCTCGCTGCTTCATTGACATTGGTCGCAATTGCAGTTGTTCTGTCATGGCGACTTCGCCTTGGCCTCGAACGATCGATGTTGTGGTCTTGTGGGCGTGGCGGTGTGCAGTTACTGGTCACAGGGTGGGCGCTTGCTCTGGTGCTCCGACCCAATGCGTCGATCGCGTGGGCGTGGGTTTGGGTAGCGGCAATGGTTGTTGTCGCGGGTTTAACCGTTCGTAGTCGAGCGCCTGAGGTCCCGGGCATTTTTCGATTGGCGGTGGTATCCACCGCGGTCGTCGCCGTCGTAAGCCTCGGCGTCATCTTTGGTTTCGGCATTTTCCCGATTGAGGCTCGGGCGATTATTCCCCTAGCGGGAATGATGATCGGTAACTCGATGACCTCAGTCGTGGTTGCCGCGCGGCGGGTGACCGGTGAACTGCGCGATAAACGACTCGAAATAGAAGCGCGTTTGGCGCTGGGGTTGTCCTGGCAAGATGCGTCTCGCCCGCATCTACGCGAGGCAATGCGCACGGCCATGATTCCGCAGATCGAATCGACCAAAGCGGTTGGCCTGGTGTTTTTGCCGGGAGCAATGACCGGCCTGATTTTGGCCGGTGTCAGTCCGGTCGATGCGGTGCAGGTCCAATTAGCGATCATGTATCTAATCTTGGGTTCGGTCGCGACAACTGTGACAGTGGTGTCACTTGGACTTGTCCGTCGATTGTTCACTCCAGATGGACGGTTGGTCTCAATGGTTCGACCAGCGACCTGACGAACGAGCAATTGCATTGATCGTTCGTGATTGGCCCACACCCGCCGAGCGGCAGGCCGGCCGGTAGCCTCAAGGTATGGCCAAGCGCTTTGTGATTATCGGCGGGGGACCAGCAGGTAACACTGCAGCCACCTATGCCGCTCGCATGGGAGCACATGTCACGCTCATTGAGCGTGACATTGTCGGCGGTGCCGCGCACCTGTGGGATTGCATCCCGTCGAAGGCGATGATCGCCACCGGTGGCGCGCTTTCGCAGATCGAGACGAGTAAGGGCATGGGTATCTCAACTGCTGGAGCGTCGGTTGACTTCGATGCCTTGAGGCAGCGCATTTCGACGATTCAGCAGAAGTTGCGCTCGTCGGTAACGGGGCTACTCGAAAGCCAAAACGTGCAACTACTGCAAGGCGCAGGGCGCTTGGTGGGCCCGAACCAAGTCGAGGTCGATACTGCCGACGGGATTACTGAAATTGAAGCTGATGTCGTAGTACTCAGCACGGGAAGCCGACCTCGGATTCCCGAGTGGGCAGCCGTTGACGCCGATCGCATTTTGACGACCCGTGACGCGTATCCGCCGTTAGTTATGCCTGTTCATCTGGTCGTCATTGGTTCGGGTGTAACCGGCGTTGAGTTCGTCCACATGTTTTCGTCTTTTGGCTGTGAAGTCACTCTCGTGGTGAGTCGTCAACAAGTGTTGCCAATGAAAGATGCCGAAGTAGCGGCCGCATTAGAAGACGACTTTTTGCGGCGAGGAGTGCGGCTCCTCAAAGGTGCTCGTGCCGTTGGCATCGACAAGAGCACCGACGGAACCCAGATTTCGGTGCGATGCGACGATGGTCGGACGATTGTCGGGTCACACGCGCTTCTCGCAATTGGTTCAGTTCCAAACTCCGAAGCCCTTGGACTTGAATTGGCCGGTGTCGACACTGAACACGGATTTGTGACGGTCAATCACAATTGCCAGTCGTCAGTTCCTCACATTTATGCTGCGGGTGACCTGTCAGGCAAGCTTCCGTTGTCGTCGGTCGCATCGATGCAGGGTCGCAAGATTGCTGAGCACGCGATGGGGCTGCACGTTGGCCCACATCGCCACCTCGATTACGAAAAGGCAGCTTCCGCCATTTTTACCGTGCCGGAAATTGCTGACGTTGGTCTCGCTGAAGCCGATGCCTTCTCGTCGGGTCGAAAGATCCGAGTTACGAAAGTGCCGTTTTCAGCCAACGCAAAAGCATTGATCGAAAACGATTCGCGAGGGTTCGTCAAGATCATCAGTGATCCGGCGACCGGTGTCGTGCTCGGAGGATCAATCGTTGGCCGCAACGCCGCCGAATTGATTTCGGTACTTGCACTCGCAGTGACCGCCGGTTTACGCGTGACCGACATTGTCGAAAGTTTGCTCGTGCATCCAGCGCTCGCTGAGGCACTAGGCGACGCGGCCGAATGACAAAGCTGCCCGACACTCATCCGCGTCCAACGCAGGCTGACGACTTCCCGGCGCACGGGCCGAATTCGCTGGCATCCATTGGCGAACGCGGTGTCGGTCGCACGATTGATTTACTGCTCGAACTAATCCCCGTTGTCATCTTGGTCGTTCCTTATTTGCGAGTCGAAGGCAACCAATTCAAACTCGACTCAATCCCTTTTTGGATGGGATTCGTGACCATTGGCGTAGCGGTCGTGTATGAGACCACTTTCATTGCTTGGCGCGGTCAGACAATCGGCAAAATGATTGTGGGTGTGCGGGTCGCGCAGTTGGTGGGCGGCCAGAAGCTTGACCTTTCACAGGCAGGCCTGCGATCACTTGTGCCTTCGTCGGCTTGGGCGATTCCCGTTTTGGGATTTGGTCTCTATCTCATGGTGTTTCTGAGCGCGATCGGAAAGCCACTGCGACGCGGCATCCATGACCGAGGTGCAGGCAGCGTCGTTGTTCGCACCCGGTAAATCGGTAGCTTCGAAGCCCTCTGAGTCCCGCGTGTTCGCGCCGCACTTCAGTCGGGAAGTTCGGTGAGCAACTGTTACTCGATGGTGGCTACGACATCTCCACTGCCAACCGAATCTCCAACGCCAACCTTTATTTCCTTCACCGTTCCGCCCTTTTCAGCAGAAATATTGTTTTCCATCTTCATGGCTTCCAAGACACAGATCGTCTGGCCAGCTTCGACGTCTTGACCTACTTCGACCAGCATCTTGACGATCGTGCCCTGCATTGGCACGGTGACGGCCCCTGAGCCGCCGGCCGCAGCACTGCCGGCCCCGGCGCTACTACGCCGTGGCCGGGCTGCACCGGAGGCACCAACAGCTGGTCCAGCGGCCGCACCAGCCGATTCTGGCACCCAAAGGCTGACGGCAAATCGCCGGCCATTCACTTCGACGTCGACATCCCGTTTGACCTTGGCTTCAGCCAGATCGGAACCTTGGTTTCGGTCAGGACTCGAATCGACGCCAGTGAGATCGAGTACATCTTCGACCCAACGAGTTGAATGTTTCCCCTCGACAAAATCGGGATGTTCAAGAATGGCAATGTCGGCGGGAATTGTTGTCGCGACACCTTCAAGCCGAAATTCGCGGAGCGCTCGCAACATGCGTTTAATTGCGGTATCGCGATCGTGGCCCCAGACGATGAGTTTGCCGATCAAGTTGTCGTAGTACTGGCTCACGGTGTCACCGGTTTCATACCCGCCGTCCCAGCGCGTGCCAAAGCCGTCTGGCGGAACCAAGGTTGAAATGTCTCCAGGCGAAGGAAGGAACTTGCCACCAGCGGGATTTTCAGCGTTGACGCGAACTTCGATGGCGTGTCCACGAAGCGAGATTTCGTCTTGGGTAAATGACAACGGCAGGCCAGATGCAACCCGAATTTGTTCAGCGACTAGATCGATACCTGAGACCATCTCGGTCACCGGATGCTCGACCTGCAAGCGCGTGTTCATCTCGAGGAAGTAGAACTCACCGTCCTGAAACAAAAACTCGACCGTGCCCGCATTGAAATAGCCAGTTGCTTGGGCGACCTTGACTGCAGCCTCGCCCATCTGCTGACGGATTTCCGCTGGGAAGTCTGCCGCTGGGCTCTCTTCAATCAGTTTCTGGTGTCGGCGTTGCGCCGAACAATCACGTTCAGCAATCCAGACGCAGTTTCCGTGTTGGTCGCCGATGATCTGCATCTCGATGTGGCGTGGCCACGTGAGGTAACGCTCGACGTAACACTCACCGCGACCAAAACCTTTGAGCGCTTCGCTGCTCGCCGATTCGAACGCCTCGATAGCTTCATCGGCTGCGTTGACGACGCGCATTCCGCGACCGCCGCCGCCATAGGCAGCCTTTATCGCGACTGGCCAGCCAAACTCGTTTCCAAACGCGATTACTCCGTTGCCGTCAACGAGAAATTCGGTTGTACCCGGAACGCCTTGTACGCCCGCGGCTTGGGCGGCAATGCGACTACTTACTTTGTCGCCCATTACCTCAATTGCTTCAGGAGGTGGTCCGATAAATGCGACACCTCGCTGGGTAATCGCGCGAGCGAAGTCCGTGTTTTCCGAAAAGAAGCCATAACCTGGGTGCACGGCATCAGCGCCACTGCGTTCGATGGCATCAAGGATGGCGTCGGTATCGAGGTAGCTCTCGGCGGCGGTGATGCCGCCGAGCGCATAGGCCTCATCGGCGATTCGGACATGGAGGGCGTCGCGGTCAAGTTCGCTGTAAACAGCCACGGTGGCAATGCCCATTTCCTGGCAAGCACGGATGACTCTGACGGCGATTTCGCCACGATTTGCGATAAGAACCTTTGTGATCACGACATATGGTTACAACGATGAGGGGTGACCATGCCAGATTGCGACTTTCCGAATCTCGATTCGCCGACCTGAAATGGGTCGATGAGACGGGCTCGACTAACCGCGATTTGCTTGATTTAGCAGCCTTAGGCGGGGTTGGCGATGTAGTTCTGATAGCCGATTTTCAGACCGCAGGCCGAGGTCGCCTGGATCGCTCGTGGCACGCGCCGCGAAATGCGTCGCTTCTGGCGTCGATGCTGTTTCGCCGCTCGATGCCAGTGCGCGATGGCCATCTGGTGTCGACCGCAGTTGGTGTGAGTGCGGTCGAGGCTTGTGCCGAAGTCGCTGGGGTCGCAGTTGGATTGAAGTGGCCAAACGACTTGGTAATCGAACAAGCGGGCTCGAACGACTATCGGAAACTGGGCGGAATTCTCGCAGAGTCAATCGTCGAGGGAGATGCAATATCGGCGGTCGTGGTCGGGATTGGTATCAACGTCAACTGGCCAGTGGAGTTGCCGACCGAACTTGCCGACATAGCGGTCGCGCTCAACCAACTTGCGAACCATGACATTGATCGTGAGCAACTCGTCATAGCGATGCTGCTCCGGCTCGATCATTGGGCGTCAGCAATTTTTAGTTCCGGTGCGATGGGCCGGGAGCGACTTATGCAACGAGCTCGGGAACTCTCAGCAACGTTGAATCGGCGGGTGCGTGTGCAGATCGGCAGCGATGAAATCGAAGGTCATGCGGTCGCGCTGACCGATGCGGGTGAGTTACTTGTCGAAGTTGCATCCGCCGATTCGCTCGAGGGCGTTGTCCGGCACACGATCATTGCCGGTGATGTCACTCATGTTCGCCCTGCGCAGTGACATTTGGAAGTTGACACCGATACGAACGGTTTGATCGCTAGTGCGAGACACCAAACTAGGGATTGAGCGAACTACTCATCAGTTCAGAAAATGCTTCGACTGCCGCCTTGGTGATGGGGCCGGGAGCGTCACCGAGTTCATGTCCATTAACGGAGCGAATTGACTGCACGTTGCGAGTCGACGAAGTCAGAAATGCCTCGTCGGCTTCGGCCAGCGCCGCTAACGGGAGATCGGTTTCTTCGCATTCGATGAGTGTCATCAAGAGTTCGCGGGTGATCCCGGCGAGGCAACCTGACGCAAGGGTTGGCGTGCTCAGGCGCCCATTTTTGACCAGAAAAACGTTGCTGCCTGTTCCTTCGCAGAGTTGGCCCACGGTATTGGCGAAGATCGCCTCGCTCCCGTCGCGTTCGTGGGCATAGTCCAATGCGACAACATTTTCGGCATACGACGTAGTTTTCAATCCCGCGACCGCTCCTCGTTCGTTGCGCGGCCAGGGCACCGTGACCACATTGGTGGTTCTGTCCCATTTCGGGAGGGGAGCAGACGCGACGATGACCGTTGCTCCAGCATCGCCGCGGTCTGAACCAAGTGGGGAGATGCCACCGGTGATGGTGAGGCGAACGCACCCGGAATCGACTTCGTTCGCGGTGATGACTTCGCACATCGCGTGTTCGATCTGTTCGTCATTGAGAGGGATCGGTAAGCGAAGGCCAGAAGCGGATCGACGGACGCGTTCAAGGTGTCGACGAATTGCAAAGGCAACGCCGTTCACGACTTGCAAGGTCTCGAAGATTCCATCACCGACCGTTACGCCGTGGTCGAACGGGGACAACGATGCGCCATCTTTCGAGATGAGGGATCCGTTGATCCAAACCATTGGTTGGTTAGCCATGGCCTGATGTTCCCACGCCAACTGGCTGTCCTGATGCCACTCGTAGGAGTCGTCGTGCTTTGAGTTCCGTTTCTTGCCATTCGCCGGCCGGAGTTGATTCCCAGGTAATGCCGGCGCCAGTGCCGAAGTGCAGTTCGCCATCAGCAATCCAGAACGTTCGGATTGCCACGTTCAATTCACCTACCCCGCGATCTGCGTCGACCCATCCCACGGCCCCGCAGTAAACATCGCGCTCCACGGTTTCGAGTCGGCTGATGTGTTGCAGAGCCGCATGTTTTGGCGCTCCGGTTACCGAGCCAGGGGGGAACGTGGCCCCAATCGCATCTGCCCAGCCAAGTCCTGGGCGAAGTTGACCCTCGACCGTGCTGACCAGATGCACCAGGCCGGGGTGCTCCTCGACGGCGAGGAGTTCAGGAACATGGACCGATCCCCACTCGCACACTCGGCCTAAGTCATTGCGAACCAAGTCAACGATCATGATGTTCTCGGCTCGATCCTTTTCGAGTAACGCTTCTCGAGTCGTGGCCGTTCCCTTAATCGGCGATGAGCGAATTATCGGTCCGGACCGAGACAAAAAACGTTCCGGCGAGGCCGAAGCCACTTGGATTCCTTGGTCGGGAAGGCGCACGACCGCGCTAAACGGAGCGGGATTTCCCGATGCGAGAGCGGCACCGAGTGCGGCAATATCGGCATCAGGTTGCACGGGAGCCGACAAGCGTCGGGTCAGATTGACCTGATAAATATCGCCGCTGCCGATGGACGAACGGATCATTTCGACTCGCGATTCAAACGCGGATTGTTCAAGGTTCGTTCGCCATGATTCAGGCGATGGTCCGCGCCACGGTTGGCCAGGCCAAGGTCGCGCCAGTCGGATTTCTGCAAATCGAGCGCAGACGGGTCGGCCGGAAAATGGGATCACCACTGCCCAAAAGCCATGTGAATCAAGCGCAGACAAGTCACTGGTGACATCGACGAGATGTGTCGCGAGTCGTCCACCGACGACGGCGAGGGGATCGCGATGGGACAGCATGGTGGTTATCTTCGCCCAAGAATGCCGTCGGGAGCGCACCGTGGACCTTGCGCTCAGTGATCGAGCCAGATGATGGACGGCTTCAAGCATCGATCGCCGCCTTGCGCCGGGGTGGTCCCCTCAGGTGGGAAACGACTGGTACCGTCACCGCTTGTGGCAACGAGCGCTCGACGATCAATGCGGCGTCGGACCTGGTTCCAGCGGCTGGTCATTGCGCTCAATGTGTTTGTGGTCGTGGTGTGTTTTTCGTCGGCGGCCGGGCTGGCCTACGTATTTCGCCAAGCCAGCGATGTCCAGCGCTATGGCGGTTTGGGCTCGACGCTTGATCAGAGTTCGTCGGGCGATCCGCAACCTGAAAATTACTTGTTGGTCGGGGTTGACAACTCTGAAGGCCTCAATGCGAATGACCCGGTACTTATCGGTCGCAGTCGGGCCTCGTTGTTGTCCGACACGATCATGATTTTGCGAACCGATCCCATCACCAAGCAGGCATCGATTCTGTCGTTACCGCGAGATTTGTGGGTTCCCATTGCCGGTACCGGTGGTGATCAGCGCATCAACACCGCGCTCTCGGGCGGCGGTCCTGAACGGTTGATCAAGACGATTCAACAAGATTTCGGAATTCCGATCAATCACTATGTGCAGGTCAATTTTCATGGGTTTCGAAGTTTGGTAGATGCCGTTGGTGGCGTGCCGATCTATTTTCAGTGGCCAGCGCGCGATCTCAACACTGGTTTCGGTGTCGATCAACCGGGCTGCGTCACCCTCAATGGGATGGACGCGCTTGCCTATGCGAGGTCGCGACATTTCGAGACGAAGACTGGCAATGGGGGAAAGGCGTGGGTGGGAGACCCAACCAGCGATTTCGGACGCATCACCCGCCAGCAACAATTCATCAAACTGGCGCTCAAACGGGCAATCGCAAAAGGAGTCAGGAATCCTTTTGTGCTGAATCAACTCATCGGTGTGGCTCAGGGCAACGTCACCCTTGACGATCGGGTTACAACTCAGGACCTCATCAACCTCGGCACGCAATTTCGTGAGTTCAACCCTGAGTCGATTGCGACCTATACACCGCCGACCACCGGCACCACCATCGGTGGTGCTTCGGTGTTGTTGCTCGACAAAATCGCCGCTCAACCAATTTTTGCACTCTTCCGGAACGAACCTGTTTCGACTAACCCACTGCATGTGATCCGAGTCGATGTACTGAATGGATCAGGCAAGTCAGCGCAGGCAAATGTGGTTTTGGCCCAGGCGACCAAAGTCGGGTTCACTCCAGGCACGTCGAGCGACTCATCGAGTTTCAAAACAGGTGGTACCCAAATCCACTACGCACCAGGAAACGAAAATGCGTCAGTCGAACTCGCCCGATTCGTCGACGGTCAGCCGCAGTTTGTCCTGGATAAGACGTTGAGTGAGAAGCAAATTGTTCTCGTGACCGGTAAGGATTTCACTGCGTTGCGTAGCGATCCGCGCGATGTCAACGACTTCAGTGCATTTCTTGCCACGACGACCACAACGACCACACCTGCTCCTGGGGCGACCACCATTCCACCGACGGCTGACCAGCAGACTCCCCAGACTCCTGAACGCGGAATGGTCCCAGCGACGCCTCCTGGCGAGACATGTGGGTGATCGGCGTTGCCACATCACTACGATGGGCCGCCGTCACTCATAGTTGATCTCGAACCCATCGCGATCCTCACTTGACTTGGAGTTCCAAAGACATGGGCAACATCGCGATTATCGGCACCGGCTATGTCGGGCTTACCACTGGTGCGTGCTTTGCTCACCTTGGGCACACGGTTGTTTGCGCTGACATCGACGCCGCCAAGGTGGAATCGCTCTCGCGTGGCGAGATCCCGATCCTTGAAGCCGGCCTCGAAGAACTGGTTCGCGAGGGAATCGACTCGGGACGCCTCCGCTTTGTTCACGGGGCGGCAAATGCGCTCGCCGGGTCTGAGTTCGTCTATCTGTGTGTGCCGACTCCCCAGGGAGAAGACGGTTCGGCTGACCTGAGCTATATCGAAGCCGCCGCGCGCGAAATCGCCCCAGGTCTGACCCCAGAGTCCATCGTGATCAATAAGTCGACCGTTCCAGTCGGTTCGACGAGAAAGGTGGAACACGCCTTAGGTCGGTCAGACGTTTTCGTGGTGTCGAACCCGGAATTTCTTCGCGAAGGATCGGCGGTCAGTGATTTTCTGCATCCTGACCGGGTGGTGATTGGTAGTGACGATCAATCGGCTGCGATTCGGGTCGCGGCGTTGTACATCGGTGTTGCGGCGCCATTCATGGTGACTGATCCCGCATCGGCCGAGACCATTAAATATGCCAGCAATGCATTTCTTGCGACGAAGCTTTCGTTCGTAAACGCCGTCGCGGCCGTGTGTGAAGCCGTAGGCGCGGACGTGACCGACGTTGTTTTGGGAATGGGTTACGACAAACGGATCGGCCATGAATTCTTGCGCCCGGGGCCGGGCTGGGGTGGATCATGTTTTCCCAAGGACGTGCAAGCGCTGTTGTACATCGCTCGTGAAGCGGGCTACGACTTTGATCTGCTCAAGGGAGTCGTCACCGCAAATCATGAACAATTTGAACGCACAACTGAAAAAATCATTTCGCTCGCCGATGGCTCGGTTGACGGAAAGGTGGTTGGAGTCTGGGGGCTGAGCTTCAAAGCAAACACTGACGACTTGCGGGAATCGCCTTCTCTCGAAATCGTGAAGCGACTGATCGCCGCTGGTGCGACCGTTCAGGGGTATGACCCGTCGGTAACAACTTCGCTCGAGCAGCTTCCCGATCTCACGATCGTTGGTGACGCATATGAGGCCTGCGACGGGGCACACGTATTGGCGGTGCTGACCGAGTGGGATGAGTTCAAATGGGTTGACCTTGATCGCGTAGCGACGCTGATGGCTTCGACGTGTGTAGTCGACGCCCGAAATTTGCTTGATCGCGCTGCGTTGACTCGCCGAGGATTCACCTACTCGGGTATCGGACGGCGTTAGTGGCGCGCATCGTGTTAACCGGCGGCGCCGGGTTTTTGGGCTCGCACCTGTCGACATGGCTTCTCGACCGCGGCGATGAAGTAATTGCAATCGACAATCTCTGCACCGGGGCACTCAGCAATCTCGCTGCAGTCATTGACCGCCCAGGTTTTCGATTTATTGAACACGACGTCAGCACGTTTATCGCCGTGTCTGATGACGTCGATGCGGTGTTGCACTTTGCGAGCCCGGCATCGCCAATCGACTATCTCGAGATGCCGATTCAGACGCTTAAAGTTGGCAGCCTCGGTACCCACAATGCACTCGGTTTAGCCAAAGCAAAAGGTGCGAAGTTCATGTTGGCTTCAACCAGTGAGGTCTACGGAGACCCATTGGTGCATCCGCAGACCGAGGAGTATTGGGGGCACGTGAATCCCATCGGACCTCGTGGCGTATATGACGAAGCAAAGCGCTTCGGCGAGGCGATGGCCATGGCCTACCACCGGACCCACGCCCTATCGGTGCGAATCGTCCGCATATTCAACACGTACGGCCCGCGCATGCGCATCAACGACGGTCGCGTGGTTTCCAATTTTATTGTTCAAGCACTTCGTGGCGAGCCCATCACGATGTACGGAGATGGCACCCAGTCTCGCAGCTTTTGCTACGTCGACGATGAGGTTCGCGGTTTCCTCGCGTTGTTGGACTCAGACGAAACGGGCCCCATCAACATCGGAAATCCAAACGAGTTTACGATGCTTGAACTTGCTGAGCTTGTGCTGGAAGTAACGGCCTCGACCTCACCAATCGTGTTTGAACCGTTGCCGGTTGATGATCCACGTCAACGTCGTCCAGACATTACGAAAGCTCGAGATCTGCTTGGGTGGGAACCAGCGATCCAACTCCGCGAGGGAATCGAGCGAACCGCGTCCTATTTTCGCGATGCGATTGATCGCTGAGGGTTTTCGCCGCCTCCAACTCCAATTCGCAACCCCGCTCAGGTGATCGGCTCAAGCGTGGGAGACTCCAACCCCATGGCTCAGAAGCTCAGGGTGGCCGTCACCCTCGAACAGTGCTGGCATCGTGTGCCCGGTGGCGTCGCCGCCGCGGCCCTTGGTGCGGTTCGTGCATTGCAGCGGCTTGATGACCTCGACCTTGTCGGCGTGAGCGCGAAGCATCGAGCACTTCCGCCCGATCCGTTTGTTCCTAGCATTCCGATTCGGCAAATCCCGATGCCGCGACGGGCGATGTATGAGTCCTGGCACCGGTTTCGGCGACCGGCGATAGAGCGCTCAACCGGACAGGTTGACGTTATTTATGTGACGGGCATGGCGATGCCGCCGCGCACGGCGCCACTGGTTGTAACAGTCCACGATCTTGCGTTCTTGACTGACCCAGCGCGATCAACGGCGCGCGGTGCTCGATTCTTCAATCGGGCTATTGAACTGGCTCTCGCTGACGCTGATCTGGTGTGCTGCCCATCGCAAGACACGATTAACGCGTGCATCGCGTATGGATTTGATGAAAAGCGCCTTCGTTTGGTGCCGTGGGGTGTCGACATCGATCCGGTTTCGGAAAGTGAAGTCGATCGAGTGCGGGCAACCTATCGGCTAACGAAACCATTTGTGATGTGGACTGGCACGATCGAGCCGAGAAAAAACCTGCCGGTGTTACTTGAAGCATTTCGGTTGCTTGATCGTTGTGGCATCGAGCTGGTGTTAGTTGGACCGCGTGGTTGGAATGAAGATCTCACGCCGCACTTAGGGACCGCCGCCGGCCGCGTTCGTACGTTGGGGTTTGTGCCCGAGGTCGATAAGCGGGCGCTGTTCGCAGCTGCCGCCGTGTTTTGTTTGCCCAGCCTGCAAGAGGGATTTGGAATACCAGTACTTGAAGCGATGGCGCAAGGCGTCCCGGTGATCACTTCGGCAGGGACCGCGACAGCTGAAGTGGCGGGCAGCGCGGCTCGGCTGGTTGATCCCACCGACGTCGCAGCGCTAGCCGACGCGCTCGGATCGGTGCTTGACGATGACGACCTTGCTGCACACATGGCTGCCAATTCCCTGACTCGCGCCGCGGCATTCCCGTGGTCTCGCACTGCCGATGCACTCCGCACTATTTTTTCGGAAGTTTCGTGACGACACCAACCCGAATCGGTGCAAATCTGCTGTGGCTTGTGCCCGGCGTTGTCGGTGGCAGCGAGGAATACACCGTTCGATTGCTGCTCTCGCTTGAACGTCTGGAATCGGTTGACCTCGAAGTAGTGCTCTTTGTGAACCGATCGTTAGCCGCAACCCATCCGGATCTTCTTGCCGCTCATCCCACGGTGATTGGCCCACTCTCTGGTTCGTCAAAATTGTTGCGGGTATCGGCGGAGTCAACGTGGTTGGACCACAGCGCTCGCTCGGAAGGAATCGACCTCATGCATCATCTCGGCGGAACGATGCCGCCTCGACGATCGCGACCAGGCATGTTGACAATTCACGACCTGCAGCCCATGGCGAATCCGGAACATTTCTCCTTCGTGAAACGCGGCTACCTCGGCGCAGCAGTCCCTGGTTCGGTTCGACACGCAGAAGTCGTGGTGACGCTGAGTCAATTTGTCCGTCGTGATGTCGTAGATCGGTTGGACATTGCCGATGAGCAGATCTTGATTGTTCCACCGGGAATTGACCCGCCATATGTGGTCGACGAACGCATGATTAGTCATACCCGCCGTCGCCATGGGTTAGGGCAGCGACCCATTTTCTTGTACCCGGCGATCACCTATCCGCACAAAAACCATGTGACGCTGGTGCGGGCGTTTTCTCGTCTCGCTCGCGCCAATCCTGAGCCGCTTTTGGTTCTGACTGGTGGCGAGGCGCAAGCCGAAGGCGAGCTTCGAGGAGAAATCGAGCGACTTGGCCTAGGTAGGCGGGTGATTCGCACGGGCAGAATCCCAGCCGGCGAACTCGACGCGATGCTTGCGACTGCCACTGCATTAACGTTTCCTTCACGGTATGAAGGATTCGGCCTGCCAGTGCTTGAAGCAATGAATCGCGGTGTCCCGGTGATCGCATCATCTGTCACGGCACTTCCCGAAGTCATTGGCGACTCGGGTTTGTTGATTGACCCCGATGATCTCGAAGGATGGAGTGATGCGATGGCGTTGCTTTTAGCTGATCCAACTCGCGCCCAGCAGTTAGTGATTCGTGGGCACGATCGCGCTGCACGCTTCAGTTGGAAGGCATCAGCCAACGCATTAGTAACCGCTTATCGCCATGGAATCGCGAGCATTGCCGAGCATCGGTCGTCGACATGAACATCGTGGTGCTGTGTCCGCACTTCGCGCCTGACGTCGCACCGACGGGCGAAGTGATGACCGCGATTGCTTCCGAACTCACCAAACGTGGACATCGGCTGCATGTCATTACCTCGCTTCCTTGGTACCAAAACCATGCACTCGAACCAGGTTGGGATGGGCAGCTCGTCCGCCATGAGCAGCGTTCGTGGGGAACGATCACCCGTGTTCACCCGTTCCCGACCGACAAGCGCAATTTGCCCGCTCGGGCCGTCGCGTTCGGTGGATTCACTGTCTTGGCCACGTTGGAAGGAGCGATGTCAAAGATCAAGCCCGATGTTGTACTTGCGATGTCGCCACCACTCACCCTCGGTCTTGCAGGTTGGATGGTCAGTCGCGTCCGGCGCGTTCCATTTGTATTCAATATCCAAGACGTATTTCCTGATGTGGCCGTTGAACTTGGACTCCTCACTGGCCGTCGAACGATTGCCGCCGCGAGGTGGCTTGAGCGAGCGAGCTATCGGCGCGCGGACGCGGTCACCGTGTTATCCGATGACTTGGCCGACAATGTTCGAGCGAAACTGGTCAAGGGGTTGGATAGCGTCGAACGCGAGACGCAGGCCTCGAAAGTGCGCGTGATTCCGAACTTCATCGACACGACGTGGATCACCCCTGGACCGACCGAAAACGATTATCGAGTCGAAAACGGGCTTTCGGGAAAACGAGTCGTGATGTATGCCGGAAATGTCGGACTGTCGCAAGCTCTTGACCTGGTGCTTGATGCTGCGGTTGCTTTGCGTCACGAGGCCGATATTGCCTTTGTGATCAACGGCGGGGGAGCGGCCCTTCCTGATCTCGAACGGCGCGCCCACGGAATGTCGAACGTGCATTTCGTGCCGATGGCACCAAAAGAGCAGCTGCCCCGGGTGCTCGCAGCAGCCGATGTGCACGTCGTTCCGTTGAAGCGAGGGTTGGCCTGGTCGAGTGTTCCGTCGAAGTTGTATTCAATTCTGGCAGCGGGGCGGCCGTTGGTGGCCAGCGTGGACCCAGGTACCGAGGTTGCCCGAACAGTCGAAGCGGCCGAGGCGGGCATCACCGTTGCACCAGAAGATGCCGAAGCATTCACGAAAGCACTTCGCCAAATCCTTGACGATCCGCAGATGGGACGGGATATGGGTGCGTCGGGACGGAAATTCGTGGAGTCCTGGGCATCGCCTGCCGCGGTCGCAGAGGCCTATGAGAACCTCTTTTTTGAACTACGCGGTTGAGGTTGGCTGGTGCGCGACTAGATTGTTCTGACTATGGGTAAGGCTTCTTCCTCCAAAAAGGTTGCACGAGCGGCGCGGGCTGGTGGCGCAGCCCAAGGTCGCCGCCATCGCTGGTTGTTCCCAGTCGCGATAATCGCCATTTTTGTTTTCGGTGTCAGCGTGATCGTGATCGCAAAAGGTTCGAACCAGAAGGCTTCTGCGGTCTCACCGACCGTAGGTGAACACTGGCACGGCGCCTATGGCATCTACGTCTGCGACAAATTTATTGATCCGCTAACTGATGTGACTGCCGACAAGTTGGGCATCCATACCCACGGTGACGGAATCATGCACGTTCACCCGTTTGCGGCAGGGTCGGCTGGCAAGAACGCAACGCTGAAGATTTTTGGCGATACCGCCGGGCTCAGTTTTCAAAGCAACGGCTTCACGACCGTGTCGAATGGCACGGCCTACCACAACGGTTACGACTGCAATGGTCAGCCAGCAGAGGTAGCAGTTTATCAATGGTCAGCAGATGACCTGAGCGCCCCTCCGACGATCTATACAAAAGATTTTGGCTCGATCCAGTACACCAGTGATCGCATGGTGTTCACCTTGGCCGTTGTGCCGCCGGGCACCGACGTGCCGAAGCCGCCGAGCGTCACCACGCTCGACCACCTGACCGACGTGCCAGGCTCTACGCCAGCTACCTCCGTAGTCGGGGCGACCTCGAACACGGTCGTGCCGGGTCCATCGGTAGTGCCTCCAACTTCCAGCAATTCGACTCCGTCCTCGGCACCTGCACCGGCCCAGTGAGGGCAGTTGTCCTTGTAGGTGGATTCGGAACACGCCTGCGTCCGCTGACATTGCATCTTCCGAAGCAGATGCTGCCAATTATCGACAAGCCGATGATCGAACGGGTCATGGCGAAGTTAGCTGCGGGCGGGGTCACCGACGCCGTGTTGTCACTCGGCTATCGACCTGACGCGTTCTTAGAGGCCTATCCCGACGACTCATGCGCAGGTGTAGCGCTGCATTACGCGGTTGAACCCGAGCCGCTCGACACTGCGGGAGCGGTTCGATTTGCGGCCAACGACGGGGGAATCGAAAACACGTTCATCGTGGTCAATGGCGATGTGATGACTGACCTTGACCTCGGAGATTTGTGGAATTTCCACCACGAGCGTGGAGCAGAAGGGACTATCGCATTGACCGCGGTTGAGGATCCGTCGCGCTATGGCGTGGTGCCAATCGATAGCGAAGGCAGGGTCGAGCAATTTGTCGAAAAGCCGCTACCAGGCGAGGCGCCGACAAACTGGATCAATGCCGGAACCTATGTACTCGAACCGTCGGTTCTCAAACGGATTCCATCGGGCCGCCGAGTGTCGATTGAACGCGAGACCTTTCCTGAGATGGTCGCTGACCATTCACTGTTTGCCCTGCATTCACACGCCTATTGGGTCGATACGGGCACACCAGCGTCGTACCTGTCATCACAACTTGATCTCATCGATGGCTCGCGGGGTGATCCCGAACGGGCCGTTCATGCCACGGCGTCGGTGGCGAGTGACGCTGTCGTCACGAGATCGGTGGTGATGGCAGGGGTGCGAGTAGATTCCGGCGCTGAGGTTTCTGACTCGTTGGTGCTCCCAGGGGCGCACATCGCCGCGGGGGCGATCGTGCGAGGTTCAATCATCGGACCGCATGCGACCATTGGCTCACGCGCTACCTTGACCAATCTTTGCGTGATCGGCGAGCGAGTCGACGTGCCAGATGGCGCTATGTTCGACCGACTCAGTATCCCGGACAGTGAGATTCTATGAAGACGATTGTCACTGGCGGCGCAGGCTTTATTGGTTCGACACTTGTCGACCGCCTCCTTGCTGAAGGTCATCAGGTCGACGTTATCGATGACCTCTCAAGCGGTTCACTGGCCAATCTCCGTGACGCTCGGGCCGATCGATCGCATGCATTTAGTTTTCATCAGATTGATATTCGCGAGCCCGCGGTCATCGACCTGATCGTTCGACGCGAACCCGAAGTCATTTTTCATCTTGCCGCCCAGGCTGATGTGCGGGTGTCGGTGGAACGCCCGGTATTCGACGCAGGAGTCAACATCATCGGGAGTTTGCAGATTCTTGAAGGAGCCCGCCTAGCTGGAGCCAGAAAGGTGGTGTTTGCTTCAAGCGGGGGCACGATCTACGGCGATCCTGCGCCTGAGGACCTCCCGATCGATGAGAGTCAGCCGCAACGCCCCATTTCGCCTTACGGCGTTGCGAAAAAGGTGGTCGGTGACTACCTGTTCGCGTATCGAGAGCTTCACTCGTTGGAGTTCACCGCGTTAGCGATGGCCAATATCTATGGACCCCGACAGGATCCTCACGGCGAAGCCGGAGTGGTCGCGATCTTTGCCGGCCGCTTACTCGGTGGCGAACCGTGCACCATTTTTGGCGACGGCACCCAAACTCGAGATTTTGTCTTTGTCGACGATGCCGTAGACGCTTTTGTTCGCGCGGCCGATACCGGTAGTGGACTCTTGGCCAACATCGGCACTGGAGTCGAAACGTCGGTCAACGAACTGTATGGCTCAATGTCGGCGGCTGCCGGCGTAACGACGCCTGCGGTTTACGCTCCGCCCCGACCGGGTGAACTTGCTCGGTCATCACTCAACCCGGGTAAAGCAGGCCTGTATCTCGGGTGGAAGCCTTGGACCGATCTTGATACGGGTTCCGTTGCGGTCCTTGACTGGTTTCGCCGCAACCGCGGTTAGCGAAACAGGTCGTCGCTGGGGTGCCTGACAATTTCGTCACGGACGCTGCCATCACGAAACCAAGTTGTGTCGATGCCACGAACAATTGCGACCGGGATATTGCTGGTCTTACCCATGACGAGTTCAGCAGCACAGGCGATCTCATCAACGACTGCTACCTCAGTAACCTGCATCTCGCGACCAAGCGCATCGGGTGTGCCCCGCAGATCAAGGACGGCGGCGATACCGGCTGACCCGATGGCAACGTCGGTAACGCCGCGTCGCCAAGTTCGTCCAAAGGTGTCGCTCACGATGACAGCGACTGACACAGCAATGCGACCGCGTATCCCATCGCGTATTCGCCTTGCGGAACGATCGCTGTCCTCGGGAAGCAGTGCGGCAAATCCAGACTCGACATTCGAAAGATCGATACCCGCATTGGCGCAGACAAATCCGTGTCGAGTTTCGCTAATGATCAAGTCACCGCGGCGGCGCAAGATGCGTACGGATTCAGATTCGACGAGAGGCTTGTGGCTGAGCGGATCGCTGGCGTCTATTTCGACTAGTTGACCTTCGGCTTTTGACACGATTTTTTGGGTGACCACGATCACATCGCCGTTGGCTAGTGAAGTCTCGGGCGATTGAGTTGCCGCGTCGATGATGATCCCGGCGAGATCGTCGCCTGGATGAATTTCTCCGATACCAGGCAAACCAAATACTTCGAGGCGGCTCATGGGGTGACTCCGTGGCTTCGAGCGGCGAGCACAACTAATGCAAGGGCAGCAGATCGTTGCGGTGTCGACATGATTGTTGGCGCAACGATACAAGTCATGCCTTCGGCCTCAACGTCAGGTGCAAGGTGGGCGTCGGCATCGTCAATCACCAGCGTCGCGGCCAGCGATGCGTAGATGCGTGCCACCCCGACGACTGAACTTTCGTGGCCAAGTTCGGTTAACAGACGGTCGGCGGGTCCCTTGAGTGCGCTTCCCGCGATGATCGGTGAAACGGCGACCACCGAGTCGCGTCGCGATTGCACCGCTTGGCGAATTGGGTCAATGGCCAAGATGGGTCCAATCGACACGATTGGATTCGATGGTGCGATGACAATGGTGTCAGCGGTGTCAATTGCTTCGAGCACGCCGGGTGCTGCGGACGCCGAGTCAGCTCCCGCAAATCGGACGTCGCTCACCGCGACCGAATGGTGCCGCTGCACAAAGTATTCTTGGAAACTGATTTCGCCGTCGATCGCAACCGTCACGCGCGTGCGTAATTCGTCGTTGGTGACTGGCAACAATCTCAGACCAAGGCCCCAAGCGCGACAGATGTCGGCGGTGATGTCACTGAGGGTGTCTCCTTGGTGTTTGCGGGAAGTGCGGTAGAGGTGAGTTCCGATGTCTCGATCGCCGAGGCCGAACCATGTCTCGCCGCCGTAACGCTCCAACGATTGCATCGCATGCCAGGTTTCGCCTGTGAGTCCCCAGCCGCGGTCGGCATCAATTTCGCCAGCGAGCGTGTAGGTGATGGTGTCGAGGTCAGGGCTGATCTCGAGTCCGTGCATCACCAGGTCGTCTCCGGTATTGACGATCGCGACGACATCGCTCGGCGGGACTACTTGAACGATGCCAGCCAACATACGGGCTGCGCCGACACCTCCAGATAAAACAGTGATCACGTTCGAGATCCTGCCGTTAGGCCTGGTTTCGCAGCCTGGTGCCCAGTTCGCGCAGGTCGGCTTCGACCATTGATGTGACGAGGTCGGCGAAAGTGGTTTTGGGTTCCCATCCCAGCACGTTACGAGCTTTGGATGCATCACCGACAAGGAGATCAACTTCGGCAGGCCGGAAGAATCGTTCGTCTTGGATGACAAATTCCTCGTAATCGAGATCAGCATGACGGAATGCGATCTGACAGAAGTCGCGAACCGAATGTGTTTCGCCGGTGGATACGACGAAATCGGACGGCGAATCCTGTTGGAGCATGCGCCACATCGCGTCGACGTAGTCGCCAGCAAAACCCCAGTCGCGTTGGGCTTCGAGATTGCCGAGCCGCAGTTCGCTATCAAGACCGTGTTTTATTCGCGCTACGCCATGACTGATCTTTCGCGTGACGAATTCGAGACCACGGCGAGGACTCTCGTGATTGAACAAGATTCCGGATGAAGCGTGAAGATCGTAACTCTCGCGGTAGTTGACTGTTATCCAGTGACCGTAGACCTTTGCCACCCCGTAGGGACTGCGCGGATAAAACGGTGTGCTTTCGACCTGCGGGACCTCGACGACTTTGCCGAACATTTCGCTGCTACTGGCTTGGTAAAAACGAACATCGGGGTCAACGATGCGGATTGCGTCAAGAAGTCGAGTCACGCCTAGCGCGGTGGTTTCGCCAGTGAGAACTGGTTGGCCAAAAGATGTCTGCACGAAACTCTGCGCGGCAAGGTTGTAGACCTCATCGGGTCGGTGTTCGCGAAGAACCTGAATGAGCGACGCTTCGTCAAGCAAGTCACCGGGAACGAGGTTCAGGTCATCTTGCAGGTGACTAATTCGCTCGAAGTTGACGGTGCTACTTCGTCGCACCATTCCAATGACGTCGTAGCCCTTGGCTAGGAGTAACTCGGCGAGATACGAGCCGTCTTGGCCAGTGATCCCCGTAATGAGCGCGCGCCGAGTCATAGAGTGTTTGTCTATCCTGATTAGGCCAGACTGTCTGCTAAGTGGGTTGGCACATGCTCGATATTCCTGTTTCCGAAAATTTGGGTCGTCGAATCGCCGATCATCGATCGAAATTAGGCATTACTCAGCAAGAACTCGCGGAACGATTAGGTATCTCGCGAGTAGCCGTATCGCATGTCGAATCGGGGCTGAGTGATCCGAGTGAGCGCACGGTGACGTTGATGGCTGGTCTTTTCAAGGTCGAACCGTGGGTCCTGGTTTCGGGTACCAATTACCCGGTTGCGAAGGTTGATCGGTTGCCGGTGGTGGCTGCTCGCTATACCGAGGTCGAAATGCAACTCAAGTTGCTTGACCTCGATTTGGAATGGATTATTGGTCTGTCGGCTGGTGAAGCCGACCGGCGACTTGAACAGTGGCGAGTCCGACTCCGGTTTTTGGCCGCTCAAACATTTGACCGGCGCGAGTGCGATGCCGTGGCCGATGCGATCAACCGAGTCGTGGCCCGATTCGGCCAGGCTCGATCTGCCTAGTTGGGTTTTCTGAATCGCTGACGGAACTCGACCGCATCAGCGCGCTTGGTCAAGGCGTTAGCTGTCGCCATTGCGACAACAGGTCCATGAGCGTTTGGTCAAGCGAGATTTCTGGTGACCAATTGGTGGCTTGAAACACTTTGGTTGGATCACCCAGCAAAACTGGCACGTCTACTGGACGTTGAAGCGATGAGTCTTCTTCAAGTCGCATCGGCCGGTCGGAAAGACGCAAAATGTTGTCAGCGAGTTCGCTAATTGCGATGTCGTTTCCAGAGCAGACGTTGTATGCCTCGCCGGCAGAACCATGCTCGACGAGTAGTCGGTAGGCCCGAACGACATCGCGGACGTCGGTGAAGTCGCGTCGCGGTGAAAGATTTCCGACGGGGACGATTTCGGATCCGTCGCGCTCATTGGTCGCTACACGCTCGGCAATCGCTGACGCGACAAAACGGTTGGTTTGCCCGGGCCCAAGATGGTTAAACGCACGGACCCGAATGACATCGAGGCCATAGCCAAGAAATGCTTGCAAGCCCAGGAAGTCGGCCGCAATCTTGCTTGCCGCATACGGCGTAATCGGTCGCAATTCAGATTGTTCATTGATCGGCAACTCGGTCAACATGACCTTGCCGTAAACGTCAGCGCTGCTGACCGATAGCACTCGGGGAACCTTCGCGGCGATGCAGGCCTGCAACAGGTTGAGGGTTCCGTCGGCATTGGCTCGAAAAGCGCCCTGGGGGTCAGTCCATGAACCGCCTATGTCGCTCCAACCGCCGAGGTGATACACGGCATCGGGCGAGGTCCCGAGAATCTTGTCGCGGAGAGCCTCGCCATCGAGCAAGTCGGGACCATCTTGCAAGTCGATCCCTACGACGTCATCACCCATCGTTTGCAGATGAGTGATGAGGTGCCGGCCGACAAATCCGGCGGCGCCGGTGACCAATGCTTTCATCGTTTTGTGCACACCCCTGCGTCGGCTGACCCTGCGGCACGAGTGTAGGCATCCGATGGAGGCTCAGGTGCGAGTCTGAGTCGCAAGCTGTCAACCGTGCTGTTCACTCTGTGCTCCGGCGAGGCCGTGATACACCGCAACGAGAGCATCAGCGCTTGTGTCCCAATCGTAGGTTGCCGCGCGAGCGAACCCTCGTTGGCGCAGTTGATTGGCGAGTATCTCATTGGCCAGTACCGAATCGATCGCACTGGCGAGTGCGTCAACGTCGCCGACTGCGACGAGCAGTCCACCGTCTGCGATCACTTCTGGTAGCGCGCCCGCTTTGCTTGAGACGACGGGAGTGCCCATGCTCATGGCTTCTAGCGGTGGTAGTCCGAATCCTTCGTACTTGGATGGAAATGCAAAAACCGTTGCGGCCGACAGCAATGCCGTGCGGTCATGGTCAGGAATCCAGCCCAATGTCACGATTCTCGCTCTGAATGGACTTGCCTCAATTTCATTCGCTAGCGCATCGGCGCCCCAGCCTGGGGGTCCTGCGATGACCAAGCGCACGTCAGCATCGTTTGCCGCCAGCGCAGTAAACGCTTGCACCAACAACGGAAAGTCTTTTCGAGGCTCAATTGTTCCGAGTCCAAGAACGAATCGATGGCCGCCAGCGAGTTGGCGGCCGCGAGCGATGATTTGTTCCTGTTCGACGTCGCTCAAGTTTGGCGAAGGTGGATTGACGCCGTTGGGCACCACCACGATTCGATCTTGGCTGAGGCCGAATAATTCTTGAACTTCATCGGCAACAAAATGGGACACAACATGGATGGTTGCTCCTCGGGTGATCGCTCGACCGATGAGTTGGGGGTAAGCCAGCGTGTCGGGGGTGCACAGCTCGGGGAAACGCATGCAAGTGAGGTCGTGCACGGTGACGAGTTGTCGAGCGCGTCGGCTCGGCGGCACGACGAAATTCGGTCCGTGCACGACGTCGATTGATCCAGTCCACCACTCAATTGGCGGTCGATTGGTGTGTGTCCAAGCGAAGCGAAGTGGCCGAGCCGCCATCGGTCGATGCGAGACACCGACGCCGAGAGGAACTTCGGCATCGAGGCGAGACCGACCTTTCCACGTGAGGCCAAACGCAGTGACATCAAGGTCGTCGCGTTGTCCAATACGCCGTAAGAGTTCAGTCGCAACTACCCCGACACCAGTTCGCGGTCCGAGTAGTGAGGTGGCATCGAACGCGAGACGCATCAGCGGTGACGTTTAGGTTGTGATCCGACTAGTCGCGCTTCGAAGTTGCTCGTGAACGGCTTCAAGTTGCGGTTTCACTGACTTTTGGATTTCGACGCGGCGAACCTGAGCTTTTTGGAATGCGAGCACACTGAACCCCACGCTGGTGAAAAACGTATTGCGCAGCACCCGGAGGGGCTCGTTGGCCATGTAACGATCGTGGCAGAGCCTGTCGATGGCGGCAAACGCGACGCCCGATCCAAGCCTGCTGAGGGTCAGGTCCAGCGGTGATGGTGGGGACTAGCCTTGCGGGGTTGTGGATGTGCCCGATGAACCCCAAATTGAGTCCGAGGGCGAAACCCTTGTGCCGCCAGTCGTGGTGGTCATGGTCACTCACGATCCCGGCGATTGGCTCGAGCAGTCTTTGGCCAGCGTGGTTGCGCAGGGATATCGCAATGCGTCGCTTCTCGTCATAGACAGCGGCAGCACCGCTGACCTCGAGGCTCGAATCGCTGCGGTAGCGCCCGACGCGCACTTGAGGCGAATGCCGGAAAATGTTGGTTTTGGCCCTGCGGCCAACAGCGTTTTGAAATCGGTTGAGGGTGCAGCGTTCTACCTGTTCTGCCATGACGATGTGCGCCTCGATCCTGACGTGTTGCAGGTCATGGTGGAAGAGGCATTCCGGTCTAACGCGGGAGTCGTGGGAGGCAAGGTCGTCGAATGGGATGACCCGACCCGCATCCTCCAAGTTGGGATGGGCGCGGATAAGACCGGAGCTCCGGCGCCCTATGCCGAGCGAGGCGAACTCGACCAAGAACAACACGATGCAGTTCGGGACGTCTTTTATGTTCCTGGAGCGGCGACCCTCATCCGAGCTGATTTGTTCGAGGCACTCGGCGGATTCGATCCGGGCATAGAACTCCTCGGCGAGGATCTCGACCTCTCGTGGCGCGCTCATGTTGCCGGAGCGCGCGTGCTAGTTGCTCCTTCGGCGCGCCTCGCTCACCTTGAGGCTCTCGGTGAACGTCGCTCGATTGACGATCGTCGACGCCTCCAAATGCGGCATCGATTGCGGTCGAGCAAAGTTTGTTCAACATTTTGGACCCGAGTTCGTGTCATTCCGCAGGCCGCACTCATCGCGTTCATCGAACTGATTTACAGCATCGTTCTCGGTCGGTTCCATCATGCTGGCGACATTGTTCACGCGTGGTGGTGGAACGCGCGGCGCCGAAAGGACATCCATGATCGTCGCGCTCAGCTGAAGCTCCATCGAGCGGTATCTGACAGCGATGTCAGGCGATTGCAGGTTCGCGGCAGCTCGAGATTCTCGGCATTTTTGCGGGGCCAACTTGGCTCCGGTGATGATCGACTTGGTTCAATGACGGGCGCCGGACGCGATCTTGTTGGCAACCTTCGTTCATCGAGCGCCCGGTCATCGCTAGTGGCATGGATCGCGGTGTTAGGTCTCATTGTTATCGGAAGCCGACAAATCTTTACTGACGGCTTGCCGGCGGTCGGGCAATTCGCCGCGTTCCCCACTCAGCCGTCGACCTTGTTGAGCCAATGGTTGAGTGGATTCCGGGATACAGGATTGGGATCGGTTTCTCCTGCTCCGACGTTTCTTGGGTTGATTGGCGGCTTGGGTTACGTCGTGTTTGGCGCGATGTCCCTGCTGAGAACCGTGCTTGTTGTCGGTGCACTTCCACTAGGAGTGATCGGCATCTGGCGGCTTGCTCGACCATTGGGAACGCGGCGCGCGCGAATCGTGACTTTGGTGGTGTATGCGTGCATCCCAATCGGGTTCAACGCGATCGCTCAAGGTCGCTGGTCTGGCCTTGTCATCTACGCGTTTGCACCCTGGATGATGAATCAAATCCTTCGCGGATCACAACTTGCGCCGTTTGGCTCGGTTGGAGGCGAACCGGGTCCAGGCATCACTGATCGGCCGCTGACGTATCGAATCGTGATGTTGGGACTTGTTACTGCGCTGGCTGCCATGCTCGTTCCCTTTGCGATGGTCGTCGTTCCCGTGATGGCACTGACATTCGTGCTCGGAGGTCTCATCGTTGGCGAGGTGAAAGCCGCGTTGCGCATAGTCGGTGTTGCGGCTGGTGGCGTTGCAGTTGCATTCGTGCTCCACGTGCCATGGAGTGTGAGTTTGCTCACCGGCGGTTGGACAGCGTTTGTCGGTGCATGGTCTGACGGGGGCCGGGCTATGGAAATCGGTTCGATTTTGCGGTTTGAAACCGGACCGTTCGGAGCGCCCCCTATCGGCTGGGTATTTTTGCCCGTTGGGTTGCTCGCATTATTGATTGGTCGGCGTTGGCGCTATTCATGGGCGGTTCGCCTTTGGGTTTTGGTGCTGACCGGCTTTGCTGTCGTGTTCGTTGCCGCGCAAGGGTGGCTTTCGATCGCGCTACCTGCACCTGAAGTGCTGTTGGCCCCGTCAGCCGCGGCGCTTGCACTTGCCACCGGCCTGGGCATGGCCGCGTTCGAGGTTGATCTGCCCGATTATCACTTTGGCTGGCGACAAATAGCGTCGCTGCTCGCCGGGGCAGCATTGGTGCTAGGTGTGCTGCCGGCCGCAGCTGCGGCTGCAAGCGGCCGTTGGGGAATGCCGCAAACCGATTTGGCCCGGCCACTGCGGAATCTCAATGGAAAAGGTGGAGGCGACGATCCCTATCGGGTGTTGTGGCTGGGAGACGCCGACCTCTTACCTGTCGCAGGATGGAAACTTGACGCACCAGCAATTGATGACCTCGGTCCGGGAACGCTCCTTTCCTATGGCACCTCCCGTGAAGGCATGCCCGATGTCTCAACGGCAATTGCTGGTTCGGATAGTGGTGCGACAAGCCATTTGCTCGACGCGTTACAAATTGCCGCAGCAGGGGGAACGAGTCGACTTGGAGCGCTGTTAGCTCCAATGGGTGTCCGATTTATTGTCGTGCCTTTGGGCAATGCGCCTAGGCCATTTGAGACCGGTCCGACGATCGTGCCCACCCAGTTACTCACGATGCTTGATGGCCAGCTTGACCTCTCGAACGTTGATGTCGCACGCGGAATCATCGTGTATCGCAACGCGCAATGGGCCCCAACTCGAGCGTTATTGGCTCCCGATACGAAGTATCCCTCGGGTGAAGGCTCGGTTGCGACGCGAGTCGTGCCGGCATTGCCAGGTGCGGCTACCGCGCTGTCCCAACAGACTGGTTTTCAATCATTTGGTGGATCACTCGACAATCCGTCATCGGTGTACCTCGCCGAGGCCGGGTCGCAAGACTGGCAACTCACCATCGATGGCCAACCGGCTTCGCGCTCGGACGTACTTGGCTGGTCAAACGCATTTGACGCGCGAGCCGGTTCGCATGCCACGTTGGTTTTCGACACACAGTGGACTCGGTTGGGATTGATTGGCGCAGAAATAGTTGTGTGGCTGCTGCTGCTCCTGTATCTGTTCCGCAGCAGAGTAAGAATCGAAGCGGCAATCGACCGGGCTGAACTTGAAGCGGAAGGGGAGTTGGCATGAACAAGGAGCTGACTCCGCCTTCACGAGGGCTTCATGCCGCGAGGTCGCGCCGAGCTGAACGCGCTGATGCTCCGGTCGAAGTCAAGACCACCCGTTGGCCAATACTGGTACTTATCGTGTTGGGCGTTGCTCTCGGCTTTGCCGCGCAGAGTTATCACGAGAACAATCCCGATGCGCAAGCGCTTCCATCGGTACAGGGACTGTTGCCAATCGCCGCTGCTCCAGGCGCGCTGAGTTCAACGTGGTATTGCGCCGGCGGCACCGCGACCGGAGCCGCATCTGGTTCGGCCGAAGAAACCATACAGATCATGAACGATTCTGGCGACGCGCTGACCGTCAACGTCACGGTCATGCCGAACGTCGGTGATTCCGCAGTCAAAGAATTCGCCGTTTCGGCACAAAGCAGACTTGATGTGGTTGCATCGTCGATCCTCAAAGCTGCGCAGGTTGGTGTGGTTGTTGAGGTGAACGGCGGTGAAGTCGCGGTATCGCACATGCTGGAGGGACCAACCGGGCGGTCGGTCGCCGCATGTTCATCGTCGCCATCTGCATCGTGGTTTGTTCCTTCTGGAACGACTCGAGCAGGTACGTCGCAGATGTTGGCATTGTTCAATCCGTTTCCTAGCGAAGCGGTAGTCAACGTCACGTTTGAAGCAGATGACGGGGCGCGAGCACCCCAAGATTTCGAAGCAATTGTTGTGCCCGGAAAGCACGTAACAGTTCTCGACGTTTCGGGCAAGGTCACTCTTCGAGCCGAAGTGGCTACCACAGTTTCAGTTCGGTCCGGTCGAGTCATCGTTGATCAAATTCAAACCGCTGACGGTACGCAACAGACCACGAAGTCGTTGATGGTCACCCCAGCTGCACCAAAAGCGATGAGCTCGTGGTGGTTCGCCGACGGGTTGGCAAGCACCGGGGTCAAAACCGTTTTCGTGGTGCAAAATCCGTCGTCGGAGATAGCGAACATCGAACTTCAAATCCGAATTGATGATGTCGCGACGTACGGTGAAGTTGAGCCATTTGAGATTTCGGTGGCTCCTGGAAGATACGCAATTATCGACGTTGCTGGCGATGGGCGAGTTCCACCCGGTGTGGGCTACATGGCATCAATCGAGTCGAAAAATGCGGTGCCGATAGTTGCCGATCGAGTTGCTACGCACTCGCCGCCGGCGACCGTTGTTGGCACCACCGTCACGATGGGATCGCCAGTACTTGCGACTCGTTGGCTTGTTCCTGCAGCATCGCTGAGTTCAGTGGCGGCCTCAACCATCGTGGTGGCGAACCCTTCGTTCACCGACTCGGTCACTGTTACGTTGTCGACCGTTACGGACGGAAAATCCACCGTGCTCGCGGGCATGCGCGATGTTGTGGTTGCGGCGGCTGGTCGAGTCGGGATTGAGATTCGAACCGGTGGGAGTAATCCGCAGGTTTCCATCGAGGTCACCAGTAGCTCGTCGGTTCTGGTCGAGACTCGAATCGCATTTGAAAAGGCGGGCGTTGCTGCAGCGCTAGCGATTCCAGCGCTCGACACGATCGAAGTGGCTCCACCGGGCCTCATCACGTCTTCGGTCTTGCTCATGGGGGCAACGTTAGATTCGTCGACTATTGAGATCCCGAGCGATGCAACGACCGACTCGCCTTCGCCGAAAGCGTCGCCCTCGGGCACTGCGACGACTGGAACCTGAAGTGGAACGGATCGCCATCGTGGTGGCGGTGGTTTTGCTGGCGGGCGTCTTGTCGTTCGTTATGCGCCGTCGCCGACCTGACGCACCGACTCAGCCAACGTGGATGGTGCCAGCTCAGGTCGACCGGAATGATTTTGCTAACCCAACAGCTCCTTGGCTTGTTGCCGTTTTCACCTCGTCAACGTGTGGCACTTGTGCCGGAGTTTTCGAAAAGGCGAAGGCACTTTCGAGCGAGGTGGTCGCAGTCGACGACGTTGAATTTGGAGCACGGCGTGCCGAACATCTGAGATATGGCATTGACGCGGTGCCATCGGTGATAGTCGCTGATAGAGATGGAGTCGTGCGGGCATCATTTGTGGGCCCCGTTACGGCTGCTGATCTGTGGGCCGCGGTCGCTGAGGTGCGTGATGCGAAGTGAAATAAATCCACCAAATCCGATTGCATTTCAATGGCAGCGTGTCGGCCTTTTCGCAGGTTCGCTGGTCATACTTTTGCTGGCTTTCGTGGGTGTGAGTTTTCTTGAGCCTCCGGCGATTCCGACCGTTTCGCCGATGCCAATTGTCGAAACTACGACAACGACGTTACCGCCATCGCCGGTACCGCGGAGTACCACAATTGCCAAGGTCGCTGGGCCCTTGCCCTATTCCGCAGCGCCGGGTGGCGAAGTCGTCGGCGCCTTGCCCGTGGGAAAGTGGTGGGGTACCACCAAGTTTCTTCCCGTAATCGCTCGAGTTCCCGGATGGCTCCAGGTCCGCCTGCCTCAGCGCCCAAATGGGTCGACTGGATGGATTTCCGAATCGAGCGCGGAGCTCTCAGTTACGCCATTTGCGATCTTGATCGACGTCAATTCATTTCGGCTCAAGCTTTATCAAGCGGGCGAAGTCGTATTGGACTTTCCGGCTGGGGTCGGCACCGTGGATGATCCAACCCCGCTAGGTGATTTTTACGTCATGGTGATTGAGGACTCACCAGGACCGGGGTATGGCCCATTCTTGATCGGAACGAATGCTCACTCCGAGGCGATTCAGAGTTGGCAGGGAAGTGGCGACGCGTTTACCGCGATTCACGGGCCGGTTGGAGCCGACGCGGCGATTGGAACCACCGGCGGGCAGATCAGCCATGGGTGCGTGCGCCTGCACATCGCCGACCTGAAACAGCTAGATGGAGTGCCACCGGGCGCGCCAGTTGTCATTGCTGAGTGAGGTTGAGCTAGACGTTTTCGCCTTCGAGAGCAATAGGCTCGGGCAACTCGCCAACGTCATGTCCATTTGAACTCGGCACCGGGGCGCCAGTTTTAGCCAATTCAATGAGCCTCGTTACTTCGGCACCGTCGATTGTTTCGTACTCAAGCAATGCACGAGCAACGAGGTCAAGTCCTTTTCGGTTTTCCAGCAGCACGCGTCGGCACTGGTCTTCTTGTTCACGAAGAATTCGTTCGACCTCTTCGTCGATGACGCGTGCCGTATCGTCGCTGTAATCGCGTGTGTGCATGAGGTCGTCGCCGAGGAAGACTTGGTTTTGTGAGCCCCATGCCATCGGACCAATGCGCTTACTCATTCCCCATTCGCGAACCATTTTGCGGGCTCGTTCAGTGGCGACGACTAGGTCATTGTTGGCGCCGGTAGAAACCACCCCAAAGACCAATTCTTCAGCAATTCGACCACCCATAGCGACGGCGATCGACTCTTCGAGATAGTGCTGGTCATAGCTGTGGCGTTCTTCGGCTGGCAGGTATTGGGTGACTCCGAGCGCCATGCCGCGAGGCAAAATTGTCACCTTGTGAATGGGGTCGGTGTTGGGTAGCGCGGCGCCGCAAACCGCATGGCCGGCTTCGTGGTAGGCCGTCATTTCCTTTTCTTTTTCCGATAACACGGTGGATTCGCGTTCTTGGCCCATCAGCACTCGGTCGCGTGCTTGTTCGAAGTCCTCCATAAACACTGATTCGGCGCCGCGACGAACTGCGAAAAGTGCCGCTTCGTTGACCAGATTAGAAAGGTCCGCTCCACTCATGCCGGGAGTTCCTCGGGCCATGATCGACAGATCAACATCGGGTGCAATCCGCTTGCCTTTGCAATGGACTCCGAGAATCGCAAGTCGTTCGGGGTATTCGGGCAACGGCACCACGACCTGGCGGTCGAAGCGTCCGGGACGAAGCAACGCGGGGTCAAGGATGTCGGGCCGGTTCGTCGCTGCCATCACGACGATGCCGACAGTCGCTTCGAAACCGTCCATCTCGGACAGCATTTGGTTGAGCGTCTGTTCGCGTTCGTCGTGTCCACCGCCGAGGCCGGCACCGCGTTTGCGGCCAATTGAATCGATCTCGTCAACAAAGATGATGGCTCGTCCGACCTTGCGGGCTGATGCGAATAGGTCCCGAACTCGACTCGCTCCGACGCCGACGAACATCTCCATAAAGTCCGAACCGGTCACGGACATAAACGGCACACCGGCTTCGCCGGCTACGGCTCGCGCGATCAACGTCTTGCCCGTTCCGGGCGGACCGACCAGCAAGATGCCCTTTGGGATTCGAGCACCGATTTCGGCAAAGCGTTCCGGGTACTTCAAGAAGTCGACGACTTCTTTGATTTCCTGTTTGACCCCTTCGTAGCCGGCCACGTCGGCGAACGTGGTTCCAGGTCGCTCTGAGCTGTAGGTCTTGGCTTTCGACCTACCGATCGACATGATGCCGCCCATTTGTCCTTGGGCTCTGCGTTGCATCCACACGAAGAACAAGATGAGTAAGCCAACCGGAATCAAAAGCGGCAGCAGCGTTTCCCAAATACTTGGCTCAGGCGTTTCGAACTTGACTTCTTTTTGCGAAAAGAGATTTGCGTCGTCATCCGGCAGCGGGGTGGGACCAGTAGTGGTTACCTTGCTACTGTCATCGACCCTCACCGCAGCGATGTGCCCGTTGGTGTTGTTATAGGTCGCGTCTCGGAACTGGTTGTCACTCAGCTGATTTTTAAAGTCGCCGTAGGCGATGTTGTTACTTGGGGTGGAACGTCCAAGCAACGGAATGAGTACCGCTGCCATGATGACGCCCAGTAGGACCCAGATCATCCATTTTGGCCAACCGTTGTCACTGCCGAATCGCCCTGAACCGTTCTTGTCGGAGTTCGGCGTGGGCGGTGGGGTCTCGGAACTCATGCGAGACAGCGTAGAACGTATCGCCACGAATCCGCGTACGGGGCTGAAAGAAGCGAATTATGTCGGTCCGATAGGCCGAGCCGGAGGATTGAGAATTGCGGGTTGGTGGGACCTGCTGCTGAAGCGATTCAGGACGCCTGATGAATCGCTCGAAGGGAGCTAGCGAAGCTCCGGTGGTCACTGAGTTGCCAGCCGCGAGGCACACTCATAGTTGCGGCATGGCGCAAACAGAGGTCATAAGACGACGGATGCGGTTCCTCGGCAACATCATTGAGCCATACGGTTCGACTCGGGTAGTGATACTCAAACGTCGCGGCGGCGGGGTTGCTGCATCCGGGCCGAGCACAGTGTCGCTTCATGGTCCATAACGCTATCGACATGAACGGCGTATCCGGCGGACCCTTTGTGCAGGTTTGAGTCGCCCCAGCGCCTAGCCTGCATCGATGCCTCCCGGCGCAGTTGCAGTCGAACTTACTGAATTCGAAGCCGGCGAAAAGCCAATTCGCTGGGGACTTGGCGATGTGGTTATCGGCCTTGCTGCTGGTCAAGTGCTCGCGGCAATTGCCTATGTAGTGATCATGTCCGCCACGAGTTATTCCCTCGGCGGCGATTCAGGACCGGGCGAAGCATTTGGCCAAGTAGCAGGTCATCTCGCCATCGCCACCAGCGCGGCTTATCAGGCGCCGATGCCGTTGTGGCTGCAAGCAATTGCGCAGATTCCCCTGTGGGGTTGTTTACTCGGCATTCCAATTGTTGCGACGCTGCGAAAAGGAAACGGACCAGTACGCGACTTGTGGCTTCGCATGCGCCCGGTCGATGTCCCGGTTGGTCTTGCCATTGGCGTGGCCGCACAATTTGTACTTGTCCCTCTGATTTATATTCCGATCTTGAAACTGATTGGCGATCAAGATGTTTCGGGTGTCGCTCGGCAGATGACCGACCGCGCTACCGATCCATTTGGTGTCGTGATGTTGCTGTTGATTGTTGGCATCGGGGCTCCAGTTGCTGAAGAAGTCTTTTTCCGCGGCCTCACCCAGCGAGCGTTTGATCGGCGTTGGGGTCGGTGGGTTGCGTTGTTCGCCACCGCCGCGATTTTTGCCTTCACCCATTTTCAAGCATTGCAGTTTCCTGCGTTGTTCATTTTCGGGCTTGTGTTGGGAGCGATGGTGTATGCCACGGGTCGGCTGGGAACCTCAATTTGGGCCCATCTCGGGTTCAACCTTGTCGCCGCGGTGACCCTGGTATTTGGCATCCAGCCGCCGCTGTGGAGTCTTGGAGTAATCGCGCTCTGTGGATTGATCGCGACCGGCTACTTAGTGCGTTCGTCTCGGTTGAGCCGGCCGACTCCAGTCGTTGAATCAGATGTGATGACCACGGTTTCATGAAATTCGGTGCCACGATAGGAACGACATGTCCGACACGCTGACAGACAACTTTGCCGCGCCGGAGCCGCCCGAAGGCGACTCGCTGGTGTCGAGTGACCAAACCAGTGACCAAGACATGGTCGCGGGCGCTAATGAGCTCGGGGTTAATGACGTCGACCGAGGTCGTATCGGTTCGGCATGGCACCGATTCATCGACATGCCCATCGAAGGATGGATAAGTCTTGCCATCGTCGCGACCTGTGTTTGGTTTGTCTTTTACCACCTCGGTCCGTCGAACATTTTTGCCAACACCACCCCGGCAGGCGGCGACATGGGTGCCCATGTTTGGGGGCCCGCATTTTTGCGCGATCACCTGTTGCCATCAGGCCGGCTGAGCGGATGGTCACCTGATTGGTATGCCGGATTCCCCGCCTACGTCTTTTACATGGTGGTCCCATCCCTAGCGATTGCCCTGTTGAGCTTTGTCATTCCCTATGGGATCGCCTTCAAACTGATTGCCATTAGCGGGGTGTGTGCGCTTCCCATCGCAGCATGGGCATTTGGCCGATTGAATCGCATGGCATTCCCGGCGGCACCATTGCTCGCCATAGCCGCAACAGGATTTCTATTCGATCGCTCGTTTTCGATCTATGGCGGCAATATCGCGTCGACATTGGCAGGGGAGTTCGCGTTTTCGATTTCGCTCGCGTTCGCCATTTTATATCTCGGCGTCCTCGGGCGAAGCTTTTCGAGTGGCAACTATCGAGCATGGGCAGCGGCGTTGCTCGCCCTCACCGCGTTGTGTCACTTGATCCCGTTCCTTTTTGCATTGATGGGAACCGTGGTTTGGTTCGCGTTGCAACTTGATTGGGGAAAAATTCGCTGGTGGATGTGGACAGTGCTGCTGGCTGCTTCGTTTGGTGCAGCGGCCGTGGTTGGCAATTCACTGTTGCCGACCGGGTTGAAATCTTGGCCGATCTATGTGCCGGCTGCCGTATGTTTCGTAGGACTGCTGGCGCTCGTTGTCGTTGCGCTCACCGTGGCCGACGTATTCCAAACGCGTGCGCGGTGGAAGATCGTCATCCCGATCACCGCCGTCGGTGGGCTATTGATGTCGTTTTGGATCGTGCCTTTTTACCTTCAGCACGGCTACATGAATGACATGGGTTGGGAGAAAAAGACCAACTACGCCAATTATCTGTTTTCGCGTGCGAACCTTGATCCGCAACTGAGTAATCGACCCGGTATCGAGTACCTCTTAGTGCTCGCCGCGATCGGGGCGCTCTTGTCGCTGGTGTATCGCCGACGCGCTGGGTTGTTTTGGCTGGCGATGGGCGTGCTGAGCGCGCTGCTGTTTTTGTACATGCCGCAAGGTCGGCTCTGGAACGCTCGCCTCCTTCCGTTTTATTATTTGACCGTCTACCTGCTTGGTGCGGTCGGGATCGCGGAACTTGGCCGAACGTTCGCCCGCGTTGTGTCGAGAGACGTCCGTCGACCCGTGCGGGGTGTTTTGTGGGCGACCGCAGTTGGCACCTTGCTTGCTTGGCTCGTCATTTTGGGTATGCCGTTGCGGACCTTGCCAGGTGGCCACCTTCGAGCCGATGGAAAGACCTGGACCTGGGGTCCATGGTCGACGACCGAGAACAGTTTCATTAGCGGCTGGTCGAAGTGGAACTTCAGTGGGTACGAGGGCAAGCCGGCTTATCCGGAGTATTACGGAATCACCCAGACGATGAAGCAGCTTGGTCAAGACCAAGGCTGCGGTCGCGCCATGTGGGAGCACGAAAACCAACATGACCGATACGGAACGCCTATGGCGATGATGCTCCTGCCGTTTTGGACTGACGGGTGTATTGGGTCAATGGAAGGCTTGTATTTCGAAGCGTCAGCGACGACGCCCTATCACTTTTTGAATCAAGATGAGCTTTCTACGGCACCTTCGAATGCGCAGCGTGATTTGCCCTATGCGCCCGGAGCGCCGAATCGAGACGAATTCAATCTCGGGATCGAGCATCTGCAGATGCTCGGAGTTCGCTATTACATGGCGATTTCAACTGGGATGATCGATCTTGCTCGTTCCAATCGCGACCTCCACGAGGTCGCTTCGAGTGGACCATGGGTGGTGTTTGAGGTCGCGGGAAGTGAACTTGTCACTCCGCTGACGAATGAACCGGCCGTGGTGGTTGGCGCTGGGGCGAACAGTAAAGCGTGGCTCGATGCCACCGTGGATTGGTACATGGATGATTCGAATTTCGGCGTGCCACTTGCCGCGAGTGGGCCTGCTGATTGGCAGCGCATCCAACCAGGCGATCAACCCGAGAAGCGTCCCGTAGGCACCACAGAAGTTTCCAACATCGATGCGGGAACCAACACCATCTCGTTTGATGTGTCGGCCACCGGTGTCCCGGTTGTCGTGAAGTCGTCGTATTTTCCGAATTGGCAGGTTTCAGGAGCATCTGGTCCTTATCGGATCAGCCCGAACTTGATGGTGGTGATACCGACATCGACTCACGTGTCGATGCACTACGGGTACACATCGGTCGATTACCTCGCCAATGGATTGACCTTGTTAGGGATTCTCGGCCTTTTTTGGCTTTGGCGATCGAAACCAGTGGTGATGCCGGATCCACCCGCGCTTTGGCGAATTGCCGATGAATGGGATGACGAATCAGGTGATGGCCCCGATGACCCTCGGGACCCAGCGTGGTGGGACGAGCCTGCTGATCCCATTGATTCCGGCTTTCTCGGCGAATTCGAAACTGATGGTGCGCAATTGGTTCAAACTGGGGAGGAAGTGCCGACAGAAGAAGCACCATGATGCGACGATTGATGGCACTTGTAGTGCTCGCCGGTGCGACCCTGCTGGGCGCGGTCGCCGTCACGCTGACCAACGGTCGCCGGGCCGCTCACCTGCGAGTTCGCTTTGATCTCGGCCAACGGGTTGATCGACCGCCAGCGCCAGGGACAATGCGATTGTCGGTGATTGTGCCGGCATTTCGCGAACAAGATCAGATTGGCGACACCGTGCGCCGACTTCGACAGGAATTGGCATCCATTGATCAAGACGGCGGCGTCGAAATCGTGGTTGTTGACGATGGCTCGGGTGATCGAACTGCGATGCAAGCCGAAGCTGCGGGCGCCGACCAAGTGGTGGTTTTGCCAATCAACCAGGGCAAGGGGGCTGCAGTGCGAGCAGGAATGCTCGCGGCGCATGGTCGAACGTTGGCTTTTACCGATGCAGATTTGTCCTATTCACCCGATCACCTGATTGAACTTCTCGATCACGTTGAAGCCGGTTGGGACGTAGTCGTAGGAAGCCGACGCCACGATGACACGACGACATTGGTTCGTGCTCGACGTATCCGTGAAGTCGGTGGACGGGCCATCAACTTGCTAACCCGCATTGTATTGCTCGGCAATTATCGCGATACGCAGTGCGGGTTGAAGGCATTTCGATCGGATGTCGCGAGCGTTATTTTTGGCCACTCCCGTGTCGATGGTTTTGCCTTTGATGTCGAGGTGTTTCATCTGGTCGAGGCCTATCAGCTTTCACTCGCAGAAGTCCCGGTTCGGGTCGTGAATTCGAGTCGATCGAGTGTGCATGTGGTGAGCGATGCGCTGCGGACAATTCGCGATCTGTTTCGGGTGCGCCGATGGACCCGCCAGGGCTACTACGACCTTGACGCCAGCGAGGTCCCACTGGTTGCGCGGACGCCGGTTTAAGGCGCTGCAGGGCTCCACTAGAGTCGTTATCCATGGTGGTGCCTGATCTGTCGTCGGTATCGAAAATCTTCAAGGCCTATGACGTGCGCGGCATCGTGCCCGATCAACTTGATGTTGGGTTGATTGAACGCATTGGGGCAGCGTTCGCCGTGTTCGCCTTGGCTGATCCAGAGACCTCGGGTCGAGTGTTAGTGGCGCGCGACATGCGAGAGTCGGGGATTGCATTGTCGGCCGCGTTTGCTCGCGGTGTGCAGTCGCAAGGTCTCGACGTCGTTGATCTTGGTCTGGCCTCGACCGACTTGCTGTTCTTCGCGTCGGGGCATTTTTCAGCGCCCGGAGCGATGCTTACCGCATCACATAACCCAGCTGAATACAACGGGATCAAAATGTGTTTGGCCGGAGCGCGTCCCATTGGCGAAGATACGGGTCTAGCCGCCATTCGCGATCTCACGGTCGCTGGAACGACCCCAGTCGAGCATGCGGGGACCTTGAGCCAACATGATGCGTTAGCGGCATTCGCCACTCATGTTCATGGCTTTGTCGACATCGCCGCGCTGCGTCCCATGCGCATAATCGCTGACACGGCAAACGGCATGGGAGGTTTGGTTGCCCCTGCGGTGTTCGAAGGTCTGCCGTTCGACGTTGAGATTATGTACGGCGAGCTTGACGGCACGTTCCCGAACCACGAGGCGAATCCGATCCAACCTGAGAATCAAGTCGATCTGCAGGCGCGTGTGCTCGCAACCGGCGCAGATGTCGGCTTGGCGTTTGATGGCGATGCTGATCGAGTGTTCCTCGTTGATGACAAAGGCGAGTTGGTTTCTGGCTCACTGACGACTGCGATTGTGGCAGCAGCGATGCTTGAGAAAAACCCCGGTGCGACGATCTTGTACAACCTGATTTGTTCAAAGGCGGTACCGGAAGTCATTACCGAGCGTGGCGGGGTGCCAGTCCGGACTCGGGTCGGCCATTCGCTCATCAAGGCGGTCATGGCCGAGACTGGGGCCGCATTCGGCGGCGAGCATTCGGGTCATTACTACTTCCGAGCAAATTATCGAGCTGACTCAGGGATTATCGCGGCTTTGGTTGTGCTTGAAGTGCTTGCACGATCGGGCAAACCGCTGAGTCAATTGCGAATTCCGTTCGAACGCTACGTTGCTTCAGGCGAAATCAATACCGAGGTGGGCGACACCCAGCAAGTCATTGAAGCGATTGCCGAGCGTTTCGGCGACGCGAAGCAAGACCGCCTCGATGGACTAACGATTGATGTCGGCGACTGGTGGTTCAATGTGCGACCGTCGAACACTGAGCCATTGCTGCGACTCAATCTTGAGGCTTCGACCCGCGAGGCGTGCGATGCTCATGTCGCCGAGATCCGTTCTTTCATAGCTGAAGCTGACAACCCTTAGGAGATTTGATCCATGGCGCTTGACCCGCAACTCCTCGAAATCCTTGCTTGCCCAGATGACAAGGGACCACTCCTGTATTTTAAAGATGAGAACGCGTTGTACAACCCGAGGCTCAAGCGGCGCTATGTCATCATTGACGACATCCCGGTGATGTTGATCGATGAGTCGGAGATCGTCGACGACGCGGAACACGATCGACTCGTTGCCAAGGCGAAGACCGACGGTATTGAGCCAACGTTTAGCCAATGACAAACGACCGTCCAGCGGATTCGTCTGGGTTGCCAGTGACACCGCGAGTTGGGGTCATCGATTCACTGGGGATGTTCAGTCAAGCGGCGCGCCTTCCTGATCAGATCGAAGCGGCAGTTGAAGCGGCGCAAGCGATTGAAATGCTTCCGAACCACGACGAGATCGAGAACGTCGTTGTCTTAGGAATGGGGACCGCGGGACTCGCAGCTGACATGTTGCCGGTCATAGCGGGGCCGCTTATGGCAGCACCAATCATCGTCCATAAAGGCTATGGGGTGCCCAGTTTTATTGATGAACACACTTTGGTTCTGGCGTTGTCGGCTAGCGGCGACACCGAGGAGACGATCGAATCGGTGAGCGATGCCGCAAGCGCCGGCGGACGAATCGTTGCAGTTAGTAGTGGCGGTGAATTGGCGCGTTTGGCTGAAAGTTGGGGAGCGCCAATCGTAAGGATCGATGGCGTCGACGCTGTTGGTCGAAGCCAAATTGGCGCGCTGGCTATGGCGCCGATGGTGGTGCTGGAGCAAGTTGGATTGTTCCCTGGGGCGGCAACATGGATTTCATCCACGCTTGACCAATTGCGACGTCGTCGGGACGAACTTGTGCTTGACGGTAATTCGGCGGAGCGACTGGCCCGATCGATTGGACGAATGATGCCAATCGTCTACGGCGGTGCAGGACTCGGCGGCATTGCAGCGCAACGCTGGAAGGCGCAGTTCAATCAAAATGCCAAGGTCGCGTCATTTGCGAATCAGCTTCCCGAGGCCTGCCACAACGAAATTTCGGGCTGGGGTCAAAACGGCGATGTCACGCGCCAAATTTTTCGGGTGATCAACCTTCGCCACGATTTTGAACACCCTCAAATTGCGCGCCGATTCGATTTGGTCAATGCACTCGTCGACGAGGTTGTTGCCGATATAGACGAAGTTGTCGCCCAAGGTGACGGACCCCTGGCCCAATTGTTCGATCTGGTGATGGTCGGCGACTACGTGACGCTGTATCGCGCGGCGCAAGAAGGAATCGATCCCGGGCCGACTCCGGCCATCACTGATCTTGAACGATCGCTTGCTGCGACCTGATTTGAGCGACTGAACACCGAAGCCTGTCGCTCGTGCGCCTACACTGAGCTCGCCGGGCTGACGTGATTGGTGTCAGTAGACCCCAGCCCTGATCCGAAGTTTCGTTCAATTCCCCTTCGACGCGCTGGAGCACCTATGACTATGACCCAACAAGACACTGACGCAGATTTCAGCGTCGCCGACCTGAGCCTCGCCTCGTTCGGGCGTAAAGAGATCCAACTGGCTGAGCACGAGATGCCAGGACTTATGGCGCTCCGGGCCGAATATGGAGACAGCCAACCACTCGCCGGTGCCCGGATTACCGGATCAATTCACATGACGGTTCAGACTGCGGTGTTGATCGAAACGCTGACGGCGTTGGGCGCAGAGGTCCGTTGGTGCTCCTGCAATATTTTTTCAACCCAAGACCATGCCGCCGCCGCGGTTGCCGTTGGTCCCGACGGGACTCCCGATAATCCCAAGGGCGTTCCGGTTTTTGCCTGGAAGGGCGAAACGCTCGAGGAGTATTGGTGGTGCACTGAGCAGGTACTGCGTTGGCCCGGTGGTACTGGTCCCAACATGATTCTCGACGATGGCGGTGACGCCACTTTGTTAGTCCACAAAGGCACCGAGTACGAAGCCACCGGTGTCGTCCCCGAGCCAACCGATGACGATTCGGTTGAGTGGAAGGTCATTCTCGAACTCCTCAAGCGCACCGTTGCTGACGAGCCAAGCCTTTGGACCGAAATCGGGGCTGGCATTATCGGCGTCACCGAAGAGACCACTACCGGTGTTCATCGCCTGTATCAAATGGTCGAATCGGGCGAGTTGTTGTTCCCTGCGATCAACGTGAATGACTCGGTGACTAAATCAAAATTCGACAACCTCTATGGGTGCCGTCACTCACTTATTGATGGGATCAACCGAGCTACCGACGTCATGATCGGCGGCAAAGTCGCCGTGGTTTGCGGCTTCGGCGACGTCGGTAAGGGTTGCGCGACGTCCCTACGCGGTCAGGGCGCACGGGTGATCATCACCGAGATCGACCCAATCAATGCGTTGCAAGCCGCGATGGAGGGCTATCAAGTCGCCCGTCTCGAAGATGTCATGGAGACGGCGGATATTTTCATTACGACGACCGGCAATAAAGACATCATCACCGCAGCGCACATGCAGCGCATGAAGCATCAAGCCATCGTCGGCAACATCGGTCATTTTGACAACGAAATCGATATGGCTGGTCTGCTGCGCATGAGCGATGTGCAGCGCGTAACCATCAAGCCGCAGGTCGATGAGTTCGTGTTCCCAGATGGGCACTCAATCATCATGTTGGCCGAAGGTCGGCTGCTGAATTTAGGGTGCGCAACCGGCCATCCAAGTTTTGTGATGTCGTGCAGTTTCTCAAACCAAGCCATAGCCCAAATCGAGCTTTACAGTCACCCCGAAAATTACGACAAGAACGTCTACACGTTGCCGAAGCACCTTGATGAAAAGGTTGCAAGGCTGCATCTCGACGCTCTTGGAGTGCGCCTCACCGTCCTGTCCGACGATCAGGCGGCCTATCTCGGGATTCCCGTCGAGGGCCCCTACAAAGCTGACCATTACCGATACTGAGTCGATGCAACTGGGCACCGTCTAGTGATCGAAAGGGATGTGCATGCAAAACGTTGACAGAAAAGTCGCGGTCATCACCGGAGCAGCGAGTGGCATCGGTTTTGCGATGGCAAGGCGTTTCGGTGCCGACGGCATGCGGTTGGTTCTCGCTGACATTGAAGCAGCCGAACTTGAGCGCGCAAGCGATGAATTGCGAGCATCGGGCATCGACGTGGTGTCGGTTGTCACGGATGTCTCTGACGGAGCCCAAGTCGATGCATTGGGCCAAGCTGCGCTTGACGCGTTTGGCGCGGTGCACGTGGTGTGTAACAACGCTGGCGTTGGAGGCGGGGGCTCGATGGAGACATTGACTACCGCGGACTGGCAATGGGTATTGGGTGTGAACCTATGGGGTGTCATCCATGGCATGCGGGTCTTCTTGCCGATGTTGTTAGAGCAGGGTGAAGGCCACATTGTGAACACCGCATCGGTGGCGGGTCTGTTCGCATCGCCGTTCATGGGCCCTTACAACGCCAGCAAGTTCGCTGTTGTCGCGATTTCGGAAACGACGTTCAATGAACTGGCGATGACTGGTAGCGAGGTGGGTATTTCGGTGCTGTGCCCGTCGTGGGTCACCACCCGCATCCACGAGTCACATCGCAATCGTCCTGATGAACTACGCAATGACTCAGGTGACGTCGGCGCTGAGGTTGATGTAACGATGGCCGGGATCATCGCCGGGTTCATCGAGGGCGGAATGTCTCCCGAAGATGTGGCGACCCATGTTGCCGAAGCGGTTGCCGAAAAACGTTTTTATATCTTGACCCATCCCGATTCAAAGGCAGCGGTGAGCGCCCGCATGAACGCGATTCTTGATGAAACGTCGCCACCAATGATGATGCCGAGCTAGTCACCCGGCATTAGCCGCGACCCGCTTGGCGAAAGCGGACCGCGAACCGCACATTTCGCTGTCAGACGGGTTCACTAGCGTCGTCGGTATGTTGTTTCCGCCTTCATGTGCATCGTGTGGATCAGTGGGACGCTCAGTCTGTCTGCCGTGTTCGCACGCGCTTCGTGACGCGGTCCCGGTCACTTCAGTAGCGGGCCTAAATGACTGCCAGTCGCTGTTGGACTTCTCGGGTGTCGGCCGTGAGTTGATCTTGGGGTTGAAGTATCGAAACAGGCGGGCAGTCGTGGCGCCACTTGCTCATGCGATGGCCGGTTTGGTCGCTGCGTCTGCCATTGACGTCGTGACTTGGGCACCGACGTCGAGGCCGCGCCGTCGACAACGTGGTTTTGATCAAGCGCAGCTTCTCGCTCAAGCGGTCGGCGGCCATTTGGGCAAACCTTGCCGCAACCTGCTGTGGCGGCACCGAGGCCATCCCCAGACTGGTCAAGGCCGAATCAACCGTCGTAACGGACCATCGTTTGACTGCCGAGACCGCATCGTGGGTTGCGTGTTGGTGGTTGACGATGTCATCACGACCGGAGCGACGTTGACCGCTGCAGCCTTAGCCCTGCGGGCTGCGGGAGCTGTGCGCGTCTGCGGCCTGACGGCAGCATCTACGGCGCTGAATGTCCCATCGAGTCTCGTGACCGAGTCTCAGAACTGACTCGGGCGGATCCGGCAGTTTTCCGCCGGTAGAGTGGTCGTTCTCATGGGTGTCATCAACAAAATCCTCCGTGCCGGTGAAGGCAAAAAATTACGGGCAGTTCAGGCACTTGTGCCTGAGATCAACCTGCTTGAAGATGAGATGCGGGCGTTATCTGACGACGCGCTCCGAGCCAAGACGGGGGAGTTCCGCCAACGGATCGATAATGGCGAAACCATCGATGATCTCCTGATCGAGGCATTCGCGGTAACTCGCGAAGCGTCTGATCGGGTGATCGGTCAGCGTCACTATGACGTGCAATTGATGGGAGGTGCTGCGCTTCATTTCGGATGGGTTGCCGAAATGAAAACTGGTGAGGGCAAGACATTGGTCTCGACGCTGCCGGTTTACCTAAATGCCCTTGCTGGACAAGGGGTGCACCTGGTGACGGTGAACGACTACCTCGCCACGCGCGACTCGCAGTGGATGGGCCAGATCCATCGGTGGCTTGGCCTCAGTTTGGGCCTCGTAGTGCCGGGCGACTTCGATTGGGATTACAAAAAAGCTCAGTACGCGTGCGACATCACCTATGGCACGAATAACGAGTTCGGATTCGACTATCTGCGCGACAACATGGCGATGAGCCGAGATCGTCAAGTGCAACGCGGGCACAACTTCTGCATCGTTGACGAGATCGACTCCATCTTGATCGATGAGGCGCGGACGCCATTAATCATCAGCGGTCGGGTTGCTGATGCAGCCAAGCTTTATTACCAATTCGCGAGTCTTGTGCGGGGGCTCAAACGCGATGTGCATTATGACGTTGACGAAGAAAAGCGCACGGTGGCCCCGACCGATGCCGGAGTTGAAGCGGTTGAAAAAGCGCTCGATATCGAAAATATGTACGACGAAGTGTCAACCAATTTGGTACATCAATTTCAGGCCGCGTTGAAGGCCAAAGAGCTTTTCAAGCGCGACAAGGATTACGTGGTTCAAGACGGTGAAGTACGAATCGTCGACGAGTTCACTGGAAGAATCCTCGATGGCCGGCGCTGGTCGGAAGGATTACACCAAGCGGTCGAAGCCAAAGAAGGGGTAAAGATCAACGAGGAAAACCAGACCCTCGCCACGATCACCTTGCAGAACTACTTCCGCCTTTACGAAAAGCTTGCGGGAATGACTGGCACCGCTGAAACCGAAGCTTCGGAACTCGCGAGCACCTACAACCTGCAGGTGGTTCCGATCCCAACGCATCGACCACTGGTGCGACTTGACCAAGCCGACCTGATTTATAAGTCAGAGCAAGCGAAATTCGAAGCGGTGGTCGAAGACCTGCGGGAGCGCAATGCCACCGGCCAGCCGGTGCTCGTGGGAACTATTTCGGTTGAAAAATCCGAGAAGTTGTCCCGAGAACTCGAAAAACAAGGCATTCGCCATGAGGTATTGAATGCCAAGCAGCACACCAGAGAGGCACACGTGGTTTCGCAAGCTGGTCGACTTGGAGCGATCACTGTCGCTACCAACATGGCGGGCCGTGGCGTTGACATCATTCTCGGTGGCAACTCCGAGGGCCTCGCCATGAAGGACCTTCTCGCTGAAGGACTCGACCCTGAGTCTGATGAGGGCAAAGCGCGTCACGATGAACTCGCTAAGCGTTATGAAGCTGACACCAAATCCGAAGGGGCCAAGGTACGCGAACTTGGCGGGTTGTATGTGCTCGGCACCGAACGCCACGAAAGTCGCCGAATCGACAATCAGTTACGGGGTCGTTCCGGTCGCCAAGGCGATCCAGGTGAAAGTCGTTTCTACCTCTCCCTTGAAGATGAACTCATGCGATTGTTTGCCACTGGTGCCATGAATTGGGTGATGGGTAAGGCCCTGCCCGACGAGGTTCCAATCGAAGCGAAAATGGTGACAAAGGCGATCGAACGAGCTCAGAACACCGTCGAGACTCGCAATGCCGAAATCCGCAAGAACGTATTGCAATACGACGAAGTCATGAACGAGCAGCGCAAAGTGATCTACAAGCGCCGCGATCAAATCCTCGACAATGCCGATCTCCGTGACGAAGCCGTCGAATATCTGGCCGCAGCGATCGATAGCGCTATCTCGACCTTTTGCGTGAGTGATTTCAATGAAGAGTGGGACCTCGAAGGACTGATCCCAGAGATCCTGAGTTTCTGGCCCTCCACGGTTTCTGCCGAAGAACTTTCAACATTGACGATCACTGACGCGCTTTACGAACGACTCATGGGTGAGGGGTTGGCCTATTACGAATCGCGTGAATCCGAGTTTGGCGCAGACACCATGCGCGAGATCGAACGACAGGTGATGTTGCAGATCATTGATCAGCGTTGGCGTGAGCATCTTTTTGAGATGGACTACTTGCAGGAGGGGATCAATCTGCGGGCCATGGGCCAGAAGGACCCACTCGTCGAATGGCAACGTGAAGGTTTCGAAATGTTCGGCCAGATGATGCAGGCCGTCGCCCAGGACTTCGTGAAGTACGTCATGCACTCGCAGGTGGCAATGGCTGAGCAAACGATGACTGATGCTCCGATCGGGAACGTCCAATACAGCGCCCCGGTCGATCCATCTGAAGCGCCGAGCACTATGGCCGCCGCTGCACGCGTGCAGGCATCCATGGAAGGCATCGAACCGTCACCCGAAGTCGTCGAAGAAATCGTAAATACTCCAGTTGTGAAATCTGACTGGGACAAGACGCCGCGCAATGCGCCGTGTCCATGTGGGTCGGGTAAGAAATTTAAGTTGTGTCACGGACTGTGATGGGACGGTTACGTGCGTGATTTTGGCGATGACCTTGCCGCGCTTCGTCGGCGACTCGATGAAGCCGAGGGCTATCTCCGAATCGATGATTTGCGGCAGTCGAGGCCCCAACTTGAGACCGAAGCATCTCGGCCCGACCTTTGGGATGACCCCGATCGTGCTCGCAAGATCAACAGTGAGCTTGCAGCATTGACAGAGGACATTTCGCTTTTCGAGTCGCTGGGTGATCGCCTCGGTGACGCCGAAGCGATGTTTGATTTGGGTCGAGAAGAAAGTGACGATTCGTTTGAATCCGAGGTCGCGGATTCGATCGCTGCGCTGGAGCGTTTGTTCGGAGAACTCGAACTGCGATCGTTGTTCACTGGCGAGTATGACGAGAGCAGCGCGATCTGTGAGATCCAATCAGGCGAAGGCGGTGCAGACGCGCAGGACTGGGCCAACATGTTGCTCCGTATGTATTTGCGGTGGGCGGAACGCCGTGGTTTCGACGTCGAACTCGACGAAGTTTCACCGGGCAACGAAGCGGGGATATCTTCGGCGACATTTTTGGTGAATGGTCGGCACGCCTATGGTCGGCTTCGTAGCGAACACGGCGTCCATCGACTGGTTCGGATTTCGCCGTTCAACGCGCAAGGAAAACGTCAAACCGCATTTGCCGCGCTCAAGGTAACGCCGTTCCTTGAAGAAGTGCCTGACATCGAGATTGATGACAAAGAACTGCGAGTCGACACCTATCGCTCGTCTGGAGCCGGTGGCCAGCACGTCAACGTGACCGATTCGGCGGTGCGGCTTACTCACCTGCCGACTGGCGTTGTTGTCTCATGTCAGAACGAGCGAAGTCAGCACCAGAACAAAGACCGAGCCATGCAGATCCTCATGATGAAATTGGCTGAACTCCAACGCCAAGAACGAGTCGACCAGCTTTCGACGATTCGTGGCGAGCAGCGTTCGGTGGGCTTTGGGAGTCAGATCCGTTCCTATGTGCTGCATCCCTATCAGATGGTAAAAGACCTTCGAGATGACTTCGAGACCGGCAATGTCGATGGAGTACTTGACGGCGACCTTGACTCGTTCATGGAGGCGTTCCTGCGGTGGCAGCGTGCCGAAGGCCTCGCCGATGGCGAGGTTCAGCACTAAACGATCAGGAATGGAAGCGAGCTTCGCACCGAGCGAGGGTGCTCAATGATCGCTCGCCGCGCTAGTAGCGTGGCACTGACATGATTCGCCTTGAAGCTGTAACGAAAACGTACAAAGGTGAGCACGCCGCCTTGCGCGACGCCAACGTTGATATCCAAAAAGGCGAGTTCGTTTTTTTGGTTGGTCCTTCCGGTTCGGGCAAATCAACCTTTATTCGCTTGCTCAATAAAGAAGAGAATCCTGAATCGGGCCGTATTTTTGTGGCGGGAAAAGACATCGGAGAACTCTCGAGTTGGAAGGTTCCCTTTCTGCGCCGCAACATCGGGTGTGTGTTCCAAGATTTCAAATTGTTGTCGAGTAAAAACGTGGCCGAGAACGTTGCTTTTGCTCTCGAGGTGATCGGTCGCCCTCGACACGTGATCCAGACTCAAGTTCCAGCCATTCTCGAGTTAGTCGGACTCGGCCATAAGGCTGACAGTTTGCCGACTGAACTGTCAGGTGGCGAGCAACAGCGAGTTTCAATTGCCCGTGCTTTTGTCAATCGCCCGCTCATCCTCCTTGCAGATGAGCCGACCGGAAATCTTGATCCCGCAACCTCAGTTGGCATCATGCGGTTGCTTGACCGAATTAACAAGACCGGCACCACCGTGGTGATGGCCACTCACGATCGCGGGATCGTTGACACGATGCGCAGGCGTGTGATTGAGCTCGACCGCGGCTCAATCGTTCGTGACCAGGTTCGCGGCGTCTACGAGTAGGACTGCCCATGCCAAAGATCGATTACGTCATCCGCGAGACATCGTCGAACCTCGCTCGTAATTTCACCATCACGTTGGCCTCCATCATGACGGTGGTCGTGTCGTTGTTCCTCGTTGGGGCATCCCTCATGCTTCGACAGGGAGTGCAAAACGCCACTAAGCGCTGGCAAGGTGGCATTGAGTTCGTGGTTTTCCTCAATAGCAACGCCACACCTGAGCAAATTGCTGCAGTTGGCCGTGACCTCGCCGATAGCCCCGAAGTCGAGCGAACCACATTCGTCGACCAACAAGCGTCGTACGAAGAATTCAAACAACTATTCGCGGATTCGCCCGAGATGGTCGACAGCGTTACTGCCGACATTCTTCCGCCGTCATATCGAGTTGTTCCAGTGGACAAAGACGCAACCGTGGTGGAGCAGTTGGGTGAGCAGTTCCGTATAAAGCCGGGTGTCAAGGATGTCGCGTTCGCGTCAGCCACGATTCGTGCCGTGCAATCACTCGCGTCGCGTTTCACTGTCGGAATCTTCGTGGTGGCTGCGGTATTGCTCGGAGCGGCGATTCTTCTGGTGCTTAACACCATCCGCATGGCGATGTTCGCGCGTCGACGCGAGATTGAAGTCATGAAACTCGTTGGAGCAACGAACTGGTTTATTCGCGTGCCATTCATGCTCGAGGGATTGATCCAAGGAATCATCGGCGCGGCACTGGCCGTGGGTGCGCTCGCTCTGTTCAAGCCGTTCTTCGAAAAGTGGCTTCCAAATCCCCAAGATTTTCCGCTCGTGAGCGGGTTTGTGCTGAGTGGTACCGAGCTCGCCACCATCTTCATTCTGCTGGGTGTAACCGGTTGCGCGGTTGGCGCAATTGGTGCGGCGATTGCGGTCAGCCGCTTTCTCGACGTCTAGGCAGTCGACTCCGGCACGTGCCGGTAATGTCAGCTCCCTAGCCCAGGGGGAACGATGGAATACACCGAAATCGCTTATGAAGTCGATGAGCACATTGCGACGATCACCATGGACCGTCCTGATCGTCTGAATGCTTTCACCTCAACGATGCAACGTGAGATGGTCGATGCTTTTGATCGGGTCGACACTGATGACGATGTGCGGGTGGTAATTGTGACCGGTCGGGGTCGGGGGTTTTGTGCCGGAGCTGATCTTGGCAGCGGGGGAGCCACCTTTGATGCTGCGGCTCAAGCTGGCCGTGAGATCACTCGGGTTCCACGCGACGGCGGTGGGCTGCTCACGTTGCGAATTTATGACTGCTCCAAACCAGTCATCGCAGCGATGAATGGCTCCGCAGTCGGCATTGGCGTCACGATGACCTTGCCCATGGATATTCGGGTCTTGGCCGACAACGCGAAAGTCGGATTCGTTTTTGCTGGACGAGGCATTGTCCCTGAGGCAGCATCGAGTTGGTTTCTGCCACGCATCGTTGGGATCAACCAGGCCTTGGAATGGTGCTTGACGGCACGAGTATTTCGCGCTCAAGAAGCGCTCGACGGCGGACTAGTTCGAAGTGTGCATCCAGCCGACGAAGTACTCACTGTTGCTAGAGCCATTGCGACTGAGATCGTCATGAACGCTGCGCCAATATCGGCGAGCCTGACAAGGCAAATGATGTGGAAAATGCTCGGCGCTGATCACCCGATGGCCGCCCACCAAATCGATTCTCGTGCGTTGCTCGCGACTGGACAGGGTGCCGATGCACGCGAAGGCGTAATGGCATTTCTTGAAAAACGCCCCGCGGTTTGGTCGATGCAACCATCCAAAGATCTGCCGGATTGGTATCCGTGGTGGCCGGAGCGAACCTTCGAATAACGGCGCGTCTTGGGTGAACGCGCGAAGCATCCACCGTTAGGCATACAAGACCTGACACCGTGCGGGATATGGCTGAGGAGACGATTGAGCCGCAGGAGTCGCCACCAGAGGTGATCACAACTGAAATGCCGGCTTGGGTCCCGAAGGCAATCCTGTTGTTCCTCGGCGGCGTGGTGGCCATCATGGCCGGTGATTGGTTGCTCACCCGTCTGAGCGACCTCATCTTGATGGTAGTAGTCGCACTCTTTTTGTCGTTCGCGCTTGAACCGGCTGTTGATTGGCTAGCGCGTCGTGGCTGGCGCCGAGGTTCGGCAACGGGCCTCGTCCTGGCGTTGTTATTCGTTGCCGCGGTGTTGTTTCTCGGCGCGATCGGCAAACTCGTGGTCGATCAGTTGACCCAATTCATCGACCAGGCGCCATCGCGAGCTGACAGCATCGAGCGGTGGGTGAATGCGACCTTCGGTACAAGCCTGTCGACTGACAAAATGAATGAAGAATTTGCCCGCCCCGATGGACCGATTCGAAATTTCGCAACCGGACTCGCCGGAAATGTGCTCGATTTCAGCCTGAGCGCGCTCGGTGTCATTTTTGAGTTCTTCACCATCTTGTTATTCACGTTTTATTTGGTTGCCGATGGGCCTCGATTTCGGCGAACGGTTTGTTCGTTTCTGCGCCCTGATCGCCAACGACAGGTCATCGCAAATTGGGAAATCGCCATTCAGAAAACAGGCGGCTATCTCTATTCACGCCTCGTCCTCGGATTTATCTCGTCGATTTTTCATTATCTGGCATTCGTCATCATCGGGGTGCCGTATGCGATTGCTTTGGCGACTTTTGCTGGCCTTATCTCGCAGTTCGTGCCAGTGATCGGTACCTATCTTGCTGGCGCACTTCCGGCGTTGATCGCGTTGGCGGTCAATCCAATTGATGCTCTGTGGGTGGTAATTTTTGCGTTGGTCTACCAGCAGATCGAAAATTATCTGTTGGCGCCGCGCATAACCGCTCGAACCATGTCGCTGCACCCTGCTGTCGCATTTGGCTCAGTCATCGTCGGGGGCACCCTTTTTGGGGCGATCGGAGCGTTGTTGGCGCTGCCGGCTGCAGCGGTGTTGCAGGCAATCGGCTCAAGTTCGATCGGGCGTCACGATGTCATAGAGACAGCCATGACTGCTGAACCCCTACGCAGGCGTGATAGGAAAGCGGCCAAGGCCGACAAGTCACCTCCCGATCTTGGCCTTGATTGAGCAGAAAACTGACCGAGGAGTTTTTCGATGGCTATTGCTAATCCCGCGTTGAGTTCGGCCAAATTTCAGGCTGCGATCGATGAAGAGCAAGCAGGCTGGGCATCGCCCGGTGGCGCCGCGGCACCTACCGCTGCATCGGCAGGGCCTGTCGCCGAGGCTGGGTCCGCTCCATTGACGGCAGCGACAGCGGCAAATGCCGGATTGCGGCCGCCGAGTGGTGAACCGACCGGAAAAGTCATGACCTACGGCGGCACATTTACTGCGACGTTGGTGTACTTCGTGCTGTTGCTTGCAGGCGGTTGGTTTGGCTGGCAGAGCGTTAATCAGACGTCGATGACGGTACGCGATGCGAAATCTGGCGAGATGGTGGTCCAGTCAACGACGGCGATGCCGAGTTGGTTATTCATTGTTGCGATGGTGGCATTTGGGTTGGCATTGCTCACCATCTTCAAGCCGAAACTCGCGATGTTCACCGGCCCGATTTACGCAGTCGCCGAAGGGTCCGTGCTGGGCGTGATTTCGGCTTACTACAACATCCAATATGACGGGATCGTGCTTGAGGCCGTCCTCGCTACCGCATCGGTATTTTCGGTGATGCTCTTTTTGTACGCCACCCGTTTGATACGGGTAACCAAGCGGTTCCGCATGATGGTGGTCGGGGCGATGATGGGCATCATGGTGCTGTACGTGTTCACGATTGTTGCTTCGCTTTTCGGCGCGAACATCACCTTTTGGAACCAGCCATCGCCGCTAGGTATTGGCATCAGCGTGCTCATTGTTGCCGTGGCGTCATTCAATCTCATGCTGCAATTCGACATGATCGAAGCCGCGGTTGAGGCCCGAGCGCCGCGCTACATGGAGTGGTATGCGGCATTTGGTCTGATGTTGGCGTTGGTCTGGCTGTACCTTGAGCTGCTTCGCTTGCTGTCGCTCATTCGAGGCCGCTAGGCCGAAGCAGACTGCTCGGGGCTAGTTCCCCGCCGCTTCGATGCCGATTGCGATGAGGTCTTCGGGGTGAATCCATTCATCGGCGAGGGCAATGCCACCGGAGTTCTTAATAGCTGTTCGCAGCGGAATCGCCCAGGTGTGTTCGATGAGCGCGATCACGGCCATCGAACCGGGCGGAATAGCATCAGCGACATACCAAACGTCACCATCAAGCAACGATCCATCTGCCGCCATCTCAGCTCCGAGAACGGCGCCCACTTCAGCGCCTTCCTCACCGTCGATGCCAAGGCCAATCAAGGCTCCGGCGATTGCTCCGAACTCCATGGCTTCTTCGGTGCCTAGGTCGGATGTTTCCACCGCCACGATTGAACCGTCGGCTGCTTTTTCGACGATGAGCAGGTCGATAAGGCGGATCAAGTCCGCGTCTCGGAGTCGGTTGAGCTCAGGGAGGATTTCGCTGCTCATTGCATCGTTATCGAATTCGAGAATGAGCATTTGAACGGGGCCGAAAGTCATGATGAAGTCTCCAATCGGAGGTTGTGCTCGTTGGCCGAGTCGTGAGAGGAGTGGTTAGCCATTGGCGAGGATTTTCTGCTTTTCGGCGTCGAATTCAGCTTGGGTGAGTGCGCCGGCATCGAGCAGACCTTTGAGCTGGACAAGTTGCGCCACATTGTCGGTCTGCGGTGGAGGGGGTGGTGCGGCGGCGGGGGCCTGGTTTGCCTGTAAGTCGCTGATTTGCTGGTTCTGCTGTTCTTCTTGCATCGATCGCTCGGCCGATGCTTTGCCGGCGTGGTGGGCAACGCCACCGATAACTGCAGCTCGCATGAGGGGACTGCCCCGTCGTCGTCGCATGTTCTGGCTCCTTCGCCTCGTCAAGATTGTTTTGGGACCCTACACGTTTGACACTGGGCGGGTTCTCGGTTGACGTCGACGAGCGCGCTGAATGCGCCTCGTCGAAGGGGTCAACGATCGTGCTCCACACGTTCAGCTCCAGCACAGGTTTCCCCTCTATTACTACGCTTCGTGGTAGCGGTATTCGTAACATTTGTCGCATTCGCCGACTGAATGGGCCAAATGGCCCTTGTTGCAGCGATGTAATTCTTGTTACGTTTGGCGAGATAACCGCACAGAGTGGTCGATTCTTCAATCAGAGAAGGTACATCCCATGGGAGAAAACATGACAGCGACACCAATTTCTTCAGCACATCGAGGCTTGAGTCGTCGCGTGGCTGCAGCGACCTGCATCGGTATCGTTGCCGTTGTACTTGGGGGGTTTGCGCTTGTCGCTTCGGCCGACTCGCCGGACCCAGCGTCACTTTCGAAGCAGGTAGTTGATAACCACGACGGCACGTGGACCGTCACGATGTCAGGAACCTGGAAGTGGACAACCCATACCACTGACTGCAATAACGATCGCTTCGCAGTCGGGTGGGCCATGGATTGGAGTGACCCGGATCAGCCCGGTAACCCGGTCGCGACGATCGGCACTCAAGACGTAGCTGTCGGCTCGCTCGCTGCGAACACGTTGAATCCGCTGGACAACACGGTCCATTACTACCCAGACAAGCCACGATGCGGGGTATATGCCAATCACGGTGGTTCGAGCTACAACACCGGTAATTGGGGCCCAATTTCGCACGTCTACTCATCGGATCCGTCCAGTTACGAGATTTGCGGTGTGTTCTATGACGTCCGGTATGCAAGTGCCAAAACCAAAAACATTCCTAAGACTGGCGACGGCGGCATCATCGCTGGTGGAGTTGGTCACAGTAAAGACAACTCGGTGCAGGAGAACACCTCCACGCCACTCGGTAATGGTTGCTTTAGTGAAATTCCAGGCACGACGACAACCACCGCTGCGTGTGCGGAAACTCCAGCGACATCGGCAGTTCTCTTTGAGCCGCAACATTCGACCACCACGGTGAGGTCGGAACGGACGTCGACCACCACAGTTAGGTCAGAACCGACATCGACGACGGCGGCTCCGACCACGACATCGACGACGGCGGCTCCGACCACGACGGCTCCGCCAGTGCCGTGTCCGACGAGTACGACTGAGGCTCCGACGACCACGACTGAGGCTCCGACGACCACGACTGAGGCTCCGACGACCACG
>JBAXIB010000015.1:0-84712 GCA_037138595.1 Actinomycetes bacterium | reverse complement strand
GTTGTAGAGCCACTTCGAGATCACGGTGACGCCGATCTCGGGCAACTCCGTGATCGCCGGTGCCGGGACGGATCGTTTGGAACCCATTGTCCAACTCTATAGCTCCGAGGGGGCGGGGGCTCCGGTCTCAGGCTGTTGGTGCCCGACACGGGACCCCTGCGCTGTGTGCACTCATTCCCGGACGGCGAGACTGGCGGGACGAAGCGTCACCGATCCTGTCCCCAATTCCCTCCTAGGCGATCAAGTTGGGTAAATGCTGCTCCATTGCCCGACATCCTGAAGTTAGAGGCGGTCGAAACCAGTCCACGACGCAGCTCCAGCAAGTGATGACACCACGAGGGGTAGGAACATCCGCCCATGGCCTCCACCAATGGTGTCGGAATGACACGAAGTCACCACAGATCACCGTTAAACCACTGCGCACCGCAGCGATGCCTGGCTAGATGCCTTGCGATCAAACCAATCCAAGCGATATTCCCTATCAAAAACCGCTGAAACTACTCAGGTTCTGATCGTTGCCATCACCTGGAGTGGTGTCACTTGAAAAGTCCGCCAAGTCAGTGAAAACTGCACCTGTGAAAAATGCTGAGTTGCAGGACCAGCCAAGCCTGGGCGACGTCCTGCAATGAAGTCCCCGTCAGTGACACCCCCTGCGAGACGAAGAGGAGCCGGTAATTACGCAGACGCAGCGATGCAGCCATCGCTTGCCTGCCTTCGGGCATTTTCCTAGGTTCAGTCAACGACGCGCCCGATAGCGATGGCGGTGACTTGAACTGCCAGTCGTCGCAGCTTCAGATGCGGCAGCGTTTTCGGTGCCGGTCGAATTTTCCATAAGGAAAAGTTTAGGCGCCAGGCCCTATACCCGCCAGAAGGGTTAGAGGTGGGCTAGCAGTCCAAATAAGCGGGTGGCCGGATTAGCAAAGTTGACGCCAGCAAATACCCCGTTCGCACAATCCCAATTCACGATCAATGCCGAACGGCGTCGGCACACTTCGCAGTTCTGAACTTCGAAAGGCGATTGCTCAGCCGGTGAATGCTGGGGTTGCTTCAACCGCGGCGACTTCAGCCGGAAGTGCAGTCGTTGTTGGTGCCGCCGTTGTGGTTGTGGTCGGAACTACCACCGGAATTGGCTGCCACGCTGCGTTGGCCAGAATATTCACTCCGCCAAACCCGCCCGGAGTAGTCGTGATTCGCAGAGGGTTCTCGCCATTTGCATCCATGACATAGACCTCGCTACTACCTTCATGGTCACGGTCACTGTTGAACACGATCTTGGTGCCGTCCGGCGAAAACGAAGCGAAGCTCTCGAAGGTCCCAACGCTGGTGAGGTTCGTTTGGTTATCCCCATTTGCGTCCATCACCCAAATGTCGTTGCTGACACCGCGCCAGCTGGTGAACACGATTTTGGTGCCATCAGGCGACCACGAAGCCTCACGACTTTCACCACCGGTTGTCGTGGTCAGTGCAATCTTTTTGCCGCCATTGGCATCCATCACAAAAATATCGTTCTGGCCTTGACGGTTGCTGGTGAACACGATCTTGGTGCCATCAGGCGACCACGAAGGGTCTCGGTCCTCGTCAGTATTGTGAGTAAGGCGAATTTGATTGCTGCCATCCGCATTCATCACATAGATTTCACCAATCCCATCAAGCCACCGCGTGTAGACAATCTTGGAGCCATCAGGCGACCACGAGGCGTTGCTGCTGTTGGTATCCGGATCAAACGTGAGTTGGCGTTGGTTATCGCCATTCGCATCCATCGCCCAGACCTGCCAATGCCCACTTCGGTTGCTGCCGAACAGCATTTTGGTGCCATCGGCCGACCATGCCGCAGTAAAATTGCTAGAACCAGAACCATGCGTGATCTGGGTGTCATCAGTGCCGTCGACGTTCATCAACCAAATGTCCGAGCCCGAGAAAACACTACCCTTGCCGTAGGCGATTTTGCCGTTCGTGCCGGGGAACTGTCCGGCGTTAGCCGGAGTTGAGCCCGACAACGCAACCAGTCCTCCAATAAGCGCGAATCCAGCAATAACCGCAACGCTACGAAACCGATTCATCACACCCCCATCGACAACAAACACGAATCACCAGACTAGCCGTTTTCGACGAAAGCACCGGTCTCCGCGAAATCCAAATGCACCGTCCTAAGCGGGTGAAGGCGGCGAGGGAGCTATAAAGCGACCGTCACTAACGAGCGGATGAATGTAATTGCATCGACGCTTGTTCGCGGTAACTCGCCTGCTGTGGCATGTACCGAACTTTGGCCTGACGTTCTTCCTGAGTGCGCCGAATCTGAACAAGCGTGAACACATAGGCCCCGAATAAGCAATCGGCTAGAAGTTGCAAATACACCGCGCTACCACCGACGACGACGACCAATGCAAACGTGACAACGACTGCGCCAGCGAGCGCAAACAACACGTTCTTACGACGCTCCCGAACCTGACGAGGCGACATTGAGCTACCACGGGAACCCGACGACCGAAAATCTTGCGGAGCGAACGCGGGGCGAGCTAACGAAACAGTTGCTCGCTGCGGTGCAGGCGAACCTGCTATTCGGGTCGGCGAATTCGACCATCCGGGAGTGGTGCGCTCAAGCACTGAAAGGTGCTTCGTAAACGTCGAGATCGAGTTGCTGCCTCGGCGGTCGCTGCGACTGCGCGCCCATGAGACCAAGTACACGGCCCATACCACCGCAAGAATGAACAGCACCACGAATGTCACGCTCCGTGCCCTACCTATCCGTGCTCAGGACCGTAGTCACCGCGAAACATTGAGCGGTGGATGCCAGTAAAGCAGCGGTTAAACCCGCGTCTTTACTGCCTTTCGGTCGGTTCAAGTTATGTGACAGTTGTACTACGAAATGGCGACAATCGCTATCTGAACCACCCAGGCATCATCGAGCGGCGCTCAGCCAGGCACATCGCCGTCGTCGGCGCGTCGGTAGACCCCTGATCGGCCGCCGGTCTTTTCCCACAAGGTGATCTCGCCGATCACCATGGATCGGTCGGCAGACTTACACATGTCATAAATGGTCAGCGCCGCGATCGAACACGCGGTTAGCGCTTCCATTTCGACCCCCGTACGGTCGACCGTTTCGACCTGTGCCTCGACCTCGATGTAGTCGTCTTCGATGCGAAAATTCACTAAAACTGACCCAACGAGCAATGGATGGCACAGCGGGATCAAGTCTGGCGCTCGCTTTGCCGCTTGGATCCCCGCTACCCGAGCTACCGCAAGCACATCACCTTTTGACATCGCGCCGCGAGCAACGAGTGAGGTGGTCTCGGCTTGCATAAAAACCTTGCCTCGAGCGATCGCACGTCGATGAGTCGGTTCCTTCGGAGTGACATCGACCATCCGTGCTCGACCGAGCGGATCAAGATGGGTGAGACCCGGAGTGAGACCGTGATCGGACATGGTCGCAAAGTGTAGGCGGCGTTACCCCATCAGCCACCGATTTGGCTCATGCCTCGCTTCGGGCGAATAAACGTGACTTGATTGATCGAGTGACCAATCCACTTCTCGGCAACGGCGCGCTCGACGATGTCGGCCAATGTGTCGTCATCGGCGCCGCCACGCATCGGGCCTCGAAGGTCGTGTTCGTCGAGCGAAAACAAGCAATTGCGTAACTGACCTTCTGCGGTCAACCGGACTCGATCACACGTTTCACAAAATGAATGGGTCACGCTCCCGATGATGCCGATCTCACCGTTTCCATCCCGATACTGAAAACGTTGCGCAGGGTCCGAACCCCTCGGACCAACTGGCTCAATCGGATACACCGAATCGATTGCAGCGATGATGTCGGCGTAGGTAAAAACTTGATCGTTAGTCCACTCGCCCTGCGCGTCGAGTGGCATGAACTCAATGAAGCGCACGATTACACCGTGCTCACGGCCATAGGTTGCGAAGTCAACAATTTCATCGTCGTTGACACCCTTGATGACCACTACGTTGATTTTCACAGGTTCGAGTCCGGCCGCCACTGCCGCGTCAACGCCGTCAAGTACATCGTGCAGTGCGTCTCGTTTTGTAAGTTCAGCGAAACGATCACGGCGGAGCGAATCACAAGACACATTGATTCGACTCAATCCGGCCGCGGCCAGATCATGAGCAAGTAAACGGAGGCTTGCACCATTCGTAGTCAACGCGACATCAACGGGTTGACCGCTCGGGGTTTGCAACGCGCTCAGCTTTTCGATCAATACCGGCAGGTGTGCGCGGACAGTTGGCTCGCCACCGGTGACTCGGATTCCGTTGAACCCGTAGCGATCTACCAAAAGGCGCGCCACTCGAGTGAGCTCTTCATAAGACAACAACTCGGTGCGCGGGAGCCACGGCATGCCCTCAGCGGGCATGCAATAGGTACAACGGAAATTGCAACGATCGGTGATCGAAATCCGCAGATCTCGATGCACCCGACCAAATCGATCTACCAGATCTTTCGACGCGACCGCAGCAACGAGGGGATTCTCGAGTGCATTCTCATTATCGCGATCGCTTGTAGTCATGCGCCGAGGCTAGGTGGTAGCGCGAGAGCGCCACCATCCGCGCAGAATCTCGACCTTGTCGTCCAGGTCGCGATCGATGCCAGGACTCAATAGTGAGCCACCAGTAAGCGGAACCGGAAGGACGACGGGACGACCATTGGCGTGCACAACGACGCGCCGAGATTCACCCCGTTCCCGAATGTCGATGGTGGTTACATCGATCCATGTGACCTCAGTCCGGCGAGGCCCGCGACGCGCCAACAATGACGTTTCGGTTACTACCACCAACGGTTGCATGCCAATGACCACCATCGCAGCGGCGCCAAGGGCCAATGCGAGCACTGAAATCGATACCAATCCCGCCAGCGACATCAAGCGACCGGTTATCGCTAGGCGAACAACGCCAGCAGACAACACCATGCTCGCTCCACCGGCGAGTCCAAAACGGTAGCGGCGTTGCTGCGACGCAGTCAGTCTGAACACGATTGTCTTCGCCGTCTCCACAAACGACAACGTTACTCACCCGTGTCAGAGGTGATCGCCTTCGGGCAAAGCAAGGCTTAATCGCACAACAAGACGTCCACCGTTTCGCCAAACTCGATGGAGCCGCCATCGGGCAACACGGCCATGGCATTGGCGCTCACCAATACGCTTAATTGATGCGAACCGGCGCCACCGGCAGACACGACATGGAAGCTATTGTCGTCGCCGTAGGTACAGACCACTTGGCGAACATGCACTTTTCCATCCGGGTGACGGACCAGCGGTTCATCGGCGACAGCCTGAATTCGGCGGCGATCGATGTCGCGATGTCCCATCATCTTGCGCAGCGCCGGACGCGCAAACAATTCAAACGACACTACCGACGACACCGGATTGCCCGGAAGTCCAAACACCGGCACTCGACTGACCTGATCTGACTGTGAAGCGGGCCCGGACTCCACTGATTGCGACCGGGGGATCGTGCCACATGCGAGCGGCTTTGCTGGCTTCACCGCTACCTGCATCCAATGCACGTCACCAATTCGATCAAGCACGATCTTCACGAAGTCGAAATCGCCCATGCTCACCCCTCCGGTTGAAATCAGGGCATCGCATGTTTTTGCACCCGCCACGAGGGCTTCAGTAATTGCGGCTTCATCATCGGGGATACGACCCAGGTCGATCGCGACGCATCCTGCTTGTTGCACCAGCGCCAACAACGTCTGCCGATTGGAATCTCGGATCTGACCTGGTGCCAGCGCTTCGGGACCATCAACAAGTTCGTCGCCAGTCGACATCACGCCGACGCGCACGCGAGGTACGACCTGGACTTCATCGACTCCGAGCGTCGCGAGCACGCCGAGGTGACCCGCGCTGATCACGTCACCAGCCGGGAACACCAGGTCGCCGGGTCGTAAGTCTTCGCCGGCATTGCGCACCGCGTTTCCCGCTTCGACCTGCGCAAAAAGGTCCACTTGATCATCAGCGACCAACGCGCTTTGTTCGACCATCACGATCGCATCAGCACCGGTGGGCATCGGTGCGCCAGTCATGATCCGCACCGCATCACCGGCAGCGGGTGAAGTGTCCGGGCCCATCCCGGCACGGATCGTTCCGATAAGTCGCAACCGAACCGGGTTGGTCAACGTTGCGCCAATGGTGTCTCGCGCCAGAACCGCGAATCCATCCAGCGCACTATTGGCAAACGGCGGTACGAATTGATTCGACACCAATGCCTCAGTCGCCACACATCCGAGCGCATCGGCCGTGCGGATACGCACGGCCGGTAGTACCGAGCAGGCCTCAAGCACAAAGGCTCGGGCCTCGCTCAACTCAATCATGCCAACCCACGGCCTCGCACAAATGCGCGTAAAAACGCTTCAAATTCGGGGCCGACTTCAGGATGGTCGATGCCAAGTTCGACAGTCGCCTTGAGGTAGTCGATTTTCTTTCCTATGTCGTAGCGACCACCAGTGAATGTGTAGCCGTACACCGTTTGCTCAGCCAGCAGGATTGCAATGGCATCGGTAAGTTGGATTTCGCCGCCTACACCAGGTCGAACTTTTTCCAACGCTCCGAATATTTCGGGCGTGAACACATAACGTCCCATGACCGCCAGATTTGAGGGTGCTTCACTCGGCTGAGGCTTCTCGACGATGTCGAGAATACGGACCAAGGTGTCGGTCACCGCTTCGGGTTTCACGCATCCGTAAGACGAGATCTGTTCGATGGGGAATTCCGCCAACGCAACCACCGACCGCCCGTATTGGTCGTAGGTATCGATCATTCCCTGCAAGACATTCGACCGACGATCCATAAGGTCGTCTCCGAGAAGTACGACGAACGGATTGTCACCGACATGTTTGCGCGCCACCGAAACGGCATGGCCCAATCCAAGCGGTTCCCCTTGTCGCACATAATGGATGTCGGCCATCTCAGCCAACGCTTGGATTTCATGGAGTTCTTCGGTCTTACCGCGCTGCTCAAGGTAATACTCAAGTTCGAAATTTCGATCGAAGTGATCTTCGAGCGTGCGCTTGCCGCGACCCGTAATGATCAAAATGTCATCAATGCCAGCCCGCACCGCTTCTTCGACCACATATTGAATCGCTGGCTTATCAACGATCGGCAACATCTCTTTCGGTTGCGCCTTTGTGGCGGGCAAGAATCGGGTCCCCAACCCTGCCGCAGGAATTACCGCTTTCGTAACGAGCGACGTCATGGCGCCACTCTAGGACACCGCGTCGACCCTGCCACCCACTGCTCGGCGGGCATTACGGCCGTCCATGTCGGTATGATCGTCAATCCTGAGTTAACTCACCTGCCAACCGCAGGCTGTCCGCGACTCGCTCACCAACTCGACTTTCGTTCCACTACCGGAGTTCCCGCCATGCCGACATACGAGTACCGCTGCCGAGAATGCAGCAACGAAATCGAAGTCGTCCAGTCGTTTAGCGATGACCCGCTCGACACCTGCCCAAGTTGTGGTGGGTCGCTACGCAAAATTTTTGCCGCACCTGGCATTTCATTCAAGGGTTCGGGATTTTACAAAACTGACAGCAAAGGGACTTCGTCAACAACGTCAACCTCATCGTCGGCTTCGACCTCAACGGGCAGTGAATCCCAGAGTGAATCAGGCGGAAGCAGCGAATCAGGCGGATCAAGCAGCACTTCGACCGATTCAAAAAAAGACTCAACACCAGCGACCGCCACGCCGTCGTCGTCGTCGAGCACGTCAGGTTCCGGCTCAGGAACGTCAAGCGGAAAAAAGGAATCTGCACCCGCATAACGCAAGCGAATTCGGCTGGTGACAGCCGCTCTTGCGGAACCTAGGGTGGGTGCGCCTTCCCCCGACTGCTAATCATCGCCGTTGGAGGCAACCTTTCATGCGCTTTGTCATTCCGCGTCGCGCCGGCCATCTGGCGCTCGGCGCAGCCATCCCGTGGTGGCATCGCACACCACATCGCATTGGCCGCTGGCTGCTCGCAGCGGGCCTGGCACTCGCGGCCGCCGCGATCGTTGCGTCAACGGCCAATGATGCCGCCACGACAGTTGCCGCGCTCGGCACGACCCGGTCGGTCCGGGTCGCCCGACATGATCTCGACATTGGCGATGTGATCGGCCGCGACGACTTCGAATTTCGCGAGTGGCCGGTCGGCGACCTTCCTCACGATGTGGCCGAACTCGATCCCGTTGGACAAGTCGTGGTCGCGACGATCGTCGCAGGCGAGATCATAAGCAGTCGACGGCTCGGCCCACACGGGATAAGCGGGCTGGCAGCACTGGTTCCGGACGGCTTTCGGGCAATCGCGATTCCAATCGAAGGTACCGGTACCCAAGTGCGGGTTGGTGATCGCGTCGACATGTTCAATCCCAAATCCGACACCGACGCATTAGCCAATCGACGATCCTCAGCCGCTGGCTTGGTCGCTGCCAACGCCCGAGTGATCGGTGAAGCAGACACCTCGATTGTCGTCGCCGTTTCCGATACCGAAGCGGCCGCAGTCGCGACCGCACTCGGCCAGGGCATGGTCGTTGTCGCGATCGTCGGACAGGGCTAACGAAGCGTCATCATGAAAAGACGACCAATGCGAGCACTACTGATGTCACGTTCCGCTTAAGGCGACGTCGCCGATCACTAACGTGACCGCCCCCATGCCACTCGGTAACCATTCAAGATCAGCACCAACTGCTTCTATGCCAAGCAATAGGCGTTGCAATGTTGATGCCAACGTGATTTCTCTCACCGGCTCGGCCAGGTGACCGTCGCGAATCATGATCCCCTCAGCTCCGACCGAAAAATCTCCGCTGACGGCATTCACGCCCGAGTGAAAACCACTCATCGAGTCGACCAAGAAACCCAGTTCGACTCCAGCCACCAATTCATCGTGGGTTCCGCTCCCGGGGGCAACCGCCAAGGCTTGGCACCCCACCCCGGGGGTCGTGCGATACCCACGTACTGCGGAACCAGTCGAGTGAGTTCCCGCTCGGCGCGCCGTATACGCGTTGTGTAAAAACTGTTGTAACACGCCGTCAACGATCAATGGATTTGGCCGACAAGCAAGGCCTTCGCCATCATGACTTTCGGCGGCAAGCGACCACGGATTCGTCGGATCATCGACAAGGGTCAACAGCGGTGAAGCAATCGCTTCGCCCATTCGATCACCGAACGGTGAACGCCCTTTCAGGACGCGCTCGCCGCTCAACGTTCCGCCCGCGAGCGCCACAATAGATGCCGCGAGCCGAGGTTCCAACACGATGGTGATTCGTTGCGACGCCGCCGGCTTGGCTCCAAAAAGCCGCACCGCTTTGTCGACCGCTTCCGCCGCAGCGAGCTCAATGTCAAGCTCATCTGGCTCGCGCCCCACATCAACACCGCCGCCGATCTTGGTTTCTTTTCCATCCTCAGCCAACGCCGCCACCGACACATAACACGACGTGCCTCGCCCATAGGCCACAACACCTGCGCTCGATGCGACTGCACCCTCGCCTGCCGAATCGGCGTAGACGGCCGACCTCACGCCGGTAACTCGTGGATCGCGTCCCATCACCGACCGCTCCAGTGCGAGGGCGATTTCTATCTTGCGATCAGTCGTGAATGCGGCCAATCCTTCACGCCACAGTTCCTGATCAATTGGCGCAACTCCATCTGGTTCGGCGAGACCAAACCATTCGTCAGGCTCGCCAAAAGCCGCGTTATCGCGAGCATGGCCCAAAGTTTCAGCTACGACATCGTCATCAAAAGTGCCCGCATGAGCAAAACCTTGACGTCGGTCAGCTATCACTCGAATTCCGACACCAAACGATTCGGCCGAGGTAAGCGATTCAACCTCACCGTGGTAGGCCTTGACCTGCGTTGAAATTCCCCGCACCACGAAAGCCTCGACCTGCTCGCCGGGATTCGCTTGAGCAGCTACGCGCTGTGCGATTGCAACTAAGTCGTAGTGCGGGGACTGATCAGACACCAGAGATAGTGACTTCGTCGATCACCAGGCTCACGCCAGAAGCACTCATCGGGAGCCACTGCAAATCACTGCCGACCGCTGAAACGTCTTTGAGCATTCTTTGCAGGGTCGAAGCGATCGTGAACTCCCGAACTGGTTCGGCTATCGCTCCACCGCGGATACGCAAGCCTTCGGCGCCAGTCGAAAAATCGCCGCTGATTGGATTGACCCCGGAATGCAATCCCGCGACATCTTGCACTAACAAGCCGTCACCGACCATCGCGACGAGTTCTTCCTGAGTGGCGACGCCAGGCTGCATCGACGTAGCCATGCAGCCAACGGTCGGCGTTGCTTTGAACCCGCCGCGTACCGCGGATCCCGTTGAGCGGGTACCGGCCCGCCGCGCGCTGTACGCGTTGTGGACGAACTGTCGAAGCACGCCGTTTTCGATCAACACATTTCGCCGCGTTGCTAATCCCTCGCCATCAGTTTCAGTCGCGGTAAATGCGCGAGCATCAGTGGGATCGTCAACCAGCGTTACCAAACTCGACGCAACCTCGTCACCAAGTCGATCAGCGAACAATGATCGGCCCTTAATCACGGCCTCACCGTTCAGCGTGAACGCCAAGATTCCGAGAAATTGCGCAGTCACCCAAGGATCAAGAACTACCCGAAGGCGTTCGCTGGGCGGTTTCACCGCGCCCAACATGCGCGTCGCTCGATCAGACGCGTCCGTCGCCGCTTGTGCAACATCGAGTTGGTGGGGATCGCGTCCGACTGAAAATCCAAATCCAGTTTGGGTCTCATCTCCCTCGGCTGCCATGGCGTAGGTCATGACATAACACGCGGTCTCTCGCCCTACCGTCCGAATACCCGTAGTCGAAACAATCGCGTTTTCGTCGATGACATCGACGTACTCCGCTGACTCAATCCCGGAAATGCGCGGATCAGCCGATCGCACCGCACGCTCGAGTTCGATCGCGAGATCAACCTTGCGCTGGGTCGGAAAAACCTCAAGCGCTTCGCTAAACAGATCGAGGTCAGCAATGGCGACACCATCTGGCTCGGCAAGTCCAAGAAACTCGTCCGGTGTTGCGAAGGTCGCGTTATCGCGCGCTTCGGCAAGGGTTTCGGCGAGTACGTCGGGGTCGAAAGTGGCGGCATAGGCGAAACCCTGGCGGTTATCGGAAATCACCCGAATGCCGACGCCTTGTGATTGTGCCGACGACAGTGATTCGATCTCGCCGTCGTAGGCCTTAATTTCGGTCTCGCGCCCGCGCGAGACCACCACTTCGACCTGTTCGCCCTGGCGTGCCAGTCCCACGACGCGGTCACCAACGTCAAGAAGTTCCATCAGGCTGCCGTACCGCCGATGGTCAAACTCGAAACTCGGAGCGTCGGAACGCCATCACCCACGGGGACGCCTTGGCCGTCTTTGCCGCACGTACCCGGCGGACCCATTGCGAAGTCTCCTGCAAGGGCATCGATTCGAGTGAGTACTTCAGGACCATTACCGATCAGGTTTCCCTCGCGCAATGGTTCAGTAATTTCACCATTTTCAATGAGGTACGCCTCAGTCATCCCGAACACGAAATCACCGGTCGCGGTATTGACCTGCCCGCCACCAAGATGCTTAACGAATACACCTTTATCGGTCGAAGCCACGATTTCGTCGGGATCGTCAGGCCCATTGAGCAAATAGGTGTTTGTCATCCGCACCATCGGCAGATGTTGGTAACTCTGACGGCGGCCGTTTCCCGAACTGGCCCGCCCTTCCTTTCGTGCCCGGAGAAGGTCCCACATGTAATCGGTGAGCACGCCATTTTCGATCAAGACATTTCGCTGGGCCGGGTGACCTTCGTCGTCGATGGAAAAGCATCCCCATTCGCCACCCATCGTGCCGTCGTCGACGATCGTGACCGACGGACTCGCGACAAGTTCACCGACACGGTCACGAAAAACCGATGCGTTCTTTCCGACCAAATCCGCCTCGAGCCCGTGACCACATGCTTCATGGAAGAGCACGCCACCGCCGCCGGACGCAATCACCACTGGCATCTGACCACTCGGAGCTGGCCGGGCGCTCAACTTCGTCAGTGCTCGGTGTGCTGCCCGAGCCGCGAGTTCATCAACGTCATATCGGTCGAATAATTCGAATCCAATGGTATGACCAACGCTCTCGCGACCGGTCTGCATACCGGTGTCACCGGTAGCGATACAAGAGACGGCAAAGAAGGTCTTGACTTGATCGTCACTCGCCAGCAGCCCATCGCTATTGGCGACAAGGATGCGCCGGCGACTGTCGCCGTAACTCGCCGACACCTGACTAATTGCGCCACCTTGCGAACGCGCCACGTCATTGGCCTGTATGAGCAATTCGACCTTGCGCGCTTTTGGAACATCCCCCGGCATGATCTCGACCAAGTTCGGGGCCGGAGCAGTATGTCGAGTGAGGTCGATAATCCTCGTGCCGCCACCACCGCCCCGAGCGGCCGCGGCCGCGGCTTCAGCAGCAGCGGCCAATCCCGACTCGGTGAGATCTGCCGTATGGGCAAACCCTGTGGTATCGCCGACAACAACCCGAATGCCCGCGCCACGATCACGACCCGACGTCAGTTCCTCAACCTTGCCGTCATCAAGCACCGCCGATGACGACCGCTTGTCTTCTACGAAGATCTCGGCAAATTCTCCACCCGTGCTGAGCGCAGTGCCCAGCGTTCGGCTGATGACAGACTCTTCAATCACGGGTGAAACCTCTCGACTATCGGTGGAAAGAGCAACGACGCCACGAGGGCGAATACGTGAGCTTGGGCTCCGACGAGTGGGCCGAAATGCCAAGCAGGTGCTTATCGTACTCCGGAGCCCGTCACTCCCGAGCTGAGCACTGCCCTTGACTACCTCGCAAAGGTCAACAGATTTCGCGCCTCGACAATCGATCCCGCTCCGAAGCCGGACCTACCAGCCGAGTTCGGCGATACTTGCAGCATGGGTACAAAACGGTGGGACGACCTTGGTCGAGCCGTTCGTGACCAGCGCCTGCAATTCGGTTGGACTCAACGCAGCGCGGCCGAACACGCCGGCCTGTCGCTAGCGACGTGGCGGCTCGTCGAGTCCGGCGGGCGCGACGGCTATCAGGACCTGACAATACGCAGCATCTGCCGCGTGTTCGGTTGGCCAAACGACGCGATCCAAGCCCTGCTCGACGGCGGATTAGCTCCAAAGGATGCGACGCTTCCAGAAACTGGATCCAACGCCAAAAGCGCTATGCCGCGTGAATACGCCGAGAAGTACGTCGCACTGAGCGAATCCCAACAAGCAATGGTGCACGGGTACATCGATGCCACATGGGATTTATCGCATCGCGATCAGACATCCCAACCATCTGCTGATTGACAGGCATCAATCAGCAGCGTTTGCGACCTCGGCAAGAAAGGTTGACAACGCCAACCACCACTCATCAGGCGCTTCATATTGCGGGCTATGTCCACCATTAGTGATGACTGCTAGCCGCGCACCAGGAATCGTTTCAGCCATCCGGACGCTGGCGTCAAGGAACGGTTTGTCCTGCTCACCAACAATGACCAATGTCGGCGCCGTGATCGATGCCAGTGCTGCGAGGCGATCAGGAATTCGCGGCATTTGGGCCAAAATCGAAGCGAACATCGCCGGCGAAGAATCGCGAAGGTTTCGATCACTCCGCGCCGCATAATTCGGATCTTCGGCGACCATCCGGCGATAGGCCTCGGTAGCCAACGGATCATCTTCCAATGTCGCCATCACATCAGCGACAGCGTCGATTCCGCCGGTTCGCGCCACCTCAACTCCGAACTCAACCAGACCCTGGTCGACATCGAGGCCAGCGTGACTGGTGTCCATCAAGATGATTCCATCGATGCGATTGGGATGCGCCAACACGAGCGTCTGGGTGATCATCCCCCCCATCGAATGACCAAGGATGACAAATCGGTCAATACCGATGTTGTCAGCGAGCGCCACAATTTCGGTGGCGAAGATGTCGAGCGAATAATCATCCTCTGCGATTGGCTTCGCGCTCGAGCCGTGGCCCCGCAGGTCGGGAGCGATGACATGCCAACCGACATCAGCCAACCGATCGAAGAAATCCTCAAAATCTTGGGCCCGAGAAGTGAACCCATGGATCATGAGTAGCGGTCGACCACCAATGCCGGCTTCGAAGATGGTCAAGGCGACCCCTTCAACTGAAATCACACGCTCGGTTGTCGCCATGGGATCTCCCTCGATCGCCTCACATTTGAGATCTCTCGATGGTAGTTGGCGAGCCAGGAACGCGTCCTCAGGTTCGGTACACACCGGCTACCGTGCAAACAGTGATCCTCGAGAACATCAACTCCCCCGCTGATCTCAAGCGCCTCAATAACGACGACCTCGACACGCTTGCCATCGAGATTCGTCAGTTCATTGTTGATTCGATAGATCAAGCCGGCTCGGGTCACCTCGGTTCCAACTTGGGAGTCGTCGAGCTCACCCTTGCGCTTCATCGAGTATTCGATTCACCCCGCGACATCATGTTGTGGGACACCGGGCATCAGGCGTATGTCCACAAGATTGTCACCGGTCGACGTGAGGATTTTGCCACTCTGCGCCAAGCCGACGGACTCTCGGGCTACCCATCTCGTCAAGAGAGTGAACATGACTGGATCGAAAACAGTCATGCCTCGACGGCACTGAGTTACGCCTTTGGCCTCGCGACCGCGGAACAGAGTTCGCTCGGGAACAAACGCCGGGTCATCGCGGTAATCGGTGACGGATCACTGACCGGAGGCATGGCGTACGAAGGGCTTAACAACCTTGGCCATAGCGGGCGCGATTGCATCATCGTGCTCAATGACAACGGCCGCTCGTACGCACCGACGGTAAGTCGCCTCGGCGAGAGCTTGGCTCGAATTCGAAACAATCCGGTTTACATGCGACGCCAAGCTCGGCTCGAAAAGCTCTTGAAGGAGATCCCCGCGGTTGGCGATCGACTGGAACGTGGACTCGATGCAACCAAGGCTGCGATTCGCGAGATGTGGGAACCGACTGCGTTTTTCGAAACACTTGGCGTTCGTTACACCGGCCCCTTTGACGGCCATGACATTCCCGCACTCGAAGAAGCATTTCGCAACGCTTCGCAAATCGGTGGACCGCAGGTCGTGCACGTGCTCACCCAAAAAGGTCGCGGCTATGCGCCAGCCGAAAATGATCCGATCAAACGACTGCACGACATCGGCGGTCCAAAGCCCGACAGCTTCACCGCGGCATTCACCGAGGTCTTGATTCGTGAGGCACAGGTACATCCAGAACTCGTAGCGATAACGGCAGCGATGCCGGATTCGACTGGCTTATTGCCATTCTCGGAGCGATTCCCCGACCGCTGCTTCGATGTTGGTATCGCCGAACAACACGCAGTGACCTCGGCCGCTGGCATGGCGATGGGCGGTCTGCGGCCAGTCGTCGCGTTGTATTCCACGTTTCTGACCCGAGCAATCGACCAAGTCAATCTTGATGTTGGGCTTCATCGTCAACCGGTTATTTTTTGCCTCGACCGGGCTGGCATTACTGGCGATGACGGGCCATCTCATCATGGGGTACTTGATCTGATGTTGCTCACCAAAGTCCCGGGCATGACGGTTTTCGCGCCGTCGTCGTTTCAAGAACTGCAGCAGATGTTTCACGACGCCATGTCGATGACTGACGGCCCCGTCGCCATTCGGTGGCCTAAGACCGCGGCCCGACAGGAATCGATCGACAACATCGGTTCCGGTCTCCTCGCCCGCCGGCTTCGACAGGGCACCGACCTGTGCATCATTGCGGTCGGCAAGATGCTCGACGCCGCCGAAGCAGCAACCGACCGCCTCATCGCTGATGGCATGTCGGTCACACTTTGGGATGCGCGTGTGTGCAAACCACTTGACCCGATCATGTTGGCCGATGCTGCGCTCTACCCATGTGTGTTGACCATTGAAGATGGAATCCGCGAAGGCGGCGTCGGCAGCGCAATCGCCGATCAGTTAGCCGAGTTCACAGTGGGTGAGCGCGAGCCACGGGTACGAATACTCGGAACCCCGATTGCCTATCTCGCTCACGGCAAACCCGACGCAATTCTCGCCGACCTTGGCCTTGATCGCGACGGCGTGTACGCGGCAGCCACGAGCTTGCTCGCTGGTGATCACATCCCCCACACCTGATTTGCTGACCTTCAGCCCCAGATAGTCGGGCGAGTTTGGTCAGTTGTAAAACGGATTTTCGCCCGCGCTGTGATCAGTCGCGTCTATGACGTCAGTCACCTCGGGAAGTGCCTCTTTGATGGCTACTTGAATGCCTTCAACCAGCGTCGCGGCGCTCATCGAACAACCTTGGCAGCCACCACCCATGGTGAGAAACACTTTCGTGCCGTCGACGCCCACCAGCGTGGCGAATCCGCCGTGCGCAGCCAACGATGGATTAATCGATTGTTCGAGGAGTTGTCCGATCTTGTCGGCCAAATCGCCAGTGAGTACGAGGTCAACCCCAGTCAGCGGGTTAGGGCGATTCGGATTGCGCAGCACGAGGCCGCCTTGACCAGCCGACGTCGGCAGGTCGAGCGTCGCCCCTCGCAACTGTTCAAGGCTATTAGCCGGAATGGCCACGGTGAGTTCGCCAATTGTGACGAGCTGGTCGGTCGGCGCAAGCTCAGCAATGGTCTCAAACGACAAGTCATAGGTGTAATCGACGCCATTCGCACCGGTGACCTCGATCCATAAACACAGCGAAGTCGGATCCTCTTCAGCGGCACGGATCTCGAGAACCTTCGCCATCGCCGCATCCGTTATGACGAAAACCGGATCGATCGAAGTCTGCTCGTCAGGCCCATCAGTCGGCGCGGTTGCTTCCATGGCTGTTTCTGTCCCCGTGGTCATAGAGCACAGGTTAGCGGGACGGTCACGCGACCATCACACCCAAGACGAACCCGACTTCACTGTGATCGCGGTTAACGACCGAACGCAGCCAGACCGTCAACGTTGATTTTTTGTCCCGTGACATAGGTATTCTGGTCTCCGGCTAACCAACGCACCACCGCGGCTACATCGTCGGGAGTACAGACTCGACCAAATGGCATCGAAGCGTCCAGCGTCCGCATGTCGTCAACGTCGGCAACAGCCTTCATGAGTTTTTGGCCCATTGACGTGTCAACGAGTCCCGGCGCCACGATATTCACCTTGATGTTGTTCGGTAGTTCTTCCTTAGCCAGCGTCAGACCGAGCGCTTCGATAGCGGCTTTGGCCATGTTGTAGGGCCCCGCATATGCCGCGTGGGTCAGGGTGGCGACCGATGAAACTAAAACGATTGAGCCTCGACCGCTCGCCCGCATCGACGGTACGACGAGCTGGCAGATGTGATGTGCGCCAAATGCGTGCGTGCGAATAACTCGGTCAAGTTCATTTGGATCCGTATCAACCACCGATTGGCCACGACTTGCGATACCAGCGTTGCAGACCAAGATGTCGATCGCTCCGAAATCTGCCAAAACCTCAGCAACCATTCGACGGTCATCATCCAGCGAATCAATTGAGGCGCGATAGGAAATGGCGCGCCGTCCCATGGATTCAATTTCAGCGACAGTGGCATCGGCTGCGTCTTGGTCTTTTCGATAGTTCACTGCGATGTCCGCGCCATCAGCAGCCAACGCCAACGAAATCGCTCGACCAATTCCGCGGCCACCACCGGTCACCAATGCGACGGTCATCGGTTACTGCACTTGGCTTGGGACGAACAATGCATGGCGCGCTCCTCGGCGGACAACAAGTCAGACGCCATCTTGTCAGAGACAACTGCGAACGCGTTAGGCGAGGTACTTTCCCGCACTCCACAGCGCGGTGAACACCAAGAGTAGGATCGCCGAAACCGACAGCCACAGCACTCTCGGAATCCACGAACGAAACTGCGACAGCCAGACGCCAATAAGTGCGAATAGTGGAAATGCGGCAAGCAAATAGCGTCCTGAACTCATGAAATCTTTGGTTCCTAACAGCGGAATACCCATAACGATCAGGACATAGCCGGCATAGCCCCATCCAAATCGACGCGCCACTGCCGGCACCAGCGCGATCGCCCCCAATGCAACAACCGCGTGGAGCATCAGGCTGGACGCGAATACCGAATGCGGAACGTTGTGGATTTGATCGAAAAAAGCCACTTTGAGCCAGGTGCGCGGTCCCGCCCCTTGCCACCAAGTGCTCTCAATATGCAAAAACAACAACGGGTCACCGAACCGGACCCACAAGTAGCTCGCCCACGCTGCTAATCCACCGAAGCTCACCAACACCGGCGTTGCGCGCCACGACCATGCCCGAGGGTCGAACCGTTTCATCACCGCGCGGCCAAGTCGACGAGTGCGGCGTTCCGACTCCAGAGAACGATCATCACGCGCGCCGGATTGGTCGTCATGTTTCGCAACTCCATGAGCCGCGGCGACTTGATTTGCTCGCTCGAGCACGACCAAAACCAAGCCGATCGCCGCGGCAATTCCAGTTGGACGCGATGCAGTTACAACAAAACCAACCAGTCCCGCGAGCACGAAGTGGTCGCGCTCAACGAGAACAAATGCGGCGATGACCGCGCACACAAAAAACGCATCGGAATAGACCGGACCGAACAGATACCACGCGTAGGGATAGGTCAGCAGCACGAGCAATGCCATCAATGCCGATTGAGCGGTCATCCGGTCGGCACACCAACGGTGAAACAACACTGCTGCGCCAGCCCCGGCCGCAACCGTGAGCGCGACGCCAGCGGTCGCAATGGTCGGAAACGCCCACCCCACGGCGGCGATAGCGACCGGATACGCCGGGAAGTAAGCCACCGCCGATTGCACCCCGGGTTCATATCGATATCCGTGGCGCACGATCTCGCGATACCAACTGGCATCCCACCGCATCCACATGTCGGTCAACGGTCCACCCGCCGGATGGGCGAGGCGCGGATACAGGTAGTCACGCGGGATCACTTCGGCCGCGACCGCCGCTATCAACCAAACAGCGGCGAGAATGCCCGCGAATACGGCGAGCACTTTCCACCAGCGCAAGTGAGACGATCCAGCTCCATGGGCATCGAGTTGCCCTGCGTTGCTCGTTCGTCCGGCCATGGCACCAACACCGTAGATGCCCGACCCCGCAACGTCGGTTCTCGGCCGACGTGGCGGTCACCCCGGACAGTCCCTTGCGCCAGCGGTTCAAGCTCAGTTGATTGATTCAGCTTCTTCAGAAAGTTCGAGCCACTTGTGCTCCGCGTCGACGATCGCGGCTGATGCTTCCGCCAATTCCGCGGCAAGGCGCGTCATTGCTTGATGGTCGGAACCGGCCTGAGCAATGTCGATTTCGAGCTTGGCCTGTCGGCGATGTGCGGCGGCAAGATCTTTATCGACCTGTTTCAGAAGTTGACGAATCGTGCTCGCTGATCTTGTTGATTGGGTCTTGCGGTCGGTGGTCGGCGAACCCATTCCACCAACTGCTTTTGCTTTTGCCTTCGTCGGTCGTTTCGCTGCTCGGCGCTCGTTTTCCCACGCGGCATACCCACCAGGGCGACGGCCAACGCGACCCGAATCGTCAAACACAACAACATCGGCCACGGTTCGCTCGAGAAACGCACGATCATGGCTGACGACTATGAGTGCCCCGGGCCAATCGTCGAGGAATTCTTCAAGCACCCGCAATGTGTCGATGTCGAGATCATTGGTCGGCTCATCGAGCAACAACACATTCGGTCGTGCCGACAACGTCAGCAATAGTTGCAGTCGCCGGCGCTCTCCACCCGAAAGCAATCCAATGGGTGCCCATTGCGCATCCTCAGAAAACCAGAACTGTTCCAACAACGCGGCGTCGCGCCAATCAGGATTGCGTACGCCACCGGTTACGGCATCCCGAACCCGCTGATTGAGGTCAAGTGTGACTCCAAGCTGATCGTAATAACCGAGTTGAACGGTTGACCCAGTAACGACCTCACCCGCAGTGGGTTGGAGACGTCCTGCGATGATCTCAAGCAATGTCGATTTGCCAGTCCCGTTGGCGCCGACGATTCCGAGCCGCTCGCGTTTGTCGAGCAACAACTCGACATCATGGAAGAGGGCTGGACCATCGGCAGCATATTGATGACTGACACCATGCAACTCAATAACCTGATCACCGAGGCGAGGAGTTCCCATGTGCAAATCAGGGATCCCCGCCCGAGCAGGCGCCTCGGCCCGTCCTTCGACCAGCGCAGTCGCTGATTCGATCCGTGCCTTGGGCTTACTAGTTCGCGCCGGAGCACCCCTGCGCAGCCACGCCAGTTCTTTTCGAGCCAAGTTGCGACGCGTTGATTCAGCATCTTCGGCTAATTCATCGCGGCGCGCTCGCCCTTCGAGATACGACGCATAACCACCTTCGTGCACATAGCCTTTTCCTCGATCCAGTTCGAGAATGCGACTAGTCACGCGATCGAGGACATGGCGGTCATGGGTGACCAAGATCAAACCACCGCGAAAAGTTGCAAGCCGGTCTTCGAGCCACGCAATGCCATCAATATCGAGATGATTCGTTGGCTCGTCCAAAATCAACAGGTCACATTCGGTAACCAACGTTTGGGCCAGCGCTACCCGTTTTGCTTGACCGCCGGAAAGAGTTGAAATATCGGCCGACGCCAAACCTCCCATCCCGAGGCGATCTAATACTGCAGCGGCTTCCCATCCATCGCCAACGGCGTCGATCACCCGTCCCGACGGAAGGTCTGGAGTCTGATCAAGGGAGGCAATCCGCACACTGCGACCCCGGCGAACTTGTCCTGACTCAGGCTCTGCTTCACCAGTGATAACTCGGATCAATGTCGACTTGCCACAGCCGTTTAATCCCACGATGCCGAGGCGATCACCCGATGAGATCGTCAGTGAGAGATCGCCAAACAACGGCTTGCCTGGGCGGCTTACGGCCACTTTGTCGAGGTCGGCGAGGATCATCGCCAAAGGCTACGGCCCCGTGGGGGCCGTGCGGACCGAACCCACAAAGTGTGGTCGATTCCAACCGTTCGGGGCGGACCGATAGATTCCACGCACGATGATCATCGACACCGAGGCCACCACCGGCGCACTTCGTGACCTCCGCCGAGCGCGACGTTCAAACCGTCTCGAAAACATTCACTGGATCGACGCTGTCTATCGCGTCTATATCACGGCGTTATTTGGCACCATTGGCGTGATCTTCTTGGTGGGGAAACTTCCCGACGAGCAACTTTCACCTGCCAGCCTCGAAAAACTTGCCGATCAGGGCCCCGCGGCATTGGGGCTGCTCATCGCCGTCACGGTGGCATTCGGCCTTCGCTCAGGTGGCCGCGGCGGACCACTCACGCTCGAGGCACCAGTCGTGCAACACGAACTCATGGCGCCTGTCCCCCGCGACGCTGTTGTCCGCGGTCCGGCAATCAAACAAGTTCGCTTCATGGCATTTTGCGGAACGATCATCGGCGCGATCATCGGATTACTAGCCGGGCGACAAATTCCTGGTGGTGTTGTTGGCGCGACATTCTTTTCGTCACTGACCGCAGCCCTCATCGCCATCCTCGCTGTCGGCACCGCGATGATCACTTCGGGTCGACGGGTCAAGTGGTGGATTACCAATGTGATCGCCGCGCTCGTGCTGGCATGGTCAGTGGCTGACGTGATGGGCAAAGTACGAACCTCTCCGCTCACTTGGCTCGGTGGGCTCGCGTTTTGGAGTATCCGAGTCACTCCCATCGCACTGGTTGGCGCGGCGATTGCCGTTGCCGTTGCCGTGGTCGGTGTGCGAGGTGTCGGCGAACTGTCGATCGAGGCCGCACGTCGTCGAGCTGGTTTGGTCGCGCAACTTCGATTCGCAGTCACGCTGCAAGACATGCGAACAGTCGTGCTGTTGCGCCGTCAACTTTCACAAGAAAAGCCAAGGAATCGACCGTGGTTCGGCATTGGACACGGCGGCCGCATGCCGCCGATCTGGCGGCGGGACTGGCAAGGCTATTTGCGGTTTCCCGTGCCGAGACTGTTACGGATGATTGGGTTGTCCATCGTCGCTGGTCTCTCGATTGGCGCGATGTGGCGAGGCACGACCGCGATGTTCATCGTTGCCGGACTGGCCTTATACCTCGCGGCATATGACGCGGTCGAGCCCATCGCCCAAGAAATCGACCACCCCAGCCGATGGGAAAGTTTTCCGGAGGACAGCGGGCGCATCCTGATTTTGCATTTGCCAGCCGCCATCATCACGATGGTCGTGATGTGCGCTATCACGGCTGCATCCTCGTTGGTTTTGGTTCCAGGCGCAGTCGTCGGCCGCCTGGCCCTTCCAATGATTCTCAGTGTTGCCTGTGCTGCCACCGTCGCCGCCGCCGTCAGCACTGCGATGGGCGCGCCAAATGTTGCCGGGCTGCTCGGTTTCGGCCAAGACATGCTGGGCTTTGTGCTCGCAGCTCGACTCGTTGCGCCACCGGCGATCGTCGTTGTCGCGTTGTTGCCACTCCTCGGTGCCGGACGAAATGCCGATGCCATCAATTCGGCCAAGGTCAGCAACCTCGTCGCGTATCCGTTCTTCCTCATCTTCGCCGCCGGCATGTACCTCCGATACAAGAAACCGAGCCATCTGTGACCGATAAACGCTCCCGCCCAAATCAATCCGATGAAACCGATGACGACGCACTCACGCCGATTTCCGATGCCGAGGTGCCCTCATCAGCCGCGCTCGTAACCTCGAAATTAGGCAAGGATTACGGCGACGGCATGGGTCTGGTTGGGCTTGACCTCGAAGTCCAACCGGGGGAACTCGTCATGCTCGTAGGGCCCAATGGCGCTGGTAAGTCGACCTTTCTTGGCCTTGCGGCCGGTCTCATCGAGCCAACCAACGGTGGTGCATGGGTGCTGGGGCAGAAGATCGGGTCGTTGCCTGCGCGTGCGGGCACGTCATACCTGCCAGATGCACCCATTCTCTATGACGACCTCAGCCTGTTTGAACACATCGAATACATCGCTCGGATGCACAACACCCAGGAGTGGGAGGAATACGGCGACGACTTGCTCGACATGTTCAATTTGACCGAACGATCTGACGACCTCCCGTCGCGATTCAGCCGCGGCCTCAAACAAAAGACGGCGCTGATCCTTGGGCTCATTCGACCGTTCTCGCTGCTGTTGATCGACGAGCCATTCGTCGGTCTCGATACGCCAGGCCAAGAAACGTTGGTCGACGTGCTCGCCGATGTTGCTGAACAAGGTGCAGCAATTATTTGTTCGACCCACCAGATGGACCTCACACCAAAAGCGACCCGCTGCATTGGACTTCGTGATGGTGAACTGTCTTACGACGGGCCAGCAAGCCCCGAGAAAATCCGTTCCCTTGTCGGCGGCTGACACACCGATGCCGACTGACATCGCGTTTTCGTGACGAACTCGACTTTATGACCGACAACAACATGACCGACAACAACGAGCCTCGTTTCACCGGTAATGGGATCCTCGGTGATCCAATCGATATCGATCGCGATCCTCGCCGACGGGTCTATCCAAAAATCGAAGCCGTTCCTGGATTAGTCGTTGAGCAGCGAGGCACCGGCGTGCACGGCGCGGTCGTATCGGTAGCAAAGGGAATACTCACGTTGCGAACCGCGGATGGACGCGATCGTCAAGTGCGCTTACTCGACGGCGGCTTCATGGTCGATCGCCGGCAGGTCACCCTCATTCAACCAACCGCCGCGACCACCAAAAATGCACCAAGAACAGCATCTGGATCAGTTTCCGTCGTCAATGCCACCGCGCGAGTTGCGCGTGCGAGTCGACTTCTGGTCGAAGGACTCCACGATGCGGAATTGGTAGAGAAAGTATGGGGAGACGATCTTCGCATCGAAGGTGTCGTCGTCGAAATGCTCGACGGTGCCGACCACCTCGACGAGATGGTGCGCGGATTCGGGCCCGGTCCGGGCCGACGACTCGGGATCTTGCTCGATCACCTGGTAGATCAATCGAAAGAGTCGCGACTCGCCGCGACCATCGATCATCCTCAAGTGCTCATCACCGGACATCCCTATGTCGACGTGTGGGCGGCAGTGAAACCGACGTTGGTAGGTCTGGCATCTTGGCCCGACGTACCTCGAGGCGAGAACTGGAAAGACGGCGTATGCCAGCGGATCGGGGTCGACGACCCGCGAGCTTTTTGGAAAAAACTGCTTGGTTCGGTAAACAGTTACGCCGATCTCGAACCACCATTGGTTGGCGCTGTCGAGTCGCTCATCGACTTCGTGACCCAAGTCGACTAATCGGTTGCCGCCGTGCAACTGGGTTCATATCGCCTAACCAAGACGCCACGCAACGCGGCGCGACGACTGCGCGGTGCCGACGCTTCGAGTCACACGCGGCACTAACCCTTCTTGACCCGACCTCGTAACGCCGTGAATGCCAGGGTTTGACTGACGAGTCCCACCGCGGCGACCGCCGCAATGCCTTGCCATAATGCGGTCCCGTCCCACCCAGTCATGATCAATGACCGCAATGCCGCAAGCAGGTAAGTCACTGGATTGTATTGCGCAACGGTTGCGAGCCACCCCTGCAGTTGGTCTGCAGGAAGAAACGAAGTGGTGAGAAACGCGAATGGGAAAAACAGAATGAAGCTGGAGTTAACCGCAGCCGGACTACCAGTTTTGAGCGCGATGGCATACGGGAATCCGGTAAAGACGACGCCCCACAATCCGGCGAGCAACAAGAAACAAGCGACCCCAGCGATGCCAGTTGTCACATGGACTCCGAGCAGCATTCCCAAGACCACTACCGGAATCGACAACGCAATGACCAGCGCGAAATCCGCGACCATAAGTCCCAACAGCAGCGACATCCGATTCATGGGCGTCATCAACAACCGATCGAAATACCCGTCCTGGATGTCGGTGACCAAGGTCGAGGCACGAGAGACACCGGTGACGGCAAAAATGATGGCGACCGGGATCTGAAATGCTTTGAAACTTTGGCCCGGGTTCGTCATCTCGTAGGCAGTCGACAACGACCCCACATTGACTACGAAAAAGAACAGGGGAACAACGAGCGCAGGAATCACACTCTCGATGTCGCGAGGTATGAGTTTGAGGGCGCGGCGAGCCACCGAGGTGAGATCGCGAAAAAAACCACCAGGCCGGGCGCGCACCGTGCTACGTGGCAGGTCAGTTCGATCAACCGCTGACGAAATCGAAGTCATGATTGAACCTTCTCGCCGTCAGCACTTTGTTGGATATGTGCACCAGTCAGTTCTAAGAAGACGTCGTCAAGCGTGGGGGTTCGCAACGTGAGGTCGACGACCTTGACGCCGCTTCCGCTCAGCGCCACGGCGATCGGACTTACCGTGGCCGCGCCGTCGGCGACAGAAATCGTGAGTTCTTCGCCACGAATCATGACCGATTCAACCCCGGCAATGGGGCGAACCGCATCCTGCGCAACGGTGACATCTCCCACGATGCGAGCAATTATCACGTCTGATCCGATCTGCCGCTTGAGCGCATCGGGCGTGCCCTCGGCAACGATTTTGCCGGCGCTAATGATGCCAACCCGATGTGCGAGTTGGTCAGCCTCTTCTAGGTATTGGGTCGTTAGAAAAATGGTCATTCCGAGTTCGTCGTTCAGGCGACGAACTTCCTCCCAAACACGAATCCGGCTAACCGGATCGAGACCCGTTGTTGGTTCGTCAAGGAACAGCACCTCCGGGTTGTGCACTAACGCCGCGGCAAGGTCGAGGCGTCGTCGCATTCCACCCGAGTAGGTACCCGTCCGATTATCGATCGCGTCGCCAATGTCGACGAGCGACAACACATCGCCCATGCGACTCGCAATCTCGTCGCGATGAAGACCGTAGTAACGCCCCTGCAGCGTAAGGATCTCGCGTCCGGTTAATTTCGGGTCGAGCGCGGCGTCTTGCAGCGCGACCCCGATGCTGAGCCGCACCTTTGTTGACTGCGACGCGAGGTCAAAACCTGCGACGGTTGCCGATCCGCCCGACGGCTTCAGCAAGGTGCATAGCGTCTTGACGAGGGTCGACTTCCCCGCCCCATTTGGGCCGAGGAAACCGTAGATCTCTCCGGCCGGAATGGTGATGTCAACCCCGGCAACGGCTTCAAAATCGCCGAAACTTCGCTTCAGTCCTTTGGTCTCAACTGCGGGTCCGATCATCGGAAAATCATAGATGACCGCGAGTTCGAATCACTTATCGAAGCGCGAATCCTCACGGCGCCCCAGCGACGATTTCCGATCGCTTATTGGACGACCGATAGGGTGCCGACCATGAGCGATTCACCTGACACCCTTGACCAACCCGTGACCTACGAACTCGAAGGCAACGTCGCAATCATCCGGTTCGATGACGGCAAAGCCAATGCCCTTGGCCACGACGTATTGGCGACGATTCAGGCAATGTTGACTCGAGCCGAAACTGACCAAGCTCGAGCGGTCGCCATCGTCGGACGTCCCGGAAAGTTTTCGGCTGGTTTCGACCTTGCGGTCATGATGAGCGGTCCGGACCAAGCACGCGACCTGCTTCGCGCTGGTGCTGACCTCGCGTTACGGATTTTCACCTTTCCCATGCCCGTCGTGCTAGGCGTCACTGGTCACGCACTAGCGATGGGCGCGATTCTGCTCATGGCTGCGGACGTGCGAATCGGGGCTAACGGTCCATTTAAAGTTGGATTGCCCGAAGTCGAAATTGGGATGCCACTGCCAAAGTTCGCAGTCGAGTTCGCACGTGACCGCCTCGACAAACGATATTTCCTTAGCGCGGTTGCCCACGCAGTTATCACCGATCCGGCTGGCGCGATCGATGTCAACTTTCTTGACCGTGTCGTCGAACCAGACGCGGTTGAAACCGCTACGCTTGAACAGGCTCACGACATGGCAGATCGCCTCCGCGCCGCAGCGTTCATCATGACTCGGACGAATTCTCGACAAGATACGGCAGAAGCAATCCAAGTAAGTCTCGACGCCGATATCGCCGCATTCAGCATCGGCCAGTCCTAATTCAGTGCGACGTTTCACTTTCTCAGAATGTCCCGGAGTAATCCGTGAGTGACCCGGTCATCGACCAACTCGCCGAAGTGTGGACGTCAATCATCGAACTCGGCGAGGGGCTTACCGAGCGCGAATGGAAGTCAGGCACCGAATTGCCAGGTTGGTCGGTGCAGGACAACCTCACCCACGTATCGGGTACCGAATTGATGATGGCGGGCACGCCTGCGCCTGACGTGAACATTCGTCATTCGGACCACCTCCACAATTCCATTGGCGAACTCAATGAACTTTGGGTCGAGTCTCGGCGCAACTGGCTCGGAGCCGATGTCCTCGCTGAGTTCAAGACGGTTGCGTCGAACCGTCTCGCCGATTACCGATCAATGACCGAAGTCCAACTCGACACGATCGGACCCACGCCGCTTGGGCCAGCACCGTTTCGCGAATTCATAGTCGTCCGAGTGATGGACTCTTGGGCTCACGAACAAGACATGCGCCGAGCAGTTCACCAACCGGGTCACCTCGCTGGACCCGCCGTGGTGTTATCGGTTGGGCGAGTCACCCGAGCCATGCCAATGGTGGTGGGAAAACGCGCCGAGGCCCAAGATGGATCCTCCATTGTGTTCATCATCGAAGGTGACGCGGGCGGAATCGTGTCATTGGCCGTTGATGGCCGAGCCAGGTTGACCGACGAACCAATTGCCGAACCCACCGTCTCCCTAACCATGGATGTCGAGACTTATGCCGCGCTTGGATTTGGACGATGGACCGCCGAGAAGGCACTCGCCGAAGGCCGAGTAACGATTACTGGCGACCGCGACCTTGGCAATCGCATAGTGACATCAATGAATTTCATGAACTAATCGCCTTGACGAAACGTCTACCCTCCAATCCCGTGAACGAAGATTCCGAACCGCGTTACCGAGCGATTCATGTTCAAATTTCTCAGGAGGCTCACGAGACATGGATGAGCGTCACCGACGAATACGGCGTCACCATGGCTGGCATTCTTGAAGCGGTTGGACACGATTTTTCTCAACCCAAGGACGATCGCCTTCTCGGTTCTCGCCTTCCCGATCTCATCGAGCGAGCGCGAGGCATCGATGCCGATCGGCGTCGCCGTCCCGGTCGCGGATCTAAGACCAGTTAAGACGGCATCAACACTACGGCGCGAGGCGAACGCTTGAGCAGTTCGGTCGTCGCTTTGGAGACTCGACTTCCAACCGGACCTCGGGCGATCATGACTACTGCAGACTCATGATCATTGAGCAGCAGTGTGAAGTCTCGAGCGGTGCCACGTCCCGGGATCACTTCGATGGCAATGGACTCATCGCCATCCATCGACGCGGCTTGGGCTCGCAGGTACTCAACTTGGAGTGATTGTCTTTGCGATTCGCTTGTCGCCGAACCAGTACTTGACGGCAGCACCGCGGCAAGCAGCAGATCGACCTTGAAATTCGACGCCCACTGCGAAGCAGACACAAGTACCGCTTCGCTTGTGGCAGTGCCGTCAAGCAGGGCAATAACTTCGGTCATGGGCATCCCTTGATCGGTTTCAGTCGACGGACCAATGACGACCACCGGCACATCAGATTGGCGAATGACCTCGGTGGCTACTGAGTTCAATGGCCGACGACCGAGCCGGAGCACTTTCGAGCGCGGCGCAGGAGAAGCAATGCAAATGACGCTGTTGGGTCGAAACGATGCCGCAACAACTGCAGCTTCGGCCAGGGGACGTTCATTATCAACCCAGTACTCGGTTTCGCTTCCGCTCTGGGTTATCGCACGCTGTTTCACAACCGATTTCGATGAATCATCGTTGATCGGGATGTTGCTTACATTCACCAACCGGGCTCGGCATCGCCACGCGAAATCTCGGGCCGGCGCAAAAACGACTCGACCCTCAATCGAACCATTCGTCGGCACAATCACATTGTCAAACACCGGTCCATCATGGCTGATTTGCCGAGCCGAGGTCGCCACCAGGGCGTAACAGGTTGGTTGCGCGCCAATCTCATCGTTTGATCACCGTGATGGAACCGGACATCGAGGTCAGATCGACGGTTGCAAAATGTGACCGATGAACTCTTCGGCTGACAATGCCGCGGCAAAGTAATACCCCTGAGCGCGGTCGCAACCCATGGCGGCCAACGCGTTGAGTTGGGATGCCGTTTCGACTCCGACCGCCGCAACGACCAAACCCAAATTGTGGGCTAATTCGATGGTGGCTCGAATAATGGCCGTGTCAGCAGCGTGGCTATCTATCCCTGCCACCAACGACCGGTCGATTTTCACAAAGTCCAGGGGGAAGCGTTTGAGGTAACCGAAAGATGACTGTCCGTTGCCAAAATCATCGATTCCAATACGAATCCCCAACGCCTGTAGGTCCGAGACCACCCCATCGAGCGACGGATGGGGACCAATCAACATGTTCTCGGATAGCTCGAAGCACACGAGTCCAGGCGAAACACCAGCGTGTTCGAGCACGCGTTGGACTTGATCGGAGAATTCGGGATCGCCGAGTTGTCGCGGTGAAACATTCACTGACAGACCATGGACTAATCCATTGTCGGCGAGTCGTGCCCAGTTCGCTAGCTGATCAACTGAGATTTGTAATACCTGTAGCCCAAGTCGAGATATCAGCCCACTCGACTCTGCGGCATCGATGAACTCCGCGGGCGAAAGCAGGTGTCGCGAGTCACCTTCGACGCGCAGAAGTGCCTCGCCGCCAACGACTTTCATCGACGCGATGTCAACAATTGGTTGATAGCGAACGCTGAGCCCGGTGTGATCGAGCGCGTGGTCAAGTTGACGTTTGACGATGTCGCGTCGCACCGTCGCCTCTGCCATTCCTTGGTCGAAGACTTCGACCCGATTTCCGCCGTCGCGCTTCGCCTGAGCCATCGCGTTTTCCGCGCTCTGAACCATGTTTTCAGGGCCAAGGTTTGCGCCGCCGAGGGCCATTCCCACGCTCATCGTCAATGCAACTGCTTGTCCAGCAACTTCGATCGGCGCACGAACTGAATTCCGGATCCGGTCAGCGAATTCCGCTGTTGTCGACACGTCAGCGACTTCAGTTACCACTATCGCGAATTCATCACCGCCAAGCCGAGCCAATGTCGCGTTATCGCCCACCACTGACTTCAGGCGTTCCGCGACGACTTTCAGCACCACGTCCCCCGCGCCCGGCCCGGCAACAGCGTTGAAAGGCTTGAAGTGATCAACGTCCGCGACAATCAACAAAACCGGAGCCTGTAACGGATCTTGCAACGCCCAACCCAAACGATCTAACAGACGAGCACGATTCGGTAATCCAGTCAACGTGTCGGTAAAGGCTCGGTTGGCGAGCGCTAGCGCTGTTTCCACACGCTCGGTTACATCGCTCGCGTTAAGCACAACTCCACCGACAGTCGGATTCTCGCGAAGGTCCGTGGCAATCACCTCGAGATACCGCCAGGAACCATCGTGGCTCCGCAACCGCAATTCAACCGGCGCATTCATGCCGTCCTCACCGGGGCGAACCAACCGAAGGACGTCGTTGGGCCGATCATCTGGATGTAACAACGACATCAACGACGCGCCATTGAGTTGGTCCGCACTCTGGCCGAGGATTCGGCATGCCGCCGGGCTGATGTAACCAATAGCGCCATCGGCATCGACTACCGCGATCAGATCGGCCGCATTGTCGATCATCGCGGCGAATCGCGCTTCGGTCGCGGTGACATCGTCTTGGGCGATACGCAGTTCTGCTAGGTCGCGCGCAACTACCGAAACCGTTTCAATATCTCCGTTCGCATCACGATGCGCGACAACGACTGCTGAAACCGGAACTGGGCCGTCGTCGGTCACGAATGTCAACCGGCCTCGCCAACGACCGAACTTCACGAGTGCTGGCAAAACTTTTACCTGGAAATGTCCACTCGACCACTCGTCGAGCAGCTTGACCAACCAAATGTCATCAACTTGGTCTTGAGGCACCAGTGTGACAAATGCTTCATTTGCCCAAAGCAGGTCGCGACCAATCGACGCGAATACCGCGACCATGTCGGGTGTCACCACCATGGTGTCGGTCAGGATTGATCGGACCTGCTCGCCGCTCAATCCTTGCGCGGCGAGATCAACAGGTGCAGCATCAAGTGCTGGGCTGTATTGGGACTGCGCAGTCTGGCGATTATGAGCCGAGGACAGTCGGCGATCCCACGACGTCACCTCCGTGCCTCGCGTCGCGGCGATCGGACGCGAATCAACACGATGACGCTCACGTGGGATCCCAACCTTTTCGAATTTGAGGCACCTAAGTCTCCTGGCAACACATTCGAGATTCGGCGAAAAACGAACCATAATCGTCGCCGATAAAAAGGCGACGATTACTCACCTCATAGGCGTTTACTCCATTGCGGGAACCCACGACCACCTAACGTGGGATTCTTCACCTAGTTCGTCACAAATCCGAAAAAAATAGGCCATTTGGCCCATTTTTCTCTGGACGACCTTGGCATTGTGGTTCACACTTCGGACGTGACTCAAACGTCGGTGCTCGTCTGCGACAGTGACCCCATGGCTCGCCGCGCCCTTTGCAGCGTCATCGATGCCCACGGTTGGAGTGTCGTCGGTGAAACCTCAACTGCACTCGGTGCTGTTCAAATCGCCAAACACGTGCCCGACGCGGTCGTCGTAATCGAAAACGACCTCATGGGACTCACCGGTTTAGAGGTGACGCCCGAACTCATCGCAAGCGGCCATAAAGTCATTTTCGTGTCTCAAGATCCGCGAGCACGACGCGATGCCGCCGCCGCCGGTGCGTTCGCCACGTTGGCTCGCGGCGATCTTGGAGCTTTTGATCAAGCCTTAAATACGTTCGATCACTTCGATCAGTCAGGTGATCATCGCACTGGCACCACGCGCCGTATTCGCGAGGATCGCCGCAAGATTCAGGACTGGAACGCCGTAACTAGCGAACGCCGTGTTTCGGCTCGGCGAGTCGGCGAACGACGCGTCGACGAACGACGCTCGGACGAACGTCGACTGACTCCCCAACTAGGCGATGACGTGCAGGGCGATGAGCGCGAGGCTCTTACTGCAGCATCATTTAAAGCTGCGGGCTAGTAGCCACAGCGTCCAGTCAGGAATTTTTCGCCCGGTTCTTTCGACGCGTCACCCAAAGAACAATTGCCAACGTCGCGAACAACACGGCAAGGCCCGGGATCAAGTTCTTCCGCTGATGACGCGACACTGCCCGCGATTCGGTCCAAACCGGTGTTGGCGCAATCGATCGGTCGGGTGCGTGAGATTTTTCGACGGTGGTGTCGACACGGTTGTCGGTGGTGGTCTCGACATTGGTGTCGATACCCAGAAGCGCGTCTACTGGCGCTGGACCTTCATTGTCAGCTTTCCGTTGCCGACTGTTCGACCGTTGCGGATCGTACTGTGCCATCACCTACTCCATTCTGTGCCGCGGCCGGGACTGCATCCGAGGAGTGAGCCGACGTTTCGACCGGCTGATTCGTACTCACTGACGCAACGATTGCTGCCAATAAGACGTCGAATTCAGCCGCCGCTTCCAACGCTCCGGCTCGATGGCCCATCCCGTGAATTGGCAACGACTGTGCGGTCGCCTCAGGAATTGCCGCTCGCAATCGAACCGGAGGCAACACTTGATCACCGTAGGTTTCGAGGAGTTGGTCATACCAGTACTTCGCATCGCGGGTTCGGGCTAACCGATTGACGACTATGCCGGCGATCCCGAGTCCGTCGGGGCGACGAGCTCCAATGCGCGACACCGTACGCAGAATTTGCTGTACCCCATCTGAAGCCCACGCTCCGGGTTCGGTTACCACCAAGGCATGATCGGCGGCGAACAAGCCATTCACAGTCAACAGTCCCAGCGACGGCGGGCAATCGATAATCACCAGGTCGTGGCTGATTCCTGCCATTGCAATATGTAAACGATCCTGAGCACCGATTGGGTCATTGGCCAATAGTGGTTCTCGCTGGGCTAATGCCGGCGAACTCGCCGCCACATCGGGCGAGGTCTGACCATCGCTAGTCGGCCACGCTCCCGCAACAAGCACGTCAACCAATCCACCCGGTTGATCGCGTTCAAGGGCACGATCGACCGTAACCGGCGGATCCCAGACTCCGAGACCAGTGCTGGCATTGGCTTGAGGGTCAAGATCGATAACCAAAACGCGCTGGCCAAGTGCAGACGCGGCTGACGCCAGGCCCAGCGCCACGGTGGTCTTTCCGACCCCCCCCTTTTGGTTCACAACGGCGATGGACACCATGAGGTGAAAATCTAATGCAACCACGCCCAGCGATGTACGGGTTCGAAGAATCACAACCCGTCGGGAATACCTGCGGCGTCTAAATGGCTTAGGTACACATGGACAACATGACTCCCGCAACGCCAAATGGTTCCGTACAGGTTGGAGACCTTGCCCCGAACTTCAATCTTCCTTCACAAACTGGCGAGCAGGTGAACCTCGACAGTTTCCGCGGCAACTGGACCGTCGTCTACTTCTATCCATCTGACGACACTCCTGGATGCACCAAAGAAGCATGCTCATTTCGCGACAGTTTTGAAGACTTCACCGACGTCGGAGCGGTCGTGTTGGGGATCAGTAAAGACTCGGTCGAATCGCACGCTGAGTTTGCAGCGAAATACCGCCTTCCGTTCACGTTGCTCGCCGACGAGGGAGCCAAGGTCGCGGCCGCGTGGGGTGTCGGCAAAAGTCTGGGGATTATTCCCGGTCGCATTACCTATGTCATCGACCCCAAAGGCGTTGTGCGCATGAAGTTCTCGTCGCAGATGCGAGCAACAAAGCACAAAGACGAAGCGCTCGCAACCATCCGATCCGGCGCCTAATCGCTCGGTTCGTCTATGTCGCCGTGTCCCATCAGCCTGACGACGTGGTAAACCGGCGCCATGGCCAACATGGTGATTGTCGGAGCTGGAATCATCGGCACGATGCACGCGGTCTTTGCCCGGCGGGCTGGATGGAACGTGACGCACCTCGATCGCGACTTCGAACCACGTTCGGCATCAGTCCGCAACTTTGGTTTGGTTTGGGTCAGCGGACGCGCGGTGGGGGAAGAACTCACGCTTGCGTTGCGCGCTCGGGAGCTTTGGGCGCAAGTCGCGGCGGATGCTCCCGGCGTCGGATTTCGCCCTGATGGCTCGATCACCGTCGCGCAGCTTCCCGAGGAACTCGACGTATTTGATCAGGTGATTGCCCGCTCCGATGCTGGCCAACGAGGTTTGCGACGGCTTGATCCGGGCGAAGTACGAACCATAAACCCGGCAATTCGAGGCGAGGTACTCGGTGGCCTGTATTGCACAACCGATGCCGTCGTCGAACCTCGCGCTGCACTCCCCGCGCTGCGTGAACAACTGCTCGCTGGCGCAAGCGCTGCGTCGAGTGGTTCCGATTTTGGCTACCGATTCTTTGGCGGCCGCATCGTCACCGACGTACAAAGTGGTTCAGTGTTGGACCACACCAACGTGCGACACAGCGGCGATGTCATCGTCGTGTGTCCCGGGGCTGAACGGCAAGGGCCGATGGCCGAACTATTGGCAAACGCTCCAGTGCGGCCCGTCCGCTTACAGATGATGCAGACCGAGGACATCGGCGAGCGACTCACCACATCACTCGCCGATGGCGACTCGCTGCGCTATTACCCCGGGTTCCAAGTTCCGGCCCTCGCCAAATTACCGCCGCAATCGCCAGTCGCGTCGCACCATCACATGCAGTTGCTCGTGTCTCAACGAGCAACAGGAGAACTCACCATTGGCGACACCCACGACTACGACGAACCATTTGACTTCGCGGCTGCAGAAGCGCCTTATGAACACCTTCGTCAACGAGTCGAATCAATTTTGGGACGTCCGTTACCGGCGGTGGTTCGGCGGTGGACCGGGGTGTATTCGCAGCGAACAGATCAAGCGATTTGTCATCGCGAACACGTTTCACCGGGGGTCTGGATCGTCACTGGCCCTGGCGGCCGCGGCATGACCCTTTCCCCCGCGATCGCCGAACAGTCCATCACTGAGATTGGCCCGCCAACATGACCTCGTTCAGCAGCAAATCCGCGCCTGATGTGGCGATCCGCTTAGCGGTGCTTGACATGGCGGGAACGACGATTCGCGACGATGGCCTCGTCACTACGGCATTTCTTTCAGCACTCGCTCATATCGGGATCGATGCTGATGACCCGCAAGTTCCCGATTACCTGGCCTATGTGCAACAGACAATGGGCCAATCAAAAATTGTTGTATTCCGGGGTCTACTCAATGACGAAACCAAGGCCCAAAAAGCAACCGCCGCATTCGAAAGAGCGGTAAGTGATGCGGTCCAGCAAGGCGTGATCGAGCCAATTGCCGGAGCCGAGGCGGCGTTTGCCCAATTGCGATCCGCGGAAATTGCAATTTGTCTGACCACTGGTTTTTCCGCCGAAACCCAAGCGCTCATCGTTGACGTCCTCGGCTGGTCAAAGCTCGTCGACCTCACGCTTGCCCCCAGTCCTGGCGTACGTGGCCGTCCGTACCCTGACCTTGCGCTGCACGCGTTGATGCAACTTGGCATTGACGACGTTCGCAGCCTGGTGGTCGCGGGCGATACCGCCAATGACCTACTCGCCGGCTGGCGCGCCGGCGCGGGAGTAGTTGCCGGCGTGCTCACCGGTGCCCATGGGCGCTCCGAACTTGAGACCGCGCCTCACACCCACATTCTTGACTCGATCGCCGATTTGCCTCACGCGATAGGGCTGGGCTGATCCCCGAGGCCATCGGCGTTTTCGGCGGGCGCGCTGAACACGCCGACCGTTTCGTGGGTTAGGTTCCCGCCATGAAGGCAGTCCAAACTTTCACGGTCATTTCGCATCTCCCCGAGTCACTCGAGCCGTTGCGCGAGGTGGCCATGAATCTCGGTTGGAGTTATGACGAGCGGGCAATCGATTTGGTCCGTCGGATTGATCAAACCGGTTGGGGGTTTGAAGGTCGTGACCCAGCGCTCGCGCTAGCCACCGAATCGCAAGAACGACTCGATACGCTCGCGGCTGATTCAACATTCACGTCACTCGCCGCTGGCGTGCGTGACCAGCTACGCACGACTCTCGATGCTCCGCGTTGGTTTCAAATGACGTTTGAACCAAACCACCCAGATGGATTGAAGTCGGTCGGGTATTTTTCGCCTGAGTTTGGTATCGCTGCCGCGCTACCGCAGTATTCGGGTGGCCTTGGTGTTCTGGCCGGCGACCATCTCAAGGCTGCTAACGACCTTGGCGTGCCGCTGACTGGCGTAGGCCTGTTCTATCGACACGGCTACTTCCGCCAGCACCTTGACCGCCGTGGCTGGCAACAAGAACGATTTCCTCGCCTCGATCCGCGAGCGATGGCGCTTACCGAGGTGACTGATGTCCGGGTGAGCGTCGAGCTAGCCGGTGTGCGTGTTCACGCTGCGCTGTGGCAAGCACAAATCGGTCGCATCTCGCTGTACCTGCTTGATACCGACATCGACGAAAACGACGATGCGAGCCGGCTGGTTTGCGACCGCCTTTACGGTGGAGGACCAGAGGAACGGATCCGCCAAGAGATCGTCCTCGGGATCGGCGGGATTCGCGCGCTTCAAGCACTCGGCAAACTTCCCGAGGTTTTTCATCTCAATGAAGGACACGCCGGTTTCCTCGCGCTTGAGCGAATTCGCCGAGCGATTCTCGACGACGGACTGTCCTATTCCGAAGCACGAGCAGCAGTGCGACCTGGTGCGATTTTCACGACCCATACGCCGGTACCCGCTGGCATCGATCGCTTTCCACGCGAGTTAATCGAGAAGTATTTCTCGAATTGGTGCCGCGATTGTGGTCTCACCCTTGATGACCTCATGGCACTTGGCCATGAACCAGGAACCACCGAAGGCGAGATGTTCAATATGGCTGCGTTGAGTTTGCGCCTGGCGGGAGAGTCGAACGGAGTCTCCGCCCTTCATGGCGCAGTCAGCCGGCACATGTTCGCCGGGATTTGGCCCGATCTCCCTGAAAACGACGTACCCATTCATTCAGTGACCAACGGGGTGCATGCCCGAACGTGGGCGACGCCCGAAATGAGTGCGCTTTATGAGCGCACGCTCGGCGTCGATTGGCCCGAGGCTCCGGTGGAAGTTTGGAAACGTCTCGAAACAATCCCGAACCGCGATTTATGGGCCGTGAGGCGAGATTGTCGCGAACGCCTCGTGCAGTACGCCCGTCGTCGCCTCCGGGAATCAGCAATCGCGCGGGGAGCGAGCGAATCACAGGTGTCCTGGACCGGCGACGTACTTGACCCAGCCGTCTTAACGATTGGCTTTGCTCGGAGATTCGCTACCTACAAACGCGCAACCCTGCTGTTCCGCGACTTGGATCGGCTAAAAGCGCTTTTGTTGAATGAAGAACGTCCAGTGCAAATCGTGTTTGCTGGAAAGGCGCACCCCGCCGACGATGACGGCAAGGAACTGCTGCGGCAAGTGGCGACTCTCGCCGCCGATCTTGATGTGCGACACCGTCTCGTGCTGCTTGAGGACTACGACATCACGGTCGCTCGCATGCTCGTCGGCGGTGTCGACGTTTGGCTCAACACGCCCCTACGTCCGTTAGAAGCCTGCGGCACTTCGGGGATGAAGGCTGTGTTCAATGGCGTACTGAACTGTTCGGTCCTCGACGGCTGGTGGGATGAGATGTTCGACAGCGACGTTGGTTGGGCGATTCCATCGGCCGAGTGGCAAGACGACGTCGAAACCCGGAATGACGTAGAGGCCATCAGCCTGTTCAATTTGCTCGAACGGCAGATTGTGCCGCTTTTTTATAAACGCGGAGACGGCGGGCTTCCGACCGAATGGCTCGCAAAAGTGAAAGCGTCGATGAGCCGTCTCGGTCCACGAGTCAGCGCAAGCCGCATGATTCGCGATTACACCACAACATTCTACGAGCCCGCGGCTCGCCGGACCCGCGAGTTGCGAGCCAATGGAGACGCTCGGGCCAAGGAGTTCGTCGAATGGAAACGTTTTCTGCAACGTTCGTGGCCCGCTGTTCTGGTGACGTCTACCGCGGTGACCGAAACGCCATCACCTACCGGCACCACCTACCACGTCACCGCTCAGGCTGTGATTGGTGACCTTGGACCCGACGATGTCGAGGTTCAGATTCTCTTCGGCGCCGTTGATCTTGACGACGAGCTTCGAGAGCCAACGTGTTTACCGATGACATTCGTCGGTGACGGCGATCAGCACGGTTGGCGCCGTTATGGATATGAACTCGATTTTGACCAAGCAGGAAATTTCGGATTCACGGTGCGCGTCGTGCCGCGCCATCGAGATTTGACCAGCTATACCCAACTGGGAAAAGTCGCGTGGGCACCTACACCAACGGGGCTCCGAGGCTAACCAGCCCGATCATCCGCCCGGTGTCCCCTGGGAGCGTGTGCCACCGCCACAGCTCAGCACCTTGATGCATGCCATGGTGATCGACGGCGAAAAATGGATCTCGCCATTGTCGTAACCGAGCGGCGAATAGGTGAGCGAGGCGACTCCCAGGACTTTGCCGTCAGCGTTCACGATCGGTCCACCTTGAAAATCCGCGCCCAAAGGCGCGGTGTGTTGAAAACCGGCTGACGATTGATCAATCAATGATCCGTTGGTGAGCGTTGCTCCGCTGCCGCCAGTTCCGCTCACTGGAAAGATCCGCGACGCGAGCGCCTGCGCAGAGACCTCATCAGATGCCCAATCCAGCACTGTGATGTTTCCTTTGGCCACGCGCAGCAACGCTAAATCGTGCTCGGCATCCCAACTAATGAGGCTGGCCGGCAAGTCTTCACCGCTCTTGTGCAACGTAATGGCTGGACCAGGGCGAACTGACGCAGCCCGCACCGTTGTATACGACGTGAGCATCAAGCTTTCGGTATCGCTCGTCACAACCGAAAATGCGGTGCCAACCGATGGGCGTCCCTGATCGTCAAGGGTCACTACCGAATACACCGAAGGGGCAAACGCCTGCGCCAACTGAATCGTTTGGGTGTCATCAAGGAACCCCTTTAACGGTTTGAGAGCATTGGAAATCGATGCTTCGGCGTCATTCTTTTGCTTCTCGATATCTGCTGACGCCGACTGTGAACGGGTTTCAAAATCTTGGGTGTCGGCACGCAACTGACTGATTTGGCTGTTGAAGTGTGTCCACCAGAACGCACCGCTGGCACCAAAGGACAAACCGACGAGTGCAAATATCATCAACCACAGCAATACCGACCGAGTAAAGATTGGGAACCGCACCGAATTGCGCGCCGCATAACGACGCGCTTTTTCCGATCGCCGCCATTCACTTCGCCGTTCACCATTCGAGCGCGTCGCGCTCGGCGCTAGGCCTGAGCGACCTTGGGAAGCATTCCGCTGCGCATCGGGCGGAGGTGGGGCATTCGGCGGAGGTGGAGCGATGGGTACAGACACAGCAACGACTGGTTCGTTAATCGTGGGAATTGGTCCGTTAGCTGGCGGATCGGCGTCGCTCATGGCCCCTTTTTCTTCGTAGTAGTCGTGGTTGTGGCTTCAGTCGCTGGCGCAGAACTCGGCGGACTCGGAGTGACTGGCTTCGGTAATGCTGGCGCATCAGCGGCGATGCATGGACCGCCGCAATCTCGAGGAAGATCCGGAACATTCAATTCGTTGGCTCGGCGAGCACCCGAATCCAGCGGTGCACCTTGGTCGAGTCCGCCTCCGCCCGGCGCAGGCAGCGCGCCAGGAATGACGAAATCCAATGGAGCAACGCCTTCAAGTGCCGGTTTCATGAATGCTTTCCAAGTTGCGGCCGGAACTGTTCCGCCGAATACCGGACCAGAACCAAATCCGACCAGCGTGTTGATTCCATCGGTGTGACCGAGCCAAACCGCGGTCGAAAGTTGCGGGGTAAATCCGACAAACCATGCATCGGCATTGTTCTGCGTGGTACCTGTCTTGCCCGCTGCGGGTCGACCAAAATCGGCCAAGGAACGGCTTGCGGTTCCAAACGTAACCGGCCCCCGCAACAAGTCAGTCACGGTGTCGGCGATGGCCGCGTTCAGTACTGGTGTGCCCGGTTGGTTGGCATTGTTTTCGAGCACTCTCCCATTTGGCTCAGTCACTCGGGTTACCGGGGTCGGATCATGCCGAACCCCGTGATTGACGAATGTCGCAAAGCCCACTGCTTGGTTAAGTGGAGAAAGTTCCGACGTGCCGAGGGTCAATCCAACCGCGTAATTCGTTCTCGTGGCATCGATCCCGATCGGGGCGCCCGGCGTAGCACGCGCCCCGAGTCGATTTGCCATGCGCGCAATGTTATTTGGGCCAATGTCGTAGGCGAGTTCCGCGAAATAGGTGTTGCTCGATTCGGCAATCGCCGGCGCCATCGTGCTAGCCGCTTCGCCATTTATGACACATGAATTTGTTGGCGTTTTGCGACAACCCGGCACCGGCCATGCACCAACGGCGGGGAACACTGTCTCGGGAGTTACGCCAAGTTCAAGAGCGGCTGCCATCGTGTAGGGCTTCATCGACGAACCCGGTTGGAAGCCGGTACTTCCGCCGAGTGCGAGATTGACTTGACTGGTTGCAAAATCTTGCCCACCGACCATCGCCTTCACATAGCCCGTCGACGGTTCGACCGATACCAGGGCCATGCCTAGTGGATGTCCAGCCGGGTCAGGCCGCGCCTTATTCACCACGTCGGTAACGGCTGTTTCAGCTAACCCCTGCAATCGAGGATCGATGGTGGTATCAACCCGAAGGCCCCCGCGATAAACCGCATCTTCGCCGTATTTGTCAATCAAGTACCGACGCACATAATCAACAAAGAACGGATACTGCGCTGCGCCCTTCTCGGGCGGACCGAACACCGCGGTCGTGGGAACCGATGGCGTGCCAAACCCATCGACCCACAGCACCTTGGCCTTCGCGTCTTCATATTGCGCATCGCTGATCGATCCTTGGTCGCGCATCTCGCCCAGTACTTCTTTGCGCCGTTGCTCGGCTTTGCCGATGTCGTCACGCGGCCCGTACTTCGAAGGTGCCGGAATAATGGCGACAAGCGCTGCCGCTTGCGAGATGGATAGATCATGCACGTCGGTGCGAAAATACGACTGCGCGGCGGCGGCCGCTCCATAGGCACCGCTTCCGAAATACGTCGTGTTGAGATAGCGAAAAAGGATCTCTTCTTTCGCGGCTCTTGTTGACCCAAGTTGCTGGGTCAGATCCCGTTCAAGTCGGGTGGCTAACACTGCCTCGTTCAGTTTGCGTTCCACCGAACGTTCATTGCTGAGATATGTGTTCTTCACGTATTGCTGGGTGATCGTCGAACCACCCTGAACAGTTTCTCCCTCGCGATAATTTGTGACCGCAGCGCGAATCAATCCTTCGGGATCCACACCGTTGTGGGTCCAAAACTTTCGGTCTTCGGCAGCAATGACGGCATCTTTTAAGACCTGTGGAACATCCTCCTTGGTCATTGGAAGATTCAGGTCAAACTCACGAAAAGTCGCTATCTGCGCGCCGGTGCTGTCATAGACATAACTCGGCCGCGAAATAACGCGCTCATGTTCTTCCGGAACCGTGCCCGGCAAATCCCCATACAACAGCGACCCGAAACCCGATGCTGCCGCCGCGCCAATCATCAGCGGTACTCCGAGCGCGACAACAAGCAGCACGCGAACTCCGGTGCGCAGTCCACGACGAGTGATCGGCCGTCGACTCGGCTCACCGTTCAGTCTTTCGCTGTTTCGTCGTCGCTGCCGCTGGTTTTTCGTCATGGCTTAGTCGTTGTTGTGGTCGCTACATCCGACGTTGTCGACGTAGTGGACGATGACGAGCGATCGCTGCACGGAGGCAACTCCGCCGTTGCGGTAATCGACGAGCTTCCTGCTGATCCTGACCCTGATGCCGCGGCCGACGCGGTCACTGAAACGGTGCCAGTACCTTGGCAGGTCACCTGCCATTGTGAGCGACCGCCAGGACCAGTTGTTGACGGATTAGGTGTGCCGATCATCACCGCCGACTTCGACGACAGCGTGATCGCCACTCCGCTCACACCAACGCTGCGGATAATTCCTTGGCTGTCAACCGATTCCTGAACCAAGAGCGCGTCGACTGGCGCCGGATCGCCTATCCGCATAGTCGCTGCCCCCGCCATGACTTGCAGGCGCATGGCATCGTAACGCTCAACGCTGATGTCGAAATTCAAATGACCGCCATCGGCAACGAACGCGGTCGGTGGTTCCAAGGTTGCCAACGAAGGTTGTAGCCACGCGCGAACTCGATACCGACCGCCGAGCACCGAATCGATGCTGAAATGTCCAGCGTCATCGGTTGTCACCGTGACCGAGGTACTGAGCGTGCCAACGAACCGTTCAATCAGAACGCTCGCTCCGGCCACTGCACCATCTGGTCCGGTTACCCCACCGCTAATCGTTGCTTGTCCGCCGCGGACACCAAGTTGCGGACCTGACTGCTTGCCCGGCACTTTTTGCAACACCACCGATCGCGTATCAGGAATTTGAAATCCGTTGGCCGGGTGCAACAGCGACACGAACGCGGGAACCGAAGTCGTCGACGTCGAACTCGATGGATCAGCCGGCGTGCCAATTAAGGCGCGTGACGACATCGTGCTGCATGACGCGAGCGCGCACGCAACAAACAATGCGGTGAGGCCAGCAGCCAGGTTTCGAGTTCGGAGATTCGGGTGGTCCATCGAGTCCTTCGGCGGCAAATCGGCCCAACTCCACTGAGAGAGTGTAGAACGATGCCACCCGATAGCCCGGAATGGGCATCACCCCACTGACTCCCAAGGAGTGCGCCATGTCCACATTGACCGCATCAACTGCCACTGGGCTCGTTGCAGGGCGCGTTCAGGATGACGTCATCCTGTTCGCCGGAATTCCGTATGCGGCTTCAGCGGGGGGCAACAGCCGATTTCGCCCGCCTACACCTGCTGAACCTTGGACTGGCACCCGCGATACGACCGAGTTTGGTCCGCTGGCTTGGCAGCCGGGCACCATGCTGGGTGGCTTGCTCGGCGATAGCCCCATGGCGGCAATGGGCGAGGACTGCTTATGCCTCAACGTTCAGACTTCGGCGATCGACGATGGACGTCGGCCCGTGATGGTGTGGATCCACGGTGGCGGGTTCACTAGCGGTACTGGCTCAACGCCTTGGTACAACGGATCGTCGTTCGTGCGGCGAGGCGACGTCGTCGTCGTCACCATCAACTATCGCTTGGGCGCACTTGGTTTCCTTCAACTCGGCGGAGTCGGCGGCAGCGACTACGCATCGTCGGGCTTGGTGGGAATTTTTGATCAGGTCGCGGCACTTGCGTGGGTTCGCGACAACATTGCTAACTTCGGCGGCGACCCCGACAATGTCACCATCTTCGGTGAGTCAGCTGGGGCCATGAGCGTCGGGACACTCCTCGGTATGCCCCAGGCCCATGGACTTTTCCACAAAGCAATTGCCCAAAGTGGTGCCACCGCGAACGTTCTGTCACTGGCCACCGCTGACGCCGTTACGGCTGCATTCTTGACCGCATTCGGCACGACCGATTTCGAAGCGCTCCTTACCGCATCACCGGAATCAATCGTCACGGCTCAGAAAGTTGTCGAAGCGCAGTTGTTGGCCGATCCCGGAAGCTTGGCGGGCATCGACGGCATTGCGTTGGCAATGCCGTTCCAGCCAGTACTCGATGGAATTGCGCTACCGGATGCTCCTCAAATTGCCATCGAACGCGGCTTGTCGAGCGACGTCGCGTTGCTTGCCGGCACGACCGCCGACGAATGGAACCTTTTCCACCTCATGAGTCCTGGCGGGCTCGATGATCCAACCTTGCTCCGCCGGGCCGACAGCCTCGTGCCGCATCTCGGCAACGATGGCGCATCACTCATCGAAACCTACCGAAAGCATCGCCCAGATGCATCCGCGGATGAGTTGTGGTGTGCGGTCCTGACCGATCACGTATTCCGAATTCCGGCGATCCGGATGTTGGAAGCACAGTCTAGACATCAGCCCAACAACACGTTCCAGTATCTGTTTAGCTGGGCGTCCCGAGCTTTCGACGGCAAACTTGGTTCATGCCACGCGCTGGAAATTCCATTCGTATTCAACACCCTCGAACAACCTGGCGCTGAGATGTTTTTGGGAACCGATCAAGACGTCAGCGAACTTGCACTCGCGTTGCACGATGCATGGATCGCTTTCGCTCACACCGGCAACCCGAGTCACGCCGGCCTTGCGAAGCCATGGCCGACCTTCGACACCAATCGTCGTGAAGTCGTCGAATTCGGAGAGACGATTCAACTCCTTCGTGACCCAGGTGCGGCTGAACGCGAAATCTGGAATTCTGCATCGGTGGGGCAGGCATAGGCTCGAATGCCATGACCCAAGCAGCTGCGGCTTCGCCACGGCCCGCCGTTGTATTGCTCAGCGGTGGGCTCGATAGCGCCACGTGCCTAGCAATTGCGAAAGCTGATGGCTTTGATCCCATCGCCATCAGCTTCCGGTACGGGCAACGCCATGACTTTGAAATCGAAGTTGCATCGCGAATTGCTCACCATGCCGGTACCGAACAAGTCATCTGCGAGATTGACTTGCGCACATTCGGTGGATCTGCGCTGACAGCCGACATCGCAGTACCAAAGCACGACGACGTAACTGAACTCGCCAGCGCCGAAATTCCCATCACCTACGTTCCAGCCCGCAACACTATTTTCTTGTCGTTCGCGCTCGCGCTTGCCGAAGTTCGAGGTGCGACCGACATCTTCATTGGAGTCAACGCGGTCGATTACAGCGGTTACCCCGACTGCCGCCCCGAATTCATTCAGTCCTTTGAAGCAACGGCGAACTTGGCGACTCGCGCTGGCGTATCAGGTACCAATGCATTGAGGATTCACACACCACTTATAGCGCTCAGTAAGGCGCAAATCATCACCCTCGGCATGTCGCTCGGCGTGGACTTCGCCCACACGATTAGTTGTTATGACCCCTCGCCCGATGGTTTGGCCTGCGGGCATTGCGATTCGTGTTTGCTTCGCAAAAAAGGATTCCGAGACGCCGGGGTTGTCGACCCAACCACGTATCAAACCGGAGTCGGTTCGATGACGACTGAGGCGTAGGCTCCGCAGCGTGTCGTATTCGGTGAAGGAGATTTTCTCGACGCTGCAAGGTGAGGGAGCCCATGCCGGTCGAGCCGCGGTGTTTTGTCGGTTTGCGCGCTGCAACCTTTGGAGCGGACTCGAACAGCATCGCCAAAGCGCCATCTGTCAGTTTTGCGATACCGATTTTGTCGGCACCGATGGGCCCGGAGGAGGGCGCTTCGCCACTGCCGACGAACTGGCCGATGCGGTCGCGTCAAACTGGGCCGCGATCGACACCACCCATCGATTCATCGTGTGTACCGGCGGCGAACCGCTGCTTCAGCTCGACGAACCGGCCATTGACGCACTGCACGATCGCGGTTTTCGCATTGCCATTGAGACCAACGGAACACTGCCTGTTCCCCAAGGCATCGATTGGGTTTGCGTCAGCCCCAAGGCTCAAGCAGATCTCGTCGTGCAATCCGGTGACGAACTGAAGTTGGTTTACCCACAGGCCGGTGGCGAACCCGAGCGGTATCAACATCTCGCATTCGATCACTTTTATTTGCAGCCCATGGACGGACCCGAACGAGACCGAAACACTGCGATCGCCGTTGCCTATTGCCTCGAACATCCACAGTGGCGACTCAGCGTGCAGACCCACAAGACAATCGGTATTCCATGAGCCATGTCACCCGATGGTTTCATTGCCGACCAGTTTTCGGGCGAGACTGACGAATGGACCTGTTTAAGGAGTTCAGTTTCGAAGCCGCGCACCGACTCCCCCAGGTACCTGACGATCACAAATGTGCGCGCCTTCATGGCCACTCGTTTCGTATTGAAGTCACGGTTTCGGGTGAGGTCGGATCGGTAAGCGGTTGGGTCATGGATTTCGCCGACCTGCGCGCCGCGTGGGAACCGCTCAATGACCAGCTTGACCACCGATACCTGAATGAGATTCCCGGCCTAGAAAATCCAACGAGCGAACATATCGCCCTGTGGATTTGGCCACGGCTCATTGCCGCGCTTCCCGCATTGACCTGCATTCGGGTTCGCGAAACGTGCACTTCCGGGTGTACCTACTTCGGGCCAGAAACGCTCTAGACCAACGAGCGGTGTAGCGGGCCGAAACCGCCAACGGCAAGCGCTTGATCTCAGCGCAGGCGACTGTCGTTAAGACCGAGTATCGGGATCGTTCGGTGACACACCCAAACGATCAACCCGCTCGCTCATCGCGTCGACCTCGGTCACGAATGCCGCAAGTGCTTCATCGGGCGAACGCCCAGCAACCAGAGAACCTTCAGCTGAGCGACGTCGCCGCGCACGCACGCTCAGCAAGCCCGCGACTACCAGCACCGCGGCAACTCCAGCCGTGACCAGCAGCACCATCTGCTGTTGTGCGACGCGATCGGCGTTCGACGAAGCCTCTGCGGGTGCCGGTTCGACTGGAACTGTCGACTGTTGTAACCAACTCAATGAGCCAACAACCGATGATGCCGACACGGTTGAACCATCAGCGAGGGTGAAGGTGCGCTGCAGTCCGATGCCAAAGGTGTCAGCGTCGCCGATGGAGATACCCATTGCCGACGTGACTGCTTCAAGATCAATCACGACATGAGCAGCGCCGCCGGGATCGGTTGCCGAGAGTCCTTCTACGAGCCACGACTGGTCACCGGTTCGGTCAGCCGGAATCCCCGTCGAGCCAGTCAAGGCTCGGATCGTGCCGGTTGTACGATCAATCGCAATTGCCGCGTTAGTCGCGCCGGTCGGCGTGAACCCCGGCATAAACGTGACCACGTCAGTGGAACTCGTCACTACTTGGCCACCAATGGTGTCCGGCACGGGCACTCGTTCATCGACGATCAATGCTTGATTGTCGACCGACACCGTCGGAGCAACCCCAGGGATCAGCACCACCGATGGAATGGACGGAAAAAATGATGGTGGCGCAGCAAGATCACCCCACGTCGACGAAGGAAAAAGTCCGTCGCGAGTGACACCCAGGAATGCAGCGAGTGAGTAGGCCGGCGATCGACTGGTGCGAGCACTAGTCGTCCCGAGTTGAGCTTCCACCCACATCGCACTTGTTGGAGACGAGGTGTAAACGGTATTGATTGGCACATCGATTACAACCGCATCCGCACTGAAGGTCGCGGCAGTAGTCCCCGCCGCGATCCAAATCAGTCCGTCCTGGCTGGTTTCCAACGTGCCGGATTCAACGCCCGCTGAACGAACAAACGATGCGCGACTTCGCGCTCCCAACGGCGAACCAGTCAGAACCGAGACGCGATAGGCATCGGTAGGCAGAACAACCGGTTGGGCGAAATGCAGCGCCACCGGCACCCGATCGGGCTCAGCCGATCCCGTTGCGTCCGAATTTGCAGCCGCCGCCCATTGAACGGCAAGCGCGGGATCAACGGGACCAGTAACGCTTGACGGCACAAACGACACCAACGGCTGAGGGAACTGCGCCGTTGTTTGAGCGCCCGCGGGTGAGCCTTGAACGGGACCTGCCAGCGACGCGAACACCAACGTTGCGACGATCACCACACCCGGTCGAAAACGAATCACTGCAGGAATCCCCTAGGTTGCGGCATCATCTCCATCATTGCAGCGCTAGGACTTCTGAAACTCCGTAAACCAGCGCAAAGCCAAGTACACACCAGCCGAACAGTCGTCGAACAAGGACGTCGGAACTAGCAAACGACAACCGGGCACCCACCTGTGCCCCGGGGATGACACCAACCATCAATGGCAATGCAAACTTCCAATCGATATGCCCGAGCACGGTATGGGTGATCAATGCCGGTATCGAAAAGATTGCCACCGCCACCAAACTTGATCCCACGGCAAGCTTCATTGGGAGTCGCAAGATTCCCGTGAATGCCGGCACCATCACAATGCCGCCGCCCACACCGAGCAATCCGGCGATCCCACCGGCGATCGCGCCGACTGCGACGAGGAGACCAACGCCTAGGTGAGCATCAGGTGCAAGTTGATCCAGATCAGTCGGGTCATCAACTCGCGCTGATGCGAACATCTCAGCCGATTCGCCTTCTGCGCCGACGGCTGGACCGGCCGGAACCGAACCGATGATCTTGGCTGATCGAATGACTGAGATTCCGCTGAATGCCATCAGGCCCGCAGTGAGCACCATCAAATAGTGCGCGTCAATGAGATCAGATGCTTTGGCTCCAAGCGCGGCGAAGACGCCGCCGGTGAATCCACAAATCAGTCCGACCCGCCAATGAACCAAGCCTTCTTTCGCATAGCGATATGCGCCCGAAATTGATGCCGGCAAGATCGCCGGCACGGTTGATCCAACCGCCTGAATCGGGGTCGCCCCGAGAACTCGAATCGATGGTGTTGTCAGCACTGCACCGCCGATGCCGAACATGCCGGCTAATACGCCCGAGCCGAAACCGAGCACCAGTGTTGCCGCTGCTACCCACGAGATGTAATCACTCACCGGTCACCGCGTTGATTGCCCAGGGCTCACCCATGCGATGCCACCACGACAGCCATCGGGTCAAACCGCGAATCGACTCAGCCACGCGATCAAATGCGCGGTGACCTCGTCGCGGTTGGTTTCATTGAAGACTTCGTGACGAGCATCCTGATGAAAGTCGGTCGTTATGTCAGTGATGCCGGCATCGCGGTAGCGCTGTGCGACCAATTCAACCAAAGCCAGGTCAAAGTTCAGTGGATCAGCTGATCCGGCAACGAGATATATCGGGAGGTCGTCACGAATGCCCGCAAGCACTGCAGGGTCACCCAACCGAGGCGCGGCCTCAATCAGACCCCGCGTCGCCGCGGCATCTATCCCAAATCCACACAATGGATCGGCAACATACGCGTCGACTTCTGCTTCGTCACGGCTAAGCCAGTCATAGGGCGTACGCGCCGGTTCGAATCCACCGTTCAACGCGGTGAGGTCGGCCGGCGCATCCGGCTCAAAGGTCGCCGCCGCTAGATCGACAGCAGTGGTTCCCGATAGAACCAGCCCATCAATGTCGGCGCTGTGATCGAGAATGAATTGCTGAGCCGCGAATGACCCCATGCTGTGGCCGAGTAACACGCGGGGCAATCCGGGTACTTCGTCAGCGATTCGATCATTCAACACTGCAATGTCGTCAATCACACCGGCCCAGCTGCCAGGACCCATGTCACCTAATCCTCCATCACCGACATGCGCTCCAGTCGCCGAGCGCCCGTGCCCGCGGTGATCATTGGCATAGACGACCCACCCTGCAGCGCACAGCGCTGCGGCCAGGCGCTCATATCGACCTGCATGCTCGCCCATGCCATGAGCAAGTTGCACGCTTCCGATGACCGTTTCGGTCGGCGAAGGACGCCAGCGATACGAAGCGACCTCGTGGCCATCAGAAGCCGGAAAGGTAAAAAGTGTCGTTTCCACGAAGTGTTTCTACACCGAACCCTCGCCTTCGGCTCACTCTCAAGCTGTTCGGGGCTGGTGACCCCACGTAGGATCTTCAATTGTGAACCGACGCCAGATCGTCTCTCGAACGTTGGGCGCCGCGGTCGTCGCTGCGGCGATGGGCGCATTGCTGGTCCGCAATCGTCGTCAGACCCTGCTGGCACTGCGCCAGACAAGTCGCGGGGCACGGAACATTCGATTAGCCCGCCTTGGAGCACAAACCGGCAGCTCACTCGCACTTCATCGAGCCAAGCGGGTTTTCGCCGACGCCGCTCGGCACGACGAACTTGACCGGGCCTTTGAGCTGAAAACGGCCCAACAGGTCACGAACGCGCTCGGCGAGATGAAGGGCGCCCTCATGAAGCTCGGGCAAATGGCGAGCTACTTGGATCAAGGATTACCCGACCATGTGCGTTCTGCTCTCGCCGAGTTACAAACCAATGCGCCACCAATGAGTCCCGAACTAGCCGCCGAGATGGTTCGATCTGAACTTGGCGCCGATCCCGACAAGTTGTTCGCTCAGTGGGATCCCCTGCCCATCGCGGCGGCATCAATCGGACAAGTACACCGAGCACTCACCCATGACGGCCATGCGGTCGCGGTCAAGGTGCAATACCCCGGTGTCGACGATGCCATGGCCGCCGATCTCGACAATGTCGGGCTCATCTTCGCCGGCATGAGTCATGTATTCCCCGGGCTCGACCACAAGCCACTCGTTGCTGAACTCCGCGAACGACTCATTGAAGAACTCGACTACGAACGGGAAGCGAACAATCAACGTCAGTTCGCGGACTATTACCAGGGCCATCCCACAATCCACATTCCGCGGGTACACAGTCGCTACTCAACTCGGCGCATCCTGACAACCGAACTCGCGACAGGTGCTGCACTGACCGAAGTTGCGACTTGGGATCAGCATCAGCGCAATCTCGCCGCTGAAACCATCTATCGATTCGCGTTTGGCAGCCTGTATCGGCTTCACATGTTCAACGGCGATCCACATCCCGGAAACTACTTGTTCCGTCAAGACGGCCACGTGACGTTTCTTGATTTCGGATTGGTCAAACACTTTACCGACGCAGAGCTTGACGTCTTCGGCGACATGATCAAGTCCATGGTTATCGACCATGACGCAGCGGAGTTTCGACGGATTATCGAAAGCATCGATTTGTTACGTCCGGGCATGGATTTCACCGATGACGACATCGTCGATTACCTCGGGCACTTTTACGACTTCGTGCAAGATGATGCCGAATACACCATTACCCCTGAGTTTTCATCCGAAACCGTACGACGGTTCTTTGACACCACCGGTCCTTACCGCGAGATCATGCGCGCCGTCAACGTTCCACCGTTCATGGCGATTATCCAACGGATCAACCTCGGTCTCTATGCAATTTTCGGTGAGCTTCACGCCACAGCAAACTGGCGAAAACTGGCCGAGGAGATCTGGCCTTTTGTCGATGCCCCAGCATCGACCCCGATGGGGGTTGCCTGCGCGACGTGGAGCGCGGAGCGACATGCCAATCGGATCGACCGAGTCGAATCGACCGCATCGTGAAGTCGGCCGATGAACGAGCGCGTCAAAGTGAAGTGATTCCATCCGAGCCATGGGCTCATTGGGTCGATGACAGCTGCCGAGCGATTGTTGATGCCGGCCGGTGGCGTTCACTTCGAGCATTCGACGCCGCCGGGCCTCGTGGCCGGCTCCTCACGAACAAAGGAACTCCAGCACACGAGGTGGTGTCGTTCGCGTCGAATGATTATCTCGGCCTCACCCAGCATCCAGCAGTGAAGGCTGCGGCAATCGAGGCCACCGAGCGCTGGGGTACCGGATCAGGATCGGCGCGCCTGGTGGTCGGCTCTCGACCTATTCATCATGAGCTCGAAACGGCGTTGGCTGCCTGGCGCACCACCGAAGCGGCGCTTATTTTCCCCACTGGTTTTTCCGCAAACCTGTCAGTACTAGCGACATTTGGTGGTCCAGATGTTCGCATTTTTTCCGACGAACTGAACCATGCGTCAATCATCGACGGCACCCGACTTGCTCGAGCGGAAGTTGCGATCTACCGCCACCGTGATCTCGATCATCTTTCCTCATTATTGGAAACTGCTCGATCTGACTCAGTGGGACGAACCATCATCGTGACTGACTCAGTGTTTTCGATGGACGGCGATCTCGCACCACTTGACGAAATTGTCTCGCTCGCAGCCAACTATCAATCGTTGCTGGTCGTTGATGAGGCACACGACCTGCTGAGTCCACCAAGAGACTTCGGCGCATGCGCCACCTTGCGGGTGGGCACGATGTCTAAGGCACTCGGTTCACTCGGCGGCTTCGTCGCGGGGCCGCAACAATTCATCGATTTACTGATCAATGCAGCGCGACCGTTCATTTTCACCACGGCGCCAACCCCAGGTGATACCGCGGCAGCGATTGCGGCTGTTCGCATTGTCAGTTCAACTGAAGGCGACAAACTTCGCGCAACGCTTCGATCCCATATCGAACAAGTTGCTCCGGGCCACCCTTCACCGGTCATACCAATCGTGATTGGTGATGAACATGAAGCGGTCGCCGCTTCAGCAAGCTTGCTCGACCGTGGACTCCTCGTCCCAGCAATTCGTCCACCAACCGTTCCGGTGGGAACCTCACGGCTGCGCGTTGCACTTTCGGCCGCCCATACCGCCGAACAAATCCGCGACCTCATCGACGGTCTCAATCAGTTGGCGTCCAGCCCCCGATGAGAAACACCGTCTTGATTCAACTGCCAATGATGCGACAGGAGATGCCGTGAGCGACACCGTTCCCCACCGACTTGCCATGGTGATCGGCACTGGGACCGAAGTAGGAAAAACCTGGGTGGCTGCCGGCGCACTTGGTGCGCTTCGAGCCGAAGGGCTTTCGGTGGCGGCCCGCAAACCTGCCCAGTCGTTTTCGACCGACGACGCAACGACCGACGCCGATGTCTTGGCCGACGCATCGGGGGAGAACCCCACCGAAGTGTGCTTGGCTCACCGTTGGTACGAAACTCCGCTCGCCCCACCAATGGCCGCTGATGCACTTGGTCGGCCGCCATTTACCATTGCCGACTTGGTCGATGAAGTCGTTTGGCCCGTTGGATGCGACATCGGGATCGTCGAGGCTGCCGGTGGCGTGCGATCGCCGTTGGCTTCGGACGCGCCGGGCGATGCGGTGACGATGATCGCCGCACTTGGTCCAGACATCGTCGTCATCGTTGCCAATGCTGAACTCGGCACGATCAATGGGATTCGATTGACCTTCGAAGCACTCGAGCCAATTCTCGATCGCCGCGATGGCATGGAAGTAGTGGTGTTCCTCAACCAATTCAATCCAGACATTGATCTGCATCGGCGAAATCTTGCATGGTTGCGCGACCATGACCGGTTCACCGTGGTTGTCGAGATCGACGAGCTCGTCACCCTCCTTCGACCCGCCTGACGTGGCCTAATCGCGGCCCCCCAGCTCGGTGAAGGTACGCTCACTATCTCGACGATGACCAGGAGATCCCTCGAGCGTGAGCGATAGTTCCCAAGGACCCGGCTGGTGGCTGGCATCAGATGGCAAGTGGTATCGGCCATCAGAGACCGAAGAACCACCCGAGCCTGGCTGGTGGCTGGCATCAGATGGCAAGTGGTATCGGCCATCAGAGACCGAAGAACCACCCGAGCCTGGCTGGTGGCTCGCGTCCGATGGCAAGTGGTATCCGCCATCAGATGACAGCGAACCTGATGCAGGCGAACCCGAAACCGGCGAAGCAACTGAGCAGCCCGCGATGGCCTCGGCGGTAAGTTCCGACCTAGCTACCCGCGTCGCGCCAACCCGAGCTTCCAAAGTTGTCGCCGATCAGCAATCAGGCGATGTTGCCGACGCACCACCAGCTGACGCCGAAGCGCAAATTCGTCGACGGAACGACGCATCTCGCCAAGACGCCATCAACCAAGCGCCCGCCCGTTGGCTGGCGGCCAGCCGCGCCGTGAAAATCCTTGAGGACGAGATTGCGGCCGAATCTGAGACGCTGATTCCTGAGACCACGCGCGAACCTGCCGCCGAGGAATCCAAACCCAAACCGCCACCGCCAGTTGTCGCAAAAACCGCGACACCAAAAACCGCGACGATCGACGACCAGGATCCCGTTGCAACTGCGGTCGGTGCGACCAAGGTGCTCATCGAATTGCGTTCATCGCCGCTAGGCGCCGATCTCGACCACATTGGCGATCGGCTCGTCATTTTCGGCGATCGGGTCGAGCTACGGGATCGAAATGACCAACTTCGTCAAACCATCATGGGTTCGGAGATTTCGGACGTTGTCGTCCAACGCAAAGTGACGGGAGCGGCACTCTCCATCGAGCGCGGTGAAGGACCACCCGTCGTTATGAAAGGACTCAAACTCGAACTCGCCGAGCAAGCGAAAACAATCATCATGAGTCGCACCCGAAAGGGCCGGCCAAATCCGCCGGCAGCACCAGCACCAGCCGCAGCACCAGCACCAGCACCAGCACCAGCCCCAGCACCAGCACCAGCCGCGTCAACTTCGGCCTCATCGCCCAAACTGCCCCCGCAAGCATCTGTTTCTGCCCCCCCGGCCGAACAAATCGAGCTTCTTGCCAAGCTTCAAGACCTTCATCGTGCTGGCGTTCTCAGCGACAGCGAGTTCGAAACGAAAGCCGCCGCGCTCAAAAACCTGGCTGCCGATGAGGCGCCCAACCGCAGCGCAACCGACCGACAGCCTTGAGTTCGGTTTCATCGCCGGACAGGACCCGTCCTACGATCTAGAACACGTTCTAAATCTTGGAGGGTTCCGTGGAGTTTGGTCTGTTCTTCAACGGGTACATCCCAGGTCCGGCCGCCCATAACAGCGAACTCGAGCATCTATCGATCATGCGCGAAATCGAGTACGCGATCCATGGCGACAGCCACAACTGGAAATATGCGTGGTTCGGGGAACACCACGGCCTCACTGAATACAGCCACATGTCTGCGCCCGAGGTCGTCATGCCGTATGTCGCGCATTCGACCCAGCGCATCCATGTTGGTTCGGCGATCATGAACCTGTCGCCGCGTGTCAACCATCCGGTTCGAAATGCTGAACGGGTTGCCATGCTTGACCACGTCACCAGCAATCGTTACGAGTGGGGCACGGGGCGTGGAGCCGGTAGCCATGAAATCGCCACGTTCAACATTTTGGATTCGAATTCGACCAAAGCCGAATGGGAAGAAGTCATCCAACAGATACCCCGAATGTGGGAGCAAAAGGATTACCAATTCGCCGGCGACCATTTCACCGTCCCAACACCGCACAACATTCTTCCCAAGCCGTACGGCCAAGGACACCCACCGATTTGGGTCGCATGCGGCAATCCACCGACCTTCAGCCGGGCCGGCGAGCTTGGCATCGGGGCGATCGCATTCAACTACGAACCCATCTTCAAAATGAAGGGCCGAGTCGACTCCTACAAACAAGCAGTTGCCGATTGCACCCAACCCTTGGGGCAATACAAAAACGATCAAATCATGATGACCAACGCAGTGATCTGCCTGTCGGATCGCAAACGCGCTCGTCAAATCGCAATGGGGATGGGACGCGGTTACCAATACACGATGGTCGCCTTGTACCACGACACGATGCCTCGTAAGGAGGGCACGCCGGTGTGGCCGCAACACCCAACCGCGATCCCCAATGAAGATGTGCTGGATCAAATCATTGCGGCCGGTTACATGCTTTGCGGCGAACCCGACGAAGTGTGCGAACAAGTAGCGAAATATCAAGCCGTCGGATGTGACCAACTGGCGTTTGGCCTACCGGCTGACGGCATGAGCCATGAAGAATCGCTCGAAATGATTGAACTCTTCGGTGACAAGGTCATTCCCGAATTTGATACCGACCCCATGCACGCCACCACGCGAGCGCGCATGCAAGCACAGCCAAGGTTTCCCGCGTTCAGCGAGGCACCACTCGACATCGTCGCCCAAGAGTTACCTGAACACGCGCTGCTGCGTTAAGGGTTCAACTAGGCATCGAGCGAATGGTTGACACCATCCGCGTCGCCGCAATCGAAATCGTTAATTTCTGAATTCGAGTTGGAGCGCGAGAATCGCGACCATCACGGCTAGCACCATGATGAACGCGGTCATGAGCCACAACCATCGACGACCGATCTCGGTGTCAATTGGATTCGCACTCGCAAGTGCAAGACGTGTCTCGCTCAGCTGATCGTGGAGGGCGAGTGACTGCTGTTGCAATCCGACAATCGCGTTTTCAGCCAGCTCGAGTTGGCCTCGCACCAAAGTCGTATCGCCGAGGACCAATTCGCGTTCGGCACGTTCTTCTTCGAGCTGATGTTGAAGCACGAGATATTGATCCCGCAGCCCTGCGACGGCGGCGTATTGGGCTTGAAGTTCAGCAAGTTGCCGGGTTGCCGCCCTGGTACGACCAGCGGCGGAATCGGCGACTTGGCGCGCCTCCCGGAGTTGCTGTTCAAGCAGGTCATGTTCGACTTGAAGTTCACTGATTTGCTCAATCATCACGTCGCTGGGCTGCACGCCGCGATCTCGGGCGATTTGACCGACCGAATCGGTACTCAAATTGGCGGCGAGATCAACCATCCGTTTTGCTTCGGGCGAGCCAACCGCCCGCAACAGGTCGCTGGCGAGATGCACCATCGTGGATGAAGCTTCGAGATCAAAGGGGTGATCTTCGTCAGGATGAGCCCAGTAGTTGCGAAATGTTCGTAACTCAGTCACCGCTCCGCGATCGCGGTCAGCCAATACCGCCGCAAAAACCGGACCCCACCAACGGACCATAACTTCGAGTTGAAAATGAGGATCAACGAGCGAAACCAACACATCGCGACGCTTGCCAAGTTTGCTGGCGGCCATGAGAATCCAGTCCTCGTCCGGGTAAGCCTCGGACATCCTTGCATCGACAAACGGGGCAAGCCCCTCGGCCAAAATCTCGAATGCAACAGCTACTTGGGCGCGATAACTAGTCTCCATGGCCCCGACAGTGTGCCCGATTCGATCGACAAACCCACACATCTACGCCGACTGATACAACCTCGGCATGGGCAACGGCAGAATCGAGACCGGAGCGACCACGAGCGGCACACTCCCCCATTGGGATGTAAGCACGATCTATCCGGCATTGGACTCGCGAGAACTTGCGGTTGCTCACGAGCAGATCGTCGCCGATCTCGCGCGACTTGTCGCGTTGTACGAACGACATAACGTTCGCGGCGTTCAGATCGAAACGGCGACGGGTCAAGCGACAGTCGATGAATCAAACGTCGATTTCGATCAACTGGCTGCGATCTTCGATGAGGTACTCACCGACACCAATCGGCTTCTCGATCAGGTGCGGCTGGTGTCGGGATACCTCTATACCTTCACGAGCACCGATTCTGGAAACGACACCGCCGCCGGTCGACGTTCACGCCTCCAAGGTGAATTGGGTGACCTCACCCGGTTGACCAAGCGATTTGAAGCCTGGGTTGAACGTCTAGGCGTCGCAAATCTCATCGCGCATAGTGCTCTCGCTGCCGAACATGCCTACCCCCTCGAGCGTTCAGCTGCCGGAGCATTCCACCAGATGAGTGAAGATGCCGAAAGTCTTGCGGCTGACCTTCGTCTCACTGGCAGCGTTGCGTGGGCGCAATTGCACGGCGCGATCACCTCCAGATTGACCGCCACCGTCTCGGTGCAGTCCATTGACCCGACCACCGGCGAATCGGTAACCGGTTCAGAAGTGCTGCCCATGAGTGTCGTTCGCGGCCTCGCGCACCACCCAGACGCAACTCAACGACGCGCAGCGTTCGAAGCCGAACTCGACGCGTGGGAGACCGTCGTGATCCCGCTGGCCGCGGCGCTCAATGGAGCGAAGGGGGAAACCGAAGTCGTAAACCGCCGCCGGGGTTGGAGCGATTCACTTGCTCCCGCGCTGTTCACCAACGCAGTGGATCGGTCAACTCTCGATGCCATGCAACTGGCGGTTACCGATTCGCTGCCCAAGTTCCATCGGTACCTACAGGCCAAGGCCCAACATCTTGGTCATGCAAAAGGCACTGGTCTGCCTTGGTGGGATCTGTTCGCTCCGGTTGGCACAGCGGCGACAACAAGAGTCAGTTGGCCCGAAGCGCTGGACCGAGTGACTGAGGCTTTTGGTGGCTATTCACCAGCCCTTGCTGCGTTGGTCACCCGCGCTTCGACCAATGGTTGGATTGACGCCGAACCCCGCGCGGGGAAAGAAGGCGGCGCGTTTTGCCTACCGCTGCGAGGCGGCGAATCGCGGGTGATGGTCAACTTCGACGGATCGGTTGACAGCGTGCAAACACTTGCCCACGAACTTGGACACGCATATCACAATGCCAATTTGGCTGAACGCTCGCCGATGCAACGTCGAACCCCAATGGCATTAGCTGAAACGGCCAGCATTTTCTGCGAGACCATCATGGTTGAGGCCGAGTTGGCCTCAACCCCTGAGGCAGAGCGGCTCGGCTTGCTTGATACTGATCTTCAAGGAGCCTGCCAGGTTGTCGTCGACATCCACAGTCGGTTTCACTTCGAGCAGCAATTGTGTGACCGACGGGCGCGCCAAGCGTTGTCTGTCACCGAGCTCGACGAACTGATGGTCAGCGCTCAGCAGCTGGCTTATGGCAATGGTCTCGACCACCAGCACCTGCACCCTCGCATGTGGGCAGTCAAAGGGCACTACTTCACCCCCTATTACAACTGGCCCTACACCTACGGACTGCTGTTCGGTATTGGCCTGTACGCGTGTTATCGAGACGATCCTGACCAGTTCCGCTCTGGCTACGACGAGCTCCTCGCGTCGACTGGCATGGTGGACGCTGCTGGGCTCGGCTCACGGTTCGGGATTGATGTGCGATCCCGCGAATTCTGGGCATCCAGCCTCAAGGTGTTGGAGGATCGTATCGACGCGTTCGTCGCGCTCGTCGATGACTCGCCCCATCACCAGTGATCGCCATGCCCTTAGCCAACGCGGGGATCGACCCGAGTTACCGCGCCTGACCGAGTCAATTCTGTTCCTGTCAACGTGCGGTCGCCATGGCGCATACGCCACGAAAGCAGCTTGCCGGCATACTCAGCCACAACGCTGGCATAGGTGACGTCATCGGCGAGGTTGCAGAGTTGGCCCGGGTCGTTACGCAGGTCGAACAACAGCGGAGCCATCCCCGCAAAATGCACATACTTCCAACGGTGGTCACGTATCACATCAAGTGAACATTGCTCCATCGTCAATCCCAACGCGTCCTCAGCAGCATGGGTGCTGGGGCTTCGAAAGTCCCACTGCCAATGCGCTTGCTGTCGCCAATCAGCGGGCTCCGCGACGTCGGTTCCGGCGAGAAACGGCAGTAACGACCGGCCGTCACATTGGCTTGGAATGTCGATTCCCATCCAGTCGAGCATGGTTGGCATGACGTCGACGTGTTCAGTAAACGCCGCTACTCGACCGCCACGCCGATCGATCGGCACTCGTGGATCACGAACGATGAGGGGAACGTGATAGCTGGCATCCCAGTAGCCGAGTTTTTCCATGAGCCAGTGGTCGCCAAGCTGGTCGCCATGATCAGAGGTCAACACCACCAAGGTGTCAGCGGCACGTCCCGATTCGTCAAGCCAATCGAACACGCGCCCGAGATGATGATCCAACTCCGCAATCATCCCGTAGTAGGTCGCGCGAATTTGGCGCATTTTCGCTTCGTCGGCTGGAGCGCCAATGACCGATAGCGCTAACTCGGCGAAGGGATGCGATGCACCTTCCACTTCTCTCGTTGACGCACGCGTTGGCAGGGGCACGTCAGCGGGGTCGTAGAGGTCATGGAACGGAGCGACGACGCGATAGGGCGTATGTGGCCGCAAGTAGCTTGCATGCACAAACCACGGCTCATCGTTTTGTGTGTCGAGCCACTCCAACAACTCGTTGGTCAAAAAGGCCGTCTCGCTATGTTCGGCCGAATAAATCGGTGGCGCCCAGGACGATTCGTGGCTATCAGCGCCTGGAAACGCTTGGTCGCCGCGAAAAATCTCTTGCGGATCATCGGGAATCGGATAGCCGCGGTCGGCGAGCCAACCAATCCACGGCGTCAACGGTTCGAAAGGAAAATCGAGTACCGCGCGAAATCCGGGTAACACCCCCTCATAGGTGCGAAGTCGATCGTCGTCATCTTCGACGGTCCGCGGATCAATTGACGAGTCGGTGTACCCGAATAGCACTGGGTCCCATCCCGCGGCGCGAGCCTCAAGCGCCACATTGGCAAATCGCGCATCGAGCGGAGTGCCGTTGAGTACCGACCGATTTTGATGCAAATAGGTTCCCGTATAGAGGCATGCCCGGCTCGGACCGCAGGGGGTTGCTTGCGCCCAGTGGTTGGTGAATAACACCCCCTCGCCAGCGAGGCGATCAAGCGAAGGGGTCTTGACCAGAGGGTGACCCATCGCCGATAGGCAGTCGCCACGGAATTGATCGACGGTAATGAACAGGACGTTGCCGTGAGGAGGTCGAGCCGCGTGCATTGGTCGAGGGTAGATCGCCGGAGCGCAAATTGGGTGCCCGATGCACGCGATTTGCCCATCGCCGATAGTATTTAGCGCTAATCACCAAGGGAGCGCGTCATGGCGAAGTATTCAACGGTCATCGACACGCCAGCCGACATCGCGACTGCTTTTGACTACTTAGCCAGATTCAGTTCGACCAAGGACTGGGATCCTGGCGTTTCGGATGCATCGATGATCACCCCGGAACCGGTAACCGTGGGCTCACTGTTTCAAGTGGTCGCATCCCTCGCTGGTCGAAATGTGCCGCTGACCTATGCCGTTACCTCGTTCGACCGACCCAATTCGGTAACCGTGCGGGCCGAAAACAACTCGGTCATTTCCGAAGACACCATCACCTTCGAGGTGGTGCAAACGCAGGACAAAACTGCTAGCGGTCACTTGACGACGAAATCCGTTACCAGGGTCACCTACCACGCCGAACTTTCGCTTAAGGGCGCATTTGTCATCTTTTCTCCGTTCTTGAACCTGTTGCTCAATCACATTGGAACCAAAGCGGCCGGCGGACTGCAGTCAGCACTCCTCGAGCTCGCCGGCAACCCTCAACCGTGAAGAAATCTGGCGCGGAGCCATCGACACCGTCCATTTCGCTGGTAACCGTTGCCGAACAACTTGGCATCCATTACATGACCGCCTATCGCTATGTCCGGACCGGTCGACTTACCGGCGAAAAAGTTGGCGCCGAGTGGCAGATCAAACAATCGGAATTGGATCGTTTCATCGCCGATCGATCCCAACCTCCCGTTCGACCGAAAACCGCGCCTGCATCTGAGTCGGACCTCAAAAGCCGAGCGCCGAAACCGCGCCGAATCGAATACCACCGACGACTCGCGTTGCGACTCATCGAAGCCGACGAGTCCGGCGCATGGACCATCGTGCAAAATGCGCTCGCCGCCGGGATGGACCCCGCCGAGCTGTACATGACTGTCTTCAGCCCTGCGATGGTGCTCATCGGCGATGAATGGGTTGCCGAGCGACTCACCGTCGCACAAGAGCATCAGGCATCCGCGGTCTTGCTACGCCTTATTGGACGACTTGGTCCACTTTTCGCTCGCCGTGGTCGAACCCGCGGCACGATCGTGCTGGGTGCCAACTCTGGTGATGCACACAGTTTGCCAACCGCGATGTTCGCCGACCTGTTACGCAGCGACGGTTTTTCGGTACTCGATCTCGGAGGGAACGTTCCAGCGTCGGCGTTCATAGATACCGCAAATGGCGCTGATCGGCTCGTGGCGATCGCGATCAATAGCACCACTGACATCAATGACGACCTCATGATTGAGCTCATTTCAAAAGTACGAGAAGCGGTTTCCGCGCCAATCGTCGTGGGAGGCCACGCGATCGCATCAGAATCACGCGCTGCCGCGCTCGGCGCTGATTATTGGGGCGGCGACACCCTCCACGCGCTTGAATTGTTTTCCCGCCTAGGCGACGAGGCCAGCGCCGCTCGACGCCATCCCGCCCAAAGCGCTAGTCAATGACCGTTCAAACACTCGTTGCCGAATCGATCGATCTCGCGCTCGAAGCGACTGTCGCCCTCAGCTTTTCTCGGTTCGGCTACCAGGTTCGCAACGTGGTGTTCCACTGGTCTGACCAGCCCGCTCGGCCAATGACTGGAAAGGTCGTGATTGTCACGGGCGCGACTTCCGGATTGGGTCTCGAAGCAGCGACCCGCCTGGCCGCACTTGGCGCAGCCGTATGCATCGTCGGTCGCGACCAGGAGCGCACCGAGGCGGCGCGCGACCGCATCGCCGAAGCCTCAGCGTCCACCGACATAGAGGTCGGTATTGCAGACCTTGCCGACCTCGATCAAGTACGCACGTTCGCGGCACAATTCAGCCGCACCCACGATCGGCTCGATGCCATCATCAACAACGCGGGAGCCCTCGTCCATCAACGCCAATTGACGGTGAACAACATCGAACTCACCGCACAAACCCATGTCGTCGCACCATTTTTACTCACCCATGATCTGCTTCCATTGCTCAGCAAGACTTCGCAATCACGCGTTATCACGGTGGCATCCGGCGGTATGTACACCGAATCACTTTCGATCGATCAGCTTGAAATGGCGACCGGAACGTTCAATGGTGTCAAGGCCTACGCGCAGGCAAAGCGGGCGCAAGTCATCCTCAATCAACTTTGGGCCGATCGAGCCGCAGCGAGTGGCGTGATCTTCCAAGCCATGCACCCAGGTTGGGTTGATACGCCTGGGGTTGCGACTTCGCTTCCCGATTTCTACCGCCTGATGGGACCATGGCTACGCACCCCGCAACAAGGTGCCGACACCATGGTATGGCTGGCGTCAGCTCGCGAACCGTTAGCTTCCAATGGACAATTTTGGCTTGACCGGCGGCGCCGATGGACCAACAAGGTGCCATGGACACGCACCTCGAACGACGACGCCGACGAGTTGTGGGATTGGGTGCAAGACAAAGCTGCGATTAAGACTGATGACCATCAATCGATGTATCAGCGGGGCTCGACGCGATGAACATCGCCATTATCGGAACCGGTATTTCTGGACTCGTGTGCGCGCACCTACTGCACCCACATCATGCGCTAACGGTATTTGAGGCCAACGATTACATCGGGGGTCACACCAATACGGTTCGCATCGACCTTCCCTCACCCAATGGCAGCGCCGAAACCCACCAAGTTGATACTGGTTTCATCGTGTTCAACGACCGGAACTACCCAAACTTTTCTCGACTGCTCGAAACCCTGGGAGTAGCAAGTCAGCCCAGCGAGATGAGTTTCAGCGTCAGCGATCCGCGCATCGGTTTGGAATACCGAGGAACCAACATCAATACGCTGTTTGCGCAACGGATCAACCTGACCAAGCCATGGTTTTATCGCCTGTTGGCGGACATCCTTCGCTTCAATCGTTCAGCTCGAAAGCTGGTGGATCAACATCGCTTGAGCCCTGCTGTCAGCACTGGGCCAACCCTGGCCGAGTTTCTTTCGCTGGGCAACTATTCGTCGGCGTTCGTTGAGCGGTTCATTATCCCGCTTGGCGCATCGATTTGGTCAGCTGACCCCGAGACCTTTACCGAATTTCCCGCTCTCAGCTACGCCGAGTTCATGAATAACCACGGACTGCTTGAACTTTCAGGAATGCCGCAGTGGCGGACGGTTTCCGGTGGATCAAAATGTTATGTCGATGCGTTGACCGCTCCGTTCCACGATCGCATTCGCCTCAATGCACCCATCAAAAAGGTCGTACGCCACGTGGGCGAATCGACTCCGTCGAAGGGCGGTGGCGTCGAAGTTCTCGGAACAAGTGGACCAAGCGAGTACTTCGATCACGTCATAATCGCCAGTCATAGCGACCAAGCCCTCCGACTTCTGAGCGATTCGAGTGATGCCGAACGAGAGATTCTCGGTGCCATCCGCTACCAACCGAATGTCGCGACTTTGCATACCGATGCACGACTCCTGCCAAAGACACCGCGGGCTCGCGCGAGTTGGAACTATCACCTGGGCTCCGGGACTGGACGCCGGAGCACATTGACCTACTGGATGAACCGATTGCAGTCGATCCAGTCCGACCACCAAGTTCTGGTCACCTTGAACCGCCATGACGATATCGACCCGGACACGATTCTCGGTCGGTACGAATACGACCATCCGGTATTCGATGCTGGCTCGATCGCCGCGCAATTACGACGCGACGACATACAAGGACAGCGAAACACGTATTTTGCCGGAGCCTATTGGGGGCACGGTTTTCACGAAGACGGCGTACAGTCAGCCCTTGACGTGTGCCGCCACTTTGGGGTGACACTATGACCGCAACTATTGATCAGTACACCGCCACCGGTGAGCGACAGGGTCTGGCAGGACGCTCGACTGTCAACCACCGCTCAAGCGCGTTGTACGAGGGTTCGATTTGGCATCGCCGTTTGTCACCCAAGCCCCACTCGTTCAAGTCATCGATCGTCATGACATTGCTCGACCTCGACGAAATTGACGAAGTCTTTGATGACATGCCGTTGTGGTCCCATCGCAATGCCGCTCCGGTCCACTTTCGTCGTAGCGACTATCTCGATGGAGGTGACGGATCACTTATTGATGCACTCGGCGACGTCGTAGAGCGGGAACTCGGCCGACGCCCCGCCGGACCGATTCGGATGCTGACACACGTGCGCACATGGGGTTGGGTGTTCAACCCAATCACCATCTACTGGTGCTTCGATGCGGCGGGCCAACCCGATGTCGTCGTGCTTGAGGTCACGAACACACCGTGGAAGGAGCGCCACTGGTATGTCATCGAAGCCGATAGCGGGGACGGAACGATCCGCGAATTCCCGAAGTCACTGCACGTGTCGCCATTTATGGACATGGATCTCACCTACCGATTCTCGTTTACCGCGCCCGTTGCCGAACCTGGTTCGTCGCTAGCGGTTCGACTCGAATTGGTACGCGACGACTCGACCGTCTTTGAGGCTGAACTAGCCCTCAACCGCGTTGCTCTTACGCGGCGAAGTGCGCTCACGGCATTACTGCGCCATCCACTACAAACGTTTCGAGTTTCAGCGACCATCCACTTGCAGGCGGTTCGGCTTTGGTCCAAGCGAGTGCCCTACATCAAGCATCCGGCACGAAAATCGCCGCCGGCAACCGGCATCATCAATCGAACCGCGCGCCAGATTTTATGGATACTTCTCGGACGCGCCGGCCACGGCAAAATCGTCGTCAGGGAAGACGGTGGCGATGAGTTCACGTTTGGCACGACCCAAAAAAGTCACCCTGACGAGACGCTTATTTCGGTGAATGCGGTGGTGCATAATCCCCGCACCTATCGATCAGTCCTTAGCGGAGGAAGCGCCGCTCTCGGCCATGCCTATCTACAGGGATGGTGGGATGTCGATGACCTCACCGGGTTTTTGCGGTTACTGACCCGCGAGGTCAGTCGGTATGGAGCTGCGCGCAATGGTGTCGCCCGAACAGTTGGTCGCGGATTCGATCGAATCCGCGCTCGGCAACTTCCGAACAAACAGCGAGATCGCGAAAACATTCGTGCCCATTACGACCTCGGGAATGACTTCTTTTCCCTGATGCTTGACGAAACGATGATGTACAGCTCGGGATACTTTTCGAACCCAGACACCACCTTGACGGAAGCGTCGGTAGAGAAACTCGACCGAATGTGTCGGCGCATCGCGCTCGGGCCAGACGACCATGTCATCGAAATCGGAACCGGTTGGGGCGGCTTTGCTCTGCATGCGGCAGCTAACTACGGCTGCCGCGTCACCACGACAACCATCAGCAAGGCGCAGTTCGACTTTTCGACCGCCCGCGTGTCCGAGGCCGGGCTTTCACACCTCATTGAGGTTCGGCACGACGACTATCGGGATCTCACCGGCACGTACGACAAGTTGGTGTCGATCGAAATGATCGAAGCGGTCGACTGGCGTGAACTCGACACCTATTTCGCTTCGTGCGCAACCTTGCTGAAACCAGGCGGAATGATGGGACTTCAGGCCATCGTGATACCAGACGAACGCTATGAACGAGCCAAGAACACCGAAGACTTCATCAAGGCATTCATCTTTCCGGGTGGCTGTCTACCCTCCATCGGTTCGATCACCCGATCAACAAAAAAAGTTACCGACTTTGCGATTTCTTCGGTTGATGACTTTGGTTTGCATTATGCCGAAACATTGCGGCGCTGGCGGACCAACATCGACAACCAACGACGCGAACTTCCTGCGCTCGGCCTTGATGAGCCATTCCAGCGCATGTGGGATTTCTATCTCGCGTATTGCGAAGCTGCATTCGACGAACGCGAAATCAGCGTCGTGCAGTTGACCCTTACGCGACCGGTGTGATCGGCGATCGTCCGGCCAACACCTCAATGATGTTGTCACAACAAAGTTGGGCCATAGCGCCGCGGGTTTGCGTCGTCGCCGATCCGATGTGAGGCAATAACAACGTCTGATTCAGCTCGACGAGTCCAGGCGTGAGGGTCGGTTCATGTTCGTATACGTCTAGACCGGCCGCGCCGATTGTCCCGGCGCGCAACGCGGTGACTAACGCAACTTCATCGACCAATGCACCGCGCGACGTGTTGATCAAGATGGCATCTGATTTCATTGTCGACAACGCAACCGCGTCGATGAGATGTCGAGTATCGGGTCGAAGTGGAGCATGCAGGGATACGACATCGCTCGTTGCCAACAGCGCCTCGAGCGTGACGCGCTTGGCCCCTGTCTCAGTTTCAGCTTTAGGTTTTGGACTCGGGCTCGAATACTGGACCGACATGCCGAATCCACGGGCCCGGCGGGCGACCGCGGTGCCGATAGCGCCCATTCCTACAATGCCGAGCGTCTGACCGGCGAGGGGCTTCCCGAGTAGGAGCAGCGGGCTAAATGCCGTCCAACTCCCGGAGCGCACCATTCGATCGCCTTCGGAAACTCGGCGGGCCACTCCCAAAATCAACGCCCAAGCAAGATCAGCGGTGGCTTCGGTGAGCACCCCGGGGGTGTTTGTCACCACGATCCCGCGCTCGGCGGCGGCAGCAACATCGATGTTGTCGTACCCCACCCCGTGGTTGGCAATGATCCGCAGCCTTGAAGCGCCTTCAAGCACCTCGGCATCGATTCGATCCGTCACTTGACACAGCAGGCCATCAGCATCGGCTACTCCGGTCAACAACTCAGATCGAGTAGCCGCGGCATCGACGTTTCGATGGTCCACGGTGAAACCGACTGCCTGCAACGGTCCAATGCCAGGTTCAGGTAATGCTCGGGTCACGAAGACCATCTGAGACTGCGGATCGGTCACCGGTCCATCATCCCACTACCTTGTGCGGTGTGGCGGATCTCGAATCAGACGCAAACTCCGAAGACGATCAACCGCCAGCCCCCTCATGGAAGGAGCCGCGATGGCCAGCGGCGATCGCCATCGTGGTCGCATTGGGCTTGTACCTCGCGTTGCCGCCGCAGTACGTCGTTGGCCATCGATTACTGCTGCCGTGTCTTGAAGTAGTGCTGCTCATCCCGTTGCTCCTATCGCACCCTGACCGAGTCGTGCATGAAGGTCGCTGGATGCGCATTGTGTCGATTTTGCTCATTGCGGTGATATCAGTGGCAAATCTGACCTCGTTAGGTTTGCTGGTCCGTTCACTCTTGCGTGGCAGCCAAACCCCTGGCACTGAACTGGTGTTTGCGGCCATCGCGATTTGGGGCACCAGCGTCTTGGTATTTTCGCTGTGGTACTGGGAACTCGATGGTGGGGGTCCCCACGATCGACATAAAACGAAAATCGACACCCGAGACTTCCTGTTTGTTCAGGACGCGTCGAAGGATGTATTCACCAAACTCTGGTTCCCGACCTATTTCGATTATCTCTATGTGTCATTTACCAATTCGACGGCATTCAGTCCCACCGACACGATGCCGTTAAGTTTTTGGTCGAAGCTGCTGATGATGGTGCAGTCCGCGGCGGCATTCATTACCGTGGCGCTCGTCGCAGCCCGAGCGATCAATATTTTGTCGTGACACCCAAAGACCGATCAGACGCCGTCGACGGCATCGTTGAACAGGTACGAGCCGCGACTGAACTACTCGAAGGAATCGCCGCGGATCGCACAACCATCGACGATCTTCCTGAGACTGATCGCATCCGATTTCTCAATGCCGCTGGAGATGTCTACTGCCCCGATGTTGAGGAACGCCGGATTCGAGTGAAGGCCCGACGGCGGCAGGCCCGCGACGACAAGCGGCAGCGCAACGAAGACGTATTGGCCGATACCGCGATTCGCACTCTTCGAGCCAAACCAGTGTTCACCACTCCCAACGTCTTCCCACCCGAGGACTTCACCCAGCACGATCTCACCGACGACCACGACTTTCGCGAAGTGCACGAGTTGCAGCACTGCTATGTCTGCAAAGTGAAGTTCGATCAAGTTCACTACTTTTATGATCAACTTTGCCCCAACTGTGCGGCATACAATTTTGCGAAGCGATCCGAGTCAGCTGACCTTCGCGGTCGCGTCGCACTCCTCACTGGTGGTCGAGTAAAGATCGGCTATCAAGCCGGTATAAAACTGTTGCGCGCTGGAGCACAACTCATTGTCACGACGCGATTCCCTCGCGATTCGGCTATGCGATATGCAGCCGAACTCGACTTTGAAACCTGGGCCGATCGCCTCGAAATTTTCGGCCTTGACCTTCGACATACTCCCAGCGTTGAAGCGTTCTGTCACCATGTCGACACGAACTACCCACGGCTTGACTTCATCATTAACAATGCCTGCCAGACGGTGCGACGACCACCAGAGTTTTACCGGCACATGATTGAACTTGAGACTGCGTCGAGTACCACGATGCCCCAAGCCGTTCGCCATCTCATCGCATCCCAAGAAGGACTTTCCGGCTATCACTTGCTGGCTGACGATCCTTCGACCAACGCTGAGTCGCTCGCAATCGTTGAACGGTCGATTGCCGACGCACCGCTTCTTTCACAGGTAGCGCTATTGCCTGATGACTCGACGAGTGCCGGACATTTGTTTCCAAGTGGTCAACTTGATCAAGACCTCCAGCAAGTCGACCTTCGCGGCCGCAACTCGTGGCGATTGACGTTGGCCGAAGTGTCGTCAGTGGAACTTCTCGAAACCCAATTAGTAAATGCAATAGCTCCGTTCGTTCTCAATGCGCGATTGAAACCGCTCATGCTGCGAACCCCAGAGCGCGACAAACACGTGGTGAACGTTTCGGCTGTCGAGGGACAGTTCTATCGCCGCTTCAAAACGACGAAGCACCCCCATACCAACATGGCGAAAGCCGCGCTCAACATGATGACGAGAACTTCGGCTGCCGACTATCACGCCGATGGTATTCATATGAACAGTGTCGATACCGGATGGGTGAGCGATGAGGACCCCGTCGAGATTGCGCAACGCAAGACCGCTGAGCATCGTTTTCATCCTCCGCTCGACATTGTTGATGGTGCCGCGCGCATCGTCGACCCAATCATTTCCGGTTTCAATACTGGTCACCACCTGTTCGGTGAATTCCTGAAGGATTATCAGCCCACCGATTGGTGAGCAGTCGACGCATCAGCGGCAACCGATACAGCAGGATCAGTCGACCCATCAAAGGTCACCGGTGCGCCAAAGGCCGCCTTGCGAGCCGCGCGGGCTAGTGCATTAAGCACCGGACGACCAACGACAAACACGAGAACCGCGGTCGTCACGGCACGCGGGATGTCCCAACCGAGTGACGTTGCCAAAAAGAATCCCCAAAATCGGTGGAGGTTTGCTGCCACCGAATCGCCGGCCACGAATGACAGCTGAGTCCCCGTACTGGTCACTGGCCAAAACCAAAAATCCAACAAGAGGCCATAGGCCAGGCTCGCTACAACCCCATAGGCCGCAAGTAACCCAAGTTCTCGCCGCCCGGTGGCTGGCGGTAAACACCCGGCGAAAAATCCGATCCACGCCGCTCCAAACATCTGAAACGGCAGCCACGGGCCAACGCCACCGGTGACCAATGCGGATGCAAAAATCGTCAACGCACCGAGTACGAATCCGAAACCTCGGCCCAATACACGTCCGGCTGGAATCAGCAAGAAGAAGAGCGGCTCAAAACCGGTGATGCCGCCAGGAAGCCGCAATGCGCAACCGCATGCGGCCAAAACCCCCAGCAGCGCGACTGCCTTGGCATCGATCGCGCCATCAGCAATCTCAGCGACAACGATCGCCAATAGCAACGGCAGTAACGCCACAAAGATCCAGGGAGCGTCAACGCTATGGGCGAGGTTCGCACTGGTCTCAACATGCACGACCAGCGGCCACGCGAATGCCATCAATCCAATGGCCGATGTAACGGCGAGCACAATGGCGGCGCGCGGCCGCAGCCGCAGCACACGCATGTCACGTGAGCCACGAGTTGGAGTCGCTACGCGAGCGCCAACGATCGTCATGATGCCGATGCCGTCAATGCGTCTGCTACTTCAGCAACCGTGAGCCACGATTCAGGGGCCAGAACTTTTGCTACCTGCGGAGCGAAAACTGGTGAGTGACTCACGACATCGCGAGCCGGACCGTTCGCGACAACCTCGCCATCCGCGAGCACCACGACGCGATCGGCCACGCGGGCGACAACCTCAACGTCATGGGTGGCGAACACCACGCAATGGCCTCGAGCGGTCAAGCGCGTCACCCACGAGATCAACCGATCTTTCGCCTCATAATCAAGACCGCGAGTGGGCTCATCGAGAAGCACGATCGGTGGTTCAGCAGCGAGGATCACGGCCAAAGCAAGACTGAGGCGTTGGCCTTCGGACAGATCACGCGGATGTGACAGCCCATCGATACCGGGAACAAGTTCGTTTAGGAGCTTGGCGGTCGTGCCCGCCGCGAGATCGCCGTCACGATCGTTTTCCTGACATTCCGCATCGACGGTTTCAGCATTCAGCAAGATTCCAGCATCCTGCGGAACCATTCCGATCAGTCGAATCGCATCGGCCGGCGACAACTCGTCGGGACGACTACCCATAACCTCGACGCGACCCGATTGCGGAACCCGCAGACCAACAAGATGGGAAAGTACCGTCGATTTGCCCGCTCCATTGCGTCCCATCAAGGCCAGCACCTCGCCGGCATGCAGATCGAGATCGATTCCACGAAGGGCGACGACCGGCCCAAAACTGGCATGCAGTGAACGAACCGATGCAACGCGATCGCCGTCGGGAGCAACGATCAACGGTGGTGTCGCGACCTTGAGGCGCTCGCGCAGTGGCTCAGCAAGGCGCCTCGCGTCGCGCACCGTCAACGGCAATGGTGACCAGCCTGCCAATCGGCCCAGTTCGACTACCGGCGGAACAACCGGTGAGACGACCATGACCGATGCCGGTTCGCCTATTTCCACCCGACCGTCTTGGCCCGGCAAGTAAATGATGCGGTCCGCATACTGCACGACGCGTTCAAGGCGATGCTCGGCGATCAACACGGTGATGCCAACATCGTGAACCAACCGAGTCAATGCGGCCAACACTTCTTCGGCCGCGGCGGGATCAAGCGCCGATGTTGGCTCATCGAGCACAAGAATCTGTGGGGTCGTGGTGAGCACCGACCCAATCGCCACACGTTGTTGCTGACCGCCTGACAGCGATAGCAACGGGCGATCTCGCAGTTCGTGCAAACCCAATAAATCGAGGGTGTCTTCTACGCGTCGCCGCATGACATCAGGAGCAATTCCTAGGTTCTCCATTGCATACGCGAGTTCGTCCTCGACCGTGTCGGTCACGAAACCTGCCGCTGGGTCTTGACCCACGACTCCAACGATGTCAGCTAAATCGCGTGGCGCGTAGTCCTCGGTGCGACGGCCCGCAACCTGAACCGACCCGGCAAGGTGGCCACCGGTAAATCGAGGGACTAATCCATTCACGGCGCGCAACAACGTTGATTTGCCTGATCCAGTTCGCCCGACAACCAGACACAACTCACCTTCGGGGATCGTGACATTGACATCGCTCAGAGTGGGATGCACCGAATCGGGGTAGGTGAACGTGACGTGATCAAAACGGATCATCGCTCCACCGGCTGTTCTGTGGGCGGCTTCGGGGCAACAAACGCTGGCAGTAAACCGACGGTGATACCGGCGACCGCGAGCCATGGCACGGCTGGCCACGCGAGCGGGTACAGCGCTAAATCGAGCGCGTTAATGCCATCAGCCTGACGCGCGACAACGATCATGGCGATCAGGGCCGCGAGTCCGGACCCGGCAACGAGCCATTCGCGGCCGCGCCACACATCGGGTCGATAGCGAGTCCTCATTGCTTGACGTCCGCCAGCAAAAAGTCCGACTGCAATCACCAGCGCGCCGATACCGAGAACGGGTAGCCCAAGCGCGCGTGGAGCTCCCGCATCAAGCACGCCATAGAGGCCAACGGCCACCGCCAACAATCCGAGCCCCGTCGCCGTGCTCGTTACGCGCCGCGTGCTAGCGGCAACATCAGATCGCCGCCCATAGCCCCGAGTATCCATTGATGCCGCCAGACCAATCGACCGATCAAGCGCGCCCTCAAGTACCGGCAAGGCCATGCCGCGCAACGCGGCGACACCACGAGTTGGGCGACCGCGCAAGCGCCTGGCTTCGCGAATCCGTCCTATTTGTATGACCGCTTGGGGAGCGAAGCTCAGTGCGACAGTGACGGCGACTCCCGCTTCATACAGCGATGCGGGTAATGCTCGAAGCATCCGGTAGGGGCTACACAGCGTATTAACGGCTCCGAAGCACACCAGCACAGTGGCTAAGCGCAGGCCTTGGACGCACGCACCAAGGAGTGCTTGAGCTGTCACGGGGCCGCCGAGGCTGACTCCGGCCATGAACGAAGGAAGTGTGACACCGGGCAGCGTGAACAACGTCATGCCAGGCACCCGCATGCCGAACAGCACTTGGAGCCCTAGCCGAAACACCACGACGAATATCGCAAGGCGCACGAACGACCCGAACGAACGAGCCCACGGCGCTGCAGTGCGACGCGCCGAAACGACGTAAGCGACCACTGCAATAATCAATCCCAAGAGCAACGGATTCGTCGTTCGCATAGCGGCCGCAGCCATGCCACCAGCCCACAACCACCACGCAGCAGGATGCAATGGGCGCCACCGCGCCTTCAGTCGGCGGGCCACAGACTGGTTCGCCTCACGCAACTGTGTCGCCGCGGTCACTGCTGGGCCCGTCGCTTCGATCGAACAACAGTTGCTACCACCAGCACTGCGATCGCGAGTGCGACAACAATGGCAGCGACCGGCCGTCCGGTGCCTGCACCGCCATTGGCGGCGATCGGAGTAGTCGAATCAAAACCGTCGTCACTTGGGTTGTGCGACGACGACTCGCTTGCAGGAACGGTTGACACACTCGCCATCGACGTGACCGAATCGCCTGCCGAATCGACCGTTGACTCGACCGTCGGGTTCGAACCGCTCGTTACACCACGGTTTGCTCCTGGCGCCGTTGTCGTGACCTGAATCTCGCTCGGCGCGCTCGTTGGAACCACCGACGTTGGCTGCTCGACCGGACACGGACTTGACGGGTTCGCACGTGGCGCAGGATCGGTCGGATTACCCGCCCCTTCGACATATCGCCAACCTTCGACTGCTCCGGTCACGGGCCGATGACTCGCTGGTCCAAAGGTCGCATACGTCCACGTGCCGGGACTGGCATCGCTGACCGTCCAATAGCTCCAATAGCGATAGCCCGTCGGCCGATGGTCACCACAGCCCGTCGCGGGAAAGCCATCGATGGCACAAACCAGTCCCGCGCTATTCAATCGAAACGCATGGCCATCATTTTTCAATACGTCGAACCCGGTTCCACCATGAGCGATCGACACACAATGGATCTGCACCGCGACGGAGCCTCCGTCAACGGTTCCAAAGTCGATAGCAAGACCGACTTGTTGAACTCCGGCTTGTTGAAGGCCGACTTGTTGAACTCCGGCGGCGCGGGCACACGATGATCCCGCCAACGCAGCTGACCAGACGTTTGTCGATGATGCAAACATTGCGGGGCCCACCACGAGGCCAAGGCAAACCAGCGCCGCAGTCGCCACCGCTCGCGTTCCACCGACGGCGGTGAGCCGCATCCGACTGAGTCGGCCGATGACACGGTGTGAGGTCTGGGGCACTCGGTTCCTTCGGGGCGAGCCCCGCCGTTGGTGTGAACGACGAACCCGACTCGTCAGCAGTGCTCGGTGCGAGAGCGCCCTTGACATCGAGCTCCCCATCCGCAGTCCGACGACGGTTTAGTGGAGCAGTTGGCACCCTGGCAGGCGTTCCGGCTCACGAATCGAATCTCGATCCGTTCACGGTTGCGGGTCAGCGCCGGGTTCACACCGGCTTCCCCCACCAGAGGCTTCTGTTGATTTAGCTAGACCATAGCGTGCAGCGACAACGCCTGTTCGCTTCGTGGCGCACGAGCCAACGTGGCGCGAAAAGGGTGTGGTCTCGGGGCTTCAGCGAGAGAGTTCGAGCGCGTTATCTCGCATGATCAAGCGAACTTCTCCCGCATCAAACCCTTCGAGATCATCAATAAATGACCGCGGATCGGCAAGGCCTTCTGCGTGGGGCCAATCTGACCCGAAGAGCACACGATCGGCACCGATCACATCAGTGAGTCCACGAATATCGTCTTCGTAATAGGGAGCGACCCAAAGATGTTCACGCAGCACCTCAACTGGGTCTTGTCCACCAGGCCACGCGGCCGGGGATTGCGCATAGGACTTCGCCATCTTCTTCACTAACGGCGTGACCCATTCGCTTCCGCTTTCAATCGTTGCGACCCGCACATTTGGGAAACGATGGAAAACGCCGTGCGCGACGAGCGCGGTCGCGGTGTCAGCAATCGCTCGATCACTGGTCAAGATGCCATTGAACGGTGTGCGACGGAACGCCTCCATCTCAGCGTCTTCGCCCCAGTCCACCGTGTATCGGCCATAACCACTTTCACCTGAGTGATAGGCAACCGTGATGCCGGCTTCATTGATTCGCGACCAGAACGGGTCATAGACCGCGTCGCCTGGCGAACGGCCACCGCTCGGTGCCATGACTGGACCGGCCCGCATAACGATGACCCGCGCACCGGCAGCCAACACCCGATCTAGTTCGGCGACCGCAAGATCGGCATCGAGCAACGTAAAAAGCGGAGCGGCAAAGATGCGACCGTTATAGGCAAATCCCCAGTCGTCTTCGATCCACCGGTTGAAGGATTCGAACGCGGCATGGGCTGCTTCGGGATCATGGATCAATGCTTCTTCCATGCCTACGCCGAGGGTCGGGAACATGAAGCATCCCTCGATGCCCTGTTCGTCCATGACTTCGATCCGGCGCTCGCGATTTCGATATGCCGGACTAATCGGGTCCAACTCACCGAACGCAGCCCGAATGTCGTCGCCAGCGGTGCGCCCACGGAAATAATCGTCAAGCGCTCCCGGCCTGGCGACAGGATCAAATTGAGGGTTCGGGATGAAACGGTTCACTTTGCCGGCGACCAGCAAGCGTTGGCGCCCATCGATCTGAGCCCACTGCATGGTTCGTTTCGCCATCGACCGGTCAAGGTGGCGAGTGAATGCGTCCGGCGCCTCGTAGTAGTGATTGTCGGCGTCAAACAGTTGAAAAGCCAACTCACGCTCGTTCGTCATGACGATTCCTTCCGCATATCGGTCTGGAACGGGTAGCCATCGGCACCCAGAATGAGAACACGTTACAGTTTTCCCTCATTAGTACCGGTCGAACGCGCTACGGTCGCCCGGGCACGCAATGGTGAGGTGACCCCAAACCTGAGACCGCCCCGAGAGGAGTTATCGAGATGGAACTTGGATTGATGTGGGGGTACTGGGGAGCAACGCCGACCCCCAATGTCATTCCGCTGACTCAAGAGGCCGAACGCTTGGGGTTCGACTCAGTTTGGACAGCCGAAGCGTGGGGCTCAGACGCATTCTCGCCGTTGGCTTGGATCGCCGGGCACACCTCAAAAATCAAACTCGGAACCGGCGTCGTGCAACTTGCCGCTCGCACCCCGACCGCTACCGCAATGGCGGCACTCACCATTGACCACATCTCGAACGGTCGTTTTCAGCTTGGACTAGGGGTATCAGGTCCGCAGGTTGTCGAAGGTTGGTATGGGCGGCCGTCGAATAAGCCGCTGGCTCGAACCCGCGAATACGTCGAGATCATTCGCCAAGTGCTTCGACGTGATGAACCACTCGAATTCGCTGGCGAGTTCTATCAACACCCCTATCGCGGCGAAGGCAGCACCGGCCTGGGAAAGCCACTGCGCACCATCACCCATCCTCTACGCGCCGACCTTCCGATCTTCCTCGGCGCCGAAGGCCCGAAGAACGTAGCCATGACTGCCGAGATCGCCGATGGATGGCTGCCGCTGTATTACTCACCCCACCATCCCGATGTCTATGCCGATTCACTCGCTGGAGCCAAAGCGAATTTTCAAATCGTTGCGGGAGCGCAAGTCAACATCAATGATGACCTCGAACAGGCACTACTGCCCGTGAAGATGATGCTCGGCTTTTATATCGGCGGCATGGGAGCCAAAGGGCAGAATTACCACACCAAATTGATGCAGCGATTTGGGTACGAAGAACAAGCGCTCAAGATCCAGGAACTGTTTTTCGAAGGCCGGCGCGACGAAGCCGTAGCACTTGTTCCCGACGACTTTGCCGATGCGATTTCACTATGCGGATCTCCCGATCGCATTCGAGACCGCGCCCAAGCATGGAAAGAAAGCGCGGTGACGACGCTGCTCGTCTACTCGCCAGGAAACGCTGACGCTCTGCGGCAACTCGCCGAAATTTTGTCCTAGGAGGCACGAATGTCGGATTCTATTGACCCAACCGCGCCGCGCCACCCAACCCATCCCGACATCAACCTCACTGACGGCCAGTTCTATGGCAACGACCCCCACGAACTATTCACGTGGATGCGGGCAAATGCGCCCGTCTATTTCGACGCGGAAAGTGGCGTGTGGGGAATCACCCGCTACGCCGACCTCAAAGCCATTTCGGCTGATGCAAAGACATTTTCGAATGCTCAGGGCATCCGACCCGACAATGGCCCATTGCCCATGATGATCGATATGGATGACCCCGATCACCTGCGGCGGCGAAAACTCGTCAACAAGGGGTTCACGCCGCGCCGAGTTCGCGATAGCGAGGAGCGAATTCGACTGGTGTGTGACTCGATCATTGACACCGTCAGTGAACAAGGTTCCTGCGACCTCGTGCGCGATATTGCGGCGCCACTCCCGATGATCATGATTGGTGACGCACTCGGTGTCGCTCCCGAAGATCGCGCTGACCTACTTCGTTGGAGTGACGACATGGTTAGTTCACTCAGCGGATCATCGTCATCGGAAGAAGGCATCATCCGAGCCATGAATGCGTTCTCCGAATACGGCGATTACAGCGCCCGAGTCGTTGCGGAACGGCGAGCCGATCCCGCCATTGACGATTTGATGGGAATCCTCGTCCACGCCGAGGTCGATGGCGATCAACTCGATGACCTTGAGTTGTTACATGAGTCGCTCCTTATCCTTGTCGGCGGTGACGAAACAACCCGCCACGTCATTAGCGGCGGCATCAAGGAACTCATCTCGCATCCTGATCAACAAAAGCAACTTGCATCAGATCCATCACTGATGACCGGCGCAGTCGAAGAGATGCTGCGATGGGTATCACCCATTCGCAACATGGCGCGGTTCGTCACCCAAGATGTGACGTTCGGTGGCCAACCATTGCGTGCAGGCCAGAAATTGTTGCTGATGTACCCATCGGCAAACCGCGACGAATCCGTCTTTGATGACCCCTTCCATTTCGACATCGCACGCACTCCGAACGAGCATGTGGCATTTGGTTTTGGCACTCATTTCTGTATGGGGGCAAGCCTCGCTCGGCTCGAAATCAGCGTGATGATCGAACGTCTCATAACCCGTCTTCCTGATTTGACCCTTGCCGGAGCTGCTCCGCTTCGAGCAGCCAACTTTGTCAGTGGCTATGAGTCAATGCCGGTTACCTTCTCGCCAACCGCGAAGGTTGGTGTCGGCGCAGTCTGATTGGTCGACTCACCCACCACCGCAGTCATGCACGGTTGACGAGATACGCGATTTGCCGTCCACCATCGGGACTTTGCTCAGTAAGTTCTGGATCGAACCGATAACCGCGCGGGTGGACGAAGTCGGCGAGACCTTCAATGTCGGCGAGTTGCGTCGCTAAAATGTGACGCACGAGGGCTCCTTTTAACAATTTGTTCCAATGCGCGACCGCGACCAGTTCCCGACCATCCTTGCGCTGCACTTCGTCGACAAACCGCACCGTCACTATCGTTCGAGGCGCTGACCGAACCGCTCGGTTGAGCGGCAACCACGCTGCGTCATGTTCATTGGGCAGCAAGTTCCAGATGGTCCGCCCCGCCGCAATGGGCGCTAGCGATTCGGTTATCGGCTGGCGCCAAAACGTCGACAGCTTTCCGGTCGCGACGAGAGTTGCTCCCATTTTGAGTTTGTAGTTGGGGATGTTTTCGGCGGGCCTCACGAACCCAAAGGCACCTGAAAATATGAACACTTGTCCATCAAGTCGACGACGATGTGCCTTGGTAAGCGACGTGACGTCGAGCCCTTCATACAAAACACCGCTATAGCGGTCGATCGCCGGGCCGGTGGGGCTTTCGAGGACCGCAAGATTGGCAGCGGTCGCCGCCGCAAGAGCGACGCCCTTCACGCCCAGCAACTTGGCGCGCTTTGCTTCGGGGGCTGCCATCGCCGAGACGAGCGCCTGCAAAACTTCGAGCCGGTATCGGTCGAGCGCATTGGCTCGGTCACGATCGGTTCGCCAAGGCGGGCCGGTCCCGCCCTCAGCCTTGCCCTCTGATGGGGGCAATAGGACAAGGGGAGGGCGGGTGGCCATCCGGGGTTGTTACAACGCAGCGCCAGACTTACTGGGCTGCGGCGACCATTCTGTCGAAGTCTTTCGGGAGTCGTTTCATCTCAAACGACGCAATTATTTCGATGGTTCCGACGATGATTGCCCAAATCCCAACCAGCACGATCAAGACCGCCAAGGTCATGCCGGGTTGACGAAGCGCCCAAACACCGATCGCGGTCGTCACGATGCCTGCAACCAGCATCACACCCCACATGGGCATGGTTCGATGGTTGGCCACCGCGCCGACGATCTCAATAATGCCGACGAAAAGGATCCACACGCCGATGATGACGGCGATTACATGCAGCGACGCATTCGGCCACACCATGATCAAAATACCGACACCGATTGAAAGCACACCGGTAATGACTGCCCACGATCGCGGTGCGCCATCAAGAGGAGGCGTGAGGGCATCAAAAATGCCTCGGATGATCAAGATGATCCCGATCACCATGGCCAGACTTTTGGCCGTCCAGTCAACTTCGAGAATCACTATTCCGATGATCACGCTCAGCGCACCACCGACCAACAACAGCCACCAAGCTTTCGCAATTGTCTCGACATCCGAACGCGTCACCGTGGTGACGTCCGGCATTGGGCTCATCAACATGTTGCATCCCCCTTGGGTGGATTACGCCACGCGAAGCGCGGCATTTTGATTGCCCGATAAGGCTAAGACACCCGCCGCTAGGAACTGGGGACCATCAAGGGAACTAACGGCCGCAGCGGCTAAAGATCACACCCTGCCCATGCTCCATAATCGCCGCGATCGCAATCAACGCAGGCTCAAACCTCGGTTTTCCCGTCCCCATCCGGGATCTCACCCAACGCTTCAGGTACTGGTGAAGTCTTCGGAAAAAGGGCCAAGACCATTCCAGCAGTCAATAGGGCCACAATTGCCGCCACCGTCAACGCGGTACTCATCGCATCAGTAAAGGCGTTGGCTGCCGCTGCGTGAAGCTGGTCACCAGCCGCGCCAGCAGACTTCGCAATGTTAAACGCGCCACCGATCGATTCCCGTGCCTGGGTCGCGATTTCTGGGGCCAGGCCCCCGACTTTGTCCGACATCGTCGACCGAAATGCCGACAGCACCAAGCTGCCCAACACGGCGATACCCAATGCTCCGCCGACTTCCCGAGTGGTGTCATTGACTGCGGACCCAACCCCTGACTTCGATAGCGGCACTGAAGAGATGACTGCATTGGTCGCCGGCGCAGTCGTGCACGCCATACCCAATCCCATTACCGCTAAACCGAGCGCAACCCACCCATAGCTGCTGGTTGACGACAACGAAGCCATCACCAACATGCCGATCGAAACCATCGTGAGTCCAAATGCCTGCACGCGGGCTTGACCCCACCGGTTTACAAACCGAGCACTACGCGGGGCAAAGATAACCAACATCGCGGCCAACGGGAGCGTGGCGAGTCCAGCCTCGAACGGGCTGAACCCGAGGACAAACTGCAGGTATTGGGTGAGCACAAAGAACAAGCCGAACATGCAAAAGAACGTCAGTGTGATGGTCGCAGCGCCAACGCTGAACCGGCGATTCCGAAAAAAATGCATCGGCAACATGGGGTGCGGATTGCGGTGCTCCCAGTACACAAACGCAATGGCGAAGACCACAAAGATCGAGAACCCGGTAATGGTGGCGGTCGATCCCCAACCCAATACCGGCCCTTCAATGATGGCAAACAGCAGCGAAGCCAACGCCACAATCGAAAACATCGCACCAATCGGGTCGAGGCGCACATGGTTCGGGTCTTTCGACGTCGGTACCAAAAAGGCCCCCGAAATCAGCGCCACGATAACGATCGGGACATTCACGACAAAGACAGATCCCCACCAGAAGTGTTCAAGGAGGAAACCGCTGAGGACTGGACCGATGGCGGCACCTGCTCCCGAAAAACCAGCCCAAATGCCAACCGCACGAGCTCGCTCTGATGGCGGAAACACATTGGCCAAAATCGAAAGGGTTGCTGGCATGACAAAGGCCGCGCCGAATCCCATCAGGGTGCGCGTGGCGATGAGTTGATTGGGGCTATGGGCCAGCGTCGCGAGCAGCGACGCAATGCCGAAGATCGCGAGCCCTAATTGCAGGAACCCTTTTCGACCGAACCGATCACCTAACGCGCCGGCAGGCAATAACATTCCGGCAAAGACAATGGCGTACGCATCGACGATCCATTGCAATTGTGTCGACGACGCGCCGAGATCTTTTTGAAGCGTCGGCAACGCGACGTTGAGCGAACTGTTGCCAACCACGACTAACACCAAGCTCAAACATAAAACTGCGAGTATCCACCAACGCCTCGCGTACACCGCTGGATGTACTTCATGATCCCCAACAGGTCGCTCCGGCGCGTCCGACACGGCAGGAGCCGCGACGGGGTTATTACGATCTTGCTCAGTCAGTGGAGGCTCCATCCGCGATCCCAACGTTGGGAAGCGAGCGCAGCAAACTACGATCGCTGCTTGTATCTATCACAAGGCCCGAGGCTGAACCTATGTCTTGGTCGCGAGCCGGCCGAGCCCTGCTCGCGACAAACGGTCGCAATCGAGGCCTAGCCTCACCTTGGACCATGAGCCAACTACTGAGCTAACAACTGACCCGGCTCCTGACCTAGGGGACTTGCCACGTGACTATTCCTGGTGCCCGATCTGTCAAAGATGCCGTGGAGCTCGTTCGGCCCGTTGACACGTTGGGGGTGCCCCTCGGCCCCGGCCAGCCGGCAGCGTTTCTCCACGGGCTAGCGACGCGAGACGACTTCACCGATCTCACTATTTTCGGAGCGCTCCTCGTCGACCTCTTCGCCGTGTTCACCAAACCGGGCGTGAAGTACTTGAGCGGCTTCTTTGGACCGGCCGAAAGACTTCTTGTCGAATCAGGTGCCAACGTCGAGTTCGTTCCCTCGGACTTTCGTCGATTCGGTCCAATTGCCCAGCGACTCAACCCTCGGATCGTCGCAACGCTCGCCACACCTCCAGATACCGATGGATGGATGAGTTTGTCGCTGCATGCGGGCGCGACGATCGGAGAACTTGAACGAGCTGCGGCCGACCCGAAACGACTATTGATCGTCGAGTGCAACGCGCATGCGCCCCGCACCTTCGGCATCGGTCCCGATCACCTTCATCGCGTGCACCTCGACCAAGTCGACATGTTGGTTGAGAGCGATCTGCCGATCGTGGAAATCCCCGATGATGTGCCTTCACCAATCGATGTCCGGATCGCTGAGCATGTTCGACGTTATGTGGTCGATGGATGCACGCTTCAAACCGGAATCGGAGGAATCCCGTCAACCATCGCGGCCATGCTCGCCGATGACGACGGTGGAGACTACGGCGTGCATTCCGAGATGTTCACCACTGGCCTCATGCGCCTCCATCAAGCGGGCAAGGTGACCAATACCGACAAAGGCCAATTCTCGGGAATGTCGATCACCACGTTCGCGTTGGGTTCGCGTGCGCTCTATGACTTCCTGGATGGAAACGACGAGGTGCGGTTCCTTCCGGTTGACATTGTGAATGCACCGCAGATCGCTGCTCGGAATCGGCGAATGGTTACTATCAATGGCGCAATCGCAATCGACCTTTGGGGCCAAGCGGTTGCCGACACGATTGGTGCGAAACAGTTTTCGGGCATTGGCGGTCACGAAGATTTCGTCTCAGTCGCCGGGTTCGAACTCGAAGACCGCTCCCTGTTGTGCCTCCCATCAACTTCGACCGTTGATGGCCAGGTGGTGAGCCGCATCAGTGCGCAGCTTGCCGCCGGGTCGGTGATTACGACTCCGCGACATCAACTCGATGTTGTCGCAACCGAGTTTGGCATTGCATCGCTTCGGGGGAGAACCGTGCGCGAGCGGGCAACCGCGCTCGCGAATATCGCGCATCCTGACTTTCGCGAATCCTTGCTTGCCCAGGCTCACGCGTTGCGATAGGACGCCAACAGCCATCGGCTCGACGCCGCGTTAACTGACTTGACGGGCAAACCAAACCGGATCTAGGAAACCGGCGCCACGACGCTCAGTTGGACGGTCCTCGTCAACACGATGCGACCGAGATGGTCGGTGACGACCACTCGATAGGCGTATGTGGCCACGTCGGCGACACACGATGTTCCCGTCACGGTTCCCGGACATGGGGCAACCGAACCCGACGCGCTCGAACTTGTAAGTCCTGGGCCAGTCACCTGAACCGTTACCGGCTGATCAGTTGAGATTTGCCATGTGACCCGCGCCGCTGTTGCACTCGAGAGGTCCCAACCTGATCGCTTGGCCGAATTTTCGATCACGACCGAAACCGAACTGAACGTCGGATATGGCTCCGCGGTTGTAGGAATCACTGGCGTCGATTCAGGTGCCGAAATAGCTGTCGTTGCTGTCGATGACGTCGACGTGCTCACCACACTCGCATCAGTTTCGTTCGACACTTGCTGATCGCTCACGATAGGTGCTTCGGAGACGTCCGTCGACGAAGGTTCGGACGCAGTAATGACCGGTCGGTTCCCACTGGCGGCAGTAAGTGCCGCCAAATTCAATGAGTGCGAACCTCGAAACAACACCACGACCAAACCGACCACAACCGCGATGATTGCCGCTAAGCCGAACAGCAGCAGCCGCTTACCGCGGTCGCTTGAGTCCTTGGTTGCTTCGGTCGGCGAATTGCCTGTCGTCGTCGCCACGATCGCCGTTGGCCCTGGTGGCGAACTAGCGATACTCGTGTTTCCGCCGACATTTGTCGGCACTTCAGTGCCAAGCGCTCCAGTCATGCCAAGCGTTTCGGCTCCGAGCAAAGCAATGCCAACGGCGGCGAGACCTTCAATCACTTCAGATTTTTCAGCTGCCGGAATAGCGAGCACCGGCACCGACGCGAACACCGCCACGGGGTCGACTGCGAGGTGCGATGCCGCTCGACATTGGCCACATGTCTGCTGATGTTCAACAACCGATGCAACCGATTCAAGGGTCAACATCGGCCCCGCGGATACTTCCGACGCAAGTGCAGGATGTCGCGGATTCCCTCGGCGCCAGACAACCTGGGCCTGCACCACAGCGGCGAATGCAGCCGGCAATGTCGCAATGGATTCGCTCATTACGTCGACGCGCTCGTGCACCACTTCGGCGATTTCAGTGACCGTGAATCCGTGGCGAAGGTACAGGTCGAGTAATGCACTATTTTGCGGACCGAGCGCAGTGGCCGCTTGCCAGATCATCTCGGCGACTAGTGGATCGTTTGCCAGGCTGCTGACGTCGCCGACGTCGGCCAAGAGCTGTTCCGCATCATTACCAATCGATACGGTCGCAACTCGGGTTGATGCATCATGAGCAAAGCCGGATGCGGCAATCGTGCGGGATGTCGAACGGGCGATCAGCACTCGAAATGGATCTGACGTTGGTTTTGCCATAAGGCTGCGATGCACCGCGGCAAAACTCGTCGCTACGACGTTGACTCGTTCACCAACGGGAACACCCCGACGGCAAACTAGGTCGTAGGCGAAATTGACCCACTCATCAACGAGCGCGCTAAACGCGTTGGCATCACCAGCACGGACCCGATCAACTAGGGCGGCATCCTGATCGCGACTAAGCCCGATCTCCGGATCAGACGCTTCGCTAGTCATCGCACTCGCCGCATACGAATCATTCGACCGGATTACCCCAGTATTAAGGGCTTCACTAACCATTCCTGATCGCGAAAACGCTTGGTGAGCGCCACAATGCGCTCAAAAGTGCCCTCGGCCGGAATCGAACCAGCGCATCCTCTTTAGGAGAGAGGTGCTCTATCCACTGAGCTACGAGGGCGGGCGATGGCGAAAAGGTGGCGCGAAACCACTTGTCGTCATGGCAATGGCCCAGCGTAGTGGCGTGTCTCGGTTGGGTTTGGTGGTTGCGACGCTCATCGCGTATCTCGAGCGGGCGGTAACCGGTGATGGGACGCGCTGAAGCCGCATTCTGGGTGGCGGTTAGTGTGTTGGTCAGGCAGCAAGCAGGTTCGGGGCTCGGCTGTGGCCGTATCGGTGGAGGGCGACGGCGTTGACGACGAGGGCGTAACCAATCAGGTTGAGGTGCTGTCGGGCGTGGCCGAGACTGTGGGCTCGCCGCAAGTAGAGGGTGTCATCGAGGTCACGGTTGATACTCTCGGCGTCGTTACGTCGCTGGTAAAGGCGGACGAAATCG
>JBAXIB010000014.1:0-86420 GCA_037138595.1 Actinomycetes bacterium | reverse complement strand
CGCCACACCAGCCTGATCAAACAGCCTGATCAAACAGCCTGATCAAACAGCCTGAATAACTTGGGTTCGTCCTGCTGCGTTGAGTTCATCAACTCAGCAGGACGGGCTCGTGTTCGGCAAGGTGGTGGCGGTTCCGGTCGCAATCAATGTGTTGCTGACGTATCCGGTAATTGATCCGTAGATAACTTTGTTCCAGCGACTGTCGGTGCTGGTAGCGCCTTTGACTTGTTCGCCGGTTGTCACGCAAACGATCACGATAGAAGTCCCTTTCGGGATTGTTCCAAGGTCACTGGCGGTCTTGGACGGGCCAGACCGAATGATGGCTGTCGCTCGGGTCGTGACCGAAGTTGTCGCCGCGGTTGGCGCGGTGGTTTCGCTGCTCGCGCTTTCGCCACCTGCACTTGGTTCGTTCGCCGCGTTATCGCTGCTGCCAGCGTCTTGACTTTGCGATGCCGTCGTTTGACTAGTCGATGAAGTTGGCGAAAACAGCCAAAGATATTCACCGATCATGATTGCGGCCACGATCACCCCAACAATGATCAGAGTCCGGGGCGTGAAACCTAAGACCCGACGCTTCTCGGGTTGGGGTGGATCAGCGGGCTCGATTGATGCTTGGTCAGTTACGGGGGACATTTCTCTAGTATTGCCACCGAGTGGCGTGCGTTCGGCCACCGACCTGCAACAGGCCTGACAACGGTGACAATCAAGACCTACTCAGCGCGCTCGGAGGGACTCGAACCCCCAACCTTCTGATCCTTAGGTACTGCTAGAGGTCGACTCGGCTTGTTGAAAGCCCCATATTGCAAGGGGTTGCCCCGAACTATTGGGTCAACACGATGCACAGTGTCCCAAGACTGTGGCTGAGCAGTGGCGGAGCGGATACGTCGTAGGGTTATGCCATGGCAAGCCGGGTATCAGCGGCAGCGATGGGCTCTTTTATTTTTGCGGTAGTTGCTTGTCGAGCTGGTCCCGGAACTACACCAGGTTCAGAGGTTGCTGCTTCTTTTTGGGAGCGCTCCGACTCAGGCGTTGGTGTCGCGCTCAGACCATCGACCAAAACTCATCATTCCGTAGATGAACACTCCGAGAAAAACGATGAGCGACACCACGCCACCAAAGATGAGGAGTGCGGTCTCGGTCATGATTCCTTCTTTCGGCCAGAGCTACTGAGCACGAATACGCCAAGGGCCAGGATTGAAGGAACCCAGACGCCAACGTAAATGCCATTCAATCGACCGAGAATGTTATCCCCTGCGGCGAAGTAGATCGACACACTTGCGACAAAGCTGGCAAACGCAGCGAAAATAAATGTGGCTTTGAGAACTGTTTCAGGCTTCACGGACGGTCCTTTCAGATCTGCTGGCTAGCAGAACATTGCCACGCTAAGCGACTCTATTCAGTGACCCTTAGTCGGAGATGCCATTGGCGGAGTACCCACTAACGGTTGCGCCTGCCCAATCTCGTCCCCGGTGCGTCCGGGCAGGGGTCTCGGTCTTACGATTTCGCCATGCCGGAGCCAAGATCTGACGAGCATCGACCAATCGGAACCGTTCATCGCGCTCGATTCGTCACCCATGGTCATGCTCCGGGCAGGCCTCGGTTGTGGAACGCCATTGCGATCGGCCTAGGGCTCTTCTTCACCATGGCCGGCGTCATGCACTTTGCGAATCCAAGTTTCTTCGACGCGATCGTTCCGTCATGGCTTTGGCCTTCAGAACGATTCTGGACCTATGCAAGTGGGGTCGCGGAACTCGTCATCGGCCCGCTTATCCTTGTGCCGCGCACCCGGCGAATTGGTTCGCTTGCCGCGATCGTGCTGCTCATTGCGGTCTACCCCGCCAACCTCTACATGACGTGGGATTGGCGCGACCGGTCGTTCGGTGAACAGTTTCTCTCGTGGGCTCGACTGCCGTTCCAGTTCGTCTTCATCTGGTTGGCATGGATGGTGGCGCAAAGCCAGCCGTCGGCTGACAAACGACCCTGATCTGCGTTCTGTAGCCACGACCACTCCGCTGCTGTCCGCTTACGTCCGGGCGTCGGGCGCAACCGCGGCGGATTCTCATGGCCGCAGACGATTGTGCACCAATCACACCGCTCGCCATTCCGGTGAGCACCACCTTTGAGATCGTTGGTCTCGCCGGCAACGTGCACGGTCCATGTATCGCCTGATTTCGCTGTGGATTTTCTGGGCGCAGCGCTGGGGAGCCAGTCGCCGATGCGCCACTGCATCAGAGCAAACGACTAGTGATGCGGTAGAAATCGAGTTATGACAAGCACAACACTCAACGGTGCATCGGTTCTCTTGCTGGGCGCCACCGGGGGACTTGGCCGGGCCCTCGGCGAGGAACTTGGCGCACGTAATGCCGCTCTCACCTTGGTGGGGCGCGACCAGCAACGGCTTGACCAGCTCACGGTCGATGGCCCGCGGGTGGCGCTTGATCTGCGATCGCCCGATGCTTGCGCAGCGGCGATGCGAACTGCGGTTGAGCATCACGGGAAGCTTGATGCTGTGGTCAACGCCGTTGGTGTCGTGGCCTTCGGCGACGTCGCGACGCTGTCAACCGACGTGATGGAAGACCTGTTCATGACCAATACGTTCATTCCCATCATGATTGCTACCGAAGCGATGAACACGCTTTCCACCGGCGGCGTGATCGTTAACATTTCCGGTGTCATTGCGGAAAAGAACCTGCCCGGCATGGTGGCTTATGGAGCGTCAAAGGCTGCGGTGCGCGCATTCGACGAAGGGCTCGCTCGTGAAGCGCGACGAAAAGGCTTGCGAGTGCTTGACGCCCGACCACCGCACACCGAAACCGGGCTTGCCGGTCGGGCGATCGCAGGCGCCGCTCCGAAGATGGGTGACGGATTAGAGACGGCGGTCGTCGCGCGCGTGATCTGCGACGCGATCGAAAGCGGAGCGACGGATCTGGGGTCAGAAGACTTTTTGGCGTGATGAGGAGTTGTCCTGGACCCTTGATGGTGGTCATCACAAGGACCACCATGCCAACAGTTCGCTAGCGATTGCGGACGCTGAAGGCGCGTTTGGAGGGCGCTATCTCTTATCCAAGACCTACTCAGCGCGCTCGGAGGGACTCGAACCCCCAACCTTCTGATCCGTAGTCAGATGCTCTATCCAATTGAGCTACGAGCGCTAGGTGAAGCGACTTGATTGTAGGACACCGACCGCTTGCGGCCAAAGGCGCAGAATGAACGCCGTCGGGGTTGGGGCCGAAAACGCCGAATGCCGGCGGTGTGGACCGACGGCATCAGCTACTCCACTCGCTTGGAATGGGTTGTTCAACTGGCCAATGTGGCGACGCCGCGCCAGTCATGTGGGGGCGTCAGATGCGCTTGCCGCAAACGGGCCATGGTTTGGCTCCGAGTTGCGCGTAGAGCGCCCGAGTGAAGGCGTCTTGCACGGCCGGAGCAGCGGCTGCCGGGTCAACCCCGTCGTACTGCGGGAAGTTGGCTCGTGCGACGCCATTCCAGGTGCTGCGGCTGAACTGATAAGCGCCACGGTAGGTGCCGCTCGCGCTAATCGCTGCGTAGTTTCCGCCAGATTCGCACGCCCGAAGCCGGCCGAGGGCGGCATCAGAGAGCGCGTAGTCGAATCGGTCAAGCGCGGTTTGCGAGTTGACATAGTCGGTGACGGCTTGGGCATCGAGCGCAATTTGAGCGTCGCTCTTGGTGATGCCGATGGCTTGATAAAAATCTTTCATCTCCTGCGGCGAGCACGCTGATGCGATGAGTGTGATGGCAAATATGGCGACAATGCGGGTTATCCACGATTTCATGGTCACACTTTCGTCGCATTCGTAACGAAAATGCAACATTTCGTTGTGTGACATAAGACACACTCGAGTGCTGAGGTTCATCGTGGCCCCGCACCCGCTGGTGGAAACGGCATCGGGGCCCTGCCACCGGCAGGACCCCGACCGTTGCGGAGAGGGTGGGATTCGAACCCACGGATAGGGGGTTACCCCATCACCTCCTTAGCAGGGAGGCCCGATCAACCGGACTCCGGCACCTCTCCAGCGCGGAGAATCGTACACACTGCGGAGGGAGGGGGATTCGAACCCCCGGAGAGTTTCCCCTCAACGGTTTTCAAGACCGTCGCATTCGTCCGCTCTGCCATCCCTCCGAGCAACTTATTGCGCTCGACACGTCGAGTTTCATAAGCACCGAACTGTGAGGTTAGTGCCGTTGCGGGCGCGATTGGTCGGGTCTCAATCCGATGCGATTTGCGAACGCAATTCAGTGAGCCACGCATCGGCTTGTCGCCACGCAACATCGGCTTCTCGACGCACTGCATCGCCATGTGCACCTGCGGCTGGGTATGAACCGAGGAACTTCACGTCATGCTTGCTTTGAAGATCGCGAAGGCAGTCAGCGACGAGTTCATCACTCACGTGACCCTCAAGATCAATCAAGAAGCAATAGTCACCCAGACCGCGCCGGGTTGGACGTGATTCGAGTTTGACCAAGTTGATCGCTCGTGCCGCGAACTCCTGAAGAATTGCCAATAACGAGCCAGGCGAATCCGCTCGCTGGAAAACCACGATTGACGACTTGTCGTGACCGGTCGCCGCCGGGATTCCTGCTCGAGCCAACGCGACGAAACGGGTTTCGTTTTCGGGGTGGTCCTCGATGTCGACCGCGACGACTTCGAGGCCATAGACCTCAGCGGCCCGATCTGGTCCGATCGCTGCGGTGTGCCGGTCACCTGATTCTGCGAGCATCCGTGCCGCATCCGCGGTCGAGTTCGCGGGCAGACTCGCGACGCCCGCTGGAAGCGATTCGGCGATGAAACGTCGACACTGCGCAATGGCATGTGGATACGAGACAATGGTGGTGAGTTCGTCGATCCGCACGCCGGGAACGACCATGAGACTCAGACTGATCGGGATGACGACCTCCCGTTGAATCAGCAGGTCTGCTTCGAAGGCCAATGTGTCGATAGTGACGTTTACCGATCCTTCAATGGCATTTTCAATTGGTGCGAATCCAACGTCGACTTCCCCGGACTCGGCGGCGGCGAGAACATCAGGAATCGATGGATAAGCCACGACCTGCCCGGCGACAAGGTCATCTTGGGTATGAAGCGCCTGTTCGGTGAATGTGCCGCGAGGCCCAAAGTACCCAACTCGCAGGTCCGAAGGGTTGGCAGATTTCGCGGAAGTAGTGTTTGAAGATTCGGCGGAGGCGTTCACAAACGGTCAGGATAGTGAAGTGGACGAAGCGACCCTTCGACAGTTACTGAAATCAGTGCAAGATGGCTCGGTCGACGCCGATGACGCCGTAGCGCGTTTGCGCCGTTTGCCCTACGCCGACTTGGGGTTCGCTCGCGTGGACCATCATCGGGTCTTGCGCCAAGGAATGGCCGAGGCGGTCTATGCGCCAGGCAAACAAGCGGCTCAGGTGTCTGCCATAGTCGGCGAGTTGCTTGCCGCGGAGACAACTACGACAGTCTTGGTAACTCGCGCCAATGATCACCAAGCCGAAGCGGCACTCGCGGCAAACCCAGGCGGAGAACACTCGGGTTCTACGCTGATTTGGCGACCTGGCGCGGAACGACTCGAACGCATCGTTGTGATTACTGCCGGTACTGCTGACCTCCCGGTCGCCGATGAATGTGCAACCGTTCTTGAGGCATACGGGTTTCGGCCATTGCGAATCACCGACGTAGGTGTTGCCGGACTTCACCGAATCTTGGATGCTGCCGATGAACTCGCGTCAGCCGACGGGGTTGTGGTCGTGGCAGGGATGGAAGGCGCGCTCGCGAGCGTCGTCGGTGGCCTCACGGGAGCACCGGTCATTGCGGTTCCGACCAGTGTCGGATACGGAGCTGGACTCAACGGCGTTACCGCGTTGCTCTCGATGTTGGCATCGTGTGCTTCGGGCATCACCGTGGTTGGTATCGACAATGGATTTGGCGCCGCCTGCGCGCTCGCTCGCCTCTTTCCGGTGCGCATCGATGCCGAGGTTGAACGTGCCTGATCCATCCAGCGCTGATGGTCGAACCGTCGCTTGGTTTCATTGCTTTTCGGGCATCGCGGGCGACATGGCGATGGCGTCACTGATTGATGCCGGTGCCGACATCGACGAGGTTCGCGCCTTATGCCAACGACTCCCGATCAATGGTTGGCAACTTGACGCCGAGCCGGTCCTGCGTTCGGGAATCGGCGGAACCAAAGTCCATGTCTATGGCGAACCGAATTCGGTTGTGCGAACGGCGGCGAACCTCATTGACATCGTGCGACAGGCGCAACTACCTCACCGCATCGAACAGCGAGTCCTCGCCACCTTTCAAGCCCTTGCCCAAGCTGAAGGGCATTTACATCGCCAAGAACCCGAGACGGTCCACTTTCATGAAGTTGGTGGGATTGACGCCATTATCGATGTGGTGGGGACGTGCGCGGCCCTCGAGATACTCGGTGTCGACGAGGTGTGCGCGAGCGCGGTTGCCAATGGCGTTGGCATGGTTCGGAGCGCGCATGGATTGCTGCCGCTACCTGCCCCCGCGGTCGTTGAGTTGTTGCGTGGCGCCCCGACCTATCAGGTTGATGTAGCAGCAGAATTGACGACGCCGACCGGTGCAGCATTGTTGGCGGCATTAGTCACCAATTGGGGAACCATGCCAGCAATGACGATTAGCCGGAGCGGTTTTGGTGCCGGGACAGCCGATTTTACCGACCGTCCGAATCTCACGCAGGTAGTGATTGGCCAGCGGGCAGCAAATCTCAGCGTTGGCCAACCCGTCATGTTGCTTGAGGTCAATGTTGACGATGCGACCGGCGAAACCATCGCTCACGCAATTGCCGAGTTGTTGCGAGCGGGAGCCCATGACGCATGGGTGACCCCCATCGTGATGAAAAAGGGCCGACCCGCCTATACGGTGAGCGCGCTTGCCGATAGTGCGCTCGCGGGCCAGATTGCCGGCGTGCTCACCCGCGAAACTGGGTCGCTCGGAGTTCGTGGTCAGACGCTGACCCGATGGCCACAAGCGCGAACCGATGCAACCGTTGACGTTGATGGTTTCGCGATAGGGGTCAAAGTAAGTCCTGGCCGGGTCAAAGTCGAACACGATGATGCGGTGCAAGCAGCACGCGAGTTGGGCGTGCCGCTGCGGATTGTGCGGGATCGTGCGCAAGATGCGTGGCGCAGTGAGGACCATTCACATGACCACTCACATGATCATCCGCACGAACACTGAGCAGTAGTCAACCTGCGGCGAGCGCGCGCCACAGATCCCGATACGAGCGATATTCGAGTTCATCGATTACCCAACCGCTCTGGGTCAACTCGCGGTGCAGTTGGGGCAAGTTGCGGAACGGCACGCCCATATCCACGTGGTGCGCGAGATGCCATCCGGTGTTGAACGGAACCATCCAAAACCGCGCAATCCACGACTGACGAACAACATGGGTAGTGAGGCGCCGATCCTTTGACTGGATCATTCCCCCATGCTCGGCAATCGCCCGAAGTCGATTAATCACACGCCAAATAGTCATCCACGGAGCGAGCCACAGCACGGGATAGGCCCACCAGTGCCGAGTTCCAATTGTGAGTGCGACGGCTATGACCAACTGCACGCCGAGAATGCGGATAGCGATGCCTTTGCCGACCGGACTTTTCAGCGCGAGAAGCAACCCTTTCAAACTTTTCCAACCAGAGTTACCAAAAGCGTCGCGTCGCAACTTGCGAGTCATCGATGCACGCGAAATTGGGTAGCCGACATACAAGTTGAGATCGGGTTCGGCCGGGCCCATCTCGTCTTTATGGTGACTCATGTGGCTGCGGCGATAGAGATCGAATGGAACAAATGCCGGATAGGACAGCCCCCAACGCCCGATGACATCATTGAACTTTCGATTCGAAAACAGCAGCCGATGAGCCGCCTCATGGCCGAGAATCGCGTAAAGAGCGAATGCCCGACCCATCAACGCGAACGCGATTAGCCATCCAACGGGTTGGTTGACCCAGGTCGCGGCCGCAATGACGCCAAATGATTGCAGCCAAACGCCCGCAACATTCAACAGGTTTCGTCCGTTAGGAATGTGGCGCAGAGACTCCCGAACCAGCGGCACTGGCATGCCGGATGCCTGGAGACGATGAGTTGGCAACACGTTGGGGAGCAGAGATGCGTCCGGCACCATCGTTGCGGGAGAAGCGGTGGCCGCCATCGTTGAAGTATTACCGTTTCGAACTTGGACGAGGAGCGTCAAGATCGCGCAGTTCGGCCAACAATGCCGCACATTCGTGCATGGGGACTCCGGCCGCGCGACCTTGGGCGATTGGCTCGGCATAAATAGCGTTCAGTTCAAGTGGGCGGCCGGCATCGTGATCGATCTTCATGCTCGGCAAGTAGGGGGTCATGAGGTCGGTATTGCTGAGCATGCGATCGGCAAATTGCGGGTCGAAACCGCGCCCGCACGCATCAGCAGCAGCAACTACCTCTCCCATGATGCTTGCGGCTCGCGCTCGAATAGCTGGGTCGCGTACCAGTTCATCGGTAAGCGCGTCATAGACAACGGATAGTCCATTGAATGGCATGTTCCAAACAAGTTTTTGCCATCGACCAGTTTCGAGATCGCTAACCGACGATGCGCTCACCCCTGCCTCGACGAAGTCACTTACAACCGATTCGACTGCTTCGGTGTGGCCCGCTGGATGTCCATCAGCGGTGTACTCGCCAACTGTTACTGCGCCGTAATCGAGGTGTCGCAAGTAGCCAGGCCCAACTTTGTGACAACAAATGAAACACATTGCTCCCATGACCGCTGATGCCGGAGCGGCTTCGGCGAATACCGCTTCGACTCCCAATCCGTTCTGCATGACCAGCACCGATGGGGTATTCGCAGATGCATCGACAAGCTGGTGAACCAACTCGGCGATGTGAGGATTTGTCGTGGTCTTGGTGGCCACGATGATGGTGTCGCTGGGAGGAATGTCGCGGGCGTCGTCGTAAACCTCGACTGTCAGCATTGCATCGCCCTTGGGAGAATCAACCCGCAAGCCGTGCTCTTTGGTAAAGGCGGCATCACTTCGGGCCAAGAAGCGCACGGCATGGCCAGCTTGATGGAGCTGTGCCCCGTAATACCCACCGATTGCTCCGAGTCCGACCACGGTGTAGCTGCGCATGAATACCTACGCTATCGGCGACGTGCATTGGCTGTCGTCACGCTTGGGGTCATCTGAGTATCTACGATGCTGCGATGGCTGACCGCATCTACTTCCGTCAACTCCTCACGGGGCGCGACATCGCGCGAACGAATCCAGTCGCTCGCCAGATGGTCAATTTCGTGTATCTGATCGGAGACCGAGAGACCGGTGAAGCGGTGGTGATCGATCCGGCGTACGACATTTCCGGCATCCTTGATGTTGTTGCCGCCGACGGCATGCGCCTTACCGGTGCATTGGCCACCCACTATCACCCCGATCACGTTGGTGGCGACATGATGGGCCACGGCATCGAGGGAGTGCGCGAACTTCTCGAGTTGGCACCGGTTCCGGTGCATGTTCAGGCCGATGAATCAGTGTGGGTTCAGCGGGTCACTGAAGTGACTCCTGCGGATTTAGTTGAACACCGCAGTGGTGACGTCGTAATGGTTGGCGAAATCCCGATTCAGCTCATCCATACGCCAGGCCACACGCCAGGCAGTCAATGTTTTTTAGTGGACAACCGACTGGTCGCCGGCGACACGCTGTTTCTTGAAGGCTGCGGCCGCACTGATCTGCCCGGTGGCGATGCAAGTTTGTTGTACGAGAGCCTGACTCAAAAACTGGCTCACGTCCCCGACGACGCCGTGCTTTTCCCCGGGCACCTGTATTCGGCGGAGTCATCAGCCACGATGGGCGACACCCGAAAGTGGAACTACGTCTTCAAACCCCAAAACGAACAAGAGTGGCTGGCGATGTTTGGCCGCTAAGGCGGTTTTCGCCCGCTAGTTCACCGCATCGGGACTGCAAAACGGTCCAAGCGACCTATGAAGGCCGGTCAATAATCGGTCGAAGAATCATGCAGAAGTGCGCGAATGGCACCTGCCAACCAAGGCGCACTCACTCATCGGAAGAGGTTCTGCATGACCGATCTCGAGCAGCGAGCATTCCCGGTGGTTCCATCGAGTGCGAACGATGCGCAGCGAGCACTTCGCCAGTACGGATCCGAGACGCTGCTCATGGTGACTCGAGATGGCGTGGTCATGTCAGGTTCAGAGTCATTCATTCTTGGTCACTCGGTCGGTCATGCCGTCAATCATGTGGCGGAATTTTTGCATCCCGACGACCTACCGACGGTGTTTGCACTCATCGAAACGGTCCGAGTTGTACCGAGCTTCCGGGATCAATTGACCATTCGAGCTCGCCATGCTGACCGCTCGTGGCGTCGCCTTGCCGTCACGGTTTTTTCGGTAGCCGACGAAGTACTCGGCGATGGTGCAGTCCTGCGTATTCGAGACATCACCGATGACCCTTGTGATGGGTCAACGGTTGGTGTTGCTGACGGCCAAAGTTTTCTGTCGCTCGCCGAAGCTCTTCCTCTCGGGGTTTTGTCGGCCGATGCGCGTAGTTGGGTGGTGTTCAGTAACGCAGCGGCCGAGGAGATTTTTAACTGCCCGACTGATGATCTGCTGGGTCGCGGTTGGGAGCGACTGGTTCATGTCGATGACCGCCACAATGTGCTGGTCGCCATTCAAGACGTGATCATGACTGGCCGGTCGCGCCAGGTCATGTTCCGCATTCAAACGGTTGGACTAACTCGATGGGCGAGTGCGCGCATTGTTCCGTTGGGGCCAAACGACGCGCCAACAGGATGGATTGCAACGATCGATGATGTGACTGATCGGAGGCGAGCCGAGTCAGAACTCGTGCGCCAAGCCACCCTTGACGGCCTCACTGGACTCCCAAATCGGGCGGTCCTGGAAGAACGACTTGAACAAGCATGTGGCCGTGCCCGCGACGGCGGTGCCGAAGTTTCGGTGTTCTTCATTGATCTTGACGACTTCAAGTCGGTGAATGACACCTTTGGTCATGCGGTAGGCGACCAAGTTCTGATTGAAGTTGCCGAACGACTGCGTAAGGTCGTGCGAAGCATTGACACTGTTGCGAGGCTTGGTGGCGACGAGTTTGTGGCCTTTTGCGAGGGACTGCCGGAGGCTGAAGTTGGTGAGGTCGTGCGGCGTATCAAACGGTCGATCGGAAAGCCGATGGTGATCGACAACCTAGATGTGCAGATCGGGGCGAGCGTTGGTGTGGAACGAGCGAGTGGCTCTTCGGTGACCTTTGATGGCCTGCTGACAAGTGCTGATCAAGCTATGTATCGCCAAAAGCGCGGTAGCTGAGCGCTTTTCGTTCGTTGGCCAACCTGGTTGAGCCTCTAAGGTTTGCTTGCCCGAGATGATCGATCGCGGGTCAGGCGAGAGGTATTGAGTTGGCAGACTTATTGGCGTTGTCCCGTCGGTTCATCGATGAAGGCATGGAGCAATCCACTGGCGGATTTGGTTCGGCTAACCGGATCAATTTTGAGTTATCGGAGGTCGCGGACGGACTCGCCGTAGTTGAATCGTTCTCCCACGTTGTCGCCTTTGATTCCGGTGACGGATTGGTCCTTTTCGACACCAGCTTGGATGTATTTGGTCCGGCGATGGTTAAGGCCGTTCGTGGTTGGCGTACCGACGCGGTGAATACCTTGGTCTATACCCACGGACACATTGATCATGTTGGCGGCGCGTCGGCGTTTCTTGCTGACGCGCAAGAGCGTGGAAGGCAACGCCCAGCGGTTATTGGCCATGATCACGTTGCGCGACGATTTGATCGCTATGACTTGACCAATGGCTATAACGCAGTCATCAACGAGCGACAGTTCGGCACCAGCGCGAAGCGCGGGTCGGCATCCGACGGTGGCGATGATTCGCCGGCGTCGTTTCCGCGGGATTGGGTTCGACCGACCGTCACCTACCGCGACGAACTGACCCATCGTGTGGGCGATCTTGAACTCGCCTTTCACCATGCTCTCGGTGAGACCGATGACCATACTTGGACGTGGATTCCGTCGCATCGAGCGGTGTGCGTCGGCGATCTACTGGTGTGGGTTTTCCCCAATGCTGGCAATCCGCAAAAGGTTCAGCGGTACCCGCTCGAGTGGGCGCAGGCGTTGCGACAAATCGCATTGCTGGAACCGGAGTTGTTGCTCCCAGCCCATGGCTTGCCTATCGATGGCCGACAGCGGATTCAGGTGGTGATCAATGACGTAGCCACGGCCCTCGAACTGTTAGTTGGACAGGTGCTCGAGATGATGAATGCCGGTTCGACGCTCGATGACATCATTCACTCGGTGACATTGCCAGGCGATCTGTTGGCTAAGCCTTATTTGCAAGCTACCTACGACGAGCCCGAATTCGTGGTCAGAAATATTTGGCGAGCCTATGGCGGATGGTACGACGGAAACCCGGCGAGATTGAAGCCACCATCGGACCGATCAATCGCCGTTGAGACCGCATCATTGGCTGGTGGGATCGAAGTGCTCGTAGCGCGGGCGAACGATCTCGCGCAGGCGGAAGACTTTCGGTTGGCATGTCATCTGATTGAGCTAGCCGCGCAAGCAGACCCTGATGACATCGGGGCCCAACGGGCGCGAGCGTCGATCTATCAGCAGCGACGCCAGGTCGAAACATCGCTCATGGCAAAAGGAATTTACGGATGGGCGTCGCGCGAATCCGATGTTGCCGTCAACGCGAAGCGAACCGATTGACTACCCGGTCGTGGTTCCGGCATCAATCGACATGATTGCGCCATTGACGTAATAAGCCTCGTCCGAGCACACGTAGGCGATCATCGACGCGACCGAATCTGGCTCTTGCATTTCTCGTAGCAAAAATGCGCGGCTGATCAGCGACATGCTGGCGCCCTCAGGGGGCATGAAGTCGTTGAGGATGTTGGTATTCACGCCGCCGGGACACACTGCGTTGACGCGGATGCCAGTGCGACCCAGCTCGATCGCCATTGCTCGCGTGAGCCCGACCAACGCGTGTTTTGAAGCGACGTATCCGGCGACGTAGGCCTGGCCGATAATGCCGGCGGTCGAGGCCAAGTTCATGATGTTGCCTTTGCGTTCCCGTAGGTGCGGCAGCGCGGCCTGACTGAGATAGAACGGTCCGGCCGCGTTCACCGCGAACAATTTGAGGAACTTCTCGGGAGTCTCATCAGCGAAGTGAACCATTCCACCGATACCGGCGATGTTGCACAGCACGTCGAGTGCGCCGAATTTGGCTACGACATCAGCGATCAGCGATGCACACGCGGCTGGATCGGTGACATCGACCTTGCTGAACTGAGCGATTCCACCATGATCATTGATCTCGGCCGCAGTTGCCGCGGCTCCATCGCTGTTGATGTCGGCGCACCAGACCGACGCGCCTTCTGCGGCGAGTCGTAGCGCACTCGAGCGACCGATACCTGCCGCGGCACCCGTGACCAAGACCACTTTGTCGCGATATCGGTGCGGCAGATCAGGGTTGTCGAATGGCTGGTCCATAGCGAAGTGCTCCTCAGTTTGAATTCGGTGTAGGTGCCAGCCGAAGCCGACGAACTACTCCATGAATGAAACAGGTTCTAGTCGTTGGCGCGGGCCGCTGCATACACCGTCAACCCGGATCGACGCCGCGAATTAGGAGCGCGCTTCGGCGTAGGTCACGATCAGCGAGTGGTGCTGCGAACCAAAACTGGGTCCGAGGCGTCGGTCAATGGGGGTGATTGACCCTTTGTAGATCGACTGGTCAATGGCGATTCCGGCCTTTTCAGCGATCGAAGGCCAACTGGGTTGGAGGCCGAACCCAATTTGCGAAGAATGGGAGCCGGATTGATCGAGGACGCGCCGCAAAGTAGGCGAAAAATAGGTGACGTTGAAGTCTCCGAAGGCGATTGCCGGTTCGGATGCACTGCGCATCCACGCGGTTAGCGCGTCGAGTTGTCGATTGCGTTGGATATAGCGGTTTGGAGACGTTGGCGATCGGGTGTGCAAACCAAGCAGGGATACTGTTTGCTGACCGATGGATGCATGGAGTTGCACGACTGAACCGGGCAGATCGGCATCGGTTGGTTTGTCTGCGGTCACGTCATCTCGATTGGTGACGACGACGACTTCGGCGCTTCGTGGTTCATAGGCGACAGTCGTCTGACCGTTTTTATCTGTCCCGGACTTTGTGACGCGTGGATAAATCATCCGATAGCCATAGAGCCCGCCGGATACTGCATCGGCAAGTGAGCGCGGGGTATCGAAAATGACGACGACATCTGCGGGCTTTGCTGCGAGCCAATCGACGATTGCCGAGGTGGAACCTTTGCGACTTTGCAGGTTGAGGTGAGCGATCGAAAGGGTGGGTGATCCTGTAATTGGGTCGGGCGCTGTTGCGACGAACAAGGGTGCGACCTGACCAACATTGAGCATCAAGGCGAAAACGGTAATGACCAAGATTCGCCACCGGCGAAACGCGGCGAGCGCGATGGCCAAGACCGTGAGTATGCACACAAGTTGTGATCGAAAACTGGTGAACAAGTCGAACACCCACCAACGGTTGCCCATAAACGCGGCGAAGGTCATGGCAACGAATAGCAATGCGAGTGCGGCGACGGTGTTCCTGGCCGCCGCCCAGCGCGTAGGTCGCCCTTCGGGCGTGACTGGTGGAGTGCCTGGTGCTGTGGCTCGAGGAGTCGACGGGATGGACCGGTGTGCGCTCATCGAACTGAGCGTACGGCGCAGTGTGCGCCTGAGCTGAGGCAGACTGAAGGCGGCCCCTGCTCACCAGTGCCTCTAAAGGAAGCCCATGGCTGTTCGTCCATTCCTGCACCCGTTTGCGAAACCCGCGGCAGAAGACTTCATCACCATCGTGCGCGGTGAAGGCGCTGGAGTCTTTGACCAATCTGGGCGCCGATATGTCGATGGGTTGGCCAGCCTTTGGTATTGCAATGTTGGGCATGGCCGAGCCGAAATTGCTGATGCAGTAAGCGCGCAGATGCGGACGCTTGAGAATTACAACACCTTCGATATTTTCACTAACGAGCCGGCCGAGGAAGTATCTGTAGCGATCGCCGAACGATGCCCAATGCCTGACAGCCGAGTGTTTCTGACCTCGTCGGGCTCCGAGGCGGTGGACACCGCGTTGAAGCTTGCTCGGTTGACATTGAATCGGACGGGCGAACGTGGTCGGCATGTCCTGGTGCACCGGCGTCACGCGTACCACGGTGTGAATTACGGCGGAGTTTCGGTGCAGGGACTGCCGCTGAATCGTGAGGGTTGGGGTCCGTTGTTGGCCGATACGGCACAGATCGAACATGATGACTTGGCGTCGGCCGAGCAACTTTTTGCCACTCGAGGTGATGAGATCGCGGCGGTAATTGCCGAACCGGTAATTGGTGCTGGTGGCGTCTATCCCCCATCAGATGCCTATTTGCAAGGCCTGCGTCGATTGTGCGATGAGTCGGGAGCGCTGTTGATTTTTGACGAGGTGATTACTGGTTTTGGTCGCCTCGGTTCCTGGTTCGCATCGGACTATTACGGCGTCATTCCTGACCTGACCATTTTTGCGAAAGCGGTTACTTCGGGTTACCAACCTCTTGGCGGCGTCATTGTCGGGTCAAGGGTGCGCAATGCTCTTGAATCCGATCGCGACTATTTGTTGCGCCATGGATACACCTACAGCGGTCACCCCACTGCGTGTGCGGCTGCGCTGGCCAATTTTGCCATTCTGCAGGCCGATCGCCTCTTTGACCGCGTGCCGCTCATCGCAGATCGACTTGGCAATGGCTTGCGGGCGTTGGCCACCGATGGCCTGGTCGCTGAAGTCCGTGGCGTCGGAGCAATTTGGTCGATGGTGATGCTCGATGGTGTGAACGCCGTTGCCGTGCGCGACAAGATGTTGAACCTTGGCGTTATTGCCCGTCCTATCGGGACAGCAGCAATCGCGTTTTGCCCCCCGCTCATGATCGGTGATGACGACCTCGATCTGTGCTTGTCGGCGGCACGCGAGGCGCTTGAATCCACCGTCGACATGGCCTGACGTCCGATCTGATGACGGCCCCAACCAAGGATGTCAGCAAGTCGCTTGCTGATGCGTCGCGAACATCGTTCTGGCTTGATCAGCCGGGCCAACCAATCGCTCAGCCGCCGCTGCGCGATTCGATCGACACCGATCTTGTGATCGTGGGTGGCGGATTTACCGGTCTGTGGGCGGCAATTCAAGCCAAGGAGGACGATCCAGATCGCGATGTCATCGTGGTTGAAGCCGATCGAATCGGCACCGGCGCATCGGGTCGAAATGGCGGATTCGTTTCGGCATCGCTGACCCATGGTTTGGCCAATGGCGTCGCGCATTTTCCGACTGAAATACACCATCTCCACGAACTGGGTTTGGCCAATTTCGATTCGTTGTTTACCTCGTTAGATCGATATCGCATCGACGCGCATGTTGAACAAACCGGCGAGCTGACCTTTGCCACCGCACCGTGGCAGGTGCCCGACCTCGAAGAAGCGGTCGCGTTAGGTCAGAAATTTGGCGAGAGCGTGCAGTTCCTCGATGGCGCCGAGGCGCGGTCCATCGTGCACTCACCTACCTATTACGGCGCGATGTCATCGCAAGACGGAGTCGCATTGGTCGACCCGGCTCGACTCGCGTGGGGCCTTTTGCATGCGGCAGAATCGCTCGGGGTTCGAGTATTCGAACACTCCCCAGTGGTGAGCATTAATCGAGACCGCCGGGGCTCGGTCATGTTGGTGCATTGTGACGGTGGAACCGCTCGCACGAGGCACGTACTCCTTGCGACCAATGCATTCCCCGGCCTCGTCCCCGCGATTCGAGCGCGAGTGGTGCCGGTGTGGGATTACGTCTTGATGACCGAGCCACTCACACCGACGCAACTTGCAGCAATTGGATGGTCTGGTCGTCAAGGGCTGACTGATGCTGCAAATCAGTTTCACTATTACCGGCTAACCCATGACGATCGGGTGTTGTGGGGCGGCTATGACGCGGTCTATTACCGCAACAACGGGATTGGTCCTGAGCTGGCGCAGCGCGACGAAACTCATCAGCTTCTCGCAACGCAGTTTTTTCAGACGTTCCCTCAGCTTGCCGACGTTCGTTTCACCCACCGGTGGGGTGGCCCGATTGCGACCACGACGAGGTTCACGCTGACCGCGGGCACCGCTCATCGTGGCCGAGTGGCTTATGCGGTTGGCTACACGGGCCTCGGTGTGGCCGCGAGCAGGTTTGGCGCTCGGGTCGCACTCGATTTGTTGAGCGGCGTGCCTACTGAACTCACGCGTTTGAAGTTCGTGACTCGCAAGCCGTTGCCGTTTCCTCCAGAACCAATCCGCTCGTTAGCTATCAACCTCACGCGTCGGTCAATTGCTTCTGCTGATGCTCATGATGGCCGCCGCGGGTTGTGGCTGCGCACCCTTGATCGCTTTGGTGTGGGGTTTGATAGCTAAATGACCATCATTGGCTTGGCTACTTAGCGAGTACCCCAGCTATAGGTCTGCTTTTCAAGATGGAGGTACGTGAAGGCATCGGCGCTCGTTACGCCGGGCGTGGCGCGAATGACTTCGTTGAGCAGTGAAAACAACTCAGTAGTTCCTTCGCACAGCACTTCGGCCAGCAGATCAAAGCCCCCGGAAGTGATCACGACATAAGCAACTTCTGGAATTGCACCAAGTTTTTCAGCTAACACTCGCAGGTCGCCTTCGGCGCGAATCCCGATCATCGCCTGCAAGGTAAAACCGATTCGAAGTGGATCGGTCACTGCAACGACCTGCATGACACCACTATCAATGAGGCGTTGAACCCGTTGGCGGACGGCAGCCTGTGAAAGTCCGACTGACGGTCCGAGCTTTGCATAAGGCATGCGTCCGTCAACTTGGAGTTCGCGGATGATGGCCTTGTCGATGGAATCGATCGGGGTGGGAATTGGCACGTCGCGAGGGCGGCTAGTCCGACCTCGGCTCGGCGGTTTCTTGCCCGGCTTCGAGCCGGCGGCCCGAGTGGTCATGGTGAACCGAACACGTCGGCGGGCGGAACGAATGGTGATCCGAGGGCATCGGCGACGGCTTCATTGGTAACCACGCCTCCGACCGTGTTGAGTCCGAGCGCCAGCGCGGGGTCGCGTCGGGTCGCCTCTGCTACTCCGAGCCGAGCGAGTTCGGCTAAGTAGGGGACCGTCACATTGGTCAGAGCGTAAGTCGACGTGAAGGGCACGGCGCCGGGCATGTTTCCAACCGCGTAGTGCACGACACCATGAACTTCGAACACTGGGTCGGCATGACTGGTTTCATGCGACGTTTCGATACAGCCACCTTGATCGATGGCAATGTCGACGACGACCGCGCCGGGCTTCATCGACTTAATCATGTCTTCGGTTACCACCACCGGCGCTCGTCCACCGGGAACCAGCACGGCACCAATGACTAAGTCGGCATCAGCGACGACACGTTCGACCTGCCCGCGGTTTGAGGTCAGTGTGGTGATTCGACCCATCTGAATTTGATCGATGAATCGCAATCGATCGACATTGCGATCGAGAAGGTCAACTTCGGCTTCCATGCCCGCGCACATCCACGCGGCGTTCCAGCCGACGTTGCCGGCACCGAGGACCGCGACTTTTGCTGGGCGGACGCCGGGCGCTCCGCCCATGAGTACGCCGCGGCCCCCGTTGTGACGTTCGAGATAGTGCGCTCCGATTTGAGCTGACATCCGCCCCGCTACCTCGCTCATTGGAGCGAGCAGCGGTAACGATCCATTTGCCATGGTGACCGTCTCATAGGCGATACCGGTGACTCCACTGGACAGCAGCGCGGCCGCCACGGTCGGATACGCAGCGAGGTGTAGATAGGTAAAAATGACGAGACCGGGCCGGAAATAGCCGAACTCGCTTGGCTGCGGTTCCTTCACCTTGCAGATCAGCGTTGAGCGTTCCCAAATCTCGGATGCGGTTTGTACGATCTCCGCTCCGGCTCGCCGATAATCGTCGTCGGGGAAACTCGAGTTGGCACCGGCTTGAGTTTCGATGAGCACGGTGACGCCGTACTGGCCGACTTCACGCACACCATCAGGTGTGATGGCGACACGATGTTCATCGGCCTTGATCTCGCGAGGTACTCCAACCACGAGTGCAGAACTGTTCGATTGTTCAGCCATGGCTATAACGCCTCCATTGATTCGGTGAGCGCGATGCGAATGACGCGAACGATCTCGTCGAATTCGGTTTGACCCGCGATAAGTGATGGCGAGAGCTGAATAATGGGGTCCCCCCGATCGTCAGTGCGACAGATGAGTCCAAGTTCGAGCAGACGTGGCGATAACAAGACCCGTAACAGTCGGTTGGCTTCATCCCCGGCAAATTGGGCTTTGGTCGCTTTGTCTTTTACCAATTCAATGGCAAAGAAATAACCCATGCCTCGGATTTCTCCGACCCACGGCAGGTCCTCGAGCGTGGCGAGCGTGGCGCGGAAGTCAGCTTCGTGGGCGAGGACGTTGCCGAGCACGTTTTCCCGTTCCATCACGTCGATGTTGGCCAAGGCAACTGCGCAACTAACTGGGTGACCGGCAAACGTGATGCCGTGCAAAAAGGTGTTGCCCGATTCGAGAAATGGCGCCGCGATTTTGTCGCTGACCATGACGCCACCGAGTGGTGAGTATCCCGACGTGATGCCCTTGGCCATGGTGATCATGTCGGGTTGGTAGCCAATGCGTTCGCATCCGAACCACGTGCCAAGTCGACCGAACGCGCAAATGACCTCATCGGAAATCAGCAAGATGCCGTAGCGATCACAAATGGCTCGCACGCGTTCGAAGTAGCCATCGGGTGGCGTAAAGCAACCGCCACCGTTTTGGACCGGTTCAAGGAAGACCGCGGCGACCGATTCGGGTCCTTCCCGCAAAATCATGCGTTCGATGTCGTCGGCACAGCTCAATGTGCATGCCGATTGATTCGAGCACAGGTCGCAGCGATAACGGTTGGTGTTCGCAACATGGAACGCGCCTGGAACAAGCGGCTCGAAAGGTGCGCGCATTGCTGGAATCCCAGTAATGGCGAGCGCACCCATTGATGTTCCGTGATACGCGATGTCACGAGAGATCACTTTGTAGCGGTTCGGTTGGCCGATGGTTTTGAAATATTGGCGAGCGAGTTTCCACGCTGACTCGACGGCTTCGGATCCGCCAGTGGTGAAAAAAACTCGGTTGAGATCACCGGGAGCGAGTTCAGCGAGTTTTCCGGCCAGTTCTATTGCGGTCGGATGCGCGTATGTCCAGAGGGGGAAGTACGCCAATGTCTCGGCTTGTTTGGCCGCGGCTTGGGCAAGTTCGGTCCGACCGTGGCCAATCTGCACGGCAAATAGTCCGCTGAGGCCGTCGAGATATCGCCGGCCGTGTTGATCCCAGACGTAGCAGCCTTCGCCGCGTTCGATGATCTCGAGGTTCTCGCCCGCGTCAGGGTTCAGGGGTGAGAATTGACCCCACAGGTGGGCGGCGGCCATGTTCTGCAACTCGGCGGCGGTTCGCATGATGGGTGCTCCAGACGGGTCGAAATCACGGATTCAGGTGATTATCGCACCGTTTGCAACGAAATCCATCGCGAAACATGGATTTTTCTACGGATTTAGTTGTCCAGTTCGTTTCGATCGCCTCGCGCCGAGCCATACGGCGAACAATGCCAACACGATGCTGGCGATCAAGATTGACGTCGAAAACACATTGATTTGCGGGGGGATTCGGCTTTTCTTGATGGTCCAAATCTGGATCGGGTAGGTCTGGTCGATCCCCGAGTTCAAATAGGTGATCACGAAATCGTCTAGCGATAGCGCGAATGTCAACAATGCAGCAGCGATGATCCCCGGCAGGATCAACGGAAACGTGATCTTGGAAAAGACGCGAAGCGGCTTGGCCCCAAGGTCAAGAGCCGCTTCTTCGAGTCGCCAATCAAAACCTCTGATGCGGGCACGAACGGTGGTCGCGACGTAACTAATCGAGAACATCACCTGCGCAATGACAATCGTGATGAATCCGCGTGACCAACTCAGTGCGACGAACCACGTGAGTAATGAAAAACCCATGACCACTTCGGGCATGGTTAGCGGCAAAATCAGCAACGTTCCGACCACGCCCTTGGCTTTGAAGCGGTACTTCACCATGGCCATCGCGATGAGTGTCCCCAAGATCACCGATGTAAGTGTGACCAAGATCGCAACCTTGAAGCTGTACTGCAATGAAGTCCCGAGTTCGGGATATTTGAACGGGTCCGCCCATGCTGCGAACGAGAACTTGTGCCAGACGTAGTTGTATTTTCCAAGCGGATCGTTGAACGAGAACAACACGACCACCGCAATCGGAATGAACAGATAGATCAGGGTGCCAACCGCAACGGCTGTCAGCGCCCAACGACCGAGTCTTCGCAGCCAAGGTGGAGGGCCAGATCCTCCGATAATCACTCGGTCGGCACTCGTGGGGGCAGTCATCAGGCGATTTCTTCAGTTCCGAGGACCTTGGCGTAGATCAGCACGCCAACCAAAATCAACGCCATCAACATGAACGAGAGTGCGGAGAGCTCAGGTCGAAAAAACTCCTTGCCAAAGTTCTTCTCGATGATGACGCCGATCATCGTCTGACGGTCACTCCCGAGGAGTTCAGCGTTGATGAAGTCACCCGAAGCAGGGATAAAGGTGAGCAGCGTGCCGGCAAAGACACCGGGCAATGACAACCGCAACGTGACCTTTCGAAATGCTCGTTGCGGACTGGCGTACAGATCCGCCGCGGCTTCGAGTAGGCGCCGATCAAGCTTTTCGAGACTCACGTAGATGGGTAGCACCATGAAGGGTAAGAAGTTGTAGAGCAGTGCAAAGACGACGGCGAAGTCGGTTCCGAGTAGTCCTTGATCGGGTGGTAACACATGCAGCGTGTGCAAGATCGAGACGGCCGGCCCACCGTCGTACAGCAAGATCTTCCATGCCAGGGTTCGCACCAAATAGGTAACGAAAAATGGCAGAACGACGAGCGCTAACAACAGATTTTTGTAGCGTCCGCCGCGCATGGCAATGAAATACGCGAGTGGATAGCCGATCAAGATGGCGCCGATTGTGGCGAGGCCAGCAAATTCGAACGTGCGAACAATCACTTCCCAGTTTTTGTTCAGAACGTTGGGGTAGTTGCTCAGTCCGCCGCTTTGGAGCGACAGCTTGGCGATCGCAAAAAGCGGGACAACGAAGAAGACGACCAGTGCGACCAATCCCGGCAATAAAAGCAGGTAGGGCGTGTGCCACCTGTTGGGTTTGGAGCCGGTTTCTTCCGAATCAGCCATGCGCTATTGCTGAGTTGCCTCGGTAAAGGCGCGGCTCAGAATCTCGTTTTGGTCCGGAGGAAGGATGCGGAACTCATAGAGCTTCGAATCTTCGGCCGGGTTGATATAGATGCTCTTCTTGGCCGCCTCAGACATGTAATCGATCGCACCCGACACGGGGGAGACGTAGTTGATGGCCTCATAGAGCGGTCCGGCAATGGCGGGATCGTAGATGTAGTTCATGAGCGCGGTGGCCCCGGCCGGGTTCTTGGCTCCAACGGGGATCATTGCGGTGTCGGTGAACTGCATGCCGCCTTCGGTGGGAATGAAAAACTCGATGCTGTTAGCCATATCGGGGTTGTCAGCTTTCAAGCTCGCGATATCACCGGACCACGCCATGGCAATCCAGGTATCGCCGAGTTGAAGGTCCTCGGTGTAACTGTTGCCAGTGATGTTGCGGAACTGCCCCGCGTCTCGAGCACGCTTGATCTTTTCAACTGCGGCGAGTTCCTGGTCGATCGGTCCGGTCGTCGGATCATTTCCCATTCCGAGCATGGTGAGTCCAACCGAATCGCGCATCTCGTCAAGGATCGTGACCTTGCCTTTGAACTTGGAATCAAAGAGGGATTCAACGCTGTTGAGGGTTCCGCCGACCTTTGATGGCCAATACGCAATGCCGGTTTGGCCTAAGACCCACGGGATGCTGTGGGTGCGGCCCGGGTCCCATTCGGGACTGGCTGCGGGGCCGAGCACGTTGGCCTTATTCGGGAACAAGTTTGTGTCCCAAGCCTCGATGTATCCCTGCTCGATCATGCTGGCTGCCTCCCATGACGTGAGCACGATGAGGTCAGCTCCGATCCCGTTTCCGGCAGCTAAGTCGGGCTGATACTTGGTATAGAAGCCGTCGTTGCTGTCGATGTTTGATAGATAGTCGACCTTGATGCCGGTGCTATCGGTGAACCCCAGCAACGTCGGTGACGTCGTGGGGTCATCGGCTTCGATATACAGCGGCCAGTTGAACATCGAAACAGACGAGCCCCGAAGTGATTCGAGACTGACGCCGCCGGTGGTCGTCGCGGTCGATCCAGCAGAATTCGACGAATTGCTGCCACCGCATGCGGCGAGGATCGCCGGGCTGATGGCGAGCCCTCCAAGCACTAAGGCACCCCGACTGATGAAGCGCCGCCGTGACGTGCGCAGATCGGCGATCTGCGACAACTGTCGAGGATCAAGGGGATTTGAATTCGTCATGGTTAGCTCCTCTGCGTTGATGTGCTTAGGTCAAGATATTGATGCGTCGAATCGGTGTTTCATCAAGGTTGACTGTTGGCCGCAACGGCCGCTGGCGGGAGAACACTGGCTGCGTCGGCTGACCAAGTGGCCCAAACTGAATCTCCCGGTCGCAAGAGGGGCAGGTCGGCATCAAGTGCGACGTTAGCCAAAATGGGAGTGCCATCACCCGCTGCCAGTAAGAGTCGAACTACGGGACCCTGGAACGTCAGGTCAGTGACTGTGCCTGCAACGCAGGCCCGATCACCGTCGGGTTTGGCCATCGAGATCGCTAGCCGTTCCGGCCTCACCATCAACGTGCCAGCTTGACCCGAGACGATTGTCGATGAATAGACATTCGCTGGGACAGTGGTGCCGAGGGCAGAGACGGTCCCATGGGAACCGTCTCGATCCGTGACGGTGCAGGGCCACAAGTTGGCTTGGCCGATGAACCCGGCGACAAAGACGGTGGCTGGGTGCGCGTAGATCTCAGTCGGCGATCCGATTTGTTCGACTTTTCCGTTGCTCATCACCGCGATTCGATCGCTCATAGTGAGCGCTTCTTCTTGGTCGTGAGTGACATAAATGAAGGTGATGCCGACTTCTCGTTGAATGCGTTTGAGTTCAAATTGCATGGCATGTCGCAATTTGAGATCAAGCGCCCCGAGGGGCTCGTCAAGCAGCAACGCCTGTGGGTAGTTGACCAATGCTCGGGCCAGCGCTACCCGTTGTTGCTGACCTCCGGATAATTGTCCGGGACGCCGATTGGCAAAATCGGAAAGTCGAACGATCTCGAGCAGTTCGTTGCATCGACTCGTCACTTCCGCTTTGGCGATTTTTTGGCTTCTTGGGCCAAACGCCACGTTGTCAAAAACGGTCATGTGAGGGAACAACGCGTATTGCTGAAAGACCGTGTTGACGTTTCGCTTGTAAGGCGGAACCTTGGAAACGTCGACGCCTTCGAGTCGAATAGCGCCTTCGGTTGGAGTCTCGAATCCAGCGATCATCCGAAGGGTTGTGGTTTTGCCACAACCAGATGGGCCAAGCATCGAGAAGAATTCGCCTTCGGCAATGGAGAAGTTTGCGTCGTCAACCGCGACATGATCCTCGAACCGTTTGGTGACGTGGTCAATCTCGATCACGGCGCGCGCCGATGGCGCGGGTTCGAGCGAGGAAACGGAATCATCAAGCGTCATTAGTGGGCACGTTACACAGTTCGCGATCGAATGGTTGGGCGATCCTGTGCAGCAAAAGGCGGACGGTTCGTTCGGCGCCGGTATCGTTTGCTTAAGGTGGTTGACCACGCGAGATTGCAGCGCAGGCAAGTCAACCTTCGATGAATGGGAGACCACGACGTGCACCACGAGAATTTCATTACCGGTCAATGGGTTCCGGCTGCTAGCGGTGAGACCGATTCAGTTATCAATCCCGCGACCGGTCTGACGATTGCCGAAGTTGCGGCCAGCGGCGCCGAAGATGCCGACGCGGCGGTAGATGCTGCTGCCGCTGCCTTTCTCACGTGGGGCCACACCACTCCTCGCGAGCGGTCTGAAAAGTTGCTGGCGTTGGCTGATGCTATTGAGGAAAATATCGACGAACTCAAAGCCCTCGAAATGGCCAACGTCGGCAAACCATCGTCGATCATCGACTTTGAATTTGACCTAACTGTCGACAACATCCGGTTCTTCGCCGGTGCTGCCCGCACATTGCAGGCGCAGGCGGGTGGCGATTACCTCGAAGATCACACGTCGTTTCTTCGCCGTGACCCTCTCGGCGTTGCGGTTGGTATTGCACCTTGGAACTATCCGCTGAATATGGCGACCTGGAAATTCGGTCCCGCACTGGCCGCAGGCAACACATTCATTTTGAAGCCGTCTGAATTGACGCCGTTGTCGGCACTGAAATTGGCTGAGTTGTCAGCCGATATTTTCCCGCCGGGCGTGTTCAACGTGGTTACTGGTCACGGCCATACCGTGGGTGATGCACTGGTACGAAACCCGCAGGTGGCGATCGTTTCAATCACTGGCGATGTTGAAACCGGCAAGTTGATTGCTCGAAATGCGTCCGATTCTCTCAAACGGGTGCATCTCGAACTTGGCGGTAAAGCGCCGGTTGTGGTTTTTGATGACGCTGACATTGATGCACTCGTCGAGTGCCTCGTCGAAGTTGGCTATTACAACTCGGGCCAAGACTGCACGGCGCCCTGTCGGGTGATCGCGGGCCCTGCCGTCTATGAAACGTTGGTGAGCAAACTTGGCGCTGCGGTCGCAGAAATCATCACCGGAGATCCAACTCATCCTGATACGGCGGTCGGACCAGTCATCTCGGCCAAGCAGCACGATCGCGTTGCCGGCATGGTGACGCGGGCGGTGGACGCCGGTGCCGAAGTGGTGACCGGTGGGGCATCAATCGACGGTCCGGGCTTCTTTTATCAGCCCACCGTGTTGGCGAATCCCGCTCAAGATTCTGAGATTGTCCAGCGCGAGGTTTTTGGGCCCGTGATCAGCGTGCAACGCTTCAGTGACGATGACCAAGCGTTGGCCTGGGCAAATGATGTCAATTACGGACTGTCAGCCAGCGTGTGGACCAAAGACGTCGGTCGTGCCATGCGCATGAGCCGCTCGTTGAAGTTTGGTTGCGTGTGGGTGAATGACCACATCCCCATTGTCTCGGAGATGCCCCACGGTGGGTTCAAACAATCGGGATATGGAAAGGACATGTCCATTTACTCGGTTGAGCATTACACCGAACTCAAACATGTGATGATTAAGCACTGATGACAAATACCCAAGATCCGACGGGGCTCGTAACCCACAGCGACCGACTGAGCGCGCGTGCCGCCGAGTTGAGCTATCTCGAAATGGCGACACTGCTTGAGCGGACTACGGCTAGCAAGGCGCTCTATGAGCGAGCGGTCACGCATCTACCGCTTGGAGTGCCATCGTCGTTTCAAGCAGGCGATCCGTATCCGCTCTATGTCGAACGTGGATTGGGTAGTCGAGTTTGGGATGTCGACGGCAACTCCTATGTTGATTTTCATGGGGGCTTCGGTGTCGGAATTGTGGGTCACGCTCACCCAAAAATTGTGGAAGCCGTCACAAAAGCTGTCTCAACTGGAACCCATTTTGCTGCTCCAACTCCGGTCACGGTGTCGTTAGCCGAAGAAATTTGTCGGCGGTTCGATCTTGACAAGGTTCGTTTTGCGAATTCCGGCACCGAAGCCACGATGGATGCGATTCGGGTGGCGCGAGCAGCGACGGGCAGAGATGTCATTGTCAAAATCGAGGGCTCGTACCACGGACATCACGACGCGGTGATGTTCTCGGTACTCCCGAACGCGGAGTCAGTCGGCAGTCGCGACATGAGTCCCACCACGCCGATGTCGGCGGGAATCCCTGCTGACACTGCGAAGTACACGCTGGTGGTGCCGTTCAATGACGCCGACGCATTCGCGGAGCTACTAGCTGAACGCGGATCTGAAATCGCGTGCTTGATTCTCGAGCCCGTGATGATGAACATCGGCATCGTTGAGCCTGAACCCGGCTATTTGCAGGCGCTGAAAGACCTGTGTGAAAAACACGGCGTGGTCTTGATTTTCGATGAAGTGAAGTCAGGTGTGACGGTCGCCGAAGGCGGCGCAGGCGAACGCTATGGCGTGCGCCCACATTTGGCATGTTTTGCGAAAGCAGTGTTCGGTGGCACTCCGGGCGCAGCGTTTGGTGGCGACGAAGCCATTATGGATGTCATCGCTCACGGCGCAGCCCAGATGGGAACCTTCAATGGCAATCCCTTGGTCGCTGCCGCGGGGCTCGCGTCGCTCACCGAGATCATGACAACTGAGGCTTACGCCCGTCTAGCGATGTTGGGCTCGCGCCTTGCGTCGGGTTGCCAACAAGCGATTGATGCCAATGGGATCCCGGCTCACACGGTCGACCTTGGAGCAAAAGGATGCGTGTCGTTTCGCAAAGAACGGTCGCGTAATTATCGTGACTTCTTGGCAACCAAGCCCGAGCTCTTCGGAGCTGCGTTCCCGTGGGCAATCAATCGTGGCGTGTTTATGACCCCAGGTGATGAAGAACAATGGACGTTGTCGGTGCAACATTCTGACGACGATATTGATCGCTATGTTGAGCAGTTCACGTCATTCTGCGAGGCACTCGCGTCCTGAGTCGGGTGGTCGAGACGAGCACAAAGGTGTCGTCATGACGACTCGAGTTTCAATCCGGACAACTTGGTGGACGACACTGGTTGCTTGGCGTCAAGATTTTGTTTTCATCACACTTTTGGCCGCCATCGTGCAGACTCCGCTCGTCTTCGTTGAGCTGTTCCTCTTTGATGAGCGCGGCGTGAGACACGACGTTGCGAAATCCACGTGGCCGTGGGTTGCTGCCCTGATACTTGTGATGTCTAGTTCGCTCGCGCACCATTTTCTGGCAGGGATCCTCGAACAGCTAGAGCGCGCCAAGCGTCAACAGGTACACCGACCGACCGTGCTCGAGATGGCCAAGGCGTTGCCGTGGCTCAAGTTGTTGGCCGCGGACGCGATATTGACGGCTGCGATCACGATTGGGTTCGCGCTGTTCGTCGTTCCGGGCATGCTGCTCGCGTCAGCGACGATCTTGGTGATGCCGCTGATCAACATCGAGCGAAAAGGCGTATTTGCGACAATGCGTCGAAGTGTGCGCCTCGTGCGACCAACCTTTGTTGCCGTCTTGGTGGTGTGGTTGACCTGTGAGGGACTCGAATTAGGGGGAGGTCTCGCGATCGCGGCGGTCATGCACGCACTAGGAAACGGACCGGTGTTCGCGGCGCTCGGGCACCTCGTGCCCGAAATAGTGCTCATGCCACTCGTGGCTCTCCCCGCCGTGATGATGATCTATTTCCTCCTGGACGAAGAATCCCGATCAGCTGATCTGATCGCCGCCGTTTCCTGATTAACGCTTTGCGTCTTGGTGCGCGAACCATTTGCTGACGATGGGTAAGTAGGCCTTGCGAGCTCCATGAACAGGAACGGCGGTAAACGGAAGTTCGGCGAAAGCGGGCGGTGCTTGTCCACCGATGACTTCTGCGGCGCGAACACCAAGCCAGCTGTTGAGTGCAACGCCCGAGCCGTTGCAGCCAGTTGCATACAGCGCGCCTTCAGCTAGACCGTGCGGAACTCGACCGAAATGCGGCATTCGGTCGAACGTGATCGCCACATGACCAGTCCATGCATAGTCAACCGATGATTCAGCCAGTTGAGGATGGATCGCAATCATTGAGGCATACAGGAAATCGCGAACCTCGCTGATGCTGGCTGGAGCGAGCGAGCGGCGTCCGCCAAAGACCATTCGTCCATCGGGGGTGAGCCGCCAATAGAACAAGAAGTTCTTGGTGTCGACGAACATTCGACCGCGTGGACTGATCTGCGATGCAAGGTCTGGTTCGAGAATGTTGGTGGCGATAATCGAACTTGCGACTGGAAGCACTCGCCGTCGCAGCCACGGCACGAGTCCATCGGCGTAGGCATTGGTCGCAACGATGACCTGTTTGGTCGCGATCGTTCCTCGACTGGTCGTGACTCGGTACCGCGGCGTAGTACCGCGGACTCGCTCTATTGAGATTGCTGTGGTGCGGTCGTGGATCTCGACACCAGATTCCAATGCGAGGCGCGCCAGACCGGTGTGGTACTTCGCTGGGTGCAGTCCGCCTGAGCGTTCCAGCACGACACCCCCGAAGAACTCAGTCGAACCAATTTCGGCGGCGAGTTCGTCACGAGGTACCCAAAACACTGGCTCGCCGAGTTCCGATCCGTGCTCGGCAGCCATGGCCTGTAGCGGCGCGACATGGGTGTGGTTATGGGCGAGGTAAAGCTGACCATCTCGTCGGTAGTCGCAATCGATCTGTTCATTGGCGATCAGACTTTCGGTGTGGTCGAACGCGTCATTGACTTCTCGATAGACCTGCCGACCGATTGACCCGTACTTGGCTTCGAGCGTCGATGGACCGGCTTTGAGTTCGGGCAGCACCATTCCGCCGTTGCGGGTGCTTGCCCCGAAACCGAGCGGATCACGCTCAACGACAACCACCGATTGGCCAGCCTTACCGAGCACTCGACCGGCGCTTAAACCGCAGTATCCGGCACCGATGATGACGACCTCGGCCTCGGCCGGGAGGCGGTGGGCCTCGATGGTCGGGGGTGTGGCCTGGGCCTGCCACAGCACCGCTTCTTGATAGCTCGAAGACAGGCGCGCGCCTGGAACGCGGGGTTGAGTCACTCTGGGATCGTACGCGAACAAATTCGGCTCGCAGTGTGGAGATGGCGCGATCAGTGAAAGGATGCAACACCACATTCAAATATGTCGTAGGAGACTGATAGCCGTGGCTGAACACGCCGCCCTCCTTGCCCGCCATCGCCGAGTGATGCCTGACTGGCTGGCCCTAAATTATGAAAATCCGATCGCCATCGTCGACGGAGCAGGTCGCCACGTCATCGACGCTGAAGGAAGGCGCTATCTCGATTTCTTCGGCGGGATCTTGACCACAATGACCGGGTACAACGTGCCTGAGGTGGTTGACGCGATCCGGGAGCAAGCCGGTCGGATGATTCACACCTCGACGCTGTATCTGATCGAGCCGATGATCGCGCTGGCGGAACAGATTTCTGCGTTGTCGGGAATCCCTGATGCCAAAGTTTTTTTCACTACTTCTGGTTCAGAAGCGAATGAAGCCGCGTTGTTATTGGCATCGACGGCGCGGCGCAGCGACCAAGTGCTCGCGCTTCGCAACAGCTATCACGGTCGTTCGTTCGCCACCATGGGGATCACTGGAAATCGAGGTTGGTCGGCATCAAGTCTGAGCCCTTTCACCGTGAGTTATGTACAAAATGGCTATCGATTCAGGAGTCCATTTCGTGCCTACGACGATGACGCCTTCATTGATGCTTGCGTGGCCGACCTGCGGGACATCATCAACATTGCGACCGCCGGCGATGTTGCATGCATGATCGCCGAACCAATCCAAGGTGTCGGTGGTTTCACGGTTCCCCCTGACGGGTTTTTTGGTGCCATGAAAGAAGTGCTTGATGAGTCTGGAATCTTATTCATCAGCGACGAGGTTCAAACCGGCTGGGGCCGTACCGGTGAACATTTTTGGGGCTACGAAGCGCACGGCATCGTTCCTGACATGATCACGTTCGCGAAAGGACTCGGGAACGGTTTGTCGATGGCTGGGGTAATCGCTTCGCCTTCGTTAATGGATGGTCTCACCGCTAATTCGATCTCAACCTTCGGTGGAAACCCACTGGTATGTGCCGGTGCATTGGCCAACCTGAAATACGCACTTGACCATGATCTCCAAGCCAATTCGTTGGCGATGGGGGCGCAACTCATGGCGAAGCTGGCACCATTGGCTGACCAGCTAAACGTGGTAGGCGAGGTTCGCGGAAAAGGCTTGATGATCGGCATCGAACTGGTGGACGCGGATGGCCGTGCTCCGAACCCGCAGGCTGCGAATCGAGCGAGTGAACTCGCGCTTCAGGCTGCATTGCTGGTAGGCAAAGGTGGGTTGTTCGGAAACTGCCTTCGTCTGACACCACCACTTAGCCTTACCGCAGATGAGGCATCTGAGGCCGCGGACATCCTTATTGAGGTACTGACCCAAGTCGATCGCGAGGCGTAGCAATGACCGACGAGATCGTGCATTGGCGTGATGGCAAGCGGTGGGTTGGTTCATCAACGCGCACGAGTGACGTGTTCAACCCAGCGACCGGCGCTGTTACCGGCAAGGTCATCTTGGCCAATGCCGATGATGTTGATCAGGTCGTGGCATCGGCGGCCGAAGCAGCACGATCATGGCGAGCAGATTCGCTCACTCGTCGCGCCAAGGTCATGTTCGCGTTCCGAGAGTTGGTTTCGAATCACCAAATCGACCTAGCCAATTTGATTACCGCCGAGCACGGCAAGGTTACGAGCGACGCGCTTGGCGAAGTCGGCCGAGGGCTTGAGGTTGCTGATTTTGCTTGCGGGATTCCGCAGATGTTGAAAGGTGAATTCAGCGAAGGTGTATCGACTGGTGTTGACGTGTATTCAATTCGCCAACCCGTTGGCGTCGTCGCCGGAATCACTCCATTCAATTTTCCAGTGATGGTCCCGATGTGGATGTTCCCAGTCGCCATTGCGTGTGGCAACGCGTTCATTTTGAAACCGAGCGAACGCGACCCTTCGGCATCGTTGCTGCTCGCCGAGCTTTGGAAACAAGCTGGCCTCCCCGATGGTGTTTTTAGCGTGGTCCATGGGGACAAAGAAGCAGTCGATGCGATATTGCATCATCCAGGCATTGCCGGAGTGAGCTTTGTTGGATCGACACCCATCGCCCGTTACGTTTATGAAACGGCAGCCACCCACGGCAAACGGGTTCAAGCACTCGGCGGTGCAAAGAATCACATGATCGTCTTACCTGACGCCGATCTCGATGTCGCCGCCGATGCTGCGGTCAGCGCTGGCTATGGCTCTGCGGGCGAGCGGTGTATGGCTATTTCGGTGGTAGTCGCAGTCGATCCAATCGGTGACGATTTGGTGACGCGGATTGCCGACCGCATTGCGAGACTTACCATCGGTGACGGCTCTAACCTCGATACCGACATGGGGCCGGTTGTTACCGCGGCCCATCGTGACAAAATTGTTTCCTACATCGAATCGGGCGAACAGGCCGGTGCAACCGTGGTGGTAGACGGTCGCGGATTACGCATTGATGATCGACCTGATGGTTTTTTCGTAGGCCCCACGTTGTTCGATCGCGTTACGACTGACATGACGATTTATACCGACGAGATTTTTGGTCCAGTGCTGTCGGTGGTGCGAGTCGCGACTGCGGCCGAAGGAACACAACTCGTGAACGACAATCCTTATGGCAACGGTGTCGCGTTGTTTACCCGTGATGGCGCTGCTGCGCGCCGTTTCCAATTTGAGGTTGAGGCTGGAATGGTCGGTATCAATGTTCCGATTCCCGTACCGATGGCGTACTACTCATTCGGCGGTTGGAACCAAAGCCTGTTCGGCGATACCCACATGCACGGTGCTGACGGAGTGCATTTTTACACTCGGGGCAAAGTCGTGACTTCTCGCTGGCCTGAAGTTTCTCCTGCTGCCCAAGCGACTGCACCCAACCTTGGATTTCCAACTCATGACTGATCAAACACCGATGCGCATCGGTGACCAACTTGTGACTACCAAAACGAGTTCTGAAGTTCTGTCACCATTTTCGGGCGCGGTCGTTGGTCGTGTACCTGTAGGGACCGAAGAACACATTGATCGTGCAATCGATGCCGCTCTCGCCTGTCATCGGGACGGTCCTCCACCCGCATTTGAACGAGCGCGCGTGCTCGATCGCGCCGCCGACCTGCTTGACGAGCGCCAAGAAGCATTTGCGCAATCGATCTCGGCTGAGTCGGCTAAGCCCATCAAAACGGCTCGCGTTGAAGCGGCACGCGCGGTTGAGACGTTTCGTTTCGCCGCAGCCGTAGCCAGAACGATGGCCGGCGAAATGGTTGCGCTCGATGCGAGTTCGGTTGGCGTAGGGAAGATCGGCTTCGTGCAACGGATGCCGATTGGTGTGATCGCTGCGATTTCACCGTTTAATTTTCCGCTCAATTTGGTGGCCCACAAGCTCGCGCCGGCGATCGCCGCCGGTTGCCCAGTGGTGTTAAAGCCCGCTTCGTCGACCCCGCTGACCGCTTTGAAACTGGCCAATATGTTGCTTGACGAATGCGGTTTACCGGCTGGCTGGCTCAACGTCGTGACCTGCAATGGTGCGACCGCTGATCGGATGGTGACTCACGATGACATTGCTATGGTGACCTTCACTGGGTCACCGGCGGTGGGATGGGCAATTCGTGCCGCCGCGCCGCGCAAAAAGGTCAGCCTTGAGTTAGGTAACAACGCACCAGTAGTGATCGAGCCGGACGGCGATTGGTCAGGAGCGGCCCGCAAGATAGCGATAGCCGGGTTCTCGTTTGCTGGACAGTCATGCATTTCGGTGCAGCGTGTTTATGTGCACGCGTCCATTCATGACGAGTTTGTCGCGGCGCTCGTTGCGGCGGTCGAACGACTCGTTACTGGTGATCCCACCGACGATGGCACCGACGTGAGCGCGTTGATCACACCGGCTGACACGACTCGGGTCCTGGAATGGGTGCAAGATGCAGTCGCCGAAGGCGCGTCGGTGGCGACAGGTGGCAACGTAGTCGGCGGCGTCTTGGTCCCGACGGTGCTTATCGGGGTAGCACCAGAGATGGAAGTGTGCCGGAACGAAGTGTTCGGACCGGTGGTCGGCGTAGCTGCGTATGTTGATTTTTCTGAGGCATTGCGAATTGCCAATGACAGTCGATACGGACTGCAGGCATCGGTGTTTACGTCGAATATTGCCAAGGCGCTCGAAGCGACTCGCACCCTGGAATTCGGTGCAGTCATGGTGAACGAAGTTCCGACCTGGCGCGCCGATCAGATGCCTTATGGCGGCCTTCGTGACTCGGGGAACACTCGTGAAGGTCCGAAATACAGCGCTATCGAAATGACCGAAGAACGCCTGATCGTTATCCAACCCTGACTCGATCGTGGCCGTGCTGGGGTTGAGATCCGCTTCGCGACTGCGGGCGGGGCGTGGTTCAACGACGCCAGAGTTGACGTAGTTGCCGACTGATCCGTGGTGCGGGAGGTACTGATCGCACTACCCTGTCCGCCGGTCGCAGCACTCGATTCGAGAGGACGTTTTCTACGTTGAACCCGTTGCGCCGCTTTGCCTTTGAAGACGGGAGCGATCTCGCGGTTTTGGTCGCTGGCCTTGAGCAGCGAGCGCCGTTCGAGCGCGAGCCGAATCGGACGATCGACCGAACGGTTTATGACACGTTCGATTGGCGACTCTTCGAGGCTCGCACGGTGCTCGAACATGAACGCGTAACGGCGATTTCTGGAACTCGTAAATCCACCGCACGGACGGTCCCGTGGCTGATTTGGCGATCGATTGATACTGGTGAAGTACTTGGCCGACTCGCGATGGAACAAGTTGGTCAATTCGTGTGGGATCTCCCGAATGAGCCGATCGTTGAGCGCCTGGCGCCGATCCTTGAGATGCGTGCGCTGCAGTCGTTAGTCACGATCCGTATCGAGCAGGTGAGTTTGCGACTGCTTGGCGATGAAGGCAAAACCGAGGCGCGCGTCGTCATTGATCGCGCATGGCTACCTGGGGCAGATGATCCCCTTGCGCCGGTGGTTGAAGTGATTCCGGTGCGTGGTTATGCCGACTCGGCTGAGCGACTGGCCGAACTCCTTGCCGCACAGGTCGTACTTCGACCGGTTGACCATGATGTTGTCGAAATCGCTCTCGCGTCGGTTGGGTTTAACCCAGGCGGCTATCGATCGAAACTCGACGTATCGCTTGACCAGGCCGGAACCGCTCGAGACGCAATTATCGAGGTCCTTGAGGCACTGTTCGCGGCGATGATGGCAAACGAACCAGGGACCCGAGCCGATATCGACACCGAGTTTCTGCATGACTATCGCGTGGCCGTTCGGCGCACGCGATCGGTGCTTGGGATGGCGAGTGGCGTGGTGCCGGAACGCTTGCTCGAGCACCTTCGGTCAGAGTTCAAATGGCTCGGTGACATTACGACGCCGACCCGGGACCTCGACGTGTATTTGTTGACCTACCCCGAATTTGAAGCTTCGCTTACCGAGTCAATGCGAGCCGACCTTCGTTCGCTGCGATCATTTTTGGTGACCCATCAACATCGAGCTCACCTCGAACTTGTCGAAGGTCTTGATTCGGCGCGTTATGTCGAACTCATGCATCGGTATCAACATTGGCTTGCCCACCCCAAGCGCGAACCTGGCGCATCGGATCCGAGACGAGTACCTCGGTTCAACGAACCCGCGGTTACATTCGCGTCGACCTGCGTCTGGAAGGCGTATCGCCGTTTGATCAAGGCTGGTCGGCGGATCACGGTTGAGTCACCACCCGAGTCGCTCCACGATTTACGAAAAGACGCCAAGAAGTTGCGCTACGCGCTCGAGTGTTTTGGCAGTCTCTTCGTGGCCGGCGAGATCACGCCGTTGATCAAAGCGTTAAAGGGTGTGCAAGATGTGCTCGGTGAGTTCCAGGATTGCGAGGTCCAAAAAGGTTCGCTTCGCGGGTTCGGTGAGTCGATGGTCACCGAAAATGGTGTCGCCTCGGTCCCGGCTGTGCTCGCTATGGGTCAGTTGATTGATCAGATCGATGAACGAGAGCATGCGGCTCGGCAACAATTCGCGGCCCATTTCGAATCATTTGATGCGAAAGAGACCCGTATGCATTTTCGAACGTTGTTTGCTCCAGCGTCCGACGGTGTGTTGCGCCAAACCGACGACGGCGACGTTCAGCATGATCCCAACAGCGATGCGCTGATTGACCAACCAGAAATGACGGAATCCGAATGAAGGTTCTTGCCACGTACAACATCAAAGGCGGAGTGGGCAAGACTGCGACAGCGGTCAACTTGGCCTATCTTGCCGCGGCCGAGGGAGCCCGAACCTTGGTCTGGGATCTTGACCCACAGGGCGCCGCAAGTTTCTATTTTCGGGTCAAGCCTCGGGTGAAAGGTGGAAGTGAGGCCTTGATCACCGGTCGGCGTGCGCTGGATCGTGCGATCAAAGGGACTGATTACGACAATCTCGACCTCATCCCTGCTGATTTTTCGTATCGCAACATGGACCTAGAACTTGGCGGAGCTAAGAAACGCACTCGTCGTATCGACTTGTTGCTTCGCCCGATGGCGAAGCACTACGACTACGTGATTCTTGATTGTCCGCCCAGCATTTCTTTGGTGAGCGAAAATGTCTTTCAGGCGGTTAATGCGCTGATCGTTCCGCTGATACCTACGACGTTGTCCATCCGCACCTTCGACCAACTCCAAGCGTTTCTCGCCGACAACCCCGGTCGAAAAACCCGCAAGGTGTTGGCTTTTTTTTCGATGGTCGACATGCGCAAAAATTTGCACCGAGAATTGATGAGCGAAATGGCATTGCCGAGCCGCGATGTGTTGGATGTGCGGATTCCGGCAACAAGTGACATCGAACGCATGGGCGTCAATCGTGCTCCGCTGCCAGCGTTTGCCCCGAAGTCGCGTTCGGCAAGCGCGTACCAGAGCCTTTGGACCGAGATAAAGAGCCGTTTGTGAACCGACTTGCTGGAAGTTCGATCGTTCAACTGTGAGATGTTTCTGAGGGAGATAACGTGATGGGAAGTCAATCGACGCAAGTGAATCGACAGATGCTGATGGTGAGTCGGCCGATTGGTTTGGTCACCGAATCTGATTTCGAGCTGGTTGAATCGCCCATGCCCGAGCTCGCTGAGGGCGAGGCACTCCTGCGCACGATCTATCTCGGTATCGATGCCACGGTGCGCACGTGGCTCAATCGTGGTGAGGGGTATTTGCCTGCGGTTGAGGTCGGTGAAGTGGTGCGATGCAGCGGCGTCGGTCGCGTCGTTGCGAGTCGGTGTCCGGCCTATGAAGTGGGCGATATTGCGTCGTCGTTGACCGGTTGGCAGGACTTCGTGATTATTCGCGATGACCTGTACACCACCAAACTCGAAGGCGTAGCTGACCTGCGTTCGATGATGAGCGTGTTTGGTTCGACGGGCATGGCCGCCTATTTCGGCCTTCGCGAGATCGGCCAGCCGAAACCGGGTGAGACGGTGGTCGTTTCAGCTGCTGCGGGAGCGACCGGTTCGATTGCCGGACAAATTGCCAAGATCATGGGGTGCCGAGTGATTGGCATCGCCGGCACCGATGAAAAGTGCGCGTGGGTCGTCGACGAGCTTGGCTTCGATGGCTGTATCAATCACCGAACTGCCGATTTGAAGCGTGAGCTCATCGAACTGTGCCCGGATCGCATTGATGTTTATTTCGACAACGTGGGTGGTTCGGTGCTTGATGCCGTGCTGGGCGGCTTAAACATGCATGGTCGCGTGGTGTTGTGCGGCGCAATTTCGGTCTACAACGATCAAGGTCGCCCGGCCGGGCCGGGCAACTATCTCAATTTGGTCGCCCGTCGCGGCCGCATGGAAGGTTTCATCACCCTCGATTATTGGGATCGCTTTGACGAGTGCATTGGGCAATTACGGCAGTGGGCTGACGAAGGTCGCTTGCGCTGGCGAGAAGAAGTGTTTGACGGCCTTGAACGTGCGCCCGAAGCGCTGAACGCCCTATTCACCGGTGCGAACATGGGCAAGGTCATCGTGCAGGTCGGCCAAGACGATGAGGCCGTCGCTACGCGCGGGTAGTCAGCGGCGTCGTTATTCGCAGGCGGCTGATCCAACCGTGGCGCGGGCTCACGACGGTAGAAACAACGAATGCCGTTGCGACGACGACGGCGATGGTTGGACCGGCCGCAATGTCATAGCGACTCGAGATCACTAAGCCGATAAATCCGCTGGTTGCGCCGACGCCAGCCGCGATCGCCATCGATACGCCAATGTGGTCGGTCCACAGTCGAGCGGTTGCTGCGGGCGCAACGATGAGGGCGACCGCCAAGATGGTCCCCACTGCGGGGATAGCGGTTACGACAGTGAGTTCAATGATGATCAACAACGCGATGTCGACCACGAGGACTCGATAGCCGAGTGCCGCGAAACTGCCGGGGTCGAATGCGCCCAGCACGAGTTCTTTGTGGATCAGCGCAAGGGCAATGAGTAATACGACTCCAGCACTGGCGGTCGTAACGAGGTCGGCAGTCTGGACGGTAAGAATCGATCCCACCAAAAACGCAGTGAGATCTCGACTAAATCCTGGTTGAGATGAGATGAGTACGACGCCGAGAGCGAACCCTCCAGCGAGGACAACGCCGGTCGCGGTGGACGAATCAACCGATCGGACTCGACTGACCAACGCGATGATTCCCACGACGAACAACCCGAAAACTGCGGTACCGGTAAGCAAGCTCATGCCCAAGATTTCAGCGACGACGAGGGCCGGAAATGTGGCGTGAGTCAGCGACATGGTGAAGAAACTGAGTCGACGCAGAACCACGTGGACGCCGACGATTCCGGCGATTGCTCCGGTCATGATCGCTTCGAGCAGGGCTCGCTGCATGAGTGGCGAAGAAAAGGTCGAGCCGAGAGAAGTCATGGCCCTACCGGGAACGCGTCGCCACTCAAGACGAAATCCGAATCGGTCAGCGCTGGCTGGGAGTTTTTCGATCGGAGGAATCGCGTCACGACAACGACCAGTAACGAAACGAAAAACAGTGTCGTGAGGGTCAAGACAATGGTTGCGCCTGAAGCCAAACGCAATCCGTGATGCACAGAACCTTCGTAGCTAACGACTAAGCCGAGCCATCCGCCTGCGGCTCCGAATAGCGCGGCGATGGCCATCATCTTGGCAACGCTTCGGGCCACGATCAGGCGAGCAATCGCCGCCGGGGTAATCAGCAATGCGATAACCAACACACTTCCAACCGCTTTCACCGAAGCCACGACGACAAGGGTGATGATTACATTCAGCACGAGGTCAAGCGTGACGACCCGATAGCCGAGGGCCTCGGCGGCAATTGGATCAAAGGAGCGCAGCACCAATTCTTTGTGGAGCATCCAAATCACGATCAGCGTAAAGATGCCGGTTGCCGCAGTAACGGCGATCTCGGTCAAATCAATTGCTAGGACGCGACCGAACAAGAGCACGGTGAGGTCCGCGGTGTAACTGTGTGATCGCGAAATCAGGATGACGCCGAGCGAGAAAAAACCGGTGAGCAGCACGGCGAGCGCAGCATCGGAAGTGACCCGGCGATTGCGGGTAAGCATGGTGAGCAGTACGGCACTGATCGCACCGGTAACGAGCGCTCCGACGTAGAGCGACCCGCCAACAACGAATGCCGCCGCCATCCCTGGGAACACCGTATGGGTGAGCGCGTCGGCCATAAATTCAAGGCGCCGCAAGATGACGTGAACCCCGACGATGCCTCCGAGCACTCCAAGCATCACGGCTTCAACGAGTGCGCGTTGCATGTACGGGGCGCTGAACGGTTCAGTCAAAAGTCGGATCATGGCAGACGCTGATCAGACATCGGTCTGACCGGGATTGGAACTAACGATGGCGAGGGCGTTTGGGCCGTAGGCCTCGCGGAGATGTTCAGCGGTTAAAACGTCGTCAACGGGACCGAAGGCAACTTGACGGCGGTTCAGCACACATGCGTCACCGCACGCAATGTGCGCGACGGAAAGATCGTGGGTTGACATCACGATCGCGACTCCCGAAGCGCGCAGGTCGGCGAGCACTTGAAGCAGCAACACTTGGGTCGCGCTGTCGACTCCATTAAACGGTTCGTCAAGAAGCAGTAGCCGTGACTCTTGAGCGATTGCGCGGGCGATGAGGACACGTTGTCGTTGACCACCTGACAATGTGCCAAAGCGCGCGTTGGCCTGATCGGCAAGTCCGACCTGGGCGAGTGCGGCGGTTGCCGCGTCGCGATCGGCTTGGCGTGGTCGGCGAATCCAGCCGATTCGTCGATAGCGCCCCATCAAGACCACTTGTTGGACGGTGACCGGAAATTCGGGATCAAGCGTGTCCTGTTGTGGGACATATGCGACTGATCGACGGGCGCGTTGGGGGGTTTGCCCGAGGACCGAGAGCGTTCCTGCTTGCAGCGGGACGAGTCCCAAGATCGCTTTCAGGAGGGTAGATTTTCCTGAGCCGTTTGGGCCGATCAGCGCCACCGACTCGCCAGGGGCAACAGTGCCAGTGACCCCTTCGAGCACGATCAGGCGATCGTAGGCAACCGCAACATGTTGAAGTTCGAGTGCAGGAGTACGACTCATCGGGCGAGCACCTCAACAGCTCAAATTGGCGGCGATGGTTTTGGTGTTGTGGGCCACCATGGTGAGATACGTGGATCCCGCGCTGCCCGCGGCGCCCAAGGTGTCACCGTAAAGCGCATCATTGCCTTGAACGATCTGAATCTTTGTTTCGTTTCCGATGGCATCGGCAGTCTTAGCTGGCAGTGACGCTTCCGCGAAGATCGCTTTGACGTCTTGGTCACGAAGCTGAGTGACCAGGTCAGCGATACCCGCCGCCGACAGCTCAGTCGATGTGTCGAAACTAGGGATGATTGCTCCGATGAATTCGAGCCCATAACGGTCGATGTAGTAGCCGAGCGAATCATGGTTTGTCACGATCTTTTTCGAACACATCGCGTTCAATGTCACTTCGTTCGCATGATCGAGTTGATCGAGCTGCGCGGAATAACGTGCCAAGTTTTCTTCGACCGACTGCTTGCAGTTTGGTGCCGCGTTTTCGATGGCGTGGGCGATGTTCGTCACCATCGTTTTGGCGTTTTGGGGGTTTTGCCAAATGTGTGGGTCATCGTGCTGGTCGGTTTTGTCACCGGCGCGGATTGGCACCCCCACGCTGGTATCGATCACCGCAGCGTGGGACCCGGCGCTTGACACTGTCTCGGAGAGCCAGGGCTCGAGGCCAACGCCGTTGCTTACGATGACATCGGCGCGAGCGATGGCATCGAGGTCGGCCGGTGACGGTTCGTAATCGTGGGGATCGACATTTGGTTTGAGCACCCCGTAGCGGTCAATGCAGTCCCCACCAATTTCGCCGACGAAATCGGCGACTTGAGTGGTGGTGGCGACAACCCGGATGCGCGAGGTTTTTGCCCCTTCGTTGCTGGTGGAGCCGCATCCAGTGACCACGCTGAGCGTGACGGCGACGAGAAAGGCGCCCGCCACGGTGGCATTGGTGGCCTGATGATGACAGCGACCGTTGCGACGGCCGTGAGTAAGAACGGGTTGGTAGCGCACGGCTTGTGGCGGCATGAAACCACTGTAACGGGAATCACTCCCGAATGGGAATCGCTCCTATTACCGAGCAGAGTGGCTCGTTAGGCCGAGGCGATCATCTCATCTCGTAGTTGACGCTTGAGGATCTTGCCCGACGCTCCTCGCGGTAATTGTTCAGTCGCAAATACCACGGTCGACGGCACCTTGAACCCCGCGAGGCGTTTGCCGACGTGAGCCTGAAGTTCGGCAGCATCGAGTTGACCATCCGGCTTGAGCAAGATCGCGGCCACGAGTTCCTCGCCGAGGCGTTCGTGGGGAATCCCAAACACCGCGACTTCGTAGACCGCCGGATGTTCGTAGATCGCCGCCTCAACTTCGGCGCAGTAGATGTTTTCGCCAGCGCGAATGACCATGTCTTTCGCCCGGTCTTCAACGTACAAGAAACCCTCGTCATCAATCCGCCCGATATCGCCGCTATACAGCCATCCGTCGACGATGGTCTCTGCGGTGGCTTCGGGTTTGTTCCAGTAACCACGAATGAGCATCGGACCTGAGAAACAGATCTCGCCAACTTCACCCACGGCAAGTGCCTCGCCGTTAGGCCCGGCAATCTTGATCTCCATCGGCGGAACCCACCGGCCCGTGCTCGTTGGTTTGCGCACGTAGTCGTCGCCGGTATTACCGGGCCCGTATGCATTGGTCTCGGTCATGCCGTAGCCGAGCTGGGGGCGGCCCCGGCTGAAGCTTTCTTCGACTCGACGCACAAGTTCAGGTGGAGCTGGAGCACCCCCGCCACCAACGGCGATCAAACTTGAGGTGTCGCGGGTTGCGAAATCAGCCGATTCCAGCAGATCCCACGACATGGTCGGCACGCCGACAAAGTTCGTGATGCGTTCACGCTCTATGAGTTCGAGTGCGCGTTCGGGGCTCCACTTGTACATAAGGACGAGCTTTGCGCCAGCGAGCCACGAGCTAAGCATCACCGCAACGCAACCAGTGACGTGGAACAGCGGCACGATAAGAATGAACGAAGTTGGATACGGATGCGGCTCTGAAGGCGGATTTGAAAGACCATTCGCCGCGGCGCGACAGGCGAAGGCGAACAAGCCGTGAGTGACGGCTCGATGAGTTGAGACCGCACCTTTCGGGTGTCCGGTTGTGCCTGAGGTGTACAGAATCGTCGCGTCATCGTCAGGGTTGATCTCGACAAAGGGCATGGATGCCCCCACAGTGATGACATCTTCGAGGCGCTCGGCACCTGGAGGAAGGGTGCCAGTTGCCCGAACAACAATGGTTTTGATGTTCAGCGTGTCGAATGCGCCTTCAGCCCGCTCGGCTCGCTCCTGATCAGCGATCAGTACTACCGAACCGGAGTCCTCAAGGCCGTAAGCCATTTCTTCGACGGTCCACCACGCGTTGAGTGAAACTGCAATGGCTCCGACCGATGTAATTGCCGCGAACGCGGTAATCCATTCCGGATAGTTGCGCATCCCGATCGCAACACGGTCGCCTGGCACGATGTTGTATCGGTTGACCAGTGCATCGGCGATGGCATCGATCTGGGCCATAACAGCATCGAATGTCAACCGCTCGTCTTCGTAGACGAGAAAGACTTCGTCACCTCGAGTGCGAGAGATATCAAACAGTGCCCGCAACGTTGGGATGGCATGTTCATAGACCATGGTTGGCCGGCCAAGCACGTCAACTTCGGCGAGCGAAAACATTTGCCCGCTGGCCGTCACTGCAGAAATTGCGTCATCGAATGTCATTGCCATGTGTGGTCCCCCGAGTTTGTGAAGCGCGCTGATCGTAAACCAGAGACGTCACTTACGGTCAAGCGATGAAATCCGAGCTATCGGTACCGGCGGGGCTTGAAGGTGGTGAATCCCGACCAAATCAGTAGACAATTGAATCCTGACCTGACTAGTCTGGTTTTCATGGCATCGTTCTTTGAGTTCCCGAACCCAGTTAATGAGGTGTCAGCTCGACTGGTCGCGAGTGGCGTGGCGCTCATCGGCCTGGCGTGCCTGGTGTTTGGTCAGCCGTGGCTCATGGTGGTGCTTGCTGGCGGTTTTCTCTTGCGGGTGGCATTTGGGCCTCGCGTTGATCCGCTTGCGCTCGTTGTGACTCGAGTCCTCACTCCGATGCTTCCAATCCCCGAGCGTCTCACCGCGGGCCCACCAAAACGCTTTGCGCAAGGCATCGGTGCGTTCGTCACCGTCACTGCGTCGTTGCTTGCGTTTCCAGCCGACATGGTGGGATGGGCCTATGGGCTCATCGCCGTACTGGTCGTGCTCGCGAGTCTTGAGGCAGCCATCGGATTTTGCATGGGGTGCAGAATGTTCTCGCTCCTGATGCGACTGGGAGTTATCCCTGCATCAGTGTGCGAAGAATGTAACGACCTGAGTCTTCGCTGGGCTCGCGTCGGTGCCGTCGCCGACTGAATCAGGCAGAGTGAACTGAGGCCACCGCAAGTTGGTTGCCATTACCTCGCCTAAGCGGCTGGCTTGTTGAGATGCACGATGTACCACGTACCTCGCCACGAAATCAGTGAGTAGATCGGCACCCGGACCGTTTTTCCGGCGATCTTGTAGTTCAGGGTTGAGCCGTAGACTCGCCAGTAGCCGATCTTGTTGTATTCCTCGTGAGGATTGATCCACCGAGCGGCACCATCAGGGATCTCGATGCCGATGAGCTTCGCGTCGGCGACCTGTGTGCCCAGTGTTTGGTGAAGCGCGTGAATGTCTTGGGTATAGGAATCGACGAGTCTGCTTTGCCAGTCTTTATCAGGATCGCGAAGAATCTTGACTTGGTGGTACGCGCTTCGAGGAAAGAAAAATGGCATCGCCAAGTCGGGTTTGTCGTCGACAATGGCGTTCCAAAGTGCCTCGCCGCCGGCTGCTACGTCGGTACCGGTACTCGTCGGCCGGTCAGTTGTTTGCACTAGCGCGCCGACATCGGTCGTAGTTGGTGTCGTCTCCGGCGGGGAAGTGTCATCGGCGGCCGAGTTTGGCTTAGTGCCAGTTTGGTCGCCTGGCCGGTTCGCCTTTGACGTCGATGTTGAGTTGCTACCAGCGCAACCTGACATGGCAACGACACAGGCCAGCGCCACAACAACAGCCCGGCGAGTTGATACGCGATGCCGAGGTCTTCTCGGCGATGCACGAGGTGTCGCACGTGCAGGAGCTTGAGCCATTGGGGCGAAGGTAGTTGATGGTTGTGCCGTCACCGATGCACGGTCGTAGGCTCGCGAAGCGATGGTTAGCCCCGAGATAGTTCCCGAGCGCCTGGTCACGCCGCGTTTCGTGTTGGTGGTCACCGTGGGTTTGGCCTATTTCATGGCGCTTGGCATGTTGCTGCCGGTTGTACCGCTGTTCGTGAAGCATCGTTTAGGCGGCAGTGATGTCGCGGTGGGAATCGCGGTGGGGGCCTTTGCGGTGGGAGCGGTAACTCTCCGCCCCTTCGTGGGCCGCATCGGTGATCGCCTTGGACGGCGCATGTTGATTGTGTCTGGTTCGTTGGTCGTGGCTTTTGCCGGAGTCCTGTACGTAGTTGTGTCGGGGTTGGTGCCGTTAATTGCGGTTCGCCTTTTGGGTGGCATTGGCGAAGCCGCGTTCTTTGTGGGTGCCGCTTCGATGATCACCGATCTCGCTCCGGAACATCGTCGCGGTGAGGCGATCAGTTATTGGTCGGTCGCGGTTTATGGCGGACTCGCTTTTGGTCCATTTCTCGGGACCTTGGTGCTCGACGGCGACCATTACGACCGGGTGTGGATCGTCGCCGCGTCACTTTCGCTCATCGCAGGACTGCTCGGGTTGTGCACCACCGAAACGATTCATACCGGTGCGCCGACCGATCTAGGCGCGCCGCGGCCTCCGCTTTTTAGTCGCTCCGCGTTGGGTCCAGGCGCGGTGTTGTTCCTGGGTTTAGTGGGCTTGGCTGGGTTTTCTGAGTTCGTACCGTTGTACGTCGGACAAATTGGCCTTTCGAGTTCCGGCGGAGTGTTTTTGGTCTACGGATGCGTCATTTTGGTGGTGCGGATCTTCGGCGCTCGCTTGCCTGATCGGCTTGGCCCATTGTTCGCCGGAACCCTGGCAACGTTGCTTGCTGCGGCCGGCCTTGGCCTCATGGCGGCGATTCCGACGGCGATTGGCCTCTATCTCGGCACCGCCATTTTCGCGGTCGGTATGTCGTTGCTGTATCCGGCAATGTTGACGTTGGCGCTTACCGGTTTGGCCGCCAATCAGCGTGGATCAGCGGTAGGAACCGTTTCGAGTTTCTTCGATGCATCGCAGGGATTGGGCGCCCTCATGCTGGGCTTGGTGGCATCGGTTAGCGGGTATCGAGGCGCATTCCTCGGTGGTGCGGCTCTGGCTTTGGGCGCATTGGCTTTACTGAGAAGCCGAGCCTTACCGGCGGCGCGAGCGCCCATTGATCCCGTCGCCGCCGCCTTGGCCCATGAATCAATTGAGCCCGACCTGCCATAACTCGGCGCGCTCAACCAAGATCGCTTATTCAGTTGGCCACACGAGTGCCGCGCTCGTTGCAGATTTCAGACTGCTTCGAATGATTCGATGCGTCCGCTTGCGACCGCTTCGGTCATTGCCGCGAAATCTAAGGTGTTTTGATCGGCGTAACTTTGCGCGAAATTGGCCATGGCATGGTCGAATTCGGACCCGGAGCCGAGATAGCCGCTCAGCATGGCAGGATCGCCACTCTTGGCATGGGCCCGAGCGAGTGTCCAACCGCAAAGGCGACCGTAATTCGAGAGCTGAACTGGGCCCATCGAAGGAACGTCGGCCGATGACTTCATATCGTGGAGTTGGCGGAAGTAATAGTCGACGCCGACGGTTGGGTTGCGAGACCAGCCCAAGAACAGGTCGCTCGCACTTTGCATCATGCGCTGGCCGTGCACGACTCGCTCGCCTTGATTCTGATAGATCGAATTCAGGTTCAGGTATTTTTCGAGAACCGATGGTTGTGCTTCTTTGATCTGAAGCATGATCGGATCGTCGTCGGCTCCGCCTTCGAACAACGCAATCCAGCATCGGGTGCCAACGCTGCCGACACCGACGACCTTGCGTGCGATGTCTACGAGACGGAACCGCGACATCAAGATGACCAGTTCTGGCGCAAGCGTCGACATATAGCCCTGGAAGAGCAGTTGGATTTGTTCTTCGGCGGTTGCGAGGCCGACGTGATCGATGAGCGGGGGGTGATCCACGATGCGTCGCTGCCCATCGACCATTGCGGTGAGCTTAGAAACCGCGCGAGTGGTGTCGTGGGTCTGTGCCTTGGCTGCAGCGCTCTTGATGCTGTCGGCGACTTTGGTCGATTTATCGAATTCTTCGATCTGGCTCAGGAACTTGTCAACGTCGACTTGTTCGTACCAGACGTCAAGGGTGCGCATAGTGGCGAGATGATCGAGTCGCTCGCGGTAAGTCTCGAGTGTGTCGAGCACCGCTTGGGTGTTTTCGTCGCGGCTGAAGCCGTTGGAACGTCCAGCGACCACGATGCTGGCCGCTAGGCGTTTGACATCCCATTCCCATGGGCCGGGGATGGTCTCATCGAAGTCATTGACGTCAAAAACCAGCCGACGTTCGGGAGTCGCGAACATGCCGAAGTTCACAAGGTGTGCATCGCCGCAAGTCTGGAGCATGATGCCGGAGTTGGGGGTCTCGTACAGATCGGCGGCCATGACGGCAGCCGCGCCGCGAAAAAACGCGAATTCTGAAGTGGCCATGCGGGCATGGCGAATCGGCACCAATTCGGGCACGCGGGTGAGGGCTTGTTCCTGAAGAATGCTAATGGGGTCGAGGCGATCAGCCGGTGGTTTCCAGTCGCCATGAACGTCTCGCGGTACTCGCTGTCGGAGGCTCTTGCCGATTTCCGCCCGCTCGGGACGTTGCACGACTGCGTCTTTCGGAACGAGCGCCCGAAGGTGGCTCAGCAAGTGCGCGCTTTGCTTGCCGGAAAGCGCGTCTGTTTTTTTGGTGCCGGCCTTTTTGGTGCCAGCTTTGTTGCCTGTCTTATTGACGGGCTTTTTGGTTTTGACCTTTTTGCCGCGGTTTTCGGTCGCGGTCAGTGATTTTTTTGACTTGTCGACGCCCACGAGAGATGTATGCCTTTCGATTCGCGTCTCGACTTGAGACTCAATCAACCTACTTCGCGATTGGGTCCGGTACCGTCCCGATGCACGATCGCAACTGAACCGGAGTCCGAAAACATCATGATGTCACCGATTACGCCGATTCCCAGCAAGTCCTATCTCTCTTTTCTAGGGCCGCGACGTTGGCGGGCCGGTGCACTGCTGGCCGTGCTGGTCGCAGTGACCGCGATGCGGCTGTTGTTCTTTGCCGGGCCTGCTTCGGCGTCGACACCATTGAGCGCCGAGCAACAGACTGCTGCAGGAAACGAACTAACCGCGGGGAAAGCGGCGGCGCTTGGATTGATCGAGGGAGTGACCGAGTTCTTGCCCATTAGTTCAACCGGTCACTTGCTGGTTGCTGAACGCATTTTTGCTATTGGGCAAAGCGCGTCATCCAAGGAGGCTGCCGATACCTACACGGTGGCAATTCAGATCGGTGCCATTTTGGCGGTGGTCGTGCTGTATTTCGGCCGTCTGCGAGCGATGCTCGAAGGCCTCTTTGGGCGCAATGCGGGTGGTCGGCGTTTGTTAATAGCGGTGGTAGTTGCCTTCGTGCCAGCCGTCGTGGTCGGCGTGCTCGGAAAGAAGTTCATCGAAAGTCACTTGCTGTATGTGGGTCCAGTCATTGGCGCGTGGGTGGTCGGCGCCATTGTGATTTTTGTTTTCGGTGACCGGTTCTCTGACGTCACGCCCGGTTCGGCGCTCGAAGCCATCACCTTGCGCCAATCGGTGATCATCGGTGCTGCCCAATGTTTGGCAATGTGGCCCGGCACGAGTCGCAGTCTTGTCACGATTTTGGCGGCATTGTTCGTGGGAATGAGCTTGGCGGCCGCGGTCGAATTCAGTTTTTTGCTCGGATTGTTGACCGTCTCAGCCGCGACGGCCTACAGCTTGCTCGGCCACGGCAGTGAACTCGTTGCTTCGTATGGATGGGTTAATCCGGTCATTGGTGTGGTGGTGGCATTCATCTCGGCGGTCGTAGCGGTTCGCTGGATGGTGACCTACTTACAGCGGCACAGCCTGGCGATTTTCGGTTGGTATCGGTTGGCCGCGGCAGCCTTGACGCTGGGCCTGTTGGCCGCGAAGGTGATCTGAATCCCCGAACAGGAGAAACGTCGATGCGGACACGAAGCCGGGTAGCGGTTGGTTTGGTCGGTGCGGCATCGGCTGCATTGGGTTTGTTTGCGGCGGGAACCGCCGCGAATCGTTTGATCAGCAGGCGAATCCGTTCCTCCGTCGATGCCGATCTTGATCCGTTGTATGCGCTTCCATCCGATGTGATTCGCCATGACGTCGCCAGTCACGACGGCGGAAACATTCACGTAGTTGAGCTTGGATCGGGTCGTCCTTTGGTATTGATTCACGGCGTGACGCTGCAAGCCGAGGTCTGGGCGCCGATGTTGCACTTGCTTGCCGATCGTTTTCGCGTAGTAGCCGTCGATGTGCGTGGACATGGACGGTCAGTCGTCGGTCAAGACGGAATCGGTCGCCGCCTCGCGGCACGAGACCTCGCCACGGTGTTCGAACATCTTGATTTGCAGGGCGCGATCGTTATGGGCCATTCGATGGGCGGAATGATTCTTGGCGAATTCTGCGGCGACTTTCCCGACCTAGTGAGTGAACGCGTCGCTGGCTTGGTGTTCATGAGCACCGCTTCGTCGCAATTAGTTCCCGCCGCGCTCGTGCCATTCGCGGAACGCATCGAACGGTACGCGTTGCGTCGGGTCGAGACAGGCCGGTCATTGCCAAGGGTGATGGGTGACAACAATCGCTCGTTAGTCGCGACCAGAGTCGCGTTTGGCTCGCGACCGTCGGGTGTTGCCGTTGAACAGGCTCGGCGTCTTGGCGCCGACGTCGACTTGTCGGCTTATTTGCCGTTGTGGCTCGACCTTTTTGATTACGACGGCGAGGCCGCGCTGGCCGCCGTGGATGTGCCAGCGTTGGTACTGGTTGGCGCTCGCGATCTGCTGACTCCGGTGTCGATGGCAAAGCGAATCGATCGGCACCTGCAACACAGCACGATGTTGGTGATTCCGGGCGCTGGCCATCAATTGATGCAGGAACGTCCCCGCGAAGTATCCGAAGCGATTGTCGACCTTGCGCGCGGGCTTAATCCGTGGATTGAGGGTTCGTAGCGGTTTCGTCCGGTTCTCGAACGATGCATCGGAATCCGAGATGGCAGGTCGAGGTATCGACGTCTTGTGCCATGCGCGCGGCGGGCCGGTAACGCCGGCAGTAGTTCGGCGCACAGAGGTACGAGCCGCCCTTCATAACCTTCCTTGGTATGGCTAAGTCGGCCATGTGTGCAGCGATGCTTGCCTCGCGCGACGCTCCTCGCGGATTGGTCATGGTGCAGCATGGGTGCTCAATCTGATCATGGGACTGGTACCAGTCCGAGGTCCATTCCCATGTATTGCCGATCATGTCATAGAGGCCATATCCGTTCGGCGGGAACGATCCCACCGGCGCAGTCGCCGCGAAGTGGTCTAGTTCGAGGTTCTCGTGGGGGAACTCGCCTTGCCAAGTATTGGCCAAGTACGAACCGTCGACGGTCAGTTCGTCGCCCCACGCGAATGCCGCGCCGTCGAGACCGCCGCGAGCCGCGACCTCCCACTCGGCTTCGGTGGGAAGTTCTCGACCGGCCCAAGTGGCATACGCCTCAACGTCGGCCCATGAGACGTGCACGACGGGGTGGTCGCCACGGTCGATGATCGAATCGTGGGGGCCGAGCGGGTGGCGCCAATCAGCTCCGGCGTTCAGGCTCCACCAAACCGGTTCGCCGCTAAGGCTGACGCGACCTGGAGGCGGCGAAAAAACCACCGATGCCGGTACCGCCCACTTGGGGTCCATTCCGGGATAGTCGGCCGGATTTGGTGCGGTCTCTGCGGTGGTGACGTAGTTGGTGGCCTCGACGAACTGAGCGAATTGGATGTTCGTGACCGCATAGGTGTCGATCCAAAAACCGTGGACTGAAACGTTATGGGTCGGGGCTTCTTCGGGGTAGTGGTCGTCTGATCCCATCGCGAACGATGTTGGCGGGACCCAAGTCATTGTGGGGTAGGGGTCAATACTCATAGTCCGGCCTTTCGCGATTGCGGTGCGGTCATGATGTCAGTGATGGTCGATTGGTCGCGCACGCTGGGCAGTCCCCATCCGGGTTCGTAGCCAAACAGTGTGCCCACTGACGTGGAGCGAAATCGATCTTCGAGCACTTCGAGATCATCAACAGTGACGAGCGCCGGGTGCGGTTTACCGCACACCCGGGCTAATCGAAGGAGTTCGAATCTTGCCGCCGCGAGATAGTTCGCGCAGCGGACAGATTTGTCGGTTGGATCAAGGCCGTGTTGGCGCCACGATGACTGGGTTGCGACCCCGGTCGGACACTGCCCGGTGTGGCATCGTTGCGATTGGATGCAGCCGATTGCCAGCATGGCTTCGCGCCCGACGTTCACTAAGTCGCAGCCAAGTGCCATCGCGAGCAAACCGGTGTCGGGAAGTCCCAAGCGCGCCGATCCAATAAAGACGATGTCATCACTCAGACCTCGCTCGGCAAATGTGCGGTACACCCGACTGAATCCCCATCGGAATGGCAGCGAAACATGGTCGGTGAACACCAGCGGAGCGGCGCCCGTTCCGCCTTCGCCACCGTCAATGGTGATGAAGTCGAGGCCTCGTCCCGTTCGTTCAGTGCGCTCGGCCAGCGATTCCCAAAAGGTCATCGAGCCGACAGCCGACTTGATCCCGACCGGCAACCCAGTGGCGTCAGCGATTGTTTCGGCGAACTCGAGTAGGCTGTCGACGTCGTGGAATGCGGTGTGCGCGGGCGGGCTGACGCAATCGACACCGACGGGGATGCCGCGAATCGCGGCGACTTCCGGTGTGACTTTTGTTCCTGGCAACATTCCACCGAGGCCTGGTTTTGCGCCTTGGCTGAGTTTCAGTTCGATTGCTCGAACTGGTGCTTGTTCGACTTGGTCGATGAGCCGATTGAGGTTGAAGGTGCCGTTTGCGTCGCGGCAGCCGAAGTATCCGGTGCCAATTTGCCAGACGAGTTCTCCTCCTTGGAGGTGATGGGATGAAATTCCACCTTCACCAGTGGTGTGCAACGTGGACGCCCGCGCGGCGCCCAGGTTGAGGGCGCGAATTGCTGCACCGCTGAGTGAACCGAAGCTCATTCCCGAAATGTTGATGATCGACTTCGGTCGGAAACTGTGTCGACGTTGTCGAGCCGCGCCGAGAACCTTGGCTGCGGGTAGCGGGCGGGTCGGGTCGGGCCCGGGTTTTTCATTGGCTGGCGCCGCGATCGGAAACGCAACGTGTTTGACGATGAGATAATTCTTGGCCTCATCAAGGTCGTTGTCGGTGCCGAAACCGAATCGGGAATCTTCAAGTTTTGCTGAGGTATAAATCCATCGGCGTTCGTCCCGACTGAACGGTTTTTCGTGATCATTGTCGGTGACGATGTACTGGCGAAGTTCTGGTCCGATTCGTTCGAGCATGAATCGCAAGTGCCCAATGATCGGAAAGTTCCGCAAAATGGCATGGCGGCGTTGGGTGAGGTCGTAAACCGCAAGGCCAACGATGCCGATCGTGACAACGGCGAGGATGAACCAGAACACCATGACCTCAGCCTAGGGACTTGGTCTGTTACTCCGCTTTGATGATTCTGGCGACAAGGAGAACCAAGATGACGAGTGATAACGAAACCTGAAACATCATCATTGCTTTTGGGATGCGAGTTCGAATGTTTTCAAGGGTCGGGCCAAAAGTTGAGTTGGCAAAAAACGATAATGCGAAATAGTCAAACCAATTCGGTGGAGATTCGGGGTGGGCACCATTGGGTGGAAAGTCGAACGCGCCGCCCCTGAGTTCTGCGTCGGCGATCTGGTACCACAACGAAAAATTGAGGGTGACGGAGAGGAAGGCGAGGCCAAGGTCAAGGGTCAATCCGAGTTGACTTGTTTGGCTCATACCTGGAGCGAGAATCAGGGTTGCGAGGTTGATGAGTACGTTGATTGATGCGACGCTGAGGTAGATGAGCATCATGGGAAGGGCGAATCGTGGTGTCTTGCCGCGGGTGATAATCGCGGTTCCGATCGCCACTGTCAGCAATGTGGCGAACAAGATGTTGGCGCCGATGCTGATGTAATGATTGATGACGCTGTAGGACGTGTCATCGGCAAGTGCGAACTGCAATCTCGAGGTCAGCAGGAGGTCGAAGAGTTCGATCGCGGCAATGACCGCGACAAACGGGATGATCTCGACTGGTTTGCGATTGCGCGGCCCGTCTTGGTGGTCACCGCCGCCCTCAATGGGGTCAAGCAGGTGTTTGATCGTTTGAATCGGATGGTGTTGTTTTTCGTCCACCGGCGGAGTTTACCGAACAGGAATCTGGGCCGAGAATTCTCGCTGGATCACCCTCGTTTGATGCATCCCCCGTTGCCGGTGGATGACCATCTGTTGTGCGCGAGGGGGGACTTGAACCCCCACACCCTTGCGGGCACAGGAACCTGAATCCTGCGCGTCTGCCAATTCCGCCACTCGCGCGAGTAGCAACACGTGAGGATCGTAGCCGACGCAGGCCACGCTGATTCAGGGGCTGTATTCGACTGGATCAGTTTGGAGCGGCGGCCTCGGTAACCTTGCGACCTGATGGGTATCAATGGATTTGAGCGGTCGCTAGAAAGCATGGTCGAAGGCGTTTTTGCGCGGGTCTTCCGGAGCGGTCTGCGGCCGATTGAGTTGGGTCGCAGGCTCGTCCGCGAGATGGATGACCATCGCACCATTGATGTCCGTGGTCGCACCACGGTTCCGAACGCATTCGTGGTCACGCTGAGCCAAGAGGATTTCGACCGGTTTGCCGAGATCGGCGAGTCGCTTGGCCGCGAGTTGTGCGATGCGGCCCGTGAGCACGCCCACGATGAAAATTACGTGTTTCCCGGCCCGGTGTCGGTCGACATGGTTCCGTCGGGTCGCAGCCGACCAGGGACGTTTTCCATCGTTGGCCGCATGAAGGACGGTCCGGGTGGCGTGGGTGCCGGTTCGCTGTTGTTGCCTGATGGCAAACGCGTTGTGCTCGGGGAAGCGACGGTGAGTATTGGCCGCCTTCCTGAATGTGATGTGGTGCTGACCGACACCAACGTGAGTCGGCGTCATGCCGAAGTGCGTCCGACTCCTGACGGCTTTGCATTGGTTGACTTGGGCTCAACAAATGGGTGCCGGGTCAATGGGGTGCAGATCTCGCAGCGTGACTTGCGCGATGGCGATGAGTTGACTGTGGGCAATACCCACATTGTGTTTCAAGCGTCCTGAACGACTCGGGTTGCTTTCTGGGCGCAGCGCGTGAGAAGTAAGTGCCGCAGGCGAGCACTCGACCGGCCGGTATTGTCCTAGGTGTCGTGTCCGAGCAACTCCTCACCATCCTCAAACTTTGCCTATTGGCATTGCTGTACCTGTTTTTCTTTCGGGTGCTGCGAGCGGTATGGGCTGAACTGCGTCCGCCCAAACTTGGCGATGGCGCGAGTCGAGCGACTGCGACGAAGGCCCGAGGCCGACGGTCGCGTCGATCGCCTGCAGACACCCATATCGCCGCGCCGACCGGGCCACGCCTAGTAGTGACCGAACCGGCTGACCAACGCGGGCAAAGCTTCCCAGTGGGAGCCGAGATGACGCTGGGTCGCGCCGCCGGGTGTCAGATAACACTCGACGACACCTATGCGTCACAAATTCATGCCCGGGTGTTCGTGCGCGACGGGCAGTACTTCGTTGAGGATCTCGGCTCGACCAACGGGACGTATCTGAATCGTCACAAGGTTGCAGGACCGATGGTTGTGCATCGGGGCGACAAGGTTCAGATCGGCAACACCATCATGGAACTGACATGACTCGGTTGGTGTGGGGTTCGGCGAGCGATGTTGGGCGAGTTCGTCAGGCCAATCAAGATATGTATTTTGGTTCTGATGAGTTGATTGTGGTCGCTGATGGAATGGGCGGCCACAACGGTGGTGAGGTCGCGTCGGCGGTTGCGGTCGAGTCATTACAGCGAGAGTTTGTTGATCGTTCGACTGAGGGGTTGGTGAGCGCCGTCCAGTTAGCAAATGATTCGGTTGTCTCCACCGCTGCTGCTGATCCTGAACTGGTGGGTATGGGTACGACGTTGTGTGCGATTGCGCCCGTCGTCGTCGACGGCGCCGAGCGTCTCGCAATGGTCAACGTCGGTGACTCTCGGATTTATCTGCTGATGTCGCAGCGCGACTTGTTGAAGCAAGTAACTGAAGATCACAGTCTGGTGGCGACCCTCGAACGCCAAGGTCGACTGACGCGGGCAGAGGCTGCGGTGCATCCGCAGCGAAATATTTTGACGCGAGCCTTGGGGATTGACGCTCGCGTATTAGTTGACTCGTGGGAGGTTCGGCCAGTCGTCGGTGACCGTTACGTGTTGTGCAGCGACGGTTTATTCAATGAGGTTGACGAAAATCGCATGGCGGCCACGCTTCGCAAACTTGCTGACCCGACTGACGCCGCTCGCGAACTGGTTCGTTTGGCCAATGAAGGCGGCGGACGAGACAACATCACTGTGGTGATCGTTGACGTCGTCAACGACGGCTCGGATTCCGGTGAAGTCGCGGTGATAGACGACGACGATCGAGTGACCGCTTCTCGTTCCGGTGAGGAGCGCGAGGCGCACGATCGCACGAGCAACACCCTTTCCGCGAGTGACAAGCACGGTGGCACGCAGCGTCGCCGTGATCGTCAGGTGGCGCGAGCGCCTCGCGCTCGAATCTTCACGTGGCGGGTTGCACTGTTTGTCGTCGCAGCGTTGCTCGTGCTGGTCGTCGCGGCGGCTTCGGTCACGTTTTATTCACGTGCCAGTTATTTCGTGGGATTCGATGGTGATTCGGTCGTGATCTATCGGGGCCGACCAGGTGGGGTGTTGTGGATTCAACCGAAGGTTGCTGAGGCAACCGACCTTGTTCGCTCCACCGTTCCGCGCGCAGTGACACGCGATATCGAACAGGGAAAAATCGAACCGTCGCTCAGCAGTGCCCATGCCTATGTTCAAAATTTGCACGAGCAACAGGTCGTTCCGGCATCGGGCGGCGAGGATCCAACGGCTGTTTCAACCAGTGCTGTGCCAGCGATCGGGAACTAATCGATGGTTTCGAATCGGCGCAATACTGAGCTCGGCCTTCTGGTCATGGTGGTCGTGCTCATTGGAGCGGCCTACGTGCTCGCCAGTCTTGGCTCAACCGAAAAGATCCCGCTGAACATCGGACCATTTTTACTAATGGTGATGTCCTTGATGCTCGGTGCGCATCTGGTGGTTCGTCGACTTGCTCCTGACGCTGATCCGATCTTGTTGCCGGTCGCTGCGCTGCTCAATGGACTTGGCTATGTCGTCATCACCAGCCTCAACGAGAAGTTGGCCGCGCTGCAAGCAACGTGGACTGCCGTCGGCGTCGCGGCATTCATCGGCGTATTGCTGGTTGTTCCCCGTACTCGCGCGATTGAGCGCTATCGGTACACGTTCGCGCTGGTCGGTATCGGGTTGTTGCTCTTGCCACTGGTACCCCACGTCGGTCGCGAGATTCATGGCTCGCGGATTTGGGTTGCAATTGGCCCAGTTGGTTTTCAACCCGGCGAATTGGCCAAGATCGCGTTGGCGATCTTTTTTGCGTCGTACCTCGTCGAGAAACGGGAACTTCTCGCGATGCGATCGTTTCGCCTCGGGCCGTTGTCGCTGCCGGATCCCAAACATCTCGGTCCGGTACTTTTCGCTTGGCTGGCGTCAATCATGATCATGGTTTCGCAAAAAGACCTCGGTTCGTCGCTGCTCTTTTTCGCTTTGTTCATCGTGATGTTGTGGGTGGCGACGTCACGGCCTTCCTATCTTGCTGCTGGCGCGGTGATGTTTGGGGTGGCGGCGTATGGCTCGTGGCGGACTTTCGGCCATGTACAAAGCCGGGTCACGACGTGGATCAATCCTTGGAAGGATCCGCTCGGCGACAGTTTCCAGATTGTCAAGGGTTGGTTCGCGATGGCCAATGGCGGATTGACCGGTACGGGGTTGGGGCTTGGCAATCAAGAACACATCGTGTTCATTGAATCGGACTTTATTTTTGTCGCCGTGGCTCAAGAGCTTGGGTTGTTCGGCGCGACGTTGGTTTTATCGGCCTATTTGATTTTGGTGGGATCGGGCCTTCGCATCGCGGCGCGCTCGGATCACGCATTCGACAAATTGCTCGCGGTTGGATTGACGACGTTGATCGGCGTTCAGGCGTTCATCATCATCGGTGGCATCGTTCGAGTGCTCCCGTTGACTGGTGTGACCTTGCCATTCATCGCGTACGGCGGTTCGTCATTGATCTCAAGCTGGATCATGCTGGCGTTGCTGTTGCGGCTTTCTGATGAGAACCATCGTCGAGCTTCTGAGAAACAAGCGCTGATGGCGACCCGATGAATACCCAAATCCGGCGGCTCGGAATTGGCCTATTGGCTTGTTACCTCGCGTTGTTCGTGATGCTCAATTGGATTCAGGTATTTCAGAAAGATTCGTTGGATGCGAATGCGTTCAACACGCTGCAGGTGAAACAAGATTTCAACAAACCTCGCGGAACGATCAGTGCCGCCGATGGGGTGCTGCTCGCCGAATCGGTGGAAACGGCCGGCACTGCGTTCAAGCGACAACGGGTGTATCCAACCGGTGATTTGTTCGCGCAACTGACCGGGTTTTATTCATTCACCTATGGTTCGACTGGTCTCGAAAAGACTTACGACGAGGTGCTGGCCGGAAACACCATTGGCCAGCAGGTGCGGGGATTCGCCGACGTTTTGAATCCGCGGCCCCAAGTCGGCAATCTCACATTGTCGGTCCGTGACGACCTGCAACAGGCCGCGAAAGCGGCCCTGGGTGATCGTGAAGGTTCGGTGGTGGCGATTGATCCTCGTACCGGTGAGCTACTGGCCTTTTGGAGTTATCCATCGTTTGATCCAAACCTGTTAGCCGCAAACGACCAAGATGTCGCAGCCGCGGCACGAACGGTGTTGCTTGATGCCCCAGGTCAGCCGTTGCGTGCCCACCAATATCAAGAGCGTTACTTCCCCGGCTCCACCTTTAAGGTCGTTACCGGTTCGACTGGTGTGCAGACCGGAAAAGTCACACTTGAAGATCCGTCGTATCCAGTTGCGACGGGTTATCGACCGCCAGGCACGACCAAGACCATCAGTAACTTCGGAGGCGAATCGTGTGGTGGCACGCTGGTTCCGATCTTGCGATTGTCGTGCAATTCGGCATTTGCTGAAATGGGAACCGAAACGATCGGCCCGACAGACATGATCGCCGGCGCCCAAGCGTTTGGATTCAATGCCAAACCGCCAATTGATTTGCCTGCTCCGGTTGAGTCGGTTTTTCCGACTGACTTCACCCGCAACTTACCGGCGTTGGCGCAGGCTTCGATTGGGCAAAACGATGTGCAAGCGACCCCACTCGAAATGGCATTGGTGGCCGCCGCGATCGCCAATCAGGGGTCGATCATGAAGCCTCACGTGATGCGCGAAGTGCGCGACAGCGAGGGCACGGTCATTCAGCGCTACGACATTGGCTCGTGGCTGCATCCGCTTAGCGCCGAATCGGCGGCCACGATGCGCGTTGCGATGTTGGACGTCGTGGCGCGAGGAACTGCGACCCGATTGCAGATCGCCGGTTACGAGGTCGGAGGAAAAACGGGCACCGCACAGATTGGCTTAGAACCACCGACCTCGCACACATGGATTATGGGATTCGCTGGACCACCGGGCGGCGAGCCACAGATTGCGATTTCGGTGGTCGTACTCAACCAACCTGGCGTACGCGAAGCGACCGGTGGTTTAGTGGCGGCGCCAGTGGCCCAGCAGGTTATGTCGACTTACCTTGCCGCAATCGCGGCCGGCCATTGAGGGCTCGGCATGATTGGTCAAGTCCTCGCCTCGCCAGCTCACTAGGCTGACGCACCGTATGTCTGACGCGCGTGCCACGGTATTCAACGATCGCTATGAGCTTCATCGCAAATTGGCGCGCGGTGGCATGTCGGATGTGTATTTGGCCCGCGATCTTTTGCTGGACCGGCCAGTCGCCGTCAAAGTGCTGTTTCCCGAGTTCGCCCGTGACCCAACGTTTGTTGAACGGTTTCGGCGTGAGGCCCAAGCTGCGGCCAACCTGAATCATCCAAACATCGTGGCTATCTACGACTGGGGTCAACAAAGCGGCACATATTTCATTGTCATGGAATATGTCGAGGGACGGAGTCTGTCCGACCTCATCCGGACCGATGGTCCATTGCATCCGCGTCGCGCCGCCGAGATCACCGCTGACGTCGCGGCCGCTTTGGGTTTTGCTCACCGCAATGGTGTGGTCCATCGCGATGTGAAGCCGGGCAATGTGATCATCTCGCCAACTGGTCAGGTGAAAGTGGCGGACTTCGGTATCGCTCAAGCGATCACCGGTGCTGCCGATCAATCGAATCTCACGCAGGCCGGCGCGGTGATGGGCACGGCTACCTATTTTTCACCTGAGCAAGCGCAGGGAAAACCAGTTGACCCTCGCAGTGATTTGTACTCGTTGGGTTGTGTGTTGTTTGAGATGGTGACATCTCGTCCGCCATTTGGCGGCGACACACCAGTGGCGATCGCGTTCCAACACGTACAATCGCCGGTCCCGTTGCCGAGTGGGTCAGGAGTTGAACTGCCAGTCGCGCTTGAGGCGATTGACGTGCAATTGCTGGCCAAAGATCCGGCCGATCGTTACGCGTCGGCTGAAGACCTTCGGTCAGATCTCCGAAACTTTTTGGAGGACCGTCCAGTCGCCGCGTTGACGTCCAAGGCGGCCATCGCCGCGGGGCTGGTCGTTGGGATTGGGGCGGCGACCCAAGCGGTGGCGGCAGTTGGTCCTGTGAGCTCGCCTGGCGCTGCCGCCGCGTATGTGCCAGCTGAAGGCGACAAACGCAACGCCACATTCTTGTGGGTGTTGCTCGGCGTGCTCATCGTTGTTGCTTTGGTGTTGTTCGGGGTGAGTACTCAATTGAATCGTTCGACGGCCCAGCAAATTGAAGTCAAACCAGTCACCGATCTTTTGGTTGGCGAAGCGACGGCGATTTTGCAGGGACAAGGATTCGTCGTCGACGCTCGACGCGAAGCAAACAGCGACGTTCCGATCGACACCGTTTTTGACCAAGATCCACGCGCCGGGCAAAAGGCAGCGAAAGGTTCGACGATCGTGTTGAGGGTTAGCGACGGTCTGGGCCAGGCCGAAGTCCCGTCGGTAGTTGGCCTCACCAAGGCGGCGGCGACCTCGTTGCTCGATAACGCAGGTTTTACCGCTGAGGTGTCGCTCCAAAACGATCCCAAGATTGCGCTCGACTTAGTGATTTCGCAATCGCCCGCCGCCAAGCAAAAAGCCGACAAGGGCTCGACAGTGACGATCGTGGTTTCAGGTGGTCCCGCAACGACGGTGGTTCCCGATGTGATCGGTCAAAGCGCGGGGACGGCTTCGGCCACGTTGACCGCGGCCGGATTCAAAGTGACTCAAGTCGATCAATCGTCGAGTTCGGTTGCGGCTGGCAAGGTCATCAGTACCAACCCTGACGCGGGGATCGGTGTCGCTCCGGGGAGCAAGATCACTATGGTCGTGTCGACTGGACCTGCGCCGACAACGACCGTTGCGCCGACCACAACCAAAGCACCGGTGCCGTCGACGACTTCGACTACCGCCTAGCACTAGTGCAGGGGCGTCAGCATTGGCGATCGACCTTGCCGTTGGTGGTCGACGCGGCTCTAGCGTTCAGCGCGGGCCAAAAAGTTCGCGATGAGTTCTCGGCCGGCGATGGTGAGAATTGATTCGGGATGAAATTGCACACCCTCGACGTCGAATTCGCGGTGGCGAAGCCCCATGATGATGCCGTCATCGGTTTCGGCGGTGATCTCGAGCACGTCGGGCACCGATGATCGTTCAACGATGAGCGAGTGGTAGCGGGTCGCTTCGAGCGGATTGGGTAGTCCCGCAAAGACGCCGTCGTTGATGTGGTTGATGAGTGACGTCTTGCCGTGCATGATTTCGGGGGCGCGCACGATGGTGCCGCCGAAAACTTGGCCGATGCATTGGTGGCCCAGGCAAACACCGAACACCGGTCGATGTCCGGCGAAATGTTTGATCACGTCGTTGCTCAGGCCGGCATCGTCGGGCCGGCCCGGTCCCGGACTTATGAGGATGGCATCGGGATCAAGGTCGATGATCTGTTCAAGCGTGAGTGCGTCACTTCGATGGACGAGCGGATCGGCGCCCTGTTCACCCAAATATTGGACGAGGTTGTAGACGAACGAGTCGTAGTTGTCGAGGACTAGCACTCGGGCACTCATGGAGTCGCCACGCTACCGGCCCCGCGGGGTTCAGCCCACATGGGATTGTCGGGCTAGATTCTCGACCGTGACCGACGACGCAACCGAACCCCAAAAACGAACCCCCGAAAGCTCTGGCCGGGTCACGCCTAAGGGCAGTGCTGGCGGAGCAAAAGGCTCGAAGGGCGCGAAGGGCGCGAAGCGTTCGGGCCCTCCACCATCGAGTCGCTATACGCCGCCTGTCCCGTCACACCAAAAGGTGAGTCCGGTGTGGTGGCCAGCCACGATGTTCGTTCCCTGGGGTCTGGGCATCTTGGTGATCATCCTCAACTACGTGATGTTGCTGCCCGGTTCGGTGTCGAACTGGTGGGTGCTCGTTGGTCTGTTGTTGATTTTGGTCGGGATCATCGCGGCCACCCAGTACCACTAACGACGCACAATTCGTGTAAAAAACTCGTTCGCGACGCGATTTCCCGTTCGCCGCTACTCCATCGTTGGTGCGATGAGGTCCATGTCTTCGAGACAGTGGCGCGGCGGTTCGGGCTCTTCATCAGGCGCCGAAGTCATGCGTACTTCGGTTCCACATATCGAGCATCGGTAGAGCAGTCGAACTTTTCGCAATTCGCCTGCGGGGAGAGGTTCTGGGACTGGGCGCGCTAAGCCACCCAGGAGCAGAACTCCGATTCTCAACATGAGGTAGGTCGCGGTGGCAGCGATCAATACCGCGATGATGTTGTTGTGCGTGATGAGACCGGCCACAGTCAATGCCGCGGTTACCGCCAGGACGACGGGATGCTTGACTACAGAGGTGATCACGCCGTGGCGATTAGCCCAGGCGCTCGATGATGGTGGCGTTGGCCATGCCGCCACCTTCACACATCGTTTGCAGGCCGTAGCGGCCGCCGGTGCGCTCGAGTTCGTTGAGCAGGGTTGCCATGAGCTTGGTGCCTGATGATCCAAGCGGATGTCCGAGGGCGATGGCGCCGCCGTTGACATTGACCTTGGACATGTCGGGGTGCAGTTCCTTTTCCCAGGACAACACGACGGAAGCGAATGCTTCGTTGATTTCGGTGAGGTCGATGTCGCCCATGGACAGGCCCGACTTTTCGAGGGCCTTGATCGTGGACGGGATGGGTCCGGTAAGCATGGTGACCGGGTCGACGCCAGCGAGGGCGAAGGTGTGGAAACGGGCTCGTGGCGTTAGCCCAAGCGCTTTGGCTTTTTCTTCGCTCATGATCAGCACCGCTGATGCACCATCGCAGATCTGCGATGAGTTGCCGGCGGTAACCCGTCCGTCTTCTTTGAACGCGGGCTTCAAGTTGGCGAGGGTTTCGATGGTTGTGCCAGAGCGAATGCCTTCGTCAACGGTGTGCATTTCGTTGGTCTCGATCAATTCGCCGGTCTCTTTGTCGCGGGCTTTGACCTTGACTGGAATGATTTCGTTGTCGAAGCGACCTTCAGCAGTGGCTTGTTCGGCCCGCTGTTGGCTCAGTGCGCCGAACGCATCGAGTTCTTCGCGCGAGATGCCCCACTTCTCGGCGATCAATTCGGCTGAGATGCCTTGCGGGACGAGGCCACCAACATCGGCATAGCGCATGCCCATGATGTCGCCGAATGGGAACCCGACGTCTTTGACCATTGCGGAGGCGCCCATCGGAACAACACTCATCACTTCGATGCCGGCGGCAATCACGATGTCGTATGCGCCAGCGATAACTCCTTGGGCCGCAAACGCAGCCGATTGCTGCGATGAGCCACACTGCCGGTCGACGGTGGTCGACGGGACTGATTCGGGGAACCCAGCTGCGAGTACCGCATTGCGGCCAATGTTGAGCGACTGGGCACCGACCTGCATCACACAGCCCATGATGACGTCGTCAACGAGCGCGGGGTCAAGGTCGTTGCGTTCAACGAGTGCTTTGAGCGTCTCGGCTGCGAGATCGACTGGATGCCAGCCGGAGAGTTTCCCGTTGCGTTTTCCTCCGGCGGTCCGGACGGCGTCGACGATGACTGCGGTGGCCATGTGATGGTTCCTCTCGTAGTGCTGCGATTGCTCTCGAGCCAGAGTGCCCGGAACTGCAGCAAAGGTTGCGAATTACATCCGTTTACTGTTCCCCTGTGCTTGGACCCAGGGACCAAGTTTGGTTCGTCTGAGTGTTGCCGGTTAGCGGCGATGCGGTCAATCTGACCGATTCGATCGATGTCGGTAGCCGGTTGTCTGGGTGGATCGTGTACAACTTCGGGGAATAGTGCGAAGAGTGATTGGATCGGCGCTCGATTGGGCGTCAAGTAGGGCGGAGGTCCCGATGGCAGGCGTAAGTAGCGTTACGAGCGAAGAGTTGATGCGGGAATGCGAAGGCCAGACCCTTCCGAAAGCATTTCTGAAGATTGTTTCTGACCGAGGCGATGCAATTGCGCTTCGATGGAAACGTGACGACGACTCGTGGGCCGAGTGGACGTGGCGCGAGTACGCCGATCGAGTAGCGCGGGCAGTTGGCGGACTGAAAGCCCAAGGGGTGGGTTCGGGCGATCGCATCGTGTTGATGCTGCGCAACATGCCCGATTTCCATGTACTCGATGTTGCCGCGACCTTTTGTGGCGCGGCCTCGGTATCGATCTATAACTCGTCATCGTCTGATCAAGTTCGCTACTTGGTTGACCACTGTGGTGCCTCGGTGGCCATCGTCGAAGGGCCTGATTTCCTCGATCGGTTCCTCGCCGTTCGCGACGACCTTTCGTCGCTGCGAGCCCTTGTCTGTTTGGCATTGACCAGCGATACCGGAGTCGGTTCGTCCAACCACGTGATCGCCGGTCGCGCGATCTTGGATTATGCGCCAGTCGATCTTGAGGCGATTGTCGATGATTGTCGCCCCGATGACTTGGCGACGCTCATCTATACGTCGGGAACAACCGGTCCGCCCAAAGCGGTGACGATTACCCATCGCAACATCGCGTGGACGGTCGCGAGTTTGGTTCGCTGCATCAACTTCGAGTCCTACGCCGGCAAGCGTTTGGTTTCGTATCTACCAATGGCGCACATCGCTGAGCGCATGACGAGTCATTATCAGCAAGTTTTCTTGGGTTATGAGATCACGACGTGTCCCGTTCCTGGAGAGATTTCGACCTATCTCCGAGCGGTTCGGCCCAACTTGTTTTTTGGCGTTCCTCGGGTCTGGGAAAAGATTCACGGTGGGGTTGTCGCGGCGCTCGCTGCGGACCCAGAACGGAAGGCGTTGTTTGAGTCCGCGGTTGAAGCGTCGGACCCGATTCGTGAAGCGATGGCGTGGGATCAAGCGACCGATGAGCAGTTGGCGACCTGGGAGTTCCTTGACGAGTCGGGTTTTCACTCGATTCGCGACATGATGGGCCTCGATCAGTGCGAAATAGCGATCTCGGGCGCGGCGCCAATTCCGGCCGGTCTGATCCGGTGGTTTCAAGCCATCGGCGTCCCGTTGTCCGAGATTTATGGCATGTCGGAAAACTCCGGTCCGATGACTTGGGAACCCTGGCAGATCAAGCCGGGCACGGTGGGTCGGGCGATTCCTGGGTGCGAGGTGAAACTTGCCGATGACGGCGAAGTGCTCTGTCGTGGTGGAAACGTCTTTGGTGGCTATCTGGCCGATCCTGAGAAAACCGCCGAGGCGCTTGATGCCGATGGATGGTTGCATTCGGGTGACATCGGCGAGATCGACAGCGATGGCTATGTGCGAATCGTCGATCGAAAGAAGGAGTTGATCATCACCGCGGGGGGAAAGAACATCAGCCCCGCCAATCTTGAAGCATCCTTGAAGGCGATCCCATTGGTTGGCCAAGCCATGGCGATTGGCGATGATCGACCGTTTGTATCCGCGCTAGTTGTGCTTGATCCCGAGTTCGCTCCCGCGTGGGCGACCGCGCAGCGCATCGAGTTTTCGTCGCTCGAGGATCTGGCCACCAATGCCGACGTCGTCGCCGAAATCGAGTCGGGGTTGATCACGGTGATGGAACAGTTCAACAACGCCGAACGGGTGAAGCGAGTCACGGTGTTGGGTCAAGAGTGGATGCCCGATACTGATTTGTTGACTCCGACGTCGAAGTTGAAGCGACGCGGTATTCTCGCCCAGTTCAGCGCCGAGATCGAGGCGATGTATTCGTAGGGGGCGACGTAGTGTTTCGGCCATGTCGTTTCGAGATGGCCGGTCGCATAGCGATCTTTTTGTTCCCGATGGGGAAAGTCTCGATGTTGCGATGGCGCGAACCACCGACTTGGCGATTGTGGCCCATCAAGATGACCTTGAACTGCTGGCCCTCGCGCCTATTGCCGCGTGTTTGGCTGATCCGCATCGTTGGTTCACTGGGGTCACGTGTTCGGATGGTTCGGGCAGCGCTCGGACCGGCGATTACGCCGATTGGACTGACGAGCAAATGATCGCGGAACGTTGCCGCGAACAACGTGAGGCGGCAACGATTGGGTCCTATAGCGCAGCGTTGCAATTGGGATTTGCGAGTGCGTCTCTCCGTGGTGACGGTCACTCCACATTGGTTGACCAATTGACCGAAATCCTTGACGCGACGCGACCGGTCAACGTCTATACCCACAATCTCGCTGACAAACACGACACGCACCTGGCGGTGGTGGCTGCCACGGTGCGGGCGGTGCGGGCGTTGGATCCGCCAGACCGTCCATGGCGACTTGTCGGAATTGAAGGTTGGCGCGGACTGGATTGGCTCACCGATAACGAAAAGGTTTTGCTCGATGTGTCGGGCGATCAGGATCTCGCGGCGCGACTCGTCGGGGTATTTGCGAGTCAACTCGCAGGTGGAAAACGCTACGACCTCGCCGAGGAAGGTCGGCGTCGCGCCAATGCGACGTTGTTCGATCCGCGTTCTGTCGATGCCGCTGAACAGGTCACGTTCGCGATGGATCTGACGCCATTGATTCATAACTCCGAGATCGATCCGGTGGTGTTTGTCACTGCCGCCATTGATCGATTTCGAGCTCAAGTTGTCGACGGGCTGGCGCCCTATTTCCCGTGACGGCGGTTGAAACGATCAGCGGCTAAACCAATCAATTGTCGAGTCATCGATCAGGATCGGACATTGAACCGTTTGATGACCGGGTAGTTATGTTCCCAGCCGAGCACGCTGACGGTGGCGGTATCGAGCGCGAAACGTTTGCCGACCGTCGGGTCAAGTTGGCACCAGCGGGCGATGAGTACTCGCAGCAGATGGCCGTGGGCAAACACCATGACGTCTCCTGACGCTTCTCGGGCGCGGTGGATGACGCGATCGGCGCGGGTCGAGACTTCTTCGATGGACTCACCCTGGGGACAGGGTCGGTCCCACACCGTCCAGTCGGTGACCGTGGTTTGGATCTCGGCGCTGGTAAGACCTTCGTAGTCGCCGTAATCCCATTCTCGGAGGTCGCCGTCTAGTTCGGCTTGGTCGTCGTAGCCGGCGAGCGTGCAGGTTTCTCGCGCGCGGCTGAGCGGACTGACGAACACGTGAGCGAATCGGCGTTGAGCTAAAAGTGCACCGACGTCTTTGGCCTGTTCGCGTCCGTGTTCGCTAAGGGCAAGGTCAGTGCGACCGGTGTGGCGACCGCTCTTGCTCCACTCGGTCTCGCCGTGGCGCACAACCCAAAGTTCGTGAGTGGTGCGTGGAGCGTCGGAGGCAGTCATCGCGATTTAGTGCGTCACGCTGGCGGCTCTTCGGGCCACTGGCAGACGCCTTCGATGAGTTTGTTCGCCTCTTGTGGCCCCCACGTTCCGCGTTCGTAACGGCTCACGGGCGGAAAGTCGGTCAGGATTTGTTCAACGATTCGCCATGACTCTTCGATTGAGTCTTGTCGGGCGAACAACGTCGGATCGCCGTCCATTGCTTCTTCTAACAGCAATTCGTAGGGCTCAGGTCCGAAGTCACCCCGGGCGGCGAGGTCAGGTGCCAGGGTGATCGATTCGGGGATCATTGCCTCACCTGGGGCTTTCTGCAGCCAGGTGAGCGCCGTGAAGTTGTTTGGTTTGACTTCGATTCGAATTCGATTGGGGTGTTGCGGGCTCCCTTCGGGGATCCAAAGCGGGCGGGGTGCAGGTGCGAACACGATGGTCATTTCGGTCACCGTTTCTGCGAGGGCTTTGCCGGCTCGCAAAAAGAACGGCACTCCTGCCCAGCGGGGTGAGTCGAAGTCGAGTCGCAGCGCGCCGTAAGTCTCGGTGTCGCTGTTGGGTGCGACTCCAGCGACGTCGAGATAGCCGTTGTATTGACCGCGTACGAAGTTGTTCGGTTCGACTGTTCGTGCCGCTTGGAGCAATTTGGTCTTTTCGTCTCGAAGCGCTTTTGAGTGTTCGTTCACCGGTTGTTCCATGGCGAATAACGCGACCATCTGCAGTAGGTGGTTCTGCATGACATCGCGCAGGGTTCCGACCGAGTCGTAGAAACCGCCGCGGTCTTCGACCCCGAAGGCTTCGGCCATGGTGATCTGAACACTCGAGACATAGGTGCGATGCCACAGCGGTTCAAGGATGGCGTTCGCGAATCGCACGATGAGCAGGCTTCGCATCGCTTCTTTTCCAAGAAAATGGTCGATCCGAAACACGGCCGATTCCGGAAAGTGTTCCTCGATCGAAGCATTGAGTTCTTGGGCTGACTTGAGGTCGCGACCGAAGGGCTTTTCGACGATCAGTCGAGCGCCTTGGTTGAGGCCAACTGCTGCGAGGCTGCCGGCGACCTGTCCAAACAGCGACGGCGGAATCGCCATGTGAAAGACCGGATGCTCGACAGGACCGAGTGCAGCTTTCAACCGTTCGAAGGTGGCAATTTCGCCGTAATCACCTGACACATAGGTCATGTTCGAGACCAGCGCGTCGAAGTTTTTTTGGTCGAAATCTTCTCCCGCTTCCAGCAGCGATTTCTTGATGTGTTGGGCGAGGTCTTCTTGGGTCCAGTCGGGCAACGCCAGGCCTACTACCGGGACATTCAAGATGCCGCGTCGGTGCAGTCGGTACACCGCGGGGATCAACTTCTTCTTCGCCAAGTCGCCGGTGATGCCCAACATCACCAGCGCATCTGAAAGCGGGCGATTGTGTGGAAGTTTTGCGAGTGGCATTGATCCTCGATCGGTTAGTGGGCCTTTGAGGGTATCCCGTGCCGATACACGGCGACGTGTTCGACGCTTCTTGGTGTCGCCCGGTGTCGCCCAGTGTCGAGTTGAAGAACCGGTTTCGAGGTGTCGTGTGCGGTCATGCTTGTAGGCGTGACGCTCCCAATTGAGCAGTATGGGTTGATCGGCGACACCGAAACGGCAGCGCTTGTCGGATCGGATGGATCGATCGACTGGTTGTGTTTGCCGCGCTTCGATCAGCCGGCATGTTTCGCGGCACTTCTTGGCGACGAGTCGAATGGTCGCTGGAAGATCGCGCCGTTTGGCGAGACGTCAAGCGTTCGTCGTGCCTATCGGGATGACACGATGGTGCTTGAGACCGAATTCACCACGCCGACTGGAGTTGTCGCAGTAATCGACTTCATGCCAATCCGCGACGCGGTTCCGTCGATCATGCGGATTGTCGAATGTCGATCCGGTGTGGTGAAGATGCACATGGACTTGCGGGTGCGTTTCGACTACGGCTCAATCGTTCCTTGGGTGCGTGCGGTCCCGGGAGGGATCGTTGCGGTTGGTGGTGCCGATGCGGTCATGTTGCGTTCGCCGGTTCCGGTAGTCGGCGAGGCATTGGCGACGGTCGCAACGTTTGACGTTCCCGCTGGCGAAGCGCTCGCGTTCAGCTTGACGTGGTTTCCATCGTTTGACGCACCACCGTCGAACGACGAGATTGGCGATCCCTATATCGCCCTTGAACATGCGATGGCTTGGTGGCGAGATTGGATTCGGACGTGCACGGTTCCGGAAGAATGGGCTGCTGCTTGTCGTCGTTCGCTGTTGACTCTGAAGGCGCTGACGTTCGGTCCGACCGGAGGCATCGTCGCGGCGCCGACGACTTCGCTGCCAGAGTTCATTGGGGGCGTTCGTAACTGGGATTATCGCTATTGCTGGTTACGGGATGCGACCTTCACGCTGCATGCATTGTTAGACGCCGGTTATCGCCATGAGGCAGAAGCGTGGAGTCAGTGGTTGCGCCGATCCGTCGCCGGCAGCCCTGATGAGTTGCAAATTATGTATTCGGTGATCGGCGAACGACGACTCACCGAAGGCGTGCTCGATTGGCTGCCGGGGTACGAGGGTTCGAAGCCGGTTCGAATTGGCAATGCGGCCAGCGAGCAATTTCAACTCGATGTCTACGGTGAGACCCTTGACATGTTGTATTGCGCTCGTGCCGTGCAAATGAGTTTTTCGGCCGACAGCTGGGATCTAGCCCGATTTTTGGTTGAGCACGTCCGCAAAGTTTGGGCTGAGCCCGACGACGGTATTTGGGAAGTCCGCGGCCCGCGACGACATTTTGTGCACTCGAAAGTGATGGCCTGGGTCGCGGTGGATCGGTGGGTGCGTATGAACGAGGAAGCCGGTGATGAAGCGCCGGTCGGTTTCGATGAGTTGGAGCCGTGGCGTGAATTGCGTGCGACAATCCATGCCGAGGTATGCGCAAAGGGACTTGATCCGGTGCGCGGTTGCTTTACGCAGTCGTTCGGGTCGACGGATTTGGATGCCAGTTTGTTGGTGTTGTTGCTCGTTGGCTTCTTGCCAGCTGATGATCCGCGCATTATTGCGACGGTCGCGGCGATCGAGCAGGACTTGTTGGTCGACGGGTTCGTGTTGAGGTATCGAACTGATGTTGCGCCCGACGATGCCCTATTGACCGGTGACGGATCGTCAGTTGATGGGTTGCCACCGGGCGAGGGAGCGTTTTTCTTGACCACCTTTTGGTTTGTCGACAATTTGGTGTTGCTTGGGCGCATCGACGATGCGCGAGAACGGTTCGAAGCGCTGCTGTCGTTGCGAAACGATGTCGGCTTGTTGTCCGAAGAATGGGATGTCACCGACCGGCGCATGGTCGGCAATTTCCCGCAGGCGTTTTCTCACATCGGGTTACTGAACTCGGCATCGAATATTGCGCGCGGTCTCGAAGGCCCTGCCGCCAAGCGCGCCTCCGGTGCTCGAAACAAGTAATGGCAGCGTCCTTGCCTGATTCAGTTACCTGGTTCAGGGGGTTCTTGTGGAACGAGTGACGGAATCAAATAGGTCGCGAGGAGTCGCCGCTCGTCGGTGATCGAGTGATGGCGTGGACCTTCAACGGTGAGCAGCGACAGCACGCTGCGCAATACCCATTCTGATAACTCGTCGACTTCGAGGTCGGCCCGAATGAGTCCGGCTTGTTGAGCCGACGACATATGTGGTCGCCATTCGTTTAGCACCACACTGAACAACGCTTCGCTTGCCCCGGTAATGCTGGCGGAAACGCCGCTCGAATCGCGGTTCAACAGCACTTCGAGTTTTGGGTCGTGGCGAAGTTGAGCAAGTAATGCGACGACGGCATCGACGAGGGCTAGTCCGAATTGTTGCGGGGTGTTTGCGCCGACGAACCAAACGCTGAGGTCACCTTCTTGGGATTGGTCGAGACTTCGAAGTACGACGGCCAAAACGAGTTCGTCTCGATTCCCGAAATAGCGGTAAATGGTCGCTCGCGAGACTTTCGCCGCAGTTGCGATGTCTTCAACCGTGGTTTTGGCGAGGCCAAATCGGTCGATGCACGCCTCGGCGGCGTCGAGCAGTAAATCTCGAGCGGCATCGGTGTCGGCTGGTGCTTCGTCGCCCCATCGCAGACTGGACATGTCTTCACACTACGGCCTGGCTGACCCCAGTTCGGCCGCGTTTTGTAAGGAAGTACTTGCAACAAACTACAAAGTTTGTAATATTGCTCGAAATCAGCATTCCTGCTGGCCGCTGAAAACGGCGCCATCGACGAATTGAGGACCATCCACATGCCCGAGTACTCGAATTATCAGGAACTCATTGACCGTGACGGCGCCAATGATCTCGATGCCATTATGGCGGTGCCGAACCCGTACCTCGGTCAGGCGCTGACAGCAGTCGAGGACAATGCCGACTCGATCTTTACCTGGGACTACGAAAAAGGTGCCCGGCCCGCACTCAGCAAGTTGTACGAGAAGGCCAAGAACTCGCAGTGGAATGGCGACACCGATCTTGACTGGTCGATTTCGGTTGACCCCGAGGCGATCGCTGTGCACGCCAATGGTGCCGAGCCCGACTGGGCGGCAATGGATTTCGATCCGACCGGCACGCCGCTGGCTAAGTGGGGTTCCAAAGAGTGGATTGCGTGGGGCGTTGAGCAGCAGAACTGGTCATTGAGTCAGTTCATGCACGGCGAACAGGGTGCGCTGATCTGCACCGCGAAGATTGTCGAGACCGTGCCATGGATCGACGCGAAGTACTACGCCGCAACCCAGGTGATGGACGAGGCCCGCCATGTCGAGGTGTTCGCTCGTTACCTCGACACCAAGTTGACTGGTCATTACCCGCTGAACACTCACCTGGGCATGCTGCTTGAAGACATCGTCAACGACAGTCGCTGGGATATGACCTATCTCGGCATGCAAATCATGGTTGAAGGGTTGGCGCTAGCCGCATTCGGCTTTATGCATTCGATGACGCCCGATCCACTGCTCAAGAAGCTGCTTCGTTACGTGATGAGCGATGAGGCTCGCCATGTCGCTTTCGGCGTGTTGTCGCTCAAGGAGTATTACGCCGAGTTGACCGACGTCGAGCTTCGTGAGCGCCAAGAGTTCGCGTTTGAGGCGGCCGTTCGCATGCGCGACCGCTTGCTTGCGGTCGAGGTCTGGGAACGAATGGGTATCAACCCGAAAGAAATCATCAAGCGCATGCGTGGTGACAAGCTTGAAGATCCTTTCCAGCAGATGCTGTTCGCCAAGATTGTTCCGAACTGCAAGAAGCTTGGCCTGCTTGACGCGAGCGGCGGTTGGCTGCGTGACCGTTTCACCGAAATTGGCGTCATCCAATTCGAGAACTGGGCCGACACTGAAGATGAATACGCCGCGTTCGCTATCGGCGAAGATATGCCCGCTGCGGGCGAGTCGGCCTAACTCAACCCGGCACGCTCAATACAAAACCTGTTCGCCCTCGTCGAGGGTCACGGGAACCGCGGTCACCACGGTGTTCGATCGAAGCCGCAGCTTGCGGCGTAAAAGAAACGCGCTTTGATTGTGCAGCATTTTTTCCCACCAATGGCTGAGTAGGTATTCGGGAACGACGACAGTGATGAGGTCATCAGGCCACTCCGAATCAAGGTCGTCAAGAAACTCCAGTACCGGTCCGTCAATGTCGCGATAGGGCGAATGTTTCAGCCGAAGCGTTATGGGAATCTCATGGATGTCCCATTGCGATTTGATGTGTTCCTCTTCGGCTTCGTCGCGCACGATGCATAACGCCATCAACCGATCGGGCCCCATGGACCGCGCGTAGGTGATTGCGTCAAGCACTCCTCGATGTACTCCGCCGACGAGGACAACAACCGTTTGGCGCTTTGTCCGTGATCGATATCCGTCGGGCACGACGAGTGTTTTCCCGACTCGCGTGTAGTGCTTGTGGATGGCGCGGAATCCCACGACGATGACCGGGATCAATGCCACTGGAATCCATGCGCCGTAGGTGAACTTCGACACGACGACGACGACGAGAACGACGAGGGTTGCGACCGAGCCCACCGCGTTGATGACCTGGTTGCGGCGCCAGCCCTTCTCTCGAAGTGTTCGGTGGTGGACGACCATTCCTGCCTGTGACAGCGTGAATCCGGTAAATACCCCGACGGCATACAGCGGGATGAGTGCGCTGGTAATGCCACCGAACCCGACAATGAGAAGCCCGGCTACCACGGTGAGGGCAAGGATGCCATTGGAAAACACGAGGCGGTCGCCGCGGTTGCTGAGTTGGCGGGGCAAGTAGCCGTCGGCGGCGATGATCGACGAGACCCGAGGGAAGTCAGCAAACGCGGTGTTTGCCGCCAAGATCAAGATGGCAAAGGTCGAGAACTGCAAGATGTAATACAGCACGACCCCGATGCTCCCGATGCTGCTGGTCCCGTCCTCGTAGAGGTAGCGGGCCATGGTTGAAAGCAGCGTCTCGTTTTCACTAACCGTTGGTTGCAGGTTATGGGCGAGCACTGAAAGACCCATGAAGGCAACCCCGAGGATGAAACCCATCGCGATCAACGTGGTGGCGGCGTTGTGTGACTCGGGTTTTTTAAACGCAGGAACGCCATTTGAAATTGCCTCGACACCGGTGAGAGCGACCGCGCCCGATGAAAATGCTCGCAACAGCAACAACACCGTGATGCCAGTAAAGACCGGGCTTCCAGCCGGTCCGGTCGTAATAGCGATGGCGGTGAGCGCTTCAGTGTTGATCGGAATGGGTGCGAGGCCGCGAACGAAAACCTCGAACAAACCGAACCCGATAAGTAAGGCCAAGCTGACGACGTAGGTATAAACGGGAGGTGCAAAGATTTTTCCGGATTCTTTGGTGCCCCGAAGGTTGGCCGTCATCATGACTAAGAGCGCGGCCAGGCAAATCTCGACGCGGTAGGGCCGCAAGAATTCGAATGCCGAGGTGACCGCAGCCACTCCGGCCGAGATCGATACTGCGACCGTCAAGATGTAATCGACAAGAAGTGATGCTCCGGCAATGAGCGATGGCAAAGTGCCGAGATTTTCGCGACTCACCACATAGGACCCGCCGCCGCTGGGGTACGCGTAGATGGTTTGGCGATAACTGGTGATGACGATCGCGAGCAGTAACGCGACGACGATCGAGATCGGGACCAAGGTGTTCAGTGCGACCATGCCGATGACCGGCACCAACACCAGCAAGATTTCTTCGGTGGCATAGGCCGTCGACGAGATCGCGTCAGATGCAAAGACGGTGAGTGCTGTGGGCCGGCCCAACCGTTGATGGTGTTCTTCGCTGCTAGCGATTGGTATGCCAAGCAGCAATCGTTTCAGCGGTTCAAACATTCTTCCTCCGGTATCTCGCTCGAGGCGCAGCGGGGTGCAGGGCTGGCATCGTGGCCCGAACTCGTTTGGATGAATCTAGGCGCGCCCAGTCGATGCGACTGAACCGGGCGATCAGGATTCGGGTTGGAGTACGCGAGACAACGCGCCGTAGGATCGCCATTGCGAGCCCGTCGGGCTGTCGGAGGTCAAGTAGATGCACGTTGTCATCGTTGGTTGCGGTCGAGTCGGTTCAGGTTTGGCCGCTGACCTTGAAACCCAAGGTCACTCGGTGTCGGTCATCGATCGGCGCGCTGAGTCGTTTCGTCGCCTTCCGCAACATTTCGCCGGCGATAAAATCGTCGGAGTCGGTTTTGATCGTGATCGCCTGAAGCAGGCCGGTATCGAGCGGGCCGGGGCGCTTGCCGCGGTTACCAATGGCGACAACTCAAACATTGTGGTGGCGCGAGTTGCTCGTGAATATTTCAACGTTGAGCGCGTGGTCGCACGTATCTATGACCAACGTCGTGCGGCCATTTTCGAGCGACTCGGGATCTCGACGGTCGCGACCGTCGAGTGGACCATCGACCGTGTGTTGCGTCGGATTGTTCCCGACGGTGCTGGGGTTGAGTGGATTGATCCGTCGGCTCAAGTCGCGCTAGTCGAACGAATCATGCCCGATCAGTGGGCAGGCCATCGGCTTGGTGACCTCGAATCCGACGGCGAGTCTCGACTCGCGGGCCTGTCGCGTTTAGGCAAAGGCATGATTGCTTCGCCTGAGGTGTTGGCCCAGCAGGGCGACGTTGCTTGGTTCATTGTTTCGGGCAATGGGATTGATGCATTTGACGGCAGACTCGCCGCCGGCCCAGTCAAGGGAGGTCACTGATGTCTGAAGTGCCGAACATGCCTGAGATCACCGAGAAGCGGGCCAAGCCGCCCAAAGCGATCAAGCGCGTGATCATTGTGGGCGGTGGCAATGCCGGCACCTTGATCGCCAATGAACTTCACGCTGATGGCCATCTCGTGACGATCATCGAGTCTGATCCAAAGCGGGTCGCCGAAGCGCTCGCCGATAACCCGCCCGATGGCGTGAATTGGATTCTGGCCGACGGGTGCGAGGTTTCCGATTTCGTCAAGGCTGACCCGATGTCAGCAAATGTGGTCGTAGCCGTCACCGGTCAAGATCAGGTCAATTTGGTTGTGTCGTTGTTGGCGAAACAGGAGTTCGGCGTCGAACGTGTCGTGTCGCGGGTAAATAATCCAGAAAATGAGTGGTTGTTCACTGAAGCTTGGGGAACCGACGTTGCCGTTTCGACGCCCCATTTGCTTGCTGGATTGGCAGTTGAGGCGATGCAGATCGGCACGTTGGTTCGCCTGATGAGTTTCAACGACGACAAAGTGCGATTGTCTGAAGTCACGTTGACTGAGTCATCGCCAGCGGTGGGGCTTGAAATCCAAGAACTTCAATTGCCTCGAAGCTCGACGGTGGTTGCGATCGTGCGTGACGACGAGGTCGTTGTTCCTAAAGGCGATACCCGGTTGCATGTACGTGACGAAGTCATTGTCTTGGTTGCACCCGAAGGTGAAGACGTCGTTCGGACAATTTTGGTCGGCTGATAGCCCGAGCCTGATAGCTCAAAAACCGGGTAACCCGGCGGGCTGGTTAGAGCAGTGTGTAGCTCGGGTTGAGCAATTTGAACCGGTTGTGTTCGAGGCGACCTACGCCTTCGACCAAAAATCCGCCGCCAAGCTTCAATCCCGGGAGCTGGGTGCGGCCGGTAAATACCGCGATCACTCGGCCGGTTCCATCGCTCAATGTGACTTCGACGCTCGATGATCCTGATCGGGGCACGACCCGAATCTCTTGTGCCTCTCCCACGAGTCGCACGTTTTCACGCAGCGGCGCATCGCCGATAGCGATGGCATCGTGGTCGGCGAATCGATCTTGGAGTCGTGCTTGGTCAAGTTCAGACACGGTCGAAGAAAGTTTTTTTCGCAGCTTGGCCAGCACCATCTCGGTACCCTGACACATCGCGGCGGCGTTGTCGTATCTCGGCCACGATTCGCATTGGGGTTGCCGAACCACCGAACTGCGGCGATACTTCGACCAGTGAGGGGAGTACCCCAACATGATGATGCCGTCATCACGGTTGCCTAGCAGCCCGGTGTCATTGGCCTTCTGCGGCTTGCCGTGGGAGGCGGGAGAGACCTCCGGTCGGCCGATTGGTCCTTGTGACCAGTTCGTCCGATGGCACACACGCCTTACCGGAGCATCATGGCCTCATTTGACGGGAATCTCTTCGCGGTAACAGGGGTCGAAGCCGACCGGCTTGATACGGGCGCGCCGGTAGTGCCGCCATGGTCGTCGCTGTCGATTGCCCAGGTGGCAGCGATATTGCGGGTCGATATCGCGTTGGGGTTACCGCCCTCGACGGTGGCTGATCGTCGACAACGCGTGGGGTTGAACGTGATTGTTGCTGCCCCCCCGCGGCCGAAATGGAAGCGTTTCGCTGATCAGTTCCGACATGGGATTGTCGCCATGTTGGCTGTTGCGGCGCTGGTGGCCGGGGCAGTTGGCGACGTTTACGACACGGTTGTGATCGCGACAGTCCTGATCATTAACGCGGTGCTCGGGTACTACCAAGAAGGAAAAGCTGCCAGTTCGCTGGCTGCGTTGGAACGCATGTTGGTTGTGACCGCGAGGGTTCGCCGCGACTCAGAACTAGCGCTAATCCCTATCGACGAACTGGTGCCGGGTGACGTGGTTTTGCTCGAGCCCGGTGATCGAGTGACTGCCGATGGCCGAATCGTCGCGGCGTTCGGTTTAGCAATAGACGAATCGACCTTGACTGGTGAATCGGTTCCAGTGGACAAATGGGCTGATCAAGTTGATGCAAGCACGGGCGAGGAACAATCGTTTTCCGATCGTTCCAATCTCGCGTTTATGAATTCGACGGTGACTCGCGGCCGGGGCGAAATGTTGGTCGTCGCGACGGGGATGGACACCGAGATTGGCCGAGTTGCGGAGCTGTTGTCGACCGAAGATCCGGCCAAGACACCACTCGATCATCAACTGGGCATCCTGACCACGCGCCTCGCGATCGTGGCGACGGTCGCGGCAGTGTTGGTGTTCGTGCTGCAAATGGTCGCGGGCACCAGCTTCAGCGACGCGCTCCTTGGGGCAGTAGCACTCGCGGTTGCGGCGATTCCTGAAGGGTTGCCATCGGTCACCACGGTTACCTTGGCGGTCGGTGTCAACCAGATGGCGTCGCGAAATGCCATTGTTCGTCGATTGCAATCGGTCGAGACGTTGGGTTCGACGACGGTTATTTGTTCGGACAAGACCGGTACGTTGACGCTCAATCAAATGACCGCCCGTGAGATTGTTCGTGGCCATGTTCGTATTGCGGTTAGTGGCCTTGGTTACGGAGTCGTCGGATCGCTGTCGCCGGTCGGCGTTGGCTCGATGCCCGATCTCACGGGTCCGTTGCAAGCGATGTCGTTGTGTAGCGACGCGGTAGTTCATGATGGTGAGTTGGTGGGCGATCCCACTGAAGGCGCCATGGTTGTTTTGGCGTTGAAAGGCGGCGTCGACGTCGACGCCGTTCGTCATCGCTATCGGCGAATTGGCGAAGTTCCGTTCGATTCGGTTTCCAAATATATGGCGACGTTTCATCGCGATGGAGACGATCTGTTGTGTGTGGTCAAAGGTGCCCCTGATCGTTTGATCGATCGCTGTTCGACCAGCGCACCGGGCATTAGTGACGAAATCGAATCGCTTGATTCGGCTGGGCGCTCCCGTTGGCATTCGGAAATTGAGCGGTTAGCGACCGATGGTCTGCGGGTGTTGGCGGTTGCGTCGCGTCGCATCGCCGCTGCCGATGTCGAGTTCGCACCGGATGGATCGATTCGCGACCCGGATCAGTACGTGGCTGATCTGACCTTCGAGGCGCTCGTCGGCATGGTTGACCCACCGCGGGTCGAAGTCGCCGAGGCCATTGCCCGCTGTCAGTCTGCTGGCATCAACGTGAAGATGATTACCGGCGATCACGCCGCGACGGCCCATGCAGTCGCGAACGTGTTGGGTATCGGTGGATCGGTCGTCACTGGTGACGAGATCGAAGCAATGAGCGAGAGCGATTTGGCTGATCGCATCAGTGGCATTGGGGTGTGTGCCCGAGTGTCACCGGAGCACAAAGTCCGAGTCGTCCGGGCCTTGCAGTCGCTAGGCGAGATAGTCGCGATGACTGGCGATGGCATCAACGATGCTGCGGCGGTGAGCGCGGCTGACATCGGTGTCGCGATGGGCGTTACGGGCACCGAAGTCACGAAGGGTTCGGCCGACATGGTGTTGGCCGACGACAACTTCGCCACCATTGTCGGTGCGGTCGAACGCGGTCGGACTATCTACGCCAACATTGTGCAGTTCGTCCGATTTGAACTTTCGACAAACCTTGGAGCGATCGGCACGATCCTCGGCGCTGGTTTGGCTGGTTTACCGCTGCCGTTTTCACCAATTCAGGTGCTTTGGGTGAATCTCATCGCTGACGGGCCGCCCGCTATGACCCTGGGGGTCGATCCTCCATCAGGCGAAGTGATGAATCGACCACCCCGCCGGGCTGACGGTCCGATTCTGCCGACGCAGCGCATCGTGCGGCTTTGCAGTTTCGCCGCGGTGATGACGATTGGCACCTTGGCGTTGCTCAGTTATGGCGAGGGTCGGTGGGGCGAAGAAGTCGCGACGACGATGACGTTCACGGTTTTCGTGCTGTTTCAAATGTTCAACGTGTTTAACTCGCGCACCGAAAATGAGTCGATTTTCAGTCGTCGATTGTTCGTGAATTGGCGACTTCTGGTAGCGGTCGGATCAGTCGTGGTGATGCAATTTTTGGCAACACAGTGGTCGCTGTTGCAGACGCTGTTCGGAACTGTCGACCTGACCGCGACACAACTCGGGTGCTGTTTCGTGGTGGCGTCGCTGGTTATTTGGGTTGAGGAGTTGCGCAAAATTGTGTATCGAACGATTTGGCCCTCAGCGCGTTTGTTGTGGAATTAACTCGCCGCTGTGCACGTCGAAGATGAATGCGCCCACTTCAAGTTCTGGTGGCAGCAGATCGCAGGTCTCGATGAGGTGTACGTCGTCGCGCAGGGTTTCGAGTTGGTTGGTGCTGGTGAGGAAGTCCCAGTCCGACGCGTCGACGTTGCGTAATGCGCTGATGCGGTCGATCATGTCTTGGCCAGTGGTGCCGATCATGGCGCACTCGGTGTGTTGCACAACACAAACTCGGTTCACGTTGAGCAAGTTCGCGGCCAGTACTAGCGATCGCAGCGCGTCATGGGTTACGCGGGCGCCGGCGTTGCGGATGATCTTTGCGTCACCGGGGCGGAGTCCAAGCATGGCGAGCGGATCGATGCGGGAGTCGATGCAGGTCAGAACGGCGAGCCCTTTTGCTGCTGTGCCTTTTACACCTGAGTCGTGAAACTCGGCTTGATAGTTACGATTCGCGTCGAGCAGGTCATCAAACATCGAAAGATTGTAGTTGCGCCGCCTGAGTTCGTCGGTCGATCCAATCCGAAAGCGGGGCTGGCATTTCGGCCGGTCGGTCGCCCCAGTCGTAGAGCACTTTGTCTCCGCCGGCGAAATCGTGCAGGGCCCGTCGCTGCCGCCCGGTGATGATCGGAATGAGCCCGAGGGCAAGGATGAAACTGAATGGGTACACCAGCGTGCGGATCGCAGCATGGCCGGGGCTGATCGGGCTGCCATCGGTTGCGACAACTCGCAGGCCAATCAGGCCTTTGCCAATTGATCGGCCGGTGATCATCAGGCTGACCCAGTAATAGAAAAACGCAAATACCGTGATGCCGGCGATCCATAACGCGGTGTGATCAGCCGGGTTCACGGTTTGGGGCGAAAACAGTTCAATCATGTAGATGAAGATGCTGACGGTGACACTGAACGCGATGCTGATCATGGCGACGTCGATGAGGAACGCCGACAGGCGACTGACACCGCCTGCGACACGTCCGGTCACGCTGGCATCGCCGATTGGTTGTTGCTGTTCGTCTCGATGAAACACGCGCGATGTGACGCCGATGATCAATAAGTCGAGTCCGACGATCAACCGGCGCGCCGAGTCGATCAGTTTGGCGAACACACCTCGGCTGGCGTTGCTGACGATCGAGTCAATATGGGCTCGTTGCATGATGGAGTCGATGTCGACGCGGGCCATAAGTGCGTCGATGTCAACGCGGGCCATGATGGCGTCGATGTCGACCCGTTTGATGATGGCGTCGATGTCGACCCGTTTGATGATGGCGTCGATGTCGACTTCGGCCACGAGTTGGTTGATGTCGACTTGGCTGATGACACCGTCAATATCGAGGGCATCCACGGCCCTCGGCACGATGGCGCCGAGCACTCGATCAAGTGGTCCAGGTGGAGTCATGGGTCAACTTTGCGTGTGCATTCCGAATGGAGTGGAGCCGATGGGAATCGAACCCACGACATCCGCCTTGCAAAGGCGGCGCTCTGCCAACTGAGCTACGGCCCCAGACGAGTGACTTTACCTGCTGTCAGATGCCTCAGAAGATTCGTGAGGTCCTGGCGGCACAGTCGGGCCCGAATTCTGGCTGTTGTCGCCGTGGTCGTCGCTGCTATCGACGAGTTGATTGCGTTCCGCGACAGTCTCGATCGCCAGCAGTAACAAGATAAATGGCAGGCCTTGTACGCGTTGGCGGGCGAGGATTCCGAGGTTCGAAATCGACGCGAAAATAATGAAAAACATGACCCCGTCAAGCGTGGCAAACAGCAGGTACGGGCTTGAGCGAAGCAATCGCAGACCGGCGAAAACGTTTTTCCGCCATCGCACCACTAGTGCGATCAGCACCGTTCCTTCGATGGCGGCGATGAGCGATGTCGGCGTTCGGGCTTCGAAGATCAACGGTCGAAACACCGCCGAGGCAAACGCCACCGGGTAGAGCCAGATTTGGTTGGCGCTTGTTGCCTCAATCTGCGAGTTACCCCGAGCCGTTTGGCTTGCTGTGTCAATTGAGATCGCGCTGAGGCTGGCCGGGTCGCTGAACGGTTGGGCTTTAGGAAACACCGAAGTAATGGCGCCAAGCGAGAAGGCCAGAGCGACGATAGCGATCACGATGAGCCCGATGCGCAGTGGTCCGCTTGGCGAGGCCGAGGTTTGTGTCGCTCTTCGGGGTCGGGCGACGACAATTGTAACGAGTAATGCCGCAGCAGCGATGACGCCAATATGAGGTCGGCATACAACGACGCCGATCATGCCGATGCCGGTCAGGACGATGCCGCCGCGCGTGCGAGTAAAAATCCGTGATGCACCTGCGGCAAGAATGCCGAGGCACATCGTCATCCACGCGTCTTTTCCGATCGCCGAACTCCAAAACAGCATTGTCGGCAAAAACAGGACGAGTAGCGCGTAACGGCGGAGATTGATTTCAGGGATTGCTCGTCGGGCGGCTCCGATGAATCCCCAGATGCCAATGAAACCGAACAGCGAGTAGACGGCGAAAGTCCCGGCGCTGCTTTGGCCGGTAATCAGTTCGATCGGACCAGTGAGATTTTGAATGAAGGTGGTGCTTGATCCGGTCGGCACGAAGTCGCCTAACGGGATTGCTCCGGTCAGCAGTTGATCGACGCGGACATGCCCGATGCTGAAATAGGTCATCGCGTCGCCGTACCCGTAATAGTTCGCCTCCATGAGGAATCGGTAATAGGTGGCGATAAACCGAGCGATAAGGCCGATCACGAGTAGCCGAGAGAGGTCGGTCGATTGTTGACGTTCGATCACTCGAATGATTGGGATCATGATGATCAGGAGCAACGCTGGGATGACGAACGCACCCCAGACATCGACGGTCGAACGGCCGAGAATCAGTCCCATGACGATGGCGAGAAACGCCGCTGTCGCCAGGCAGAACGCGACAAGTTGAGGCGTGCGAGGCGAATTGAATCGTCCGCTATTTTGCGCCGGCCTCGACTCAATCATGGATTGCACACTACGCCGAGCGGTGCCGAGATGGGTGTGCGCGTTCACGAGGGACCGATCGCGCTGGTGCTAGCGTTTTTTTATGGCGTCTGATGGTCCCGCGAGTGACGCGCCGACTGAACCGGATGATCGCGACAGGCTTCGGGTGTTGTGGTTGACCAAAGGCCTTGACCTGGGTGGCCAAGAACGTCTGTTGGCGTTGTTGGCGAAAAAGCATGATCGCGCCACGGTGGCGATCGAGTGTGCATTCACCGCCGATCGACTGCGTTTTTTGGTCGGTTCGCTTGAGGCTGCAGGTGTGACGTGTCGAAGTTTGTCGCCGTCTGGCCGCAAATGGTCGTGGATCGTGCAGCTGTGGGGGCTGCTTGGCGAGAACCGGTTCGACGTCGTCCACGCCCATTCGCCGCTGGTCGCTTCGGTTGCGCGAGTGATGGTCGCGTTGAAACGTCGTCAATCCAAACCAGTGATGATGACGACGAGTCACCTCGTTTGGTCCGGCTATCACCCGCTGACTCGCGGGGCGAACCGGATCACCGCGTGGCTCGACGATGTGTCGATCGCGGTGAGCCCGGCGGTGTTGCGTTCAATGCGTGGCCGCGCCCGTCGCCGCGGCCAGGTCATGGTTCAAGGCGTTGACATCGCCGAGCTGCGAACCCGGTTTGTGGCACCAGTTGATGACCGGGCAAACCAAACCGACCGCCGTCGCGAGGTCGTGGTGTGCACGGTGGCGAACTTGAGTCCGCAAAAGGATTACCCGATGTTGTTGTCGGCGGCGAAGATCGTTGCGGCGACACAACCCGACGTTCGGTTCGTAGCGGTTGGCTATGACGTAGATGCCTACGCCGCCGACATGCGCGACCTGCGTGACCGGCTGGGTTTGGCGCGTCAGTTCGATTTCGTTGGTCTCAACGACGATGCCGTCGCGGTGATGGCCGCTAGCGATGTGTACGTCGTGTCGTCGCGGTTTGAAGCAGGCCCGGTTGCAGCCATGGAGGCAGCGGTTATCGGGGTGCCAATCGTGACTACTGACGTCGGCATTATGAGTGACGCGTTTTCCGATGGTGTTGATTGCCTTCGGGTCCCCGTTGGCGACGCGCCCGCGCTCGCTGGAGCGTTACTGCGATTGATTGGTGACCGTGAACTACAAAACCGGCTGCGAGAAAACGGGCGACAGCTAGCCAACGACCGGTTCGACATCGCTCGAGTCATCGTCGATTTGCAGAACCTGTATCGAAACCAAGTCGCATTGCGCGCCGTCGGCTGACTTCGTCAGACTCGCGCCGGCCGCAGCGATGTCCAGAACTCATTAGGCCTGATTGTTATGCCCCGATTTTTTCGAACAGGGCGATGTAAGCGTCAGCCATCGTGGCGGCGGAAAAGTGTGATTCGGCGCGTTGGCGGGCCGCAGCGCCGAGTTCGCGAACCCGTTGCGGGTTAGCCATGAGCGATTCGATCGCCGCGGCGATGGCCGCGGGGTCGCGGACGGCGACGAGTAATCCGTCGACGCCGTCGTCGACGAAGCCTCGGATTCCTTCAACGTCAGACGCCACCACCGCTAGTCCGCATGCGTACGCTTCGAGCAGCGAAATGCTCGCGGTTTCGCCGAGGCTTGCTTGCACATAAACATCGAGGCTGGCGTAAAAGTTGACCATCTGTTGGTCGTCAAGTTGGCCGGTGAACTCGATCGTTCGGCCTAAACCTAACGTCGCGGTTTGTGCCATCAGTTCGGCGCGGGTTGGTCCGTCGCCCGCGAGTCGCAACATCACATTCGGCTTTGTGCGGTCGCCGTGGTCGCTTTGGTCATTTCGTTTGGCGAGCAGGGCGAAGGCGTCGATGAGGGTATCGAGGTCTTTGATTGGGATGAACCGGCAACCCATGCCGACTGTGAATGGCCGGTCGTCGCTTGTGTGAGTTGACCGGTTACTCGGCGTGTAGCGGTTGGTGTCGATGCCGTTGGCGATGACGGTGAGGTTTCTAAGCGCGGGCAACGGCCACCGGCGCAGCGGATACCGATCGCGATAGTCATCGCTGAGCACGACGACCGCTTGGCAAACAATGAGGGCGATTGTGGACCGCAAGTTTTCGATGCGTCGACGCAATCCGATCGCTTGGTGCTCGACGATTACGACATGCGGTCGCCTGCCGGCAAGGAGTTGTCCAATAAACGCGGCCACGATTGGTTGGTGGGTGTGACACAACACGATGCGTGGTCGAAGTTTGCGCACCGAACGTGTGACGTGCGCGAGGGCGCGAAGGTCAAACTTTCCGGCGGTGGGAGCGCGGATGATCGGGTCAAGGTGCGGCCAGTTGTCGGGGTTGTCATCGATGTCGTCGGGCGGCGCCCACAACATCACCGCGCTGTGCAGGTCGTGTTCGGCAAACTGTTGGGCCAACATTTTCACGATGGCGCCGTGGCCGCCGAGGCCCCCGAACGCGATGTGGCACACGTCGACGGTGCGCCCGGGCGAACCCGCTACCTGATGGGCCGGGCCGGATTGTTCAGGTCGCATGGGTTTGTCGATGGGCTCGGCTTTGTGGTTCGCCGCGGCGCAGGTCGTTTCCGTGTCGGGCATCAAGGATGGTTCGTATCGCCGGGGCGGCATAGCGGCGCCATGTCGTCCAGCCGAGCAACGTCGCGAGTTCGTCGGGTTCGCGCATCTGGTTCACGCCGAGTTCGACTGCGGCGAGTTGCTGGGCGGCTGGGCCGTCGATGCCGCCGGTGTGGAGTTCGGGATAATGCTCGGCGAGATCGATGACCGTTGAGCCTGCGGTTCTGGTCACGGTTGGTGGTTCGCCGAGCACTCGTATCCGTTTGTTGAGGTGCGCTGCGTACCAGATGGCCGAACACGCCGTGTCGCTAACGACCGCGGCGTGGGCAGTGAGTTCGATGATCAGTCGGGTCATGAAGTTCGGGTCGGCCCGCGACCCGAAAGTGATAATGCGCCATCCGGCGTCGCGAAACGGTTCGGCATAGTTGGGGTTGGTGAGGTCTTGGTAAAAAACCGATGCGGTGTAGGGGCCGGGTTCGTTGGCCTCGGTGTCGCGAATCAGACGGTGCACGTTTTGGGTGATCGCGCCGGTGCCGTCTGAATGTTGCGGAAACACGATGGTGCCTGCGCCTGGCGGCGACAGGTTCGGCGGTGAGTGAACGGTCGCGGTGTCGCTAGTCGGGTCGCTGGTCGGGTCGCTGGTCGCGGCGTTCGTTGTTGTGAGGGTGGCGACCGCGTAGATGAACGGCGCGCCGATGGCGATCACGTTGGGTATTGATCGGTGGGCGGCTTCGCGCGCTTCGCGTTCGTTCCACACGAAAATGGGTGCCGATGTGATGCGGCGGTTTCCGATGGTTCCGAGACTCGGTTGCCATCCGTGGCGAATGGTGCCATACACCGCTGGCGACAACTTTTTGGTGTTGCAATAGCGGGCTAATGCGGTGCGGTGCCCGTAATAGTCGTTGTCGGGCATCATGGCGGTCGGGCTTTCTCAGGCGGGAGATCGTCGATTGTGAACCGATGACCGCCGATTGTATCGGTCACTCGAGGTGTGCCGCCCGACACACGTGTTGTGTAGGTGTTGTGATCTTTGAGGGATTTCCGTGGGCTTGGTCCGCAACGATCGCGGGTGCCTCTCCTTCGGGGGACCAGTCAGGTGCCTCATCCGGGGGACCACAATCAGGAGGAATCATGAAACGATTGCTTATCGGCCTACTCGCCGTTGGCGGCCTGCTCTTCGCCACCGGCGGAGTCGCAAGTGCCACGACGAGTGCGACAATTATAGCCAAGCCCACGGCCGTCAATCTTGACAAGACCGTTGGCGCATGCTCGCAGTACGACACACTGGCAGCTCCGGCGTCTTGTGGTGTTTTCGGCGGCGCTGCAGGCCACTCTGGCTGGCCACTGGCATCTGACCCAGGTTATCTCTTGGTCAAGTTCCCAACCCCGGCGACCGCAGTCACTGGCTACAGCGTGGCTTGTGTTCCACCGAAGGTCACCCAAGGTGGCCCTAGCGGTGCGACCCCCGTACCCATCACGTTGAACACGATGGTCTCGACCTTCTTGGTCAATCCTGACAAGACGTCCGCGAATAGTGACATTGACTATGACAACACCGCTGGTACGACCACGCTTTATGTCGGTCCTTCGGCGATTGCCAATGCCAACACCCTGCCGCCGATGATCTGTACCGTCACTGCCACCAACGTTTCTGGTGCAACCGTCGGTAAACCATCGAGCTACGCCACCGCCCCGGCCCAAAGCAGCTACTGCGGTTCCGCGGTTAATAGTGCAGCGTCTGACTACACGGTGCCCGCCACCGGAGCCGAACAGGGCCCACTGTACAGTGTTGGCTCGGGCGATCTCACGCCGATCACGGCCAACATCACCGCTCCGGTGAGTGGCGGATACGTTGCCGGTAAGCAAACGTCGAACGTCTTCACCGCCGTCGTTGCTGACGTCTCGGCCATCGTTCCCGGCACACCACCGTTGATCTACTGCTCGACCGGTCCGACCTATCAGCCACAGCTGATCGTCAATGAAAAGACGATCTTCGCACCCACCGTTTCCGCA
>JBAXIB010000013.1:0-86671 GCA_037138595.1 Actinomycetes bacterium | reverse complement strand
AACGCCCTGATCAACCAGTGACCCGACTGGCCAACAAGTCGCCCACCGGCCGTCGCGTTCGCTCGCGCGCCGAACTGGTCAGTAACCTTTCGCCCCATGACAATCAAGAGCGTTGGAATCGTTGGTTCAGGCATCATGGGTGCGGGTATCGCCGAGGTCGCAGCCAAGACCGGCCATCAGGTTATGTTGCGGTCACGATCGCAAGCGTCAGCCGATGCCATGGTCGCCGCGCTTGAAAAATCGCTGGGCAAACAGGTCGAACGTGAAAAAATGTCGGCCGAGGATCGCGACGCAACCCTCGCTCGCGTGTCTGCAACCGCGAATCTCGCAGACTTGGCTCATTGCGATCTTGTCCTCGAATCGGTCGTCGAGGACCTCGCCGTTAAAAAAGCACTCTTCCGAGAGCTTGATGGCATCTGCAAAAGTGACGCAATCATCGCAACCAACACCTCGACGCTGGCCGTGATCGACATGGCCATGGAAACCAACCGACCGTCACAAGTTTGCGGCGTCCACTTTTTTAATCCAGCACCGATGATGACTTTGGTTGAGATTGTTCGCCCACTTACCGCCAGCGACGAAACCATCGCCGATGTGCGCTCGTTCGCCGAAACATGCGGAAAGAGTCCAGTTGAGGTCAAAGATCGCGCTGGATTCATCGTGAACGCCCTGCTTTTCCCGTACCTCAATAACGCGGTACGCATGCTCGAAAATGGAACCGCCACGCGCGACGACATCGATACCGCCATGAAGGGCGGATGCAATTTCCCGATGGGTCCGCTCGCGCTGCTTGATCTCGTCGGCCTCGACACTTCGCTCGCCATTCTCGATGCGCTTTATGACGAGTTCCGTGACCCGAACTACGCCGCCATGCCATTGCTGCGACGGATGGTCACCGCGGGACAACTTGGCCGCAAGTCTGGCCTCGGATTTTTCGACTACGCCCGCAAGTAATTCACCGAACAGCTCATCGCGCATTGCCAAAGGCGGCTTTCGCCTCCGGTCGGCTAGAACGCAAGGGTGCCAATCGAGCCACCAGCATCGCCATGGGCGTTGCCACCTGCGCAATCGGCCGATGACGACGGCGTCGTCGGCGTCGGTGCCGACCTTGAGCCAGGCACGATTCTTGCCGCCTATCGTTCCGGTCTCTTCCCGATGCCCGTGGACGACAATCGCCTAGCGTGGTGGTCGCCAAACCCGCGTGGAGTCATCCCACTCGGTGGATTGCGCGTCACCCGTTCGTTACGTCGTTCAACTACCCGCTATGAAGTGCGCATCGACACCGCGTTTGAAGCGGTTATCCGTAACTGCGCCGATCCAAGCCGTGACGGAGGCTGGATCACATCACGCATCATTGAGGCCTATTGCCAACTTCACGAACTTGGGTGGGCCCATAGTGTCGAAACGTGGGCTGATGATCGTCTCGTGGGCGGCTTGTACGGAATAGGTATTGGCGGGCTGTTCGCGGGCGAATCAATGTTTCATCACCAGGTGGATGCTTCGAAGGTTGCCCTTGTTGCGCTGGTTACACACCTGCGGTCCGCCGGCGCAGTGCTGCTTGACGTGCAGTGGACAACACCCCATCTTCGCCAATTGGGCGCGATCGATGTGACTCGCGACGCCTACCTCGCCGAGCTCAGAACCGCGCTCTCAGCCGATGTTGAATTGTTCGGTCCGGTGCGCCCTGATGGGTGAGAGTGACAGATACCGGTCCCTGGTGGGAACATAGCGCCATGGCATCTGCAGCAGACGAAACGACCCGCACGCCTGACAAGCCATGGCTGATGCGCACCTATTCAGGTCATTCGACCGCCAAAGCATCCAACGAGCTCTATCGCACCAACTTGGCCCGAGGCCAAACCGGCCTTTCGATCGCATTCGACCTTCCGACCCAAACCGGTTATGACCCCGACGATCCCAAGGCCAATGGTGAAGTCGGCAAAGTCGGCGTTCCAGTCGCACACCTCGGGCACATGCAGGAATTGCTCGACGGGATACCGCCAGGCGACATGAATACCTCGATGACCATCAATGCCCCGGCGGCATGGTTGCTCGGCCTGTATGTCGCCAATGCCGCCAATCTCGGCGTCGAATCCGTGGTGCTCCGTGGCACGACCCAAAATGACATCGTCAAGGAGTACCTCAGCCGAGGCACCTACATTTTTCCGCCGTTGCCGAGCCGACGACTCATCGTCGACATGGTGGCGTTTTGCGCCCAGCGGATTCCGAACTGGAACCCGATGAATGTGTGCAGCTACCACCTGCAAGAAGCCGGAGCCACACCGGTTCAAGAAATCGCGTTCGCGCTGGCGACCGCCATCGATGTATTGGATGCGGTGCGCGACTCAGGGCAAATCCAGCCCGAAAAATTCTCGGCTGTCGTCGCATCGATTTCCTTTTTTGTCAACGCCGGCATTCGGTTCATCGAAGAAACCTGCAAGATGCGTGCATTCACCCAGCTATGGGATCGCATTACCGCTGAACGCTACGGTGTCACCGACCCAAAGGCGCGCCGATTTCGTTACGGCGTGCAGGTCAATTCGCTTGGCCTCACCGAGGCGCAACCAGAAAACAACGTGCAGCGAATCGTCCTAGAGGCGCTCGGAGTTACATTGTCGAAAGACGCACGCGCTCGTTCATTGCAATTACCTGCTTGGAACGAAGCGCTCGGTCTGCCGCGGCCTTGGGACCAGCAGTGGTCGCTACGGATTCAGCAAGTTCTCGCATTCGAGACCGATCTGCTTGCCTATGACGACATCTTCGCGGGCAGTCACGTCGTCGAAGCCAAGACGGCCGAGCTCGTCGACGCGGCCCAAGCCGAACTTGATGACGTGTTGTCGCTCGGCGGTGCGTTCGAAGCGATCGACGAATTGAAGGGTCGCCTGGTGGCGTCAAACACCGAACGAACAAGGCGCATTGAGTCCGGTGACCAAATCGTCGTCGGGGTCAACGCGTTCACCGAGTCAGCACCATCACCACTTGGCGGCGAAGAAAACATCTTGCACGTCGACTCGTCAGTGCAGGCTCAACTCATTGCCGATGTCCAAGCGTGGCGAGCGAACCGCGACAACGACGGCGTGAAGCGCGCGCTCGGTGAGCTTCGTCGGGTCGCCGAGTCAACGGAAAACATTATGGAAGCTACAATCGCCCTCGCCCATGCCGGCGGAACCACCGGCGAATGGGCTGGCGAGTTACGCGAAATTTTCGGTGAATATCGAGCACCCACCGGCGTCGCCGCCGCCGCCGGACTTGGCGGCCAGTCTGAAGCGCTACGCGAAACCGCGGCGCGGGTTAAGCGCCTGCCCGGTGGTCCGCCTCGGTTCTTGGTTGCGAAACCTGGACTCGATGGACACTCGAATGGCGCTGAACAAATTGCGGTCGCGGCCCGAGATGCCGGCATGGAAGTGATCTATCAGGGCATTCGATTGACCCCTGAACAGATCGCGTCAGTTGCCCGCGACGAAGATGTCGACGTCATCGGCTTGTCGATTCTTTCAGGCAGCCATCTCGAGTTGGTACCTGAGGTTTTGCGCCTGATCCGAGCTGAGGGTTCTGACGCTCCGATGATTGTTGGCGGAATCATTCCCGAAGCTGATCGCCCTCGCCTCGAACAACTTGGGATCGCGGCGATTTATACCCCGAAGGACTTCGAGTTGGGGCGCATCATGGCCGACATCGTTGACATCGTGATTGCTCACCGAGAACACCAGGACGACTAACCCAAGAAATTGCCGCCGGGAGCCTTGATTCACGGCTACTAGGGCCGATTGATTCAGGTGAATCGCCGCAAGGGTTTTAGCCTGCTAATTGGACTTGGCAGTCTGAGTGCACTGGTCGTGGCGATCGCTGCGTGGATTGCCAAAGACTTCTCAATCGCCATCGCCGCCGCGATTATCGGTCTCGGCATTGCGCTGTTCGGTCTTTCACGGCTCGTCGCTCATCTTCGAAGCGCTAATTATCGCGTTGACGAACTCGAATCAAAGGTTGACGAGCTCACGAAACATGTTGAGGAAGAATCTGAAGCTCGGAACGATCTGGAATCGAAACTCGCCAGCAGGATTCAACTCACGGCAGTTCGCCGCAGTTCCAATGGCGACGCGTTAACCGACAATGCCACTGGTCTGTTCAGCGAGGCCTATTTCGCGGTTGCACTTGATGCCCGAATCGCCGTCGCTCGCCGACAACTCGAACCGGTATCGGTCGTGCTCATCGAAGTTATCCAAGGCCTCGAGTCAGGACTGCCACAACCGGCAGATCCGAAAGTCATAACCGAATCAATTCTCGCGACGATCCGCGACGCCGATACGCCTTGCCGACTTCTCGACGGCGGGTATGCCATCGTCCTTGAAGACACCGCCGAGAACGGCGCTATCTGGACCGTTGAGCGAATCCGCCGCCGCATCACGAGTGACTCCAACGATCTCACCATGTGGGCCGGAGTTGCGTGTTACCCGGCTCACGGTTTCACCAGTGACGAAATTCTTGACCAGGCCGACCAAGCCCTCGACTTGGCCCGCGAGTGGCGCCAAGATCGCATCGAAGTCGCAGTAAGCCGCTAACAGTCGCCGGCCCATTGAGACGTTAGACAGGCAGGTAGTCAGGTCGTCGGTTCTGGGCGCGGTTCTGGGCGCGGTTCTGGGCGCGGTTCGGATCGGAGTTCGCGTTCCGACAGTTCGGCAAGCACCGCGTCAGTGTCAGCGCCAAGCGGCCGCCCGGCCCATCGCAATCGACCCGGTGTTGCTGACAAGCGCGCGATCAATCCTTGCATCGGCGTGCCGTCAACATCGACGACCGCGTTGCGAGCCAGCATGTGCGGATCACTCGCTAGATCCGCCATTGTCAACACCGCGCCGGCGGCAGCATGAGCCTGTTCGAAGCGTTCAAGCACCTCAGCCAACGTTCGCTGAGCGATCCACTGGCTCACCGCCTGGTCAATTTCGTCTCGGTGCTCGACGCGTCCCGCGAACGAGTGAAATCGTTCGTCATCGCCAATTCCAACTAGGTCAAGCACTCGTCGCGCCACTGACTCAGCCGAAGTACTCACCGCGACCCATTGTTCGTCCGATGTTCGATAGGTGTTGCGCGGAACCGAGTAGGGGATGCCGGATCCAAGGCGGGGTTGTTCGTAGCCAAGCAATGAGTAAGCCGACGGCAATGGACCCATCAACTGGAACAATGAATCGAGCAGGCTGACATCGACTACTTGCCCGACACCGGAATGAATCGCAACCATCGTGGCAAACGCCGCGACGAGAGCGGTGACCTCGTCGGTTAATGCGATTGGGGGCAATAACGGCGGTCGGTCAGGTTCGCCATTTATCGCGGCAAAACCTGACATCGCTTCAGCCATCGTGGCGAATCCAGGGCGTGAGGCATAAGGACCGTCCTGCCCAAATCCGGTAACCCGGGTGATGACCAACTTGGGGTTATCGGCGATCAGTTCGTCCGGTGACAATCCAAGCGCTTCGAGTTTCCCCGGTCGAAGGTTCTCGACCAACACGTCGGCCTCCGCGCACAGACGCTTCATGGTTTCGAGGCCATCAGGACTTTTGAGATCGAGCACGATGGTCCGCTTGTTGCGACCCGCGAGTTTCCAAAACAGCGTCACGTCATCATCGGGGTGGCGCCAGCCCATTCCCCGAAGGGAGTCGCCCACGCCCGGCCGCTCAACCTTGATGACATCTGCACCAAAGTCCGCCAGATACCGCGCGCAACCCGGACCGGCCAACACAGTGGCCATGTCGATCACTCGCAAATCGCCCAGCGGCACATGATCAGGGCGGTCAGCGCCCACGAATCGCCGCCCAGGCCTGCGGGATCAAAACCGGGAACCACACTTGACGCCCGACGGTGTCCCACGGACCGCGCCACCAACGACTCAATACTCGTCTCGGCAGTGATCGGTCGTCGCCCTCGAGGCGATTGTGGGCATTGACGATGATCGACACCGTGACCCACGTGGCGGTCGAGGCAATGAGCGACGCGGCAACTGTCCACCAACGGCCAGTGAGGACACCAAAGACCAACAACGACCACAACACGATGTGAATGCAATGCAGTGACCAAGCGGACAAATAGGTCAATCCATTCGCGCGAGTTTCAAGGACCCGATGAGGTGTCGGCGGAGGAAACTTCACAAACTCGATGGCTCGCTTGACCCGACTATCGGTTGGTTGTAATTCGGCGTCGAGTTCGGTGGAGGGTTCGGTGCGTTCACCCGTTGAGTCGCTCACGTCGCTCTGGTCCATGGTCATGTCAGTCCAATCGAAAAACAGCGGTCATCAAGTTCGCCGAACGAATAATCAAAATAGGTGTCCTGATACAGGTGGCGAGTTTTTTCAGTCCACCCCAACGCGTCCGGTGACGACACGCGGCGATGAACTTGGAGTATTCCACCCTCAAAGACGCGATATTCGGCCCACGTGCCAGGAAACTCTTTGACTGATGCCACCTCCACCCATGGCACCGATCCCGTTTGTGTGAACCGGCGCACTCGGTTGCGATGCGTATGGCCGGCGAAGTAGCCACGGATTGTCGGACAATCAGCAACCAACGTCACGAGGAGTTCGCTGTCGTCAGGATTAATGCCGAAGTAGGCCTCGGGTCGATTGGCGGACTCGGGATTCCAAACATGGTGATGACCGAATACCAACATCGGGACAGCGCTTGATGTAGCGAGATCGCGCAGCCACTCAAGCGTCTCAGGCGGTACGCCTCCCGTGGCCCGCCCGTCGAGTGACGTATCGATCATCACGCACCGGATGCCAAGCAGATCAACGACGAGGCGCGCTTCGGTGGCGAACGGCGAACGGTTGTAACTCTCGTGATTGCCTCGGATGAAACGTAGGCGCGACCCGAACACGCTATAGACGGCAAGAAAATCTTGATACTCCTGCTCGGAACCTCGCGAGGTGAGATCACCTTTGACCAGCACCGCGCTCGGATTGATCGCCGTGATTTCTTCAACCGCGGCGCGGTTCATCACTTCGGGGTACGGCACCTCACCGGGCTGTACTGCGAACGTAGGGCCGATGTCGAGACCTTCGATGATCCCGCATTCGACTTCGCCGAAATGCACGTCGTTCACCGTGGCGAACGAGCCGAGGTACTCACCTGGAGGGCGAGCCAACGTACGAAAGGCGAAACCGTCGAAGGCATAGTCGTGATCGGGTTGCAGGTCCTCATAACGGCGCACCGCGAAACCGTCGTGCACGACAGCCTCGTTGTCAGCGACAGTTGTTAGCTCCACCAGCTCAACCCCTTGACAAAATCGGGCGCCGATGATGCGGCCGCGGGGGCCGCGACCACCAGTTCAGGGCCGATCACGACGAATGGGCACTGGCCGCGACCACCAGCGCCCCGAGAATCGCCAACTCGATGGCTCCACATCGGCGGAAGCAGCAGCCGGTCGAGGCCATGCCAATTCGACTGCGGCCATAATCGCCGCAAGTTCCTCGTCGCTTGGAGTCGGACGCGCGTCTCGAACCGTCACTCGTGCATCATCGGCCCGCGCCGGATTGGTCGATTCGGTCACAGTGACATCGCCTAGAGCGGGATATTTCCGTGTTTGCGATGCGGCAGTTCTTCTCGTTTCGAGCGCAACATTTCGAGCCCGGCGATGAGTTTGACCCGCGTCTCTGACGGGTCAATGACGTCGTCAACGAACCCCCGCTCAGCCGCGACGTAGGGGTTCGCGAACCGTTCGGTGTATTCCTCGACCAATTCGCTACGGCGAGCGACCGGGTCGGCAACATTTTGGAGTTCACGGCGGTAGAGAATCTCAACCGCACCTTGCGGGCCCATCACTGCGAGTTCCGCCGATGGCCACGCAAATGCGAGATCGGCACCAATGGACTTCGAGTTCATCACCACATAGGCACCGCCGTAGGCCTTGCGGGTGATGATTTGGATGCGCGGCACGGTCGACTCGCAATACGCGTAGAGCAGTTTCGCTCCATGACGAATGATGCCGCCGTATTCTTGATCGACACCAGGGAGGAACCCGGGCACATCCACGAAGGTGACCAGCGGGATGTTGAACGCGTCGCAGGTGCGAACAAATCGCGCTGCTTTTTCCGACGATTCAATATCGAGGATGCCGGCGAGCATCATCGGTTGGTTTCCGACGATGCCCACGGGGTAACCGTCAAGGCGGGAGAAACCGCACACGATTGAGCCAGCCCACTTCGGGAAGTACTCGAAGAATTCGCCGTCATCGACACATTCGCGAATGACCGCTTTCATGTCGTAGGGCAAGTTCGAACTGTCGGGCATGATGTCGACAAGCGCCGGGCACAGCCGATCGGGAGTATCGGTCGGCGGGAAATAGGGCGGCGGTTCGAGGTTGTTCGAGGGTAAGAACGAAAACAAGAACCGAACGTCTTCAAGGCACGTTTGCTCGTCGGGCGATACGAACGTTGCGACACCCGACTTCGAGGCGTGACTATTGGCGCCGCCAAGTTCTTCGAGCGTGACTTCTTCGCCAGTGACAGTCTTCACCACATCTGGTCCGGTGATGAACATGTGTGAGGTTTGGTCCACCATGAAGATGAAGTCGGTCATCGCCGGGCTATAGACCGCACCACCAGCGCAGGGGCCGAGCACCACGCTGATCTGCGGTGTTACCCCCGAGGCCAACACATTTCGGTGGAAGATTCCGCCGTAGCTTGCAAGCGACACCACGCCTTCTTGAATGCGCGCTCCGGCACCGTCGTTCAGGCCGATGACTGGCGCGCCCACCGACAGTGCCAAGTCCATGACTTTGTGAATCTTCTCGGCAAAGACTTCGCCCAACGCGCCACCGAACACGGTGAAGTCCTGCGAAAAGACAAATACTTTGCGGCCATCGATCGTGCCCCAGCCGGTGATGACGCCGTCGGTATAGGGACGTTCTTCGATGAGGTCAGCCGGAACGCGATGGCGGGCCAGCATGTCGAGTTCGTGAAACGAGCCGGGGTCGAGCAGAATTTCGAGCCGTTCACGCGCCAACAACTTGCCTTTGGCGTGCTGGCGTTCTACCGACCGTTCCGAGCCCGCATGGAGTGCTTCATCCTTACGCTGCTCGAGCTGTGCAATCCGCTCACCCATGGAGTTTTCTGGCATAGACCGCCAATGTATCGGCCGAGTCGGGATGGGACGAATGCGCTCAGGGCTGCTGGTCTCGCTGACCTGGTCCGCTTTGCGGGATCGTGCACTGTTTTTCAAGGGGACAGTCTTCGGTTCGGCTCGCGCTGTAGACCGCCAATCCAAGCGTGGCGCAAAGCACGCCGCCTACGACTCCGAGGGTTGCGAGTCGGCGAAGGGCGCGCGGATCAACTCGACGGTTCGTTCCGATCAAGGCCACGAGACCGGTCGCAACCGCTGCGACGGTAAACCCGACCCAGAGGGCAAAAGCCCAAAATGCGTGGTTGCGGGTCGCGGTGGCCCAAGCAATCGCAACGATCGCCGCCGACGCACAACCAACCGATGCCCACGAAAGAATCCACGCCCGTTGCCGTTGTTGATGGTTATTGCCGGACAATTCCATGACGAAGTGGACCACATCTGAAGGGGCAAGTCACAGTTGCTTGCCCTATGATTGGGAATGCGCGTCGGCAAACCTTCGTTGCGAATGTTCTAGCGAGGCTCGATTTCGAGTCAAAGGAGCACCCAATGCCCGACATCGGCCCGGCGGAAATCGTCATCATTCTGCTCGTAATCGTTTTACTGTTTGGCGGCGCGAAACTTCCCAAATTGGCTCGATCGCTCGGATCAGCCAAAGGCGAGTTTGAAAAAGGTTTGAAAGAGGGCGAGAAGGCATCGAAAGAACTTGATGTAAAACCGGTCGAGGCAATCTCAGTTGAGGCACCGCCGGTTTCGTCTGATGCGACCCCAGCGGCCGATGCAGTGATTCCGCCGACGACTCCCGCCCAGACATCGGCGACGCCTGAGCCCAGCGCCTGACGCGACCCGGAAGTAACCGTCAAAGATAAAAACTCGCGACAGGTACCCGCAGTAAACGCTCGAAGCTACGTCGCAGCTTGGCGGCGTTCCTTGCGCAACGTCGCTAACTGAAGCGCTCGTTCCACCAGTCGAGGCGCGTCGATTTCGTGACAGATGTTCGCAAAATCTGGTTTCGGACCCGTCCACAACAACTCGTCGACTGCATCGATCGTTGGTGCGTTGCGATCAATAGTGGCGATCGTTCGAAACAGCACGGCGAGGTCGAAGTGCTCGTGCAAGGTGTCGGCGAGTTTGTTTGCGCCTCGCACTATTACGTCCCAATCAGCCGCATCGGTGGGAATAGCTTCAAGGTGGCCGTAACGAGCTAAGACAATCGCAGCTGACTTTGCCCCCCAACCTGGCAGTCCGGGGAATCCATCGGCGCTGTCGCCGACGAGGCCGAGATAGTCGGGGATCGACTCGGGCGGTACGCCAAATTTTTCGGTCACGCCTGCTTGGTTGATGACGACATCTTTGCGTCGGTCAAGTTGCACCACGCGATCGCCAGTGACGCATTGACCAAGGTCCTTGTCGGGGGTACAGATCACAACTTGTTCGACGCGTTCGTCGGCGGCAGCTATGGCCGCGGCCGAACCCATGGCGTCGTCGGCTTCGAAGTCCACCATCGCGAACACCGCGACACCGAGCGCGACCAACGCGGTTTCGACGAGGTCGAATTGTTGTAACAAGTCTGGAGGCATTCCGTCACTGGTCTTATAGCCAGCCCATAAGGCATTGCGAAACGATTCGACAACGTGGTCGGTGGCGACACCCACGTGGGTTGCGCCTCCTTCAAGTAACTGCAGAACCGTGCCGACCGTGCCGCGCGTTGCCGCGACTTCACGGCCTGACATCGTCATGTGCGATGGCAATGCGAAATGATGACGAAATAGTTCGTACGTGCCATCGACGAGGTGCACCTTCATGCGTGATCCCCTGTGCAGGTTGAAATCTCGGTATTCGAGACAGCCCCACAGTAGGTGGCGCGAACCTCGTCGCGACTCGCGCTTGCGTGGTCGATCAGTTCAGCTGGGGTGTCACGCAGTCGGAGTGACCAACCGTGAGGTCGAAGCCGCTCCGGTGCCCGATGCGTTGTTGGCGCGCACTGCGCACGAATACTGCTTCCCGGCGGTCAACCCAGTGACGGTGATCGTTGATGAACTGCCATCTTGGGTGACCGGCGTTGTCGCCAACGCAGCCGAGCTCTTACAAGTCGCGGTGTAATTCACTACGGGACCAGTCGCGGCGGAAAACGCCACGATTGCTCGCTGTGAACCGGCAGTAACCGAAATCATCGTCGGTTGACCCGGTAACGGTATGGGCGTCACCGATACTGGGCTACTGGCCGTTCCCGTGCCCGCGATATTTTTCGCAGCCACCACACATTGATATGCGACATTGTTCACGAGGCCTCCAACCGAAACGGTCGACGCGGCTGAGCCTGCCGTCGCCGTTATCGTTGGATGACTACTCGCGGTACAGGTCACGACATAGCCGGTAATGGCGCTCCCGCCATTGTTCGTAGGTGCGGTCCAGTTCACTGTTGCACGGGCTGAAAATGGCACCGCGGAAACGCCAGTCGGCGCGCCAGGAGCGGTTCGCGGCGTAACGGTTTTTGTCACGTACGGGCCCCAACCGATGGCGTTGTGACCTCGTAATTTGCAGGTATACGCGGTGCCATTGGTGAGACCATTTTTGGTTTTGGTTTTTGCTCCCGATGGTGGGTTGGTGAGCGAGGACCAAACCGGATTACTGAACGACACTGCAGTCTGCACGCCCTGGCCGTTGAGATAGGTGCATGTCAATTCATAGGTCGTCGGCTCAGATGGTCCTACAAGTAGCGGTGCTGACCAGGTTTCGGTGAAGTTGCCATTTCCTGGGGTGATCGTCACTGCACTGGGCGCCCCCGGCTTCGCATTGGCGTTTACCGCAGACGGATCCGACAGTGTTCCATCACCGGCCACATTCACGGCGATCGCCACACACGAATAGGTGTGACCGGCAGTAAGCGGTACCACAAAATGGCGCACGAAGTCGTGACCATCCCAACGCGATGAGGTGGGCGAGTCGCTTGAGGTACACCTGACTTTGTAGCCAAGAATCGCCGACCCGCCATCATTTGTTGGCGCAGTCCACGTGATATCGACCGAACTGTTTCCGAGGACGGCTGAGGTAATCGTCGGAGGACCTGGGACCGTTCGAGGTGTAGCCACACCGGACTTGTCCGACTCGACGCTGCCGCCTGCATCGTTGACGGCTACGACCGTGAACTTGTAGTTCGTCCCGTTCGTCAAACCAAGAATGGAGCACGGGGAGTCCGAGCATGAATTTCCGGTACCCGCGCTGGTATAGGGCGCTCCCGCGTACGGGTACACCATGTAATGGTCGATTGCATTGCCACCATCGCTTGTTGGTGGGTCAAACTCAACGGTAACGGCTGAGTCCCCGGCGGTGACCGCGGTAATGGTCGGTGCGTCAGGCACGGTTCGAGGGGTCGCAGTTGCCGCCTGCGACTCGCTGCTATCGCCGCCGGCGGTGGTCGCAATGACCGTGAAGTCATAGGCCATGCCGTTCGTCAAGCCAGTAATGGTGCACGGATTATCCAAGGCGCAGTCAGTCGTGGCACCGCTTCTGGCGTTATGGAGATAGGTCGTCACGGTGAATCCGGTGTAATCAATGTTGTCGTGATAGAGCGATTCGGTCCACCCGACGTCAACCGATTCGTTCCCAGGGGTCGCGGTGACACTCCCCGGCGCGCCCGGTGGGCCGGCCGGCGTAACCGGACCAGCCGGATCAGAAGCGCTACTGCGACCTGCGGCATTGACCGCTTGGATTGTGGCGCTATAGGCAAGTCCGTTGGTGAGACCCGTGACGTGACAGGGGCTCGTCGTTCCTCCGCAAGAAAATTGCGCGGGCGCATCAGATGCGTGCGTTGTCGTCACCACGTAGTTCGTGATGGTGTTGCCACCATTGCTTGCTGGCGGGTCAAATGCGACGTCGATCGACACCGCGCCAGGGGTCAGGCTGGTGATAGCCGGCGCATCAGGCACAACCCTCGGAGTCGCGCTCAACGAGCCTGACGGCGCGCCGTAGGTGTTCCCGTCATCGTTGGATGCGTGGACATAAATCGAGTAACTGGTTCCGGTCGTGAGACCGGTAACCGTGCACGTAGTGGGGAGTGGAACAACGATGGGATCAGTGGTGCATACAGCTGTACCTATCGAGGCACCTGCATCACTCGATTCGTAGGCCTGATATCCGGTTACATCCTTGCCGCCGTTGTTGGACGGCGGGGACCAGGTGACAACCACGTCACCGGTGTTATTTGGCGCCGCCGAGACGATCGTCGGCGCAGCAGGATTTCCAAATGGCGTCGCCGCATCGGTCGCACCAGAAGCATCGGAAGTTCCGGCCGCGTTGGTCGCAGTCACCGTGAATGTATATGGCGTGCCGTTCGTCAGATCATGAACGGTGCAAAAGAGATCTGGTGGGGCGTCATTGCTTATACAGGTTTTAGTGCCGGGACTCGACGTGACGGTGTAGCTGGAGATTGTCGAACCGCCGTTATCGCTAGGTGCAGTCCACGAAACCGTGGCCGAACCATCGCCTGGAATTGCTGTCGATGAAATTGTGGGCGAGTCTGGGTGTGTCATGGTGTGAACAGTTGCCGAAGGGGTCGATGGGTCGCTGTCCTCGGTGCCGTCAGTTGCAACAACCGTGAAGGTGTAATCAGCGTTGTTCGTTAACGCGCTATTGCCGCCGTTGAACGTGCAAGTCACGGTTGAACCATTGTCGGTAGTGCATACATTGGCCGTTGCTGAACCACCCGATAGCGCGGTCACCGTGTAGGACGTAACCGGTCCGTTGCTTCCGGCTGACGAAGCGGTCCACGAAACGGTCACCGCGCCGTCACCGGCAACGCCACTCACCCCGGTCGGCGCGCTTGGCGCTGTTGCCCATGCCGGAGTTGCCAACACTGCAGCCGAGGTAACAAACAACACGAAGGTTGCACCAATAGCTGCTGCCAATCGACCTACACGATGACCAACACCATGACCGGAGGGGCCTCGCGGTGATTGCGTCCCGCTGGCCTGGCGCGTTTCAAACATGGTTTTAGCTCCTAGAACTCAACGATTGTGACCAAGAAATCCGGCACGAAATTGCGGCCAACCAGCGGCCTGACACGGTAGAACCCTTACGACGCCATGACGACAAGTCAAGGCACCCCCCTGTTTATCGTCACTTTTGGCCGCATTCATGAGTCGATCAGACCAAAACTCTGGCCAACTTCCTCCATTGTTCCATAGGGAGCGACACATCAGACTGCAGGACCTGCACACAGACATGGTCGGCGCCGGCCTGATGGTGCTGTGCAACGCGATCGGCGATTGCTTCTGGTGAACCCCACGCCACGATCGCATCGACCAAGCGATCGCTGGCATGTTGGTGATCGGCCCAGTCGGCGTCATCAAATCCAAGCGTTCGCAGGTTGTTGAGATAGTTCGGCGCCCGCAGGTACACCGCCATACCCGCTCGACCAATTGCCCGGGCCACGTCGGGGTCAGTTTCGACCACCACCATCTGTTCGGGCGCGAGCAATGCATCGGGGCCCATGATCTGACGTGCTCGAACAGTGTGTTCCGGAGTGGTGAAATAGGGATGGGCCCCTGACCCGCTGGTCGCGGCCAACTCCAACATTTTTGGACCCAACGCGGCGAGAACCAACCCTGGATCGTCGACTGGTCCGACCGCAGCGAACATGGCGGTACGCATCGCCTCGAGGTAGTCCCGCATGTAGGAAAGCGGTTTCGAATAGTCGTGTTTGCGCAGCCGCTCCACCAGATGCTGGTGGCTCACGCCGATCCCCAATAAAAACCGATCGGGGAATGCTTCACCCAACGTGCGTTGGCAGGCGGCCATGGTCATCGGGTCACGGGCGTAAATGTTGGCGATGCCGGTGGCGAGTCGCAACCTTGACGTCGCTGCCAAACATGTCGCGGCCGCAACAAACGGATCGCGTCCTACTGCTTCCGGAAGCCACACCGTCGAATAGCCAAGCCCCTCAAGTTCACGGCACGCCTCTTGCACCGCCGATGTCGGATGTGCGTCAAAAACTCCGGACCAAACACCGATACGTCCAATATCAACCGTCACATCTGCCTCCTAAGGCCCCCGAATCGGTCAAGGACGGCCTATCCTAAGTCGCTGTTGAAAACGCCTTGTTATTGAGAAAGGTGTCTGACATGACCGACGTGTCCGACGAGACCGCCACGCCCAGCACGGTCCTGCACGAAAATGACTGCGAGTTCGAACATTGGCACGGCATCGTTTCGTGGCGCACCCTCGTCAGCGGCGATCGAACTCGAACTGATTCGCTCACCGTCGGGACCGCTGACATCAAGGCCGGCTCATCGGTCACCGGCGCCCTTCACCGCCATGACCCTCCCGAGGTCTATTACATCTTGGACGGACAAGGAACCGTCTTTATCGATGATGAGGAACACCTAGTGTCGGCGGGCTCTACCGTTTTCGTCCCCGGCGGAGCGTGGCACTATGTCGAAAACACTGGCGAAACGACGTTGCGGTTGCTGTTTGTCTTCGCGGTCGACTCATTCGACCAGGTCCATTACGAGTACCCCGATACCAGTGACGCCAAGCATGACGGCTAGCGCTTCATGAAATCTCGCCGTATCTGGCAATCAGGCGCGATCGTTGCCGCCATGCTGATCGCCATCGTCGCCGGAACCGCCAACCGCGCGCACGGCGACGCTGAGACCGGGTCAGGCATTGCAGCACCAGCAGGCGTCGTGACTGCTGGCCAAAGCAATGTCAGCGCTTACCCAGTACTACAACGCCTCGGACGATGGAACGGTTCGACCTTTGTTCCGGTTACGGCGGGATCGATACAGCCAGGCCATGCGATCTTCATGAGCCATGGCTGGTCTCCGGGGTTTCAATCGTCTTACCAGCAACTCCAAGCAACATCGACCGAACTCGTAACGGCATGGAACCCAGGTTTGGTCAATGCTAAAGGCGCATCGTTCATGGGTGACTTCAATGCGCTTGCCGCCGCGCTCAGCGCCGCCGACCCAACAGCGACAATTGTGATGTTCAGTTGGGTTGATCAATCGGCGACTCCGGTCAATCCGCTTGACGCCCGAATCCCTGAGCAAGCAACCGAGGTCAATGGCCACCGGTTCGCGACCGCGATCGACGAAGCCCTCGCACCGGGTTTCGTCGCCGCAGGGGGTCAGGTTCATCTCCTCGGCCATAGTTTCGGAGCAAACGTCGCGACCACCGCCGCTCTCGCGTTGGCGAGTCCACCGCGACAACTCACCCTTTTCGATTCGCCCGAGGTTGAACTTGCCGAGGTGGGAGGGGCTGCAAACGTTCTTCGGTACAAGTTGCCGCGCCTCACAATCGGGCGAGGAGTCGGACAGACCTTCGTCGATAATTACATCTCGCTGGTCGGCGAACCGTATGCGGGTTTTCCGGGACTCAGTCAAGTCGTTGACGTTCGCACCGCGCCGCCAGCGCTCAGCGCGGCCGAAAAACACGAGTTCGCGATCGTCTGGTACACCGATTCAGTCAATGCTCCCCAGCCGCAGGTCGGTTATGGCTGGTCACCACTCACTGGCGCGAACGACAGCAATGTCGGTTCGTATTACCAACAACCATCACCGAGCGAACCACTTGCACTCACCATGGTTAACGGGCCCCCACCGACCAATGTCACCGACTCATTCGGTGTTGGCGAAACCGCATTAGTCCTCGCTCATCCAGCCGATGCAGCGCTGTCGGTATCGGGTACCGAAGTCGCCAATATTGACTTCACGACCACGACCGAATCGCTGTGGCTGACCTTCGATGCCGCCATGCAAGGGCGACCCGGAGACTTACTGACGCTCTTCATTGATGGACGCGAGCGTTACCAGGCTTCAGTGACTGCCGGCACCGGCAAGCCCGGTTCATTCATCACGCTCAATGATCTCGGTGGCGGGTCGCACAGTCTCGCCGTGACTATCAGCGGCTCAACGCCGTCGGCGCCGGCGGCTCCGGCCAGCCAAGCGCAACTGAGCCACCTCGCAATCACGTCGACCGCCGGAATCGAAAGAAACTTTTCGGCGGTACAAACCAAAGCAGTGGTCGGAGCCGTCACTGTCAGTGCCATCACCGTAGTGAGAGCCTTCATTGGTCTGGTCGTTCTCGGCTTGGTTTTTTTGGCAGCACGCCTGTTTCGACGACGTCGGCGCCGACCGATACCTGACCAGTAGTCTCGGCCACCATGGCACGCGACGACGTCTCGATTGAGTCTCCGCTGCAGGGCACGATCGTGCGACTCAACGTTGGCGTTGGCGAGCATTGTCGAGTCGGTCAATCGCTCGTAGTCATTGAGTCCATGAAAATGGAGCACCCGGTCACGGCCATTGAATCTGGCACGGTCACCGAGGTGCTGGTCGAACTCAACGAGACGGTTGTGACCGGGCAACTGCTCATGCGGGTGAAACCCGGTACCAGCGGTCCGTTGGTCGACCAAGCGGTCGAAGTCATTGATGCGAGCACGATCCGTCCCGACTTGGCGCAAGTTATTGAACGACACGAACTGGGTCTTGACCGCAGCCGTCCCGAAGCCGTCGCGCGACGACGCCAAACCGCTCAGCGCACCACCCGAGAAAACATCCATGACCTTTGTGACCCCGACAGTTTTGTCGAATACGGATCGTTGGTCATCGCAGCGCAGCGACGGCGCCGAAGTTTTGACGACCTCATCCACCGAACTCCTGCCGACGGCATGGTTGGTGGCGTTGGCGTCATCAACGGACAGCGCACGATCGTGATGTCCTATGACTACACCGTTATGGCCGGAACTCAAGGTTTGGCCAACCATCGCAAGAAGGACCGCCTGTTCGATCTCGCTGAGCGACTGAAACTGCCGGTCGTTTTCTTCACCGAAGGAGGTGGCGGTCGCCCGGGTGATACCGACGGCAGCGGTATCTCTGGCCTCGACACCATGGCGTTCGCACTGTTCGCCAACCTCAGTGGGTTAGTGCCGCTGATTGGCATTACCGCTGGGCGATGTTTCGCTGGAAACGCGGCGATCCTCGGTTGTTGCGACGTGATCATCGCGGTCGCCGGCGCCAACATCGGCATGGGCGGACCAGCCATGATTGAGGGCGGCGGTTTGGGTGTGTACTCCCCCGATGACATCGGCCCCTTGTCAGTCCAGGTGCCTAACGGAGTGGTTGACATCGCCGTCGCCGACGAGGCTGAAGCCGTTGCGACGGCCAAGCGCTACCTGTCGTATTTTGTTGCTCCGACCGCCGATCCCGAGTGGTCAGCAGACGATCAGCACGAATTGCGTCACATCATCCCCGAAAACCGCAAGACGACGTACGACGTGCGACGGGTCATTTCGAACCTCGCTGACACCGATTCGGTGCTTGAACTTCGACGCGAATTCGGGGTGGGGATGGTCACCGCGCTTATCCGTATCGAAGGGCGGCCCATGGGCGTCATCGCCAACAACCCGGCCCACCTCGCGGGGGCGATCGATGCCGATGGGGCCGACAAAGCAGCCAGGTTCATGCAGTTGTGCGACGCACACGATGTACCCATCCTCTCGCTGTGCGATACCCCGGGATTCATGGTCGGGCCTGAGTGCGAAGCAACCGCCCAAGTGCGACACGTCAGCCGCATGTTCGTGATCGCCGCAAGCCTCACCGTCGCGTTCGTCACCATCGTGTTACGCAAAGGCTACGGACTTGGGGCCCAAGCGATGGCCGGTGGCAGCTTTCGGTCTCCGCTGTTCATCGTTGCTTGGCCCACCGGCGAGTTCGGCGGCATGGGTCTCGAAGGCGCGGTCAAACTCGGCTATCGCAAAGAGCTTGAAGCCGAACCCGATACCGACCGACGAGCGGAGTTGTTCGACGAAAAAGTGTCGCAACTTTATGAACAGGGAAAAGCGGTGAACACCGCCACCTATTTCGAGATTGACGACGTGATTGATCCTGCCGAATCCCGACGCTGGATCACCATGGCGCTCGAGTCATCGCCCCAACCCGAACCAAGGACTGGCAAAAAGCGCCCATGCATCGACACTTGGTAACTCGATCACCGCGCGCGTTCATCGATCATCAAGCTGATCACCAACGCCGTGATCAAGGTCGGCTTCAAGTTCTCGACGATTCGGTTCGATGACCGGCTTATCGGCTCGCTTTTGCATGTTCTGCGCTCGACGAGTTGCTTGTTCATCGATGAGGCCGACCTCGGTGGACATCCGCTCATAACCGGCGAAGCGCTCGGCGTCGATCACGCCGGTTCGAACACCGTCGAGCACCGCGCACCCCGGCTCGACCGTGTGGGTGCAATCGCGAAATCGGCACTGCTCACCGAGTTCCATAATGTCGGCATACGCGCTCGCTAGCCCATCGCCTGTGGCAAGACCGAGCGCGCGAAGTCCGGGCATGTCGATGATGACACCGCCGCCGGGAACCGGGCGAAGGTCGCGCGCCGTCGTGGTGTGTCGACCTTTGCGATCGAATGATCGAACATCGCCAATCGCTGCTTCGTTGGTCGCCAAGATTGCATTCACCAACGAACTCTTGCCAGCACCCGACTCACCGAGCAACACCGCAGTCCGATCACGCACGAGGTCAATTACCTGACTCACACCTTTCGCGTCCTTGGTACTCACGACGACGACATCCACGCCGGGAGCAACCTCGCGAGCGCTTGCGACGGCCGCGTCAGGGTCGGGATGCAAATCGGATTTAGTCAACACAATCGCCGGCACCGCGCCGCTGTCCCACGCCAACATAATTTCGCGTTCAAGCCGGCGACCCCGAATGCCACGATCGAGTCCGACCACCACCAGCACCACGTCGATGTTGACCGCCATAACCTGCCGCTCAAGCCCATCTTGTCCGCGGCCTCGTGCAAGTTCGGACCACCTCGGCAGAACCTCAACAATCGACGCACGATCAAGCCCTTCGGGCCGGCCTAAGACAACCCAGTCGCCGACGGCTGGCAGCGGCCGACTGGTCGCGACAATCTCGCCGGTGATGGTTGCCACCATGCAACTTTCGCTATCCACCCGCGACACTCGGCCAATATCGTTCGAGCCCGCCACCATCGGCATTGCAGCCGAAGCAAACAGTGCTGCGACCCGTGGACCCCAACCAACATCGGCGAGACCTGACGGGTCCGAATCAGGCAAGCGGGTCAACTCCCGCAACAAGTCGGGGGCCAGGTTGCTCATTCGAACCACTGGCATTCGACCGGCGAAGCAACGTCGGGCGAACCGCTCGTAACGCGGGGATACCGGCTTGGCGCAGGGTGTCGAGTACCTCGTCTCGAAACAACGTCAACACCCGCTCGACTCCCGATTCGCCGCCAGCCGCAAGCCCCCACAACACCGGACGACCAATCAAAACCGCTCGCGCACCGAGTGCGACCGCTTTAACGACGTCAGGGCCGGTTCGCACCCCGCCATCAAGCAGCACTTCGACTTCGTCGCCGACCTCATCGACAACCTCGGGCAACACATCGAGGGTGGCTGGATCACCGTCGAGTTGGCGTCCACCATGGTTCGATACGCCAATCGCCGCGACCCCAGCCTCGACCGCTCGACGGGCGTCAGTAGCCGTCAGTATTCCTTTTGCCATCACCGGCAGTCCTACCGCTGCACATTCACCGCACAGCCATTCAAGGTCCTGCCACGTCAAGGTTTGATCGAATTGTTCGCTGAACGCGCGCAGTCCCGACACTGCATCGCCATTGGAGTCTGAGCCCCCTGCAGTCATCGACTTATCGAAGTTCGCGAGCTTTAGGCCGTCGGGCAACTGAAATCGATTTCGCATTTCGCTATAGCGAATCCCAATGACCGGGGTATCAACGGTCAACACGATTGCCGAGTACCCCGAACTGACTGCTCGGGCAATCAACTGCCTGGTGAATCCGCGATCTTTCTGCACGTACAACTGAAACCAGCGTTGCACCCCAGTCGTGGCGATGTCTTCAAGTGTGGTCGTGGCCAATGTCGATGCGACCATCAACGAACCGACAGACTTCACCGCACGAGCCGTTGCTAACTCGCCGTCGGGGTCGGCCAACCGATGAAACGCCGTTGGCGCTACGAGCACCGGGAACGGCACTGCAGTCCCGAGCACATCGGTGGATGCATCCACTTGCGAAACATCGACCAAGACTTGCTTGTTGAAACGCCAACGCCGGAATGCCCGCTCGTTTTCCCGAAGCGTCCACTCGGTCAGCGCTCCGCTGGCGTAATAGTCAAACGCCATCGGGGTGAGACGCTGCCGCGCCGCTTCACGGAAATCGTCGGGACTCACCAATCGATCAAGTTCGTATTCCGGCGCAACCGGAAAGGTGGAGGAAGGATCCGGCATGGCTAACGACCGTACCAACTAACGCCTCGCCATCGCCGCGAAGTACAACAACGCGCACCGAACACAATGACAAACGGTGTTAGCGTCAGCCCCGATCGAGGCCGCTTCACAGTCTGGGGGGACTCCCTTGCGCCCACGAATGCGCACCCATTGGATCGACCAGGGCGGACACCGGCACATCAAAAGCCAACGGACCGCTCTCAGCATCGCGACCTGTATGGTCGCAATCGTTGCCCTAGCGGGTTGTGTCGAAAAGACCGAGGTCGTTCAAGCACCGGCGGCGGCTGCCCTACCTGCTTATGGCGGGGGCGCAGCAAATGGGCCAACCGTCGTCAGCCAGTTTCCGGGAGCGGAATCCGGGTTCGGTACGATGCCCAAAACTGCGGTTGTGGCGGGGACCGAAAATCCGATCGTGGTCGGCATGATCAATCAAGAAAACACGCCGCTTGGCTCGTTCCCCGAATTGCGATTAGCCGCCGACGCCGCGGTGAAATTCATTAACAACGAACTTGGCGGCGTTGACGGACGACCGATCCAGTTCGAACCGTGCATCTCGACTTTCTCGGTGGAAAAGTCACAAGCGTGTGCGCAGGAGCTCGTGCAAAAAGGTGCGGTCACCGTGACCGGCGGCATCGATATTTCAAGCAATGGCTCCATACCGATTTTGGAACAAAACCAAGTCCCCATGATCGGCGGCGTGCCCGTAAACAACGACGAAATGATCAGTCCAATTTCGTTTCAGTTCAGCGGCGGATCGCCAGGTGCAATGGTGGCGTTCGCCCACTACGCCGCCGAAACGCAAGGCGCGAAGAAAGTCGCCGTGATTTACGGTGACTACCCGCCGATCAAACTCGCGGCGGTCGATTACGGCGTCGCCGAACTCAACCGCCTCGGCGTTACCGACGTCACCGAAATCGCGTACCCCATCTTGAGCACCGACTTCTTGCCAGTGCTCACCCGAGCCCAAGAAAACCATCCCGACGCGATCATTTTGTCGGCGGCCGACACCGCGTGCGCTCCCGCTATGAGAACGGCGAAGGACCTCGGCATAACGGCGACGATGTATCTCGTTGGTGCGTGTGCAGCGCCATCCATCGCCGATGAGATTGGCGAAGCTGCCGTCGCCGGCCGCATATTCAATGTCGAAGGCCCGATCACCGTCGACCACAACGTCGATGCTCAGATCTACGGCGCAGCAGTCGCCAAATACGGCGATCCCTCGCTCCCTGCGGCCAGCGCTGGAACAGTGAGTTTCCGAAACATCATGAATATTTACAGCTTGATGAAAGACCTCGGCCCGAACAACATCTCGCGCCAAAGTTTGCTCGGCGCGGTACGAGCCGCAGTTGACCGACCAAGTTTCAACGGACACGCCTACACCTGTGATGGCAAGCAAGTCCCGAATCTCCCTGCACTTTGCGCGCCACAAGAAATCTTGGCCATTCACGAAAATGGGACTCTCCGCCAGCTCACCGACTGGATCGATGTGCCGGCGATCCTCAACAACTGAGCAATGGTTTACGTCCAATATTTGCTGCTCGGTTTAGGCTCCGGCGCCGTCATCGCGGCGCTCGCGCTCGGCGTGCTGCTCACCTACCGGGCATCGGGTGTAGTCAACTTTGCCCACGCGGCGTTGGGTATGTATCTGGCCTACACCTACATCGCATTGCGCCAGCACGGCGAACTGCTCATCCCGATTCTTGGTCTACCCGGCTCCATTAACCTTTTCCCAAGTGACGTGAAGCCGACCTGGGCTACCGCGTTTGCCATCACGATGCTGATGGCCGCGCTCATCGGTTTCGTTGTCTATTGGCTCGTCTTTCGCCCGCTGCGAAATGCACCGGCTGTGGCCAAGGTGGTCGCTAGCCTCGGCCTGTTTTTGTACTTGCTGGGCATCACCCATCAGCGTCTTGGTAGTCAAGGCGCAGCCCTCGCAAAACCGAAACCGATATTGCCATCAAACGTTGTCAACCTGGTGGGGGTCAAAGTCCCAAGCGATCGGCTGTGGCTTCTCGCACTGGTGTTGATTGTCACCGCGTTGCTCGCCGCGCTCTTTCACTTCAGTCGCTTTGGACTTGCGACGCGAGCGGCCGCGGAAAGCGAAAAAGGCGCAGTGCTACTTGGACATTCGCCCGATCGACTCGCCGCAATCAACTGGATAATCGCGTCCATGCTCGCGGGCGCAGCCGTCATTCTCATCGCACCAATTTCCGGGCTTGATCCGGGCGTCACCGCGTTGTTGATCATTCCCGCATTAGCCGCCGCGCTGCTGGGCGGATTCCGCTCGTTCACCCTCACCATGCTTGCCGGACTCGCCATTGGTATGGCGCAATCTGAAATTCTGAACCTGCGAACACAATTCGGTTGGATCCCTGACCTCAACTGGCAAGCCGGATTGCCGCTTTTGATCATCGTTGTCATCATGGCGTTGCGCGGCGAACGAATTCCTTCGCGCGGTTCGCTCCATCACGGACGATTCCCCGTCTCGCCGACTCCACGCCATCTCGGCTGGTGGGTAACTGCTGGCTCGGCCGTCATTATTTCCGGCCTCTTCACCCTCGATAGTTCGTGGCGCCAAGGCTTGATCGTGTCCATGGTGGTCGCACTCATTGCCTTGTCGATCGTATTGCTCACTGGCTACGTCGGGCAGATCTCGCTCATGCCGTTTGCGCTCGCCGGAATCGGCGCGTTCACGATGATCAAACTCACGACTGACTTCGGTGTGCCATTCCCATTTGCACCGATTCTCGCCGCGTTGGTCGCGACCGCGCTCGGACTCATCATCGGCATACCGGCGTCTCGAGTGCGCGGTATCAATCTGGCGATCGCCACGCTCGCGGCAGCAACCGCGGTCGAAGAACTCATCCTGAACTGGAGTTGGCTGACCGGTGGACTCGCAGGATCATCAGTCCCGCGTCCCCGGTTGTTTGGGATCGACCTCGGAGTTGGAGCTACCGGTTCAGACTTTCCCCGACCGGCATTCGGGGTGATGTGTTTGGTCGTGCTGATGGCAACAGTGATCGTCGTGGCCAATTTGCGGCGAGGGTCAACTGGATTGCGGTGGTTAGCGGTTCGGTCGAATGAGCGGGCCGCTTCAGCGGCGGGAACCGACGTGCGACGCACGAAGATCGAAGCGTTCGCCATTTCGAGTTTCATTGCTGGACTCGGCGGCACCCTGCTCGCCTATCAATACGAAACGTTGTCGGTGAATTCCTTCGGAGTCTTCGCGTCTTTAGCGTTGCTCGCTACCACCTACCTCGGTGGCATCGCGTCAATCGGTGGCGCATTCGTGGCCGGTGCGATCGCCGACGGCGGCATAGTCACCGCGGCTATCGGTTCGACCGGAAGCGGCGCGACTTATGCAGTCAATGGCCTCGCCCTTATGGCCATTGTCGTGCTCTATCCCAATGGTCTATTAGCCGGCATTCGAGCCGGGACATCGGCAATTCGCCGACGCGTTTCGCGTTATTCCTGAACGAGTTCGATCAACGTTCCGAATGCCGCCTTCGGATGAATAAACGCGACGGTCGTACCCCGCGACCCGGGGCGGGGCGCCTCATCAATAACGCGCCCACCGTGATCTTTGACCGACTGCAACGCGGCCGCACAATCGGCGACTCGATACCCAACGTGATGCAGCCCCTCACCCTTCTTCTCAAGGTATTTCGCTACCGGCGAGTCGTCGCGGGTTGGCGTCAAGAGTTGGATATAGGAGTCAGCAACTTTCAACAACGCCTCTTCGACCCCATCGCTGTCGACGAGTTCACGATGTTCAACCACGGCGCCGAAATTCTCGCGGTAAAAGTCGATGGCTTCGCCTAGGTCTCGCACCGCGATGGCAACGTGATCGATTTCAGTCAACATCGGATCGACTTGAGCCGACGCCGCGGACACGACATCGGATTCGGCATCACCGGGAAGGCGCGCACTGAGTGGGCTCATGGGTTATCCGACCGAAACCGATTGATATTTTCTTCTCCGACTTCGGCTCGGAACGCTGGATCGTCAATGCCCAAACCTTCTTCGGGGGCCAAGCACAACACTCCGATTTTTCCCTCATGCAGGTTGTGGTGCACCTGGTAGGCCGCTTCGCCGACTTTCTCCAGCGGAAATACCGCCGACAAAACTGGCTGAATCTTGCCTTCGCAAATCAACTGATTGGCCGCCCACGCCTCGGCGTAGTTCGCGAAATGCGAGCTGACGATCTTTTTCAGCTTCATCCAAAGGTGGCGATTGTCATATTCGATCATGTAGCCGCTAGTTGCCGCGCACGTGATAATTGTGCCGCCGCGGGCCGCTACGAACACTGACGCGCCGAACGTCTGTCGACCGGGGTGTTCGAAGACCATGTCAACGTCACGGCCGATCAGGCCGCGGATGTCTTTGCCGAGACGACGCCATTCGCTTTCGTCCTGATGGAACTCATCAGCCCAAAACGCGTAACCCGCCGCCTTTCGGTCGATGACCGCGTCACACCCCATCGACTTGAGAATCTCGCCCTTTTCAGCCGATGACACGACCCCAACGGGCGTGCCGCCGCCGTTGAGCACATATTGCGTGGCGTAACCGCCTAACCCGCCAGTCGCGCCCCAAATCAACACCGCGTCGCCTTGCTTCATGGCTCCGGCATTTTTGGATACCAGCATGCGATAACTCGTTGAATTACAGAGCGCATTGACCGCTGATTCTTCCCAAGTGAGGTGTTTGGGTTTGGGCATCAGTTGATTGGCTTTGACGATCGAGAGGTCAGCTAGGCCTCCGTAATTGGTTTCGAAACCCCAAATGCGTTGATTGGCGGCCAACATCGAATCGTTATGGGCAGCTGGGTCTTGGTCATCGACATAGTTGCAATGGACGACGACTCGGTCGCCAACTTTCCAGTTGCGGACCGCGGAGCCCACTCGAAGCACCACGCCCGATGCATCGGATCCCACTACGTGAAACGGCTGGTCATGGCGAGCGCCCCACGCGCTTTCTTTGCCAAGACGCTTGAGAAATCCAAACGTCGGAAGCGGCTCAAAAATTGACGTCCAAACGGTATTGAAATTGATTGAACTCGCCATCACGGCAATGACCGCCTCGTCGGGAGCGAGTTCTGGCACTGCGACCTCTTGGAGGTGCAGGCTCTGCCGCGGATCCTTCTCAGACGATTCAAGGCCAGCGAACATTTCTTGTTCATCAGCCCGGACAACCGCGGCACGGAACGAATCAGGAAGCGGAAGCGCGGCGAGCTCGTCGCCCGTCGCTCCCCGCACAATGGCGTCTCGGATCTCCAACATGATCGACAACGTAGCCCGCTCGACGGCTCGACCAAAAGCCCTGCCAAATTGGGCTCAACTAGCTTGAAGTATCCGCCAAAGGCACGAGAACGGCGTTCTAAGGTATCCTTCTTCGACGGCAGTCGGACGGCTACCGCCAATGCAGTGCGCCTTTTGCGGAAAGAATACGGCCATGCGCCTCACGCCTGACGAAATCCGAGCGCTTCGCTTTCCACTCTCGCCCAATGGCTATGAGTGCGAATCCGTCGATCGCTTTCTCGCGGAGGCAATCGAACTGCTGCAAGACATGCCGGCCAACGGCGCTGGCACCGATTCAGCCAACAATGATGATTTCGCCCGAGCCGGACAAGAAATTGCCGTCGTATTGCGTTCGGCCCGAGATAGCGCAAACGCACTTCGAGCCGAAGCTGAAGGCCACGCAGTGGCGACTCGGGCCCGAGCTGATGTCGACGCCGAGGAGATCCACAATCGGGCGGTCGACGAACTCCAGCAAGCTGAGCAGATTCTGGCCGCGGCTAAGGCCGAAAGTGAGGCGATCCTGGCTGAGGCTAAGGCCGTCGTCGCCGCCAGCGTCGAAACTGCTACCGAACAAGCGCGGCTTCAGGCCGCTGAGATCACCAAAGAAGCCGAAACGCACGCCGAGCAAATTCGGCGTGGCGAGCGAGCAGTTCACCAACGACTGCTCGCCGCTCGCACTGATCTTGACCAAGCCATTGATCGGCTGATCGGCTCGGCAGAAAAACCTGTTCTTGACCTTACGATGGCGCCACCACATCTGCGCACTGGCAGCATCATCGATCGCCCAACGTCGGCCGAATCGAGCCACCCGAGCTCAAACGGCGACGCAACGCCGACTCGCAAGTCACTTGGCGTGCAACCCGAAACGCCAGATTCGTCACCCGAACCGAGTGCAACACCGGTCACCGCCAACCATGCGGCACCCGACACCTTCAACCGCGACGAAGACAGAGATACCGACGAGCAACTCAATCGTCGAACCGACATCATCTCGCCGAGCGACCCCGTTCTGCGCATGGTTCGCGCCGCGGTCGGTCGAGCAATTGAGAACTCAGCCACTGAACGTCCCGACGACCAAGCGCCGGCTGTTTAACCAGTCAGCACTAGGTTGATCGGGCCCTTTTTGGGTGAATCCGAGCTGAGGTCCATAGAATCCCCCGAACGAACTTAGGAGGAGCCTCAACATGGCCGGATCTGTCATTCTTTCAGGAGCACGCACGCCGATCGGGAAGCTTTCCGGGGCACTTGCCTCGTTTGCCGCCACCGACTTAGGGGGATTTGCGATTGCCGCCGCGCTTGAGCGCGCCGGCCTGTCTCCCGAGCAGGTTGATTACGTCTTCATGGGCCAGGTCGTGCAAGCGGGCGCCGGACAGATGACCGCCCGCCAAGCCGCGGTCAACGCAGGGATTCCTATGTCAGTGCCGGCAACGACGATCAACAAGGTCTGCCTCTCGGGCATCAACGCCATTCACCTCGCTGACCTCATGATCCAAGCAGGCGAAGCCGACATCGTCGTCGCTGGTGGCATGGAGTCAATGACCAATGCCCCGTACTTACTTCCGGGTGCACGCGGCGGTTACCGAATCGGTGACCAGACCGTCGTCGATTCGATGATGTACGACGGACTTTTCTGCGCATTCGACCAATGCGCGATGGGTGCCGGTACCGAAAAATATGCAGCGTCGGCTGGCCTCGATCGCGAGTCACAAGACCGAGTTGCCTACCTGTCACACGAACGTGCGGCGCGAGCAGCCAAGGACGGACTGTTCGACAACGAGATCATTCCGGTTGAGGTTCCCCAACGTCGAGGTGACCCGATTGTCGTCACCACCGACGAAGGCGTGCGAGGCGAAACGACGGCCGAATCATTGGCCGGGTTGCGACCCGCATTCGACAAGGCCGGCAACATCACCGCTGGCAATGCATCCCAAATTAGCGACGGCGGCGCTGCAGTCATCGTCGTCTCGCAAGCCATCGCAGCTGAGCTCAACGTCGAGCCACTCGGCGAGATTCTCGGATACGGGCAAGTTGCCGGTCCTGATCCGTCGCTGCTCACCCAACCAGCTCGAGCGATCGAACAAGCGCTCACCCGTGCCGGGCTCACCGTGAGCGACATTGATCTGTTCGAGCTCAATGAGGCGTTTGCTGCCGTTGGTGTCGCGTCGATGGCGCACCTCGGAATTTCCGAAGACGTCGTCAACGTGAACGGCGGCGCCATCGCCCTCGGACATCCCGTTGGCATGTCAGGGGCTCGCATCACCATGCAGGTGCTTAATGAACTCAAGCGCCGCGGCGGCGGAATCGGTGCCGCCGCATTGTGTGGTGGCGGTGGTCAGGGCGATGCCATCATCGTCCGAGCGCTGTAACAAAAACGCTCAACTAATCCGCATCAATTTCGCGTCGACCCTCAAGCGCTCGCCCCAGGGTGAGTTCATCGGCATATTCAAGATCCCCGCCAACCGGCAGCCCGCTGGCGATGCGGGTGACTTTGACGCCCAATGGCTTGATGAGGCGACTGAGATACATCGCGGTGGCTTCGCCCTCGAGGTTGGGGTTGGTGCACAAAATGATTTCAGTGGTCGACTCGGGTTCGAGTCGAAGCAAGAGTTCGCGAATACGCAGCTGCTCGGGTCCGATACCTTCAATCGGACTGATCGCGCCCTGCAAGACGTGATACCGGCCTTTGAATTCTCCGGTGTTTTCGACCGACACAATGTCTTTCGGTTCCTCGACCACACAAATCACCGAATCGTCGCGACGCGGATCACTACAGATCGAACATTCCGCGCCTTCGGCGATGTTGAAACATCGAGGACAGAACGTGACCTTGTCTTTTACTTCTACGATGGCGCCCGCAAGTCGAACTGCATCGACTTTCGGCAGTTTGAGTAAGTGAAACGCAATGCGTTGCGCGGACTTTGGGCCAACACCGGGCAACCGCCCGAGTTCGTCGATCAGATCCTGAACCGGTCCGGCGTAGGTACTCACGTCGCGTCGCCGTCATCGCGCTCGGATGCCTCACCACGTGCGTCGTCAGGACCTTCAAGGCCAAGCATCCCGCTCAGCCCACCGAGCCCGCCCAGATCAAAGCCCCCCATCGAGGCCTGCTGAAGATTCGCGATCTGATCCATCGCGTCGTGCAGCGCTGCCAGCACCAAATCTTCTAACAGTTCGACATCATCGGGGTCTACTGCGGCTCGAGCGATGGAAACCGACTCGAAAACCATGCCTCCAGTGACGCGCACCGAAACCGCTCCACCGCCCGCGACACCTTCGACGACCGAGTGGGCCGCTTCGGCCTGGGCATCCATCAATTGCTGCTGCATGCCCATCGCCTGTTCCAATAACGCGCCGATGTCGAAGCCGTCAGGGCTATCCGTGTCGGTTGGGTCAGGAAGGTTCGGATCACTCATGAAGACTCCATAGTGGGTAGTTCGTTCGACGTCGTGCGGTCGTGACCTCGGGCGGTCGTGGCCTCGTGGGCGGTTATGTCGTGGAGCCGTTACGTCGGCTCGATCAATTCAGCACCAGGGAAAAGTTCGCGTACCCGATCGACCGACGTCGTTCCGGCGTCGGTCGCGTCAACGAGGTCGGCAGGATCGATTTCGTCTCGCTCATCGTGGCGTTCGACCGTTTCGAGCGTTTCGAGCGTTTCGACCGACGCGACCACGTTGGGTTGACCAATTTGGGCTGCACGTGGCGTCGCCGTCGTTGAGTCATCATCAACAACAAGTTGCAGCGGGAGTCGCCACTCAAAGTAGGTTGACAATGCCGCCTCAACATCGGCCCGGCCACTTTCGCACTTCTGCATGTGGGTGGCGTTCGGAAGTCCGAATACCGCGGCCCGATCGGTTACTGCCACAAACCGCCCACCACTAAAAAATGCTTTCGACCGCGGAGACAGCGACGCGAGTATTGAGTTCTCCCATGCCTCAGTCACCTCGCCAATCGACGGCACACCGTCGGCGCTGACCGGTTGGTCACCGACGACAGTTTGAGCTTCGCGAACTTCAGGAGACGTTGGTTCAGGAGACGTTGGTTCGTTTATTGCTGGCTCGACACCAACTGATTCGTCACTTGCGGCCGCGTCTACGGTTGATTCGGGCGGCGAATAGGGCTCTTGACTCGGAGCGGCCGACTTCTCCGTTGGAGCGCGGGTTGCTGTCGCTCGGCTAGTCCCAGCACCTCGTGCCTGCTTTTTGGCCTCCAGTACCTCACGTGCACTAGCCGCCGGACGCCCACCGTGGGTCGCTGCGGTTAGCGGGACACCATCAGAGCTCTCGTCGGATTCGTCAGTTCCTGGGGAATCCGCGATCGATTCGGTACCACGATCAGACGAACTCGCCGGCGGCGATCCCACAGGACCTCGTTGTTCGAGTCGCGTGATGCGCTCAGCAAGAGCGGCTAAGGAAGTGTCGAGTTCGGGTCGGGTCAATCGCACTAACGCGACCTCGAGCGGAATGCGCTGATCAGGGGCGTCTTGAATCCCGACGAACGCTTCGCCCATCACGTCGAGTGCTCGAGTCGCACCGGCCGCTCCGAGCCTGGCCGCCTGGTCAATCACCCGTTCGCGATCGCGATCAGGAAGGCGAGCCAAGTCCGCGCCCATCGCGGCAAGGAACACATCACGAAGCCGCGAGATGCACATCTCGCCCAGCAACCGTGGCGTGCGACCGCGGGCTGAAGCCGCCTCGACCGCGAGCAGCGCCCGACCGGTATCGCGCGAGCAGAGCGCCTCAACTAGCTCGTCGACCGCTTCGCTGTCGTCAGGGATTCCACCCGCCGCCACGACTTGGTCCAACGCTGATTCCATGTCGCGCGCCGAACCGGCGCCGACGCGCACGACGTAATCCACCGCGCCTTCCGGTACCTCAAGTTCAGCATCCGCGATGATGAAATCAGCAAGCGCGGTCAACTCATCGGCCGAAAGTAACCGCACATCAAAATGCTGGGTGCGACTACGAATCGTCGGAAGCACCTTTTGCGGATCGGTTGTGGCGAGCACAAAAACCACGTGTGGCGGAGGTTCTTCAAGCGTCTTTAGCAATGCATTAGATGCAGCGGTCGACAGCATGTGCACTTCGTCGAGGATGTACACCTTGGTCCGGCCGGGCGTTCCCATCGCGGTTTTGGTTATCAGTTCACGAATTGCTTCGACACCGTTGTTGGAAGCCGCATCAAGCTCGTGTACATCAAAGGAACTGCCGTGTTCGACGGCAACGCACGAATCACAAACACCACAGGGCTCACCGTCAATTGGGTTCTCGCAGTTGAGGACCTTGGCCAAAATGCGCGCCGTCGACGTCTTGCCGGTGCCGCGCGGCCCGCTGAAGAGGTACGCGTGGCCCACAGTGTTGGTAGTCACTGCATGTTGCAGCGCGCGAACTAAGTGTTCTTGTCCGCGCAATTCCGAAAAACGCTGGGGACGGTATCGGCGGTAGAGCGACTGGTAGGCCATCGGCGTCCGATCCTACCGGGACACACCTGCCGACGAAGCCGAGTCGGCTCAACCCGCGGAGAACCCGCTCCTCCATGTGATGGTCAGGCGATCTGCGGCACACAAGAGGCCCTGCTGAGAGCTGCTGCCTTCCGGCCCTGACCCGATTCACAGGCTCTCGTTGCACAGGACCCGACCACCACATGCAAAAGCGGGTTCACGTTGAGGATAGCCTGAGCGATCGCACGATCGTCTAGTTGGCTTTATTGTGCAGCCAGCGACTGTGCGAAGCACCCGGGAGGGATGCGAGAGCGGCCGAACCGGCACGCTTGGAAAGCGTGTGTGGGGAAACTCACCGTGGGTTCGAATCCCACTCCCTCCGCTCGAAGTGAACCTGGAACTACCCAGATTCACCGGCGCTGGCCCATTGACCCGCGCTGGCCAGATCAACCTGTGATGAGTTGAAGTAATCGAGGTGGCCCCCGGCATCGCCGACGGCACTCCCGATCGGGTCGCATAACTCGGTTCCGTGGCTCGGCTTCAGTGGGCGCGTTCGCATACACCGGGCGGATCACTGAATCTATTGTCGAACTCGTTGACATTTGTTTCCGCGGTCGCTAGACATCATCCATGCCGACAGTAGAAAACAATCGCCGCGACATCGCCCGAACCCGAGTCGTCCAAGACCACGCCGTAGCGCTGCAGCCGGGGCAAAGTCGGCTCCGGGTCGATGCGTTCGGGCTCACCGCCAACAACGTCACCTACGCGGTGTTCGGCGACATGCTGCGCTACTGGGAGGTATTCCCAGCCCCTGAGTCTCCAGCCGAATGGGGCCGGGTCCCGGTCTGGGGCTTCGGTGAAGTGACCGAGAGCCAGTCGGAATCGCTGACGGTTGGCGAGCGACTCTTCGGGTTCCTTCCCATGTCCGACGAACTCATCATCACTCCCGGCAAGTCTGATGCTTCTGGTCTCAGCGACGTTGCGGCTCACCGCGAAGGACTGTTCGGCACCTACAACCGATATCAGCGAGTCGAAGCCGACCCGAGCTACCGGGCCGACCGCGACCAACACCAGATGCTGCTCTACCCGCTCTTTGTCACCGGGTTCGTCATCGATGATTTTCTGATCGACCAAGGCGACTTCGGGGCCGAGCAGATCGTCGTATCCAGCGCGTCATCCAAGACGGCGCTCGGCGTGGCGCATTCAGCCCATCGCCGCGGCGCCAAGGTTGTGGGCCTGACCTCGGTAGGAAATGTCGCGATGGTCGCCGACCTCGGCCTGTACAACGAGGTGCTCGCCTACGACAACGTCGATCAGTTGGCCGCGGTGCCGTCGGTGTTCGTCGACATCGCTGGCAACGCTGACGTAGTCCAGGCCGTGCACCATCGCCTTGAGGGAAACCTGGGTCACTCAATGATCGTCGGCAACACCAACTGGGACCACCAAGCCACCACCTCTGGCGACCTGCCCGCCCCGACGCCTGAATTCTTCTTCGCCCCCACCCAAATTTCGAAGCGCACCAAAGAGTGGGGCGCCGATGGCTTGGCCCAACGTATGGCGGCCGCATGGAACACGTTCGCCGACTGGGCCGATAGCTGGCTCACGTTCGAACAGGTCGTTGGGGCCGACGCGGTGGTCGCAGCCTTCGGCGATTTGGCCGCCGGCCGAACCAACCCGCGCACCGGCTTCATCGCCACCATGATCGACCCTTCGGCGTCGTTGTAACCGGCTCGGTCCCATGACCTCACCAACCGCCATCGTTGACGGCCGCCGCGCACGACGCGACCGGGGCATGAACCAGGTACTTGACGCGATGATCGATTTGTTCACCCAAGGGAACCTTGACCCCACCCCCGAGCAGGTCGCCGCGCTCGCTGGCGTCTCGGGGCGCACGGTTTACCGCTACTTCGAAGACAGCACCGCACTAATGCATGCCGCTATCGATCGACACTTCGAGCGGATCTCGCCGCTAACGGTGATCCCGCAGCTAGGCGCGGGCACGTTGGATGAACGCATCGCCCGACTAGTGAGTGCGCGCGTGCGACTTTTCGATGCGGTCGCTTCGGCCTACCGGGCCGCGTCAGCGAAGGCCCCCACTGACCCCATTCTCGCCGATCGGTTGGATTTCACACGCGGCGCGATGCGGGAGCAGGTCGAGATGCAGTTCAGCAACGAACTCGACGCACTCGACCCGTCAGTCCGAGCAACCCGTGCCGCGGGAATCGAGTTGCTGGTCGCGTTCGAGTCCGTCGATGGTCTGCGCTCGATCAGAGGGCTCTCGTCCCGAGCGACGCAAGCGATACTGACCGACGCACTTGGCGCGCTGCTCGGCGCCGATAGCTAGCAATCAACTCGTTTATCGACCACTCGTTTATCGACCACCACCACATCAGCAAAAGCGACTAAGGAGACTCACATGGCAGACGGACCAAACCCCGCATACGGAACGATCAACTGGGCAATGGTTGGCGACTGGGCGCTGCTCGATCCCGCCAACGACGACGCGTTCTGGGCGCTGAATCTGATGAAGTACCACGAGGTCGCCCAGTACCGCGACGGTCGTCCGGCGATCTCGGGCCGCGAGGCCGATGACGCGTATGCACCGTTCAAGTCGCTCGCCGCAGTCGGCGCCACCATGGTCTTCGTCGCCGACGTTGCGGGTCAACCGCTCGGCGACCCCACCTGGGATCGGGTCGCCATCGTGCGCTACCCAAGCCGTGCCTCCTTCATCGCCATGCAAGAACTCGATGAGTTCAAAAAAGCTCACGTGCACAAGGAGGCCGGCATGGATTTCACCATCATTTTGTCGTGCACTCCGTCAGGTCCGGCCGGGTCTGATGGCGGAGACGGGCCGCTCGTTATGGTCATCGACCAAGGCGGCGAGCCAGTCGCGACCGGCGACGGGCTCGTAGCAGCATTCGACGTAGAGGGTGCCATCGTCGGCGATGACCGCACCTACCAGCGGGCGACGTTCCTGCGCACCAGTGACCCGGTCGACGATCTCACTTCGGCGACGTCAGCTAGCGGCGAGTCGTTCGTGCTCGTCCTCGACCCGTTCATCAACAGCATCGCGGCATCAATCACTGGCCTTTGATGCTGAATCTTCCAACCATCGGTACTACCAGAAGGAACCTGACATGACATCGATTGCAGAACGATTGGTCACTGACCACCGCAACACCCGCTATGGCGAAGTGGTCGCCGCGTTTGCCCGCGACGGCAAGTTCGAGGCAGAGGTCTATGGCACTCAATTGCTCAACGACTGCCCCGCCGAGCTCTGGGATGCGCTCGACGCCGATGCCATCGCCAAGGAGATGGGAGCGATTGGGGTGAAGCTCAACGGTCCGCGTTACTGGACGCTTGACGGGTTCGGTACCAAGGTCGATGTCGTCGAGCCGGTCTTCCGCGACTTCGGCGGGATCACCATGCGGCGCATCGCGATTGTCGAACTGGGCGAGAACCCTGGCATCAAGCCATACACCGATAACTACGTAAACCGTGGAGCGGTATTTTTCTTCGATGCCGGCAAGCCTGTGTTCGAATTGGTGAGTCCGGAGGGCAAGGCCTACATCTTGCAGGCGTACTGCATCAGTGTTGACCCGACCATCACATTGGACTCGCTCGATTCGCTCGGCGAGCGGCTGACAATGCCCCACGGTTGGACCTACCGGACCCGAGTCCTTGACGAGGAGCTCGTCATCGACACCAGCGACCACCTTGCCACTGTTTTGCAGGACGAACTCGAGAACAGTTACACGCTTCCGTACTGATCGGTTCGACAACGTCGTCGTCAGGGCGCGTAACCTCATCGACCATGGATGACCTCGAAGCGATGGCGATTGCCTTGGACGAGGCGCGGGCTGCCCAGGATCATGATGACGTACCGGTTGGTGCAGTCGTGCTCATTGACGGCATCGTCGTCGCTCGACGCCATAACGAACGCGAACTCACTCACGACCCGACTGCCCATGCTGAGGTGTTGGCACTTCACGATGCGGCCGCTGCTACCGGATCGTGGCGCCTTGACCAAGCGACATTGGTCGTCACCCTTGAACCCTGCGCCATGTGTGCCGGCGCGTTAATCAATGCACGCGTCTTACGATTGGTGTTCGGCGCACGCGACCTCAAAGCCGGCGCGGTGGTATCGCTCTATGGCATCGGGTCAGACCCTCGCCTCAATCACGAGTTCGACGTGAAGGCTGATGTCGCAGCTGACGAGTGCGGAGAGTTGCTTACTGCGTTCTTCGCCACTCGTCGCTAACTCAGCCGACCTGCGCGGTTCCTCGACCGCCGTCGCCGGGGCCGAACGGCCGCGGCTAACCTCGTCGACGGAAGGTTGCCAGAGCGGACGAATGGGATGGCCTCGAAAGTCATTGAGGGCTACGGCTCTCCAAGGGTTCGAATCCCTTACCTTCCGCTCGTGAGGGGTCGGCGCAAGCCGGCCCCTTGTCGCGTCGCACTGCCCGTCGGGTTCGCCGCCAGCAAGCCGTAACCTGTCCTCCTCATGCAAATGTCTCCGCACATGATGATCGGCTCAGATCCGGCATCGATCAAAGGCGCAACCCTCAGCAACGGCTTGGTTCGGCGGGTTTTGCAGTTCGCTCGGCCCTATCGACTGATGCTTATTGGTTTCCTCATCATCATCGTGCTCGAAGCACTTGTCGCCCTCGTCCCGGTATTGCTGTTCAAGCAGATCATCGATGCGATTCCCAGTGGAGACCACCAGAAGGTGACCCGACTTGCCGCCCTCATCGTCTTAGCCGCGATCACTACCGCTGCATTGTCATTTTTTGACCGTTGGTGGTCGTCTCGCATCGGTGAAGGCGTGATCTTCGACTTGCGTATCAAGTTGTTCGACCATGTCCAGCGCCTGCCGCTCGCGTTCTTTACCCGGACTCAAACTGGTTCGCTAATCAGTCGAATGAACAATGACGTCATCGGAGCACAACGCGCCGTAACCGGAACGCTCGGCACCGTTGTTTCAAACGTCGTCGTGTTGATCACGACCCTCACCGCGATGTTCATCTTGCAATGGCAAATCACGCTGGTCGCACTCGTGTTGTTGCCCATTTTCGTCATCCCGGCCAAACGAATCGGGCGCAAGATGCAAGCCATTACCCGCAAGAGTTTCGAGCTCAATGCGGCCATGAGTACGCAGATGACTGAACGGCTCAATGTCTCGGGCGCCCTGTTGGTGAAACTGTTCGGTAGTTATGAATCCGAGGCTGACGCGTTCGGCGATCGAGCCGGCCAAGTACGTGACATCGGAATTCGCGGCGCGATGTATGGCCGAACGTTTTTTATTGCACTAGGTCTCGTGGGCGCGATTGGCACTGCTGCGGTGTACGGAATCGGCGGCAACCTGGTGATCTCCGGTGCCATCGAACTTGGAACGCTCGTCGCAATGGCCGCGTTCGTGACGCAGATCTACAACCCACTCACCTCGCTGACCAATGCGCGAGTGGACATCATGACGGCGTTTGTCTCGTTTGATCGTGTCTTCGAGATTCTCGACCTCGCCAACGCCATCGCTGATCGCCCGGGAGCGGTTGATCTGATCGATCCGACCGGTCGCATCGAGTTCGATGACGTGTGGTTCGCCTATCCGGCAGCCAGCACGGTGTCTCTGGCATCACTTGAAGCCGAAGGCGGCCGGCCCCTTTCCGACCTTCCGGGTGAGCCGGTCCTGAAAGGCATTTCCGCGATCATCGAACCGGGCCAGTTGGTGGCACTCGTAGGGCCATCAGGCGCCGGAAAAACCACGATCAGCTCGCTCATCCCACGCCTCTATGACGTGACATCTGGCGCGATTCGCGTCGATGGCATCGACGTCAAAAATCTGACTCAACAGTCACTTCATGACGCGATCGGAGTGGTGAGCCAAGACCCTCACTTGTTCCACGAAACGATTTTGTCCAACCTGCAATACGCCCGCCCCGGAGCCACCACCGAAGAAATCGTCGAAGCGTGCCGCGCTGCACAAATTCATGACGTCATCGCCGCGCTTCCCGAGGGGTACGACACCCTCGTCGGTGAACGCGGCCATCGCCTCTCTGGGGGCGAAAAACAGCGCCTCGCGATTGCTCGCATGTTGTTGAAAGATCCTGCCGTAGTCATTCTGGATGAAGCAACGAGCCATCTCGATTCAGAAAATGAACAGTTGGTGCAAGATGCGCTCACCACCGCTCTCGCCGGTAGGACTTCGATTGTGATTGCTCATCGGCTGTCAACCATTACCGCAGCCGACCAAATCTTGGTACTCGAACAAGGTCAAATCGTCGAGCGAGGTACCCATCAGGAACTTCTCGATGCTGAACGCCTCTATGCCGACCTTTATCGCACCCTGCTGCGCGGCGAATCGAATCCGGTCTCGCCAGTGACTCTCGCTCCCTAATCGGGCGGAACATTGACCTCGTCGGTTGCGCGAGTTGAGCTAAGCAATGACGATTCGCTTGTCTTAGGCTACCCACACGGTAAAACACGGGGGAACGTATTTATGTCCATGCAGATCAAGGTGAAAAGGGCCAAAGTTGCGATCGTCGTTGCACTGACCATCACCGTCTTCGCGACTGGTTGCAGTTCGGCGAAGACCAATTCCAGTGATTCAGCGTCGACCCAAGAGACAGCGGCCGTCAATGACAGCCAACCCGCCTATGAAACCGCAGGGCCCTACACCCCAGGCGTGACCACCCTCGATATGGATGGTCGCAAAGTTGAAGTTTGGTATCCCGCCGACAAAGGCGCCGAAGCAGGACACAGCAAAGACGTGTTTCGTATCTCCACGTTGTTGCCCGACGGTTTGAAAAGTGTCATCCCCGATGCCATCGATCCACGCTATGAAACCGACGCATTTCGCGATATCACCGCGAGTCCCGCGGGGCCGTTCCCGATCGTGTTGTTCAGCCACGGCTTTTCGGGTTACCCAACGATGTACGCGTTTCTCCTCACGCACCTTGCGAGCTGGGGATTCGTTGTTATCGCTCCCGACCATACCGAGCGGGGTTTGCTAGCCGGCGTGACCCAATGCGTGAAATACAGCGATGACGCGAAAGTTCTGCTTGGGGCCCGAGATTTCGCGCTGGGCAAAAACAATGACTCAGCCTCCATCCTGCATGGCACGATGGACCCGTCTCGAGTCGCGACACTCGGACATTCTGCGGGGGCCGCGGCTGCGGTTGCCACCGCCGAAGATCCCAGCGTGTCAACCTTCATTGCTCTTGACGGCGGCGGCACCGGCGCCCCGAAATCGACGACACCTCCGGTGACCTCGGCCGCCGGATGCCTGATCCAGGCTCCCGCCGGAAGCGACCCATCGGCCACCACCACCATTCCGGCCGGTGCCATGCCCGACAAGCCCGGGATGATCATCACCGGTGGAAACGATCAAGTCATTCCCCTGAGTCGTTTGCAGCCGATTTATGACGCGATGACCACACCCAAACGGCTGGTGGTCATCGATGGTGCGGGGCATAACAGCGTCAGCGATATTTGCTTGATCGGCGCTGACCAAGGTGGGCTCATCGTAATTGCGGGCAAAGTCGGCATCAATGTGCCGCCGACTATCGCCGGACTGTTCAACGATGGCTGCGCTGCCGGCGGCAATTACCCCGACGTCAAGCAGGTTTGGGAAGTGCCTCGGCACTTCGTCGTCGCTCAATTGCGATCGGTGTTTGGCATCGACAGCGAACCGGTGGGTTTAGGCCCAGCAATTGCTGATGCGTTTCCGCCCCTTACGCTGCAGTATCAATCGTCGAACTGACAAACCCCGCACGTCAAACCCGCTCGACGTGTGATTACCGGTCGAGGGTAGAGGTCCCATCGTTCGGGTCAGCCGACAATCGTGCCCCAGCCGATTCGAATTCGCGCGCAACTTCATGGCGTAACAAGTCCTGACACCGCGCCGGCGAACCGGCAATCGCGGCGCTGTCGCTCAGCCGACCAAGTTCAATGACCTCATTGAGCAACTTGCGTGATTCACCGTCCAATAGCGCGAGGTCATCGGAGACAAGCGCCATGCCGCCCGACACTGCAACGGCGTGTGCCCAAGTACGGATGGTGGCTTTCGACATTGCCGTCTCGGACTCGCGGAGCATCAAACAGTCAGGGTCATTAAGCCAAAGCTTTCGATGCATGAAACTTCGCGCCAACGTGTTCTGCCACGCGTGAACCGTTGCTGGCAGCGCGCGCTCGTATCCTGGCAACGCTGCTTCCCAGTTGGTGAACTCCCATGATGGCGCGACGTCAGCACCGATTCGATTTCCGTCAACGACTCCAACCACATTCGATAGTGGCACACCGCAACCGAGAAGGAATGCGTCATTGCCCGCACCGCGTCGAATCGCGTCGAAGCCGGCCCGCACTCGTTGCGCCGGCGTTTGGCCCGCATCCGACCAGACCCCGTCAAAACTGGGCGCAAAAGTGAAATCCAGTTTTAAGTAGTCGAATCCGGCCGACCGCAATTCGCGCGCCACGGTTTCAAGGTGCGAGATCACGGCAGGGTTGGTGGTATCGAGCGACCACATAAACCCGCTCTGGCCGCCACCCCACGGCGGATTAAACATGCCGATCAATGGGTCACCGTTGGCTGAACGCGCCAGCCAATCGGGGTGGCGCGATGCGACCTGCGAATCAGGGGCCACGATAAACGGTGCCAGCCACAGCCCGGGAGTACGACCTTCGGCAGCGATGCTCGCGGCGATGGCACCGAGGTCGGAAGGAAAACGATCGTTGGTCGTCAACCAATCGCCGATGGCCGACTGATAGCCATCATCGAGTTGGAAGACATCAAATGGCCAGTCCGCGGCGTGAGCCAAATTCGATCGGAGCGCACGCTCGGTTATGTCATGGAAGTAGTGGTACCACGAGCACCACCCCACCTGATAGGGAGCATCGACGCGGGCCACGGCATTGCGACCCACGACGTCGGCCCATTGTTCGAGGAGATCCGATGCTGATTCGTGTTCGTTAGCCTCAATCAGCAACACCGTGTGAAGGTCGCGAGTTTCACCTGAAGTGATGACGAGATCGCCGAGAAATGCCTCGGCCCATAGCTCAGTTCCGACTTCGCCAACGCGGAGGCGAAGCGTGCCGTCGTGCCGATCACCGCCGTCAAAACCAACTAACAGCGGCCGACCAACTGCTTGGTTCAGTACTGACACCCACTCCGATCGCAACTCGCCTGGTTGCGCGACTGCCGGGTCAGCGTGATGGATTGCGCGCACCATCTCTAGCGATCCGCGGGCCAACGACTGATCGTGGTCGATCCCAAACGTGGCCACTCCACTTGGGGTCCAGGACTGATAGCCGTTGCGAAACATTCGCAGTGGACCAGTCAGGTCCGCGACACGAAAAACTTGCGCCACTGAACGCACCCGCATCGAGTCTTCGCCAAGATTGGTGATAGTCCACGCCAGTTGGGTCGCCCTGCTTCCCGATTTGATCGTCGACGAAGCCGACGTCACGACTCGCACCTCGATTGGGCCAATACGCACCACCGAATCGGCGAGATTCGATGATCCAATTGTGTCCCCAGTGAGTTCAATTCTTGCCAGTTCGAGCTGCACGACTCGGATGGTAGGCGCGCATCGTGGCGGGATCGACGACAACCGGGCGGGCACGCGTCTGCGCGGCCACTACGGTCGGGGTCGTGGATGAGACCACCTTTTCCGTCAGCGATCTGACAACGGCGATCCAACAAGCGTTGGACACCCGCTTCCCCACCGAAGTTTGGATCCAAGGCGAGATCAGCTCGCTCAATCGGTCCGCGGCTGGCCATGTGTATTTTCAGCTCGTCGAGCCCGGCGAACCGGGGTCACCACCCGTCGCCCAAATTCCCATCACGTTGTTTTCCCGGGTACGCGAATCGGTCAATGCCACTCTCAATCGAGTTGGCGACATGCGAATGACCGACGGAGTCGAAATTCGACTTCGAGGCCAAGTCGCGATTTATGGCCAGCAAGGTCGCTTGCAAGTTCGAATGAGCGCCATCGACCCCGAATTCACGCTCGGGCGCATGGCGAGCGAGCGAGATCGCATCCTCGCGACCCTTCGCACCGAGAAGTTGCTCGAGCAAAACGGTCTCCTGGTGCTTCCCGTCCGACCGGTTCGGATCGGCCTCGTCACTAGTCAAGGAAGTGCCGCCGAAGCAGATTTTCTTCATGAGCTCACCACCAGCGGACTGGCATGGGACGTTGACGCCATCGACGTGCGAGTCCAAGGCGCCGAAGCGGAAATGTCCATCGTGCACGCCCTCACCCAACTTGCTGGACGCGGCGTCGAAGTCATCGCATTGGTCCGAGGTGGCGGAGCAAAGACGGACTTAGTCGCGTTCGACAGCGAAGCGATCGCCCGAACCATTGCTGGGTTGTCGGTGCCCGTGTTTACCGGGATCGGCCACGAGATCGATACCAGCGTCGCCGATTTCGTGGCCCACACCGCGAGCAAGACGCCCACCGCATGCGCGGCCGCATTGGTGCGCATCGCAAGCGAATTTCGTGATCAGGTCGCTGGCACGTGGGCGACAATTACGGCGCGAGCGGTACGCCGTCTTGACGACGAACAACACCAGTTACATCGGGCGAGCGCGGCATCAGTTCGCGCCGCACAGTCCGCCATCGTGGCGTCTGACGTCCGGATTGCTGAGACATCTCGACGTCTCACCCGAACGGCGTCTCGAAGCATCGACCACGCACGTATCCGGCTTACTTCGATCGAGACTCGAGCGCTCGCCCTCGACCCCCAGCGTGCTTTGCGACGTGGCTGGTCGATCACGCGAACTCTGTCGGGAACGTTGGTGCGGTCGGTTAACGACCTTCAACCAGACACCGAACTTTTCACCACGCTCGTCGACGGCACATTCAAAAGCCGTGTCAGCGAACAAACCGCATCGCCTAGCAAGGAGACCGACCGTGACCAAAGCAGCGACAACAAAACCAGTTGATGGACAGCCGAATAACCCGGGGTATGCCGAGGCAATGGCGGAACTCGAATCGATTTTGGTCGAACTCGAAGACGGCGAGGTCGACATCGATCGCCTCGGAGCTCAGGTGAAGCGGGCGGGCGAATTGGTCAGAACCTGCCAAGGTCGCCTTGACGAGGCAAAGACCGAAGTAACTCGAATCGTTGCCGAATTGGACCAAGGCAGCGGTACCGAATCCGAGTAGCACTTACGGGTTGTGATCGATGCACGTGACGGCCCGATTGTCCGACGGCTTTGGTGTTCGTCGACTGCGTCGATCTTCTAGCCTGCGCACATGGCTTCCGCACTTGATGTCACAGACTGGGATCCGCGTGATGCTGGATTCCGAACGAACCCGTACCCGTGGTACGCCGCGCTTCGTCAGCAAGCACCCATTTATCGTCACCCCGACATCGGATACATCGTGTCGCGTTACGACGACGTCGACGCGTGCCTGCGCGACGACCGATTCACGGTTTCCACGCCGTCGCCGTGGCGCGAAGCGCTGGGCGAGGTCGCGGTTCCGGCGATGCGCATGCTCGGCGAAGCAACGTTGTTGTTCCTTGATCCACCTGACCACACTCGAGTGCGCGCGTTGGTTTCCAAAGCATTCACCCGCGGACGAATCGCACAGTTGCGACCGCACCTTGAGCAACTAACTGATGACATTCTCGATCGACTCGAACCGCTCGGTGAGTTTGACTTGTTACATGAGATTGCCGAGCCGCTTCCGGTGCTTACGATCACCCATCTGCTCGGCGTCGCCGATGCCGATTGGTCAGAACTTCATCGCTGGAGCACGGCAATTACGGCATTCGACGAGTTGCCGATGGCATGGGAAGCACTTCCCGCCGCCAATGAAGCAGCCACCGAGTTTCGCGCCTACTGCGAAGAACTGGTCGAACAGCGACTCGCTCGCCCAGGCGATGACCTAGTTTCGGCACTGATAGCCGCCGAAGACGACGGCCAACACCTCAGCCACGATGAAGTCATCGGGATGATTATGTTGTTGTTGATCGCCGGCCATGACACCACCATGAGTCTGATTTCAACCGGGATGCGAGAACTGCTTCGCACACCGGACCAAGCCGAGATCCTTCGCAGTGATCCCGAACTCATCGGCCCCGCGATCGAAGAACTCCTGCGTTTCGAAAGCCCGCTGCATGTTGCCTCCGGCGGAGGACGATGGTCCGAGGAGCCCATCGTTCTTGGTGGTGTGGAACTCGAAACGGGCGTTCCAGTCCGATTGCTTCTTGGTTCGGCAAATCACGACCCCGATGCTTTCGACGATCCCGACCGACTCAATCTGCGACGTGAGCCAAAGCCCCACCTGGCATTCGGGAAAGGCATGCACTTCTGTTTGGGCGCCGCGCTTGGGCGACTCGAGGGCCAAGTCGCCATCTCCAAGATTCTCGAGCGCTTCCCTGATCTTGAACTCGCCCATGACGACCTGGAATGGCGGCCGACGTTTCTGACTCGACAATTATTGAGCGTTCCGGTCCGGCGAAGCGCACCTGCTCGTTAATCGATCGCCGCGTACTTGGTGATCGCTTTCGCGAGGGGCAACTCGACAACGCCGAATTCGCCAACGACGCCAGCGAGCCACTCAGGTCGAACCAACGACGTGACAGCGATCGGTTCATCGAGTCCCGAGCCTTGTAGTGCCATCCGCACAAACTCGACCGCGTAATCGGGAGGTCGCACATCGCGCGACAACTCGACCAGCGCGTAGGGATCAGGTGGCGTCGCTTGATTCGGATCGAGAGGAACAATCTGGGGCGACGATGGCCGCACGCCGCCACCTACCAACCCGGGGCCGTCGGTCAGGATCGCTCCCCGCACGAGGTCTGGGCGGGCACCGGCGATGAGCAACGCGATGTACGCACCCAATCCGCGACCGAGAACCGTGGCCGAGCCAATCGACGCCAATGCCGCATCGACATCCGCCATCAGAACTTCGGACGTATAGCCACCACCTGCTGGGATCACTGACTCACCGTGTCCGGTGAAATCGAGACCGAAAACTGGTCCCGGCCATTGCGCCAGATAGTCCGGCACAGCATCGGGCGTGCGTTCGGCTAATCCGTGTAACAACAACATCGGCCGACCGGCACCACCGGTCAGTTGATGAAGGGCGAGCCGAGCTTTGACGTTGTAGACAAACGTCGTCGCAGGAAATCTCACTGATTCGCTCATGCGAGGAAATCCAACACAAGGTCGGCGACCAATTGCGGTTGTTCGATGTGGACGAAATGTCCGACGCCTTCAAGGGGCACAAATTTTGCGCCCGGCGGCAGATACGGGATCACATCGTCGGGTTCGGTTCCCCAGCCCATCATCTCGAGTTCAAGGCCGAGCACACCTAGAAATGGTGCGCCGATTCCTGGTACACGATGCATCGACCATTCAGGTCTCCACGGACCAAACCCGCCGGGGCGCAGCACCGGATCAATCTTCCAGCGCCAACCATCTTCGTCATGGCGCGCCCCAACGGTTACGAGATACCGCAACCACGCAAGATCGAGGCGCGGGTTCATGCGGCCACGTCGTTCGGCCAGTTCGTCGATCGTCCCAGCTCGACGCTGTTTATCTACCGCCGAACGACGATTATCGAGCCAGCCTTGGACTTCACCTTGGACCATCCGAGTTCGCTCGCGGTCGGACACGTCGGGCCAGTTATGTTTCGACGGAAGGCCGTCAAGGTTCACCAGGTGCGAAACGCGATGTGGGCAGGCGTCGGCTAACTCGAGCATGACTCCGCCACCTTTTGAATGGCCCAAAAAAATCACCGGCTGCGTACTGACGGTGTCGAGAACTGCGACCGCGTCACGCATGTCAGCCGCCCAGCTATAGAGCACCGGATGCTCAGAATCGCCGTGGCCGCGCGCATCCCAAGACACACAGCGATATCCGGCGTCAGCTAGTAACGGAGCAAACACATCGAAGGTACCGGCGAAGTCGAACCCGCCGTGCGCCATGAAAATCGGGGTTCCGGATTCGGGTCCCCATTCATAGACCGCTAGTCGCAGCCCGTCCGAAAGGACCGACCGGGTGCGATCAGGTCGTCGCGCTCCGGGGAATTCCACACTGTCAGTCGCATCTGTACCCACGACTGCCAGCCTACGGGACAACCTGCAGTGTTCGATCCAACGCGACAAGCGCGGGCGGTTATGCGCTAGTCGCCAATGTCAACGAACACGGTGTATGCGGTCTCTGCCGACGATCGACCGATATGGACCGCATAACGGCCCGGCGAGATAACCCAGTCCTGCACCGATGGTTCCCATGTCGCAAACGATCGATCATCAAGCACGAGATCGACCGTCGTTTCCTCGCTTGCCGCCAACGCCACTTTGGCAAATGCTTTGAGTTCACGATCGGGACGAAACTTCGGTCCAGTGGGTGGTTCTACGTAGACCTGCACTACTTCGCTTCCGGCACGACCACCAACGTTGCTAACCGGTACTTGCAGCACCAGTTGGTTGCCGCGGGTCCAAACCAGCGGGCCGCCACCGCCGCGAGGTGCGCCGATGTCAAATGACGAATAGGACAATCCGTGTCCGAATGAAAATCGGGGTGCGATCCGACGAGTTTGGTACCACCGATAACCGACCAGCAGACCCTCTCCGTATCGAACTTCGCCGTTTTCTCCCGGGAAGTTTCCATACGATGGGTTGTCTTCGATTCGCTCGGGCATGGTGACGGCCAGTCGTCCACCTGGATCCGAAACGCCGGTCAACACATCGACAAGTGATCGGGCCATCTCTTGACCGCCGAACCACATTTGCAACAGCGCGGCAGCATCGTCAGCCCACGGAACCATCACTGGCGCGCCGGTGTTGAGCACGACGACAGTGCGGGGATTTGCCGCCAATACCCGTTCGACGAGTTCGTCTTGGCTACCTGGCAACCGAATCGACGTTCGGTCCTCGCCTTCGGTTTCCCAATCGTCGTTCGTCCCAACGATGACGACTGCAACATCGGCTGAGGCCGCCGCGCTTACCGCTCGTTCGATGAGATCATCAGCGATGGGGCGACGACATCCAACCAGCACACCGCGCAAATATGTTGAGTCCTCGCTGGAGTATTCGATGCTGATCTGGATCGGCTTACCTACCTCAAGTGCGACATCGCATTCGAGGTTTGCGCTGACCACGCCGAAGTAACGGGTACCGCCGGGCGGTGGATTGGTCACGCCGTCTAACACCACTTCTCCGTCGATACGGACCCGCGCCCGGCCTGACTGGCCAAGCGTAAAGCGGTGCGCTCCGCTTTCGGCCGGCGTGAACGTCGTCGTGGCACGAAACGAGTACGTGCCGGTCGGTACATCGCGATGCGGGCTGCCGATAAAGAGCAGGCGACTGTCAGGCATGCGGGTTCGAGCTACCGGCGGCGCGTCGATGTCGGTTCCGGTGAAGAACTCGACATCGAAACCTGAACTGCCATCGGCTGTGGCGATCGAGTCACCCTGCATCGCTGGCTCAACCAGGTCGATGTCGCAGCCCCGCTCATAGACCACCGACACCGAGTCGCCGAGTTGTGACCGGATCGCTTGGAGCGGAGTGACAACGTAATGGGCGCGAAGCGCAGCCGATCCGCCTCCCATGATTTGCGCTCGGTCGACGTTTGGTCCGATGACCGCCAGGGTTGAGATCTGGTCGACGTCGAGCGGCAACAATCCATCGTTAGCGAGCAACACCATCGCGCTCGATGCAGCCTGTCGCGCCAAAACTCGGTGTTCAGGACGATCAATCGATTCTTCTTCCGCACCGGGTTTGTCATCAAGCGCGCCGATGCGGTTGAACACCGTCAACAACCGAGTGATCGCCGCGTCGACCAGCGCTTCGTCAACCTCACCGCGTTCCACTGCGTCTTTGAGTGCCGGTCCATAAAATCGTCCCGGACCAGGCATCTCGAGGTCAACACCGGCTTGCGCGGCAGTTACGGTCGAACCAGCACCAATCCAGTCGGTGACGACAAACCCCTGAAAACCCCACTCGTCACGAAGAATTCCCTGCAATAGTTCAGCGCGATCAGTGCAGTACTGGCCGTTGAGGCGGTTATACGCCGTCATAATGCCGAGCGAGCCACCTTCTTTGACCGCAAGTTCGAACGGCAGCAAATACACCTCGCGCAACGTGCGCTCATCGATCACCGAACTCATGGTGTGGCGCTCGAACTCGGCTTCGTTGCCGACGAAATGCTTGACCGTTGTGGCAACTCCTCGGGACTGAACACCGCGAATGAAGCCTGCTGCGATCTTTCCGGTCAAGAACGGATCTTCGGAATAACACTCAAAATTTCGGCCGGCGAGCGGCGAGCGCACGATGTTCACGGTCGGCGCAAGCAATACCCGTGCTGCTTTGGTTCGCGTTTCATCGCCGAGCATCTCGCCGACTCGCTCGATGAGTGCTGGGTCCCAGGTCGAACCCAATGCGGCACCGCACGGCACACACACTGCGGTCACCGCACCGAATCCCAGTAACGCTGAGCCGCGCGCACCCGCGGGTCCGTCGGTGACCGTTACCGATGGCAGTCCAACCCGTTCGACTCCAACGGTGTTCCAAAAATCAAGCCCCGCGAGCACCGTTGACTTTTCAGCAAGGGTGAGGTTTGCGATGAGTTCACCAAGTTCAAGTTCTGACATCATCTGCTTAACCTAACTTTTTCAGTGCGCACGAGTTGCCTTCTCTAGGATGGTCTCATGAACACTGACGAACTCGTTGCCATCGCCTGCCCAAAGGTCCGTGACCTCGGCTGGTCCTATTACTTCGCTCCTGAAACCTTCGCCCGAGGTGAAACGCTGGGCCTTGATGGTCTCAGTTTTTATTTCATGGGCCGTGGTGGCGTGCTCGGGGACGTCGAATCCAACGTGGTTACCAGCGCATTTGGCTATTTTGAGCCGACGCTCATCGACACCATGTGGACCGCGGGTTCCAACATTGTTGCGCCGCGCGTCGCTGGTCGGGCTTATGTCGAATGCGCTGCTGACTTTGGCCGGTCGCGTCTCGCTAATGTCGACGGTCTCGAAGCATTTTGCGAAGCGGCCGATGCGGTCAATACCGCCGCTGACCCCACCGGACTGGCGTTGTACTCGGCCGCGGCATGCGAACCGTTCGCCGATGATGCCCCAGCCCGTGCCATGCAGTTACTCGCGCTCTTGCGTGAGTTTCGCGGAAGCGCTCATTTGATCGCGTTGCGGGTTTCGGGGATTTCGGCATCAATTGCCAATGCGATTCAGCGTCCCGACGACTTGGCCATGTTCGGTTGGGATGCTTCCCAATTTGACGCCATCACCGATGCAGACCGTGCAGCGTTAGTCGTCGCTGAAGCACTGACTGAACGACTCGCACGCGATGCTTACGCCACGCTTGATGAAGCTGGCCGCGACGCATTCATGGTGGGATTGAACGGAATCGAAGCCGCGCTCAGCCAGCCATCGTGATTCAACAAGCATCAGATGGCGAGAGCCATGCGAAGCGGTAGCACCGACAACTCCAATCGAAAGCCTGGCACCTCAAGTGACCGATGGATCGTCGCCCGCCCGGTTCTGCAATTTGCTCTCAGCGGCTTTTTGGTGCTCATCATTGTCGCGGTCGCCGTAGCGAGCGCCAGCCGTCGCATCGGCGAGCGCGAGGCGATCATTAACGCTCGCACAGTCACTGAGATAAAGGCCCAAGCCCTAGTTGAGCCCGCGGTCATCGACTCGCTTGCTACCGGCGATCCCGCTGCGGTCGCGCCCATCGCCGACATTGTGAAAAACAGTGTGATCGATAGTTCGCTGGTGCGGGTGAAAATTTGGAATACCGACGGAACCATCGTGTATTCCGATGAGCCTCGCCTTGTCGGAAGAACCTTCGCGCTCGGAGACGACGACCTTGCTGCGATTAACGACGGACTCGCTCAAGCCGGTGTGAGCGATCTCACTAAAGAGGAAAATCAATACGAACTCGGATACGGCAAGTTGTTGCAGGTGTATATGCCGATTCGCACCCCAAGCGGTCAACGATTGCTGTTCGAAGCCTATTTTCTGTACGACGGAGTGTCCGATTCCGGCCGGCACATTTGGCGCAGCTTTGCGCCGATCATGATTGGAGCGCTCATCGTTCTCGAATTGCTCCAGATCCCGTTGGCATGGTCATTGGCTCGCCAACTTCGCCAGCGTCAGGCCGAGCGAGAAGACCTCCTGCGTCGAGCCCTTGAATCATCTGATATCGAGCGACGACGGATCGCCAGCGATCTTCATGACGGTGTCGTGCAAGATCTCGCCGGCGTGAGTTTTGCATTGGCGGGAGCAGCACGCGGCGTCGAAGTTTCGCCCGAAGCGAGGACGTTGCTTGACCAAGCCGCAAATTCCATTCGATCGACCATTACCGATCTGCGTTCGCTGCTCATCGATATTTATCCACCCGATCTCGACGATCGCGGTCTCGGGCATGCATTGCACGATCTTGTCAACGGCGTCGCATCCGACGGGCTTGCCCCGACGCTCGATGCATCTGGTCTCAGCGACGACCTTCCAACTGACACGACAACATTGCTCTATCGAGCAACGCGCGAAGGGTTGCGAAACGTCGTCCAACACGCGGTAGCGACACGGGTCGATGTGGTCGTCGCGTCAGATGCCGAGCGGGCGTGGCTCACAATCGTCGATGATGGCGTCGGGTTCGACCAATCAGTCGCCGACGCGCGTCTTGCCGATGGACACTTTGGTTTACGCGGCTTGGACGGTCTTGTCCGTGATGCAGGCGGGTTGCTCAGGGTTGAGCCTGGGCCTAACGGTGGCACTATCTTGCGCCTCGAGGTACCGCGCCCATGATTCGGATTCTTATTGTCGATGATCACGCCATCGTGCGCCAAGGGCTTGAACAACTGCTCACTAGTGCCGCGTTCGAAATCGTTGGCACAGCGTCAAACGGCGAGCAGGCCGTTGAGATGGCTCGCGATCTGGAGCTAGACGTCATCTTGATGGACTTGTCAATGCCCGGAATCGGCGGGATCGAAGCCACTCGACGGATCATCGCCGCCGCCCCCAAGCAAAAGATCGTCGTGCTGACCTCATTTGCTGATCAACAAATCATCATTGATGCACTTGATGCTGGTGCGACTGGTTACATCCTGAAAGACACACCACCTGATGAGATCATCGCTGCACTCACTGCCGCGTCGGCTGGCGGTTCGCCCCTGGACCCGAAAGCGGCTCGGGTGCTGCTTGATCACCGACGAGCCGGGCGCGAAACTCGAGCCCTCAGCGACCGCGAACAAGAGGTACTTGCGCTGGTCGCGAAGGGGCTTCCCAACAAGGCGATCGCCCGTTCGCTCGGCATAACTGAACGCACGGTCAAGGCACATCTCACCAACGTGTTTCAAGTTCTTGGCGTTACCGACCGAACTCAGGCCGCGTTGTGGGCCAGAGAGCACCAGTCACTCGACGATTCGTAACGCGGTGGTTCGTAACGCGGTAGTGCCCGAGCCGCATCGACTCGGGCACCACGTTTTGATTTACACGCTCATAGTGACCGACTGAGTCGTTTTAGAGCGACTCGCCATTCAGCCGTCGCGTCCGCCGCGACCTTTTCCGCTACCGGTCACTGCAACCGTAACGGGAGGAGTTGTCGTCGACGGCGAAACCGTTGTTGAGGTTGACTCGTCGTCATCGGTGGCATCGTCACTAGAACCATCAACGCCATTGTCGTCACCAACATCGTGACCAGGACCATCAACGCCATTGTCGTCACCAACATCGTGACCAGGACCATCAACGCCATTGTCGTCACCAACATCGTGACCAGGACCATCAACGCTGTTGTCATCGACAATCGTGGTGGACGTGTCAACGGTGGTGTCAACGGTGGTGTCGGTCAGGTCGAGAATGTTCTCACCCGGTGCAGTCGAGTCAGTGGAGTTGTTGTCAACGGTTGTCGATGTCTCGGGGATGACCACCTCCGGCTCAGGGTCAGCGCTGACTGCATGCGACGCGGCATAGGTGACGCCGCCAAGCAATGGAATTGCTAGGACACCGGCGATCAGAACGTACATTTTTTTCGGCATTTCGATTCTCCTCGATCAGTGGGGGGGGGTTAATCAAGATCTTCGGCCTATTGGGGTCAAAGACTCAATTGGTCATTGGTGCTAGCACCATCTTTTTTGCAGCACGTTTCGGGCCAACTCGTCGAGGCCCCGATTCTCATTCATTCTCATTTTGTGATTACAGTAGCGAGATGGCAAATGACCATGATCTGCACAGCACTGCGGCCCAACGACTGCGCGTCGATGGGCAGCGATACACCTCGAACCGTCGCGCCCTCGTCGGCTTACTCGACACCACTGATCATCCGGTCACCATTGCCGAAGTACTCGAACTGCGAAGCGACCTTGCGCAAAGTTCGGTCTATCGAAACCTCTCGGTGCTCGAAGACTCCGGCGTTGTGCATCGCGTTGTCGCGACCGATGAATTCACCCGGTTCGAGTTGGCCCAAGACCTCACCGAACACCACCATCACCTGATCTGCACCACTTGTGGCGCCGTGGCCGATTTCACCATCGAACCTCACCTCGAAGCCTCGATGGACGACGCATTTGCTCAAGTGAGTAACCAAACGGGGTTTGAGACCCAACACCATCGGTTGGACTTGGTTGGCAGGTGTGCGCGCTGTGTTTCCTGTAAGTCGCCAAATTCCGATTCGTTCGAAACTGATCCGGGCAATACCCACGACCGCCTGACCTGATCTCATCACCTGATCTCATCACCTGATCTCGTGACCTGATCTCGTGACCTGATCTCGCAGACCCGATACCCTCGTCCCCATGACCCACATCGACGGTTATACCGCCCCTGGATTCGAAAACGTTCGCGATGCATTTGCCGCGAACTTCGCCAATGGCAGCGAGGTAGGGGCAGCCTTTTCTGCCTACCACCGAGGGGTCAAAGTGGTTGACCTCTGGGGTGGCGTAGCCGACCCCGAAACGGGCGCGTTGTGGCAAGAGAACTCGATGATCCTCGTTTTTTCAACCACCAAAGGCGCGACAGCACTGTGTGCGAATCTGCTGGCCGAACGCGGTGAACTCGACGTCAACGCGCCGGTCGCGAAGTACTGGCCCGAATTCGGCGCCGCCGGCAAACAAGACATTCCAGTGAGCTATCTGTTGTCGCACCAATCTGGCCTGGCGTGGATTGATGGCTCCATGAGTTTCGAAGATGCGCTCGCATGGGATCCAGTTGTCGAACGCCTAGCCGCCGAATCGCCTAAATGGGAGCCCGGCTCCGCGCAGGGTTACCACGCAGTCACCTACGGGTGGCTCGTCGGCGAAGTCGTAAAGCGCATAAGTGGAAAGAGCCTCGGCACCTTCTTTCACGATGAGGTTTCCGCACCGTTGGGCCTTCACTGGTATATCGGTCTGCCCGAAGCACATGACCATCGGGTCGTGCCGCTCATCGTGATCGAAGCCCCGACCGATGAAGCGGTCAAGGCCATGATGGAACAGTTCACCGGACCCGAGACCAATCTCGGCAAAGCGCTAAGTGCCCCGGGCGGAGCGTTCAGCGACGTCACCGTGTTTAACAGTCGAGCCGTGCGGGCCGCGGAGATCCCCGCGGCGAACGGCATCGCCGATGCCCGATCGATTGCCCGCATGTACGCGTCAATGGTCGGCGAAGTTGACGGCATCCGCATTCTTGGGCCAGATCAGGTCAAGCAAGCCAGTACCCAACTGACCAGCGGTCCCAACATCGTGCTGATGGACATGGATGTTCAATTCGGCCTTGGATTCATGGTGCCTTCATCCATCATCACCAATCGACCCAGGAGTTTCGGGCATTACGGCGCGGGCGGGTCAATGGGCTGGGCCGATCCCGATGCCGAGATCGGATTTGGCTATGTCATGAACCGCATGGACATTGGCATGGCTGGCGACACGCGAAGCGCGTCGCTGATGAGCGCGGTGTACGACTCGATCTGACTCAACCTGTCCAAGGGCGTTGCCCAACCTGGCCAAGGGCGTTGCCCAACGACCGGTACGATCACTGAGTGAGTGATCCTGGGACCGAGGCCAATAAACGGCGAACCTTCGCCATCATCAGCCATCCCGATGCGGGAAAGACCACCCTCACCGAAAAGTTCCTGCTCTATGGCGGCGCGCTATCGAGCGAAGCAGGTGCGGTTAAAGCCAGGAGCGGCCGACGATCGGCAACTTCGGACTGGATGGCGCTCGAACAACAGCGGGGCATCTCGATCACGTCAACCGTTTTACAGTTCCCCTATCGCAACCATGTCGTCAACCTGCTCGACACCCCTGGTCACCGCGACTTTTCCGAGGACACCTACCGGGTGCTTGCCGCCGCCGACGCGGCAATCATGGTGCTCGACGCAGCGAAAGGCATTGAGCCACAGACCCTCAAATTGTTTGACGTTTGTCGCCAACGCGGCCTCCCGTTGATGAGTTTCATCAACAAGTGGGATCGCCCTGGCCTCGAACCTCTCGAGTTGCTCGACGAATTGTCGACCACGCTTGACCTCGAACCCATTCCGGTGACGTGGCCGGTCGGAATCGCCGGCGACTTCCGCGGGGTTGTCGATCGCCGAACCGGCGAGTTCACCCGATTCACTCGGGTGGCCCGCGGTGCGACCGAAGCCCCAGAAGAACTCGTTGACGTTGCCCGCGCCGCGGAAGAAGAAGGCGCCGCATGGGTCGAAGCGGCGGCCATGCTCGACTTGCTCGACGGGACCGTGGCCAGTCTCGACCACAAGGCCTTTCTCGCTGCGGAAGAAACGCCGGTCTTTTTCGGATCGGCGCTCACGAATTTCGGCGTACGCAAGTTGCTCGATGCCGTCATCGACCTTGTCCCGTCACCAAGTCCGCGCCTTGATGCCGATGGCACTCCCCGTCCAATAGGCGATCCGTTCTCGGGGTTTGTCTTTAAGGTCCAAGCCAATATGGACCCTTCGCATCGCGACCGGATTGCGTTCCTGCGGGTGTGCTCCGGCCGTTTCGAGCGCGGCATGGTCGTGACCCACGCGGCCACCGGAAAACCATTCGCGACGAAATACGCTCACCAAGTTTTTGGTCAAGAACGTGAAACGATCGACGAAGCGTTCCCAGGCGATGTCGTCGGCCTGGTCAACGCGACCGACGTCAAAGTCGGCGACACGCTGTATCTCGATCCGCCGGTTTCTTTTCCGGCGATTCCAAGCTTTGCCCCCGAGTACTTCAGCGTCATTCGGGTCCGTGACACCGGTCGGTTCAAACAATTTCGCCGCGGCATCGCCCAGCTCGACGAAGAAGGTGTCGTGCAAGTTCTGCGCGATGCCGAACTTGGTGATCAGGCGCCGGTTTTGGCCGCAGTGGGTCCAATGCAGTTCGAAGTCGCGGTTCACCGCCTCGAAAACGAATTCGGTGCACCGGTAGAACTCAGTCCGACGGCTTACAAACTTGCGCGACGAACCAACGCCGCGGGAGCCGAAGCACTGCGCGGCATGCGCGGCGCACGGGTGATGAGTCGCGCAGATGGAACCCTCCTAGCCCTGTTTGAGAGTCAATACTGGGTGCAACGCCTTGAACAAGAACAACCCGACCTCATGCTTGAACGTTTGGTCGCCGAAGGGAGTGTCGGATGAGTGACGTGCCACAAGACCCCGAGTCCGGCGCCCCTGGTGGGGGACGAGAACCAGCCGACTCAACCGGGCCAGCCGACTCAACCGGTCCAGCCGACTCAACCGGGCCAGTCGGGCCAGTCGGGCCAGTCGGGCCAGTTGACCCGGCCGCGTTTGTTCTTCCGCCAGCCGATCCAACGCTGGCTGCTTCGCAAAAACCGCGGCGGCCGTCGTGGCTCATACCGGCCGCAGCCGCCACCGTCTTGGTGCTGATTCTCGGCGTAGTGATGATTCGAGACAAAAAGTCGAACACCGGAACCAATGCGGAACATGCCAGCGAGGTCACCGGCACCACCGGCGATGCGACCCCTGCCAGCGAAGACTCTGGTTCGACCGATTCCACCCTTGAACAACTTGGCCCCTATGACGGTTGGGTTAATCCAGCTTCGTCTGGTCACCCTTTCGGCGACACCGTCGATGGCCTGCTGACGTTTCGAGGTAATCCCACTCGCAGCTACTACGGCAAGGGCCCGGTTCCTAAAAACCCTCAGGTGTTGTGGACGTTTCCTGGCGCTGGAAGCAACGGACTCTGTTCGACTTCTACTGATGACAAAGGGGCGCGAACTTGGTGCGGAAGCGGTTGGACTGGTCAGCCAAATGTGTGGGAAATGAATGGCAAAACGTGGGTGGCCTTCGGCGCGTATGACCGTGCCGTCCATTTTCTCGACGCGCAAAGTGGTGCGCGACTGCTGCCCGATTTTCCCACCGGCGACCTCATCAAAGGCACGGTCAGCGTTGATCCTGACGGGTACCCGTTGCTCTATACCGGTTCGCGTGACAACTACTACCGGGTGATGGCACTCGATCAGCCGGCGCCAACCGAATTGTGGAAACTATGGGCATACGACGTAAAGCCGGTCATTTGGAACGACGACTGGGATGGCTCCGGCCTCGTGATCGACGACTATTTGTTTGAAGGCGGCGAGAACAGCCACTTCTATATCGTGAAACTCAACCGTTCCTACGACGCGGCGGGGAAGGTCGCTGTCGATCCAAAGGTGGTATTCACCGCACCCGGTTGGGACGACGAATTACTGAAGCAAATCCCCAACAAGGCCGTATCGATCGAAAACTCGGTGGCAATTTCGGGCAACACCGTGTACTTCGCGAACTCGGGCGGGCTTGTTCAAGGCTGGGATATCACCGGCCTGAAAACGGGAGCGGTACCGAAGCGTATTTTTCGATTTTGGACCGGTGATGACACTGACGCTTCCATCGTTATCGATGCGCAAGGTTTTCTCTACGTCGCATCTGAATTCGAAAGGTTCAACGCTCGATCAAAAGAGGTCGGGCAGATCATGAAACTCGACCCGACCAAACCAGATAACCCGCTCGTGTGGTCGATCAAGGATCAAGGCGGCGGCACCACCGGCGTGTGGGGTACCCCGGCCTTGTGGAAAGACACCCTGTATGTCGACACCAATGGTGGGCGACTGCTTGGCATTAATCGCGAAACTGGCGCCATAAAGTGGGAGAAGAAACTGCCTGGTCCGACTTGGCAATCCCCAGTGGTCGTCGACGACACCTTGATTGTCGGCGATTGTTCTGGCGTCCTGCACGCCTACGACGTCAGCGACACCGCGATCAATCCCCCGGAGAAGTGGACCGTTAAGTTGACTGGCTGCATCGAATCAACCCCAGCGGTCTGGAAAGGCCGCATCTTCGTCGGTGCTAGAGGCGGGCGTTTCTATGCGATCGGCGACGCTGACCAGGCGCCCGCTACCACCCCGAATGAGACGATTAAGCCAGTCACTGGACCGGCAAAACTCACTACTGGGTCCAAATAGCTTTTTGGCCAAAATCCTGGGGTTTGACACCGTGACGAGGTAAGTGTGAACTCTCACGCGCCCCAAACTCTGGTTTAAGCCGATTGGGTGAAGCATCAGATCTTTGTAGAGCAGCGACTTCGATTCCCGAACGCGCTGTCGGGGACCAACCGGAAGGAAACACCGAATGATCAGGCTATGGGCAACCGAAGGTGGCTACCAGGCGTTTACGCTTGGCACGGCCGAATGGACTTTGCTCTGCATCTCTGTCGCCGTTTCGCTCATTGCATTGATTCTGGGCTTCATCTTGATGCGTGGAGTCCTCGCACAAGACCCGGGCACGCAAGAGATGCAGGACATCGCTGGCGCTATCCAAGAAGGCGCGTCGGCCTACCTGAAGCGGCAATTTCGCACCATCGCCATGATCGTGGTTCCGCTCGCCGTCATCGTGTTCGTCACGTCAACGGCAGTGAACAAAGAAGCGCTCAGTGCCGGCGCGGTCGGCGAGCAAGTGTTGAGCTTTGCGCAGTCCGGCGCGTTTCGGACCATTGCATTTCTCGTCGGAGCGATCTTCTCGGGAACGATTGGCTTTTGTGGCATGTGGCTCGCCGTTCGCGGCAACGTCCGCACCGCGGCTGCGGCCAAGGAAAGTAACTACCCAGCTGCACTCAAGGTGGCATTTCGCACCGGTGGCGTCGCTGGTCTATTGACCGCTGGTCTCGGCCTCTTAGGCGCCACCGTCATCATCATGTTGTTCACCAATACCGCGACGACGATCTTGATCGGTTTCGGCTTCGGTGGATCGCTCCTCGCGCTGTTCCTTCGCGTCGGCGGCGGCATCTTCACCAAAGCAGCCGACGTCGGTGCCGATCTCGTTGGCAAGGTTGAAGCGGGCATCCCCGAAGACGACCCCCGGAACCCGGCCACCATCGCCGACAACGTGGGCGACAACGTGGGCGATTGCGCCGGTATGGCTGCCGACTTATTCGAAAGCTTTGCCGTCACGCTCGTGGCTTCAATCATCCTGGGCGTCTCGGCGTTTCGGGCAATCGGTCTCGGTCAGTCAGCGGCAAAAGGCCTGATCTTTCCCGTGGCCGTGGTCACCGTTGGCTTACTCGCATCAATGGTTGGCATCTTCGTCGTGCGTGGACGCGACGGCGACCGCAACGCGCTCGCAGCTATCAACCGCGGCATCTATACGGCCCAGATCATCGCGGTGATCGGTGCCGCGGTCATCGCGTTTGTCTATGTCGGCGATCCGGCCGGTGCGAATATTTCAAAGCCCGGGGCCCGACTCTTCGGCGCAATCGTCGCTGGTGTCATTCTCGGCTTCGTCGCAAGCAAAATCACGCAGTACTACACATCAACCGAAACCAGTCCGGTGCAAGACATCGCCAAAGCCGCTCGAACTGGTCCGGCGACCACCGTTCTGGAAGGCATCTCGCTGGGCCTTGAGTCGGCCGTGTGGGCGCTTGTCGCCATTGCGGTGGCCATCGGCGTTGCATTGCTTCTCGGCGGCGGAAACGTTGCATTCTCGCTATACCTCGTCGCATTGACCGGCATCGGCATGCTCGCAACCACCGGCATCGTGGTAGCTGAAGACACGTTCGGTCCGGTCGCTGATAATGCGGCCGGTATTGCCGAAATGGCCGGCGAGTTCGAAGGCGAACCTGAGCGCATCATGGTGAGCCTTGATGCGGTGGGTAACACCACCAAAGCAGTGACCAAAGGTTTCGCTATCGGCTCCGCAGTTATCGCTGCGGTTGCGTTGTTTGCTTCCTACGCCGAGACGATTGCCAAAGGCACGCTCGACTTCGCAACAGTTGCCGAAGCTGAGATTTCTGGTCGTCTAGCTAGCTTGGTCCAAATCAATGTGGCTGATCCCAAGACCTTTATCGGCTTATTGATCGGCGGTTCGGTGGCGTTCATGTTCAGTTCACTGGCGATCCGGGCCGTGAGCCGAACTGCAGGCACGATTGTCCAAGAAGTCCGCCGCCAGTTCCGTGAGAAGCCAGGCATCATGGATCGCACCGAGCGACCCGATTACGGAGCGGTGATCGACATCTGCACGTCCGCATCGCTGCGTGAGTTGGCCACGCCGGCTCTGCTCGCGGTGCTGACTCCGGTCATTATTGGCTTTGGTATCGGCTATCTCGCACTTGGTGCATTTTTGGCCGCAGCCATTGTCACCGGTCAGTTGATGGCCAACTTCTTGTCGAATTCCGGTGGCGCGTGGGACAACGCGAAGAAGTACATCGAAGATGGCCACGAAGGTGGCAAGGGTTCTGATGCGCACAAGGCTGCCGTTATCGGCGACACCGTGGGTGACCCGTTCAAGGACACGGCTGGGCCCGCGCTGAATCCGCTCATCAAGGTCATGAACTTGGTGTCGCTGCTGATGTTGCCGGCGATTCTCGCGATGCGCGACAACAACCTGAGGTTCTTAGTTGCGGGCGTTGCGCTGGTCGTGGTGTTGGGCGCGTTGGTCTGGTCCAAACGAATCGGCACTGGCGCCATCGAAGAAACCGAAGAACTGGCATCGTCACCGGTTTGATCGGCTGAGTCAGCGATGGGTGAGTAGTCGAGTCAGTTTGCGCTGACTCGACTCAATCGCCATCGCAACAGTGGCGGAGTCATCAACGTAGTTACCAACACCACCAGCAGCACTGACGCGTAAACATTTTCGCCAAAGACATGCTGTTGCATTCCTACCGCGGCGAAGATCAAGCCAACTTCGCCCCGAGGGATCATGGCGATCCCGACTGCAAGTTTGTCGCCAGGTGATCCGATCATTCCCAACGGTGCGACCAATTTTCCGATAACCGCAATCACCAGCAGTGCGGAGGCCAAACCCAGCACTGCCGGCCGGGCGAACTGGGCCACATCGACGTCGACGCCTATTTCGAGGAAGAACACCGGTATCAAAAGGTGACCGAGGGGCGCCATCTCGCGGCGGATTTGCGGGGCGGATCTCGCCTTCGAGAGCGCTACCCCCGCGATGAATGCGCCCACGATCGGTGCGAGTTTCGCCCATTCGGCTAGTGCTGCCATCCCGACCATGAATGCAACGGCCGCGGCCACCAGCGTGCCATTTGATCGGCTTTTCCGAGCCAGCCAATCGAATGCCGACGGGGCATACTTCGAGCCGATCGCCGTAGTCACGACGAGGAAGGCCAGGGCGATCGCCACAACCCGGGCAACTTCGATGGGCGAGATCGTGCCGACCGTGACGAGCCGGACCACTACCGTCAGGATGACAAGTCCGATCACATCATCGGCTACCGCCGCGCCAAGAACGGTTCGGGCCTCAATGGTTGCCAACGCTTTCAGGTCGCCAAAAACCCTCGCAGTGATACCAACCGAAGTCGCGGTCATCGCCGCTCCGACAAACAGCGCCTGGTTGCCGGAAAGTCCGAACGCCAACACCACTGCTGCGCCCAACGCGAAAGGAACCGCGACTCCGATGACACCAACAGTTATCGCGGCGCGCCCGACTAAGCGCAAGTCGGCTACGTCCATTTCGGTTCCAACGTCGAACAACAACAGCAATACGCCTAGTCCGCCTAGCGCGGTCAGAACGACGTCGGGTGATAACACGCCAAGCACCGATGGACCCAAGATGATGCCCACGACAATTTCGCCAACGACGGTTGGGACGCCAATGCGATGGCACAGTTCAGCCGCGGCCTTCGCGGCCACGATGACGATGAGGAGCTGAACGAGGAATGTCATGCGGTCCCCACGCTAGAACGCGGTTGAGGGGCCCAAGCGACCATGGCCGACTGGGCCCCTCACCGGGGGGATCTCGCAGCGAATGATGAGGTCAGACTTTTGAATACGGAACCTTCGACGGGGTTTCGTCCTCAGCAAAGGTTTCGCTGGTACCGACGAAGTCTGGGTAGGCAAACACGCCCATCTCTGGCACGTCGAGGCCGGCAATTTCATCCTCACGAGTGCTTCGGATTCCACCGAAGACGATGTTCGAAAGTTTGAAAAAGCCCCACGAAAACGCGCCCATCACGATGATGATGGTCAGGGCCCCAATGGCTTGGGCTCCCAGCTGACCCCAGCCGGTGCCGCCATAGAGCACACCGGTTACGCCGGTCGCAGAGCCACTGGCATCAAGGTGTGTTGTGGTGCTGTTCCAACCTAAGCCGGTTCCGAAGGCGTCGATGCCGTACTTGCCGCTGGCGAAAATGCCAACCGCGAGCACACCCCAAATTCCGTTGACAAAGTGCACGCCAATGGCACCAACGGGGTCGTCGATACGAAGTCGGTGATCAACGAAGAACACCGCTTCGACGACCAGGAATCCGGCGATGAGCCCAATTACTGCCGCCGCCCATGGGTCGACGAATGCACACGATGCGGTGATCGCCACTAGGCCTGCCAGCAGGCCGTTCATGATCATGCCGGGATCAGGTTTCCCGGTGCGCTTCCAGACCCAGAACATCCCTCCCACGCAGCCAAAGGCTCCGGCGATCGCCGTATTCGCCGCGACCAGCGCAAATTGGCCGTCGGCGATTTGCAGCGTCGAAGCTGCGTTAAAGCCAAACCACCCGAACATCAAGATCAAGGTGCCGGCTCCGGCTAGGGCAATGCTGTGTCCGGGAAGGCCTCGGGATTTTCCGTCTTTGCTGTATTTGCCAATGCGTGGACCGAGTACCAATGCGCCGGTGAGGGCGGCGACACCGCCAACGGCGTGCACCACTCCTGATCCGGCGAAATCGGTGTACCCCTGACCGAGGTTCATTGAGTTCCCCAGTTGGGAGAGCCAGCCGCCACCCCAGGTCCAGGCGCCGAAAAGTGGATAGTAGAGCGCACCACAGAAGAAGCCCCAAGCTACGAAGGATTTGAACTTCCAACGCTCGGCCATCGAGCCGGTAGGGATCGTTGCCGCCGTGTCCATGAACGCCAACATGTACAGGAAATAGCCAAGCACGGCACCTGACAATGCAAACTTGCCGCCGGTAAGTGCCCAACCGCCCTTCCACAAAAATACCCATTGTCCCGACCCAACGAGAGCCGATCCCAACGCGTGGTCATAGCCCCAGTCGAATCCGGGAACTCGCACGTAGTAGCCGCCGAACATCAGGGCGTAACCGACTAAGAAAAATCCGGTTGCGCCGGTTCCAAACACTGCGATGTTCATCGCCATGGTGTGGCCGGCGTTCTTGGCTCGGACAAAGCCGACTTCTAAGAGCGCGAAACCTGCCTGCATGAACATCACCATGGCGGCGCCGACGACGATCCACAGCAAGTTGGTGTTCTGGCCGAGTTTGTCGGTTGCCGATAGCGGTTCTACGACTACGTCTTGGGCAAAGGCCGAATTGGCGAAGATGGTGATCAACGATGCGGCGATCGCGCCGCTGATCACGAGACGCTTCGGAGACAACATCCGGCCGACGAGTGACTGAGGGGCGTTTTTCATAATGCCTCAATGTCAAGTTCACCGGTGCGAACCCGCATCACGCGTTCGACCGAAGTGGACCAAATTTTGCCGTCACCGATTTTTCCGGTTCGAGCTGCAGTCGCGATCGTTTCCATGACCCGATCGACGTCTTCAGATGCGCACAAGATGTCGACTCGGAGCTTCGGGAGAAACTCCACGACGTACTCAGAACCTCGATAGGTCTCGGTGTGGCCGCCTTGGCGACCGGACCCTTTCACTTCGCTAACGGTGATTCCTTGAATGCCGGCGCCGGTGAGCGCTTCTTTCACCTCTTCAAGCTTGAATGGCTTGATGACAGCGGTGACTAGGTGAACCATGAGTTCCTCCTTGGGTGCCCCGGTAGGGGTGGCGGTTCAGCGAGCGCTGAATCGCGTAAATGGGCCTTTGCGCATGATCAGACGACGCTGTCTGACCTGTTTATGACCCTAAGGAAACTGAGTGTCCCGTCCGTGTTCGCAGGATTACGCACGCGCGACAATTGCCTGACACAAATCTTTCTTCTCAGTGGACTGCCGGGCCGGCTGATTGTGCCGATTGTGCCGTTAGTTCGAAGGACGTTCCATGAGGAACCAGGTGAAGTCATCTTGGGAAAAGGTGCCCCGGTGATAGCGAAATCCGTAGTCGATCAATCGGAAATCCTGGTGGCGATCAAGAAACTCACCGGCGAAGTCGCGTTTGAATAGGCGTTCGGAGTGTCCTCGGTAGTCAATGGCAACCGGTGATGGGTTGTAATACTCAGCCATCATGACAAATCGTCGCGAGCTTGCGGCCATTTTTTCGTACACCTTCGGCAGCGCATCGGGTGCGATGTGGATCAGCACCCCTTTGGTGAATACGAAGTCGTAGTTCGCGGCGCTCGGCGTCCACTCGAGGATCGATTCTTCGATGACTTCGCAGTCGAGTTTGGCGAGTTCTGTCGCAGCCGCCGCATTGATTTCCACCGCGGTGATCGCGGCTGAAGGCGCAACGAGGCCGATTGCCTGCACGTTCATACCAATGTTGGCACCGAGTTCCAAGACTGACTCGAGTGGTCCTGTTCGACCAAAGATTTCACTAAATAGCGAGATGTTTCCCGCCAGCATCTCGGCGCCGGTGTTACGCGCGCTGTATTCGTCTCCAAAATCGCCGGACCAAAATTGCTCTTGAGGAGTCGTCATGTTGGGTCAGCCATTTCGCACTCCAAGGTACCGTCGATCGTGTCAAAGTCCGAACCGAATGACGGACCAAGAAGAGGTATTCGCCGATTAGTTCGCGTCTGCGCCCCGCATCCACGCTACGGTCTCGCTCAAGCCATCAGCAAGCGGCACCGCGGAAACCGCAGGGAAAAGTGCTCGTAATCGGGAGCCATCTGCTTGCGAATGGGGAACATCTCCCGGTCGTGGTTCGCCAAACGTGACGTCGAGCTCATGACCGATCAGCGGTTCGAGCAGCCCGACCAAACTAAGCAGGTCGGTACGCGTGCCAAAGGCCAAATTGACTGGCCAGTCCGCATCGATCTCGTCGACGATCGCGTGGGCGATCACCGAACACACCGTGCCGACATAGGTGAAGTCGCGACTTTGCGTACCGTCTCCGTGAATGATGAGTGGCTGGCCATCGATGGCGGCGCGAATAAATGCCGGTACGACAGCGGCATAAGCGTGCCCGGCAGCCTGTAACGGTCCGAACACATTGAAGAACCGGAACGCCAGACTTCGCAATCCATAGCTGCGTTGATAGGCCATTGCATATTGCTCGGCAGCAAGTTTCGAAACGGCATACGGGCTCATCGGCATTGCCAGCATGCTTTCAACTTTTGGCAGCGTTGGGTTGGCTCCGTAGACCGACGACGATGAGGCCAAGATCACCAGCGGGTCATCGAGGTCACGAGCAGCCTGCAGCACTCGTAATGTTCCCGTTGCATTCGCCTCGTGCGACGCGATCGGATCAACAATCGAACGCGGCACCGATGGTCGGGCCGCTAGGTGGACCACCGCCTTTGCGCCGCGCATCGTTGCCACCAAGAGTTCGTCGTCAAGGATTGAGCCCTCAACGAATGTGGCGTCGAGACCCTGCAGATTCGTGGCAAACCCGGTTGAGAGGTCGTCGATAACCACGACTTCGTCGATCGAAGGCCGCAGCAGCAATTCGCGGACGAGGTTGGCGCCAATAAACCCGGCACCACCGGTGACGACGACCTTCATTGGGTCGATCCAGTCATCGGGTGGGTCCGTTGCACGACATATTCCTTGCACTCCTGGGCTCCCACCCGACCCGTAATTGGTCAAGGTGTGGCATTGTTGACAGATGCTAGGGCACTCGCGAGACAACCAGGTTCGGCTTTCACGATCAGGCCAATCGACATGACCTTTTTGTCAGGTCGATCCATGTTGATCACCGGCGGAACCGGTTCTTTTGGTCGCGCGTTTACTCGCTATGCGCTGAAGCATCTTGATCCGCATCGGCTGGTCATTTTCTCGCGGGACGAACTGAAGCAATATGAGTTTCGACAGGAACTCGGCGACGATCCGCGGGTCCGTTGGTTCATCGGCGACATCCGAGACCAACCCCGAGTCGCTCGAGCGCTCGATGGGATCGATGCAGTCGTGCATGCCGCGGCGATGAAACAGGTGGACACCGCGGAGTACAACCCATTCGAGTGCATCGCAACCAATGTTTTAGGTTCCGAAAACGTCATCAATGCTTCGATAGATGCCGGAGTCAAACGGGTTGTCGCACTGTCAACCGATAAGGCGTCGAGCCCCATCAATCTCTATGGGGCATCGAAATTGTGTTCGGACAAATTGTTTGTCGCCGGCAATCACTACGCCGGGGCCAAACCCACTCGTTTTTCGGTCGTGCGATACGGCAACGTGATGGGAAGTCGAGGTTCGGTTGTTCCGTTGTTCCGTAAACTTGCCGCTTCAGGTCATCTTCCTATAACTGACGAGCGAATGACTCGCTTTTGGATCACGCTGGATCAAGCAGTGCAGTTCGTGGTCGATTCATTCGACCGGATGGAAGGCGGCGAAATCTTCGTGCCGCGTATTCCATCGATTTCGGTCGTTGACCTTGCTCGTGCCATCGCACCAGACGCGACGCTCGACGTCGTCGGAATTCGACCGGGCGAAAAGTTGCACGAGGAAATGATCTCCGAAGACGACGCGCGTCGAACGTATCGTCGCGACGATCACTTCGTCATCGCACCGGTGATTTCCCAATGGGCGACGGCGGCCGCTTCGGGGACTAGGGGCACCGGCGAGTCACTGCCGGAAGGGTTCGCATATCGATCTGATACCAACGACCAATGGCTCGACAATCAAGCCATCCGCGAGCTCATCGACCGCCTATGACTGGGCCCGCCATCCCCTATGGCCATCAAGCCATCGACGATGACGACATCAGTGCCGTCGTCGAAGTACTCCACGGCGATTGGCTCACCCAAGGCCCCGCTATCGAAGAGTTTGAATCTGCAGTTGCCAGTCGCGTGGGGGCTCGCCACGCAGTGGCGTTTTCAAGTGGCACTGCCGGACTACACGCCGCAACGTTTGCGGCCGGTCTCGGCCCTGGCGACCTCGTAGTGACTTCTCCGCTCACCTTTATGGCAAGCGCAAACTGCGCACGCTATGTGGGGGCAACGGTCGGATTGGTCGACGTCAACCCAGCGACATTGAACCTCGACATCACCAACATTCCGCAAACTGCTGACGCGGTCGTTGCCGTGCATTACGCCGGTCTTCCCGTTGATCTTTCGCAAATGAACCATCGGCCACGCGTCGTTATCGAAGACGCCGCTCATGCCCTAGGAGCAACTGGACCCGACGGACCAATCGGCAATTGCGCCCACAGTGACCTTTGTGTTTTTTCATTTCATCCCGTCAAGGTCATTACCACCGGCGAAGGTGGAATCGTGACGACCAATGATGACCAACTCGCCGATTCATTACGACGATTTCGTAGCCACGACATCTCGCGTCAACCCGAGCACGGTGGTTGGTATTACGAGATCACGAACTTGGGTTTCAACTACCGAATCACCGACATGCAAGCTGCGTTAGGTACCTCGCAACTCAAGAAACTTGACCAGTTCGTCGAACGCCGAAACCAACTCGCCGATCGCTATCGCGACCGTTTGGCCGATTTGGACGTCGTCTTGCCGCCACGTGCTCCTGATGGCGTTACCCACGCCTACCACCTGTTCCCGATTCAGGTTGATCATCGTCGTGGTGTGTTCGACGGCATGCGAGAGGCAGGGATTGGCGTTCAGGTCCATTACGTGCCGGTTCACCATCACCCGATTAGCGCTGACTTGGGTCTTCAGCGAGGCGATCTTCCTGTTTGCGACGCGATCTATTCCAAACTCCTCAGCCTGCCGATTTTTCCTGGACTGACCGACGCTGACCAAGATCGGGTCGTAGCGACGTTGGCCTCGTTGCTGTGATGTGTTGGAGTTATTGACGACAACGCACGCAAGTAGGGGTTACGCGATGTCGTGGGTGTGATTCGGGCCAAGGAGTAAAGTCGTCGCAGTAACTGGACTAACCAACCGACTTGAGCCGCGCCCCATGATTATCGACGGTCGACCCATCAGCGCTAGCGAACCTCCGTACGTCATCGCTGAAATCTCGGCGAACCATGGACAAGATGAAGACGCGGCCCACGCGCTCGTCATCGCGGCGGCAGAAGCTGGGGCCGATGCCGTCAAGTTGCAGCACTACACACCTGACACGATCACCGTTCGATCAGATCATCCCGATTTCGTAGTTCGGGGTGGCACGTTGTGGGACGGAACCCAACTCGCGGATCTTTACGCCGAAGCGATGACGCCGTGGGCTTGGACCGAGGCCCTAGTCGAGACCGCTCGCCAAGCAGGCATCACGTGGTTTTCGTCGCCGTTCGACAATTCGGCGGTCGATTTTCTCGAACCTTTCAATCCGGCGGCGTACAAGATTGCGTCGGCTGAACTCGTTGATCTGCCGCTCATTCGCTATGTCGCGTCGCAAGGACGTCCGATGATCATGTCGACTGGCATGGCGACTCTCGCCGAGATTGATGCCGCCGTTACCGCCGCGCAATCTGCCGGTGCCACCGATATTGCTCTCTTGCGCTGCAGCTCGGCCTATCCCGCTCCGGTTGGCGAAATCGATCTTGCGGTTATCCCTGACATGGCTGAGCGCTGGTCGCGGCCGATTGGGTTTTCCGACCACACCTTGGGCACGACAGCGTCGATCGTTGCCGTTGCACTCGGGGCCTGCGTTATTGAAAAACATCTCATCATGGACCGGGCCGATGGCGGACCAGATTCGGCATTTTCAATTGAACCGGCCGAGTTGCGCGAGTTGATTGCCGCGGTCCGCGACGCCCACGCCGCCCGTGGGATAATCCGCTATGGCCCGTCTGAATCAGAGCTCGCCAGCCTGGCATTTCGGCGTTCACTTCGTGCCGTGCGCCCGATCGCCGCGGGGGAATCATTTACCGCTGACAACGTCAGATCGATTCGACCGGCAGGCGGATTAGCACCAGACGAAATCGGTTCAGTGATCGGTCAGGTAGCCGAACATGACTTGATGCAAGGCGCACCCATCACCCAAGCCGACATTAGGTCGGCGACCTGAGATCGCGTCGTGTCGGATTATTGGCTGTCGCGCTCGATTTCCTTTTGTTCAATGTGAGCGTTCAGTTGTTGCCATTGAGGATTCGCGCGCCACAGCTCGAGCAACTCGTGCCATCCAATGTCGGTGCGACCATCACATGCTTGTGCAAGCAACCGGATCGCCTCTAGATCTTCAGCGGTGTCGACAGTCCAACGGATCGCTGAGAGGTCTTCGCTCGTGCGCACTGACGCAACGCGAAAACGTCCGGACTCACGCATAAATGGTGTGACGTGTTCTCGAGTTCGAGCGTTGGTGTCATCTCGATCGGTCTCACGAAGTGCGGCTATCGAAAATGCTTCGACGTCGAGGCCTCGTGGGTAGCTACGGGGGTCAATCGAATTGGATACATAGTCAATCGACCCGGCGCCGTCGATCATCGTCTGGACGACCTCGCTGACCAGTTCCGGGTCGATGAAGGGACAATCGGCGGTGATGCGAACGACGATGTCGGCATGGCTCTGGCCAGCGGCGAGCGCGTAACGACCAAGAACATCATCGGAACTCCCGCGTATGACTTCGACGCCCAACTGTTTGCATGCTTCTGCGATTTCGTCGTCTTGCGTCAAGGTCGTCGTCGCCACCACTACCTCGTCGACCGCCAAGCTACGTCGCAGACGAATCACGATCCGTTCCAACATCGAAATCCCGCAGATGTCGGTCAAGACTTTGCGGGGCAGCCGGGTCGATCCCGTTCGTGCTTGCACGATGGCTACCACGCGCAATGGCGGTGGCGACTCGATCGTCATTCGCGCGGTGACAGCGGGCGCGCCGGAACTCCCGCGACGATCGTATTGGCTGAAACATCATCAACAACGACCGCGCCGGCGCCGATGCTGGCGCCGTTGTCAATGCGACGCTGCTCCACCACGATGGCATTGGCACCAACCATCACATCGTTACCAACTACCACTGACCCCGACACGGTTGCACCGGGCATGATCGAACAAAAATCACCAATGCGTGAATCGTGGCCAACACTGGAGTTGTAGGAAATGCAGCTGTGTTCGCCAACTCGAGCCATCGCCGACAGGTGCACGCCATCAAAGATCACCGCACCCGCGCCAACGTCACAGCCGGCCCCGATGACTGCCGCCGGGTGCACGAGTGTTGCCGGTCTGCGATCCATGTGTCGGATTTTTTCAAAGACGGCGCGACGCGTAGTTGGGTATCCCATCGCCAACACGTAATTCGCATCAAGTTGGTCAATCATCGTGATCGGTCCAAGGTGTCGAACGTCCCGACCGATAAAGCGCGAAGGGTCTGGAGTCTCGTCGGCGAGTAATCCCACCACTTCAATCAGCTCACCGGTTCGTTGTAACGCTTCTACAACTCCGAGTACGTCGCTGGCGTGGCCGCCGCCTCCGAGAATCACGAGTCGCAACATGACTGGTGACGCTAGCGCTCAAGGTGGTTGGCCCGGCGTCTAGCCCGCCGGTACTGCTGTAGCAGCCAGTTCGGCAGTCGTTCTGCCACATGCAGGGTCCAATACTCGGACCGAAATGGTTGGGTTCTCAATCGCTGAAGCGCGTCGACCCGCGACCGATCGTCGGTAAGTAACGCGTGACGGATCGCGCTGTTGATGCGGCTATCGACGTACAGGCTGATGTCGCTTGATGACGCCAGGTGCGGGCCGGTTGCGAGAGCGCGAGCAGCCACAGCCGTTGATGGACCGACTTGGTCATATGTTGCCTCCGGTGCAACTCGATTTGGCAGAGGTTGTGCGGTTTGTAATGCCATCGCGCTTGTTGGGTGTTGGACATAGACCGCCGTGACTGCGTCGCTCACCGCGACTGGCTCGTCTAAGGCCAGCGCGGCCCAACATGCAAGGTCCTCGCCTGAACCGAACGCTGGAAATGCGCCAACTTTGTCCAACTGTTCTTTAGCTGCAGCTGCGCTGCTTGAGCACACGATCCCAATGTCGAATGCTGCTTCACGGAAATAGTCGATTCGCCTAGACCGCGTCCTCGGTTTCGCCAACGGCGTTTCTTGACCTTCGATCCACCGACAGAACGCTGTCGAAACTAACTTTGCATCGCCGAAATCTGAGCGGATCTGCGCGAGTTCTTGGAGATGGTTTGCGAACCAATAGTCGTCCGAATCCAAAAAAGCGATCCAGTCGCTTGACGCTTGAGCGATTCCTCGGTTGCGAGCTGCCGCTACGCCTTGGTTTTCCTGGCGGATCAACACGATTTGAGGGAACTCTTCAGCCACAAGTTCGGCACTTCCGTCGGTCGAACCATCATCGACAACGATCACTTCATGGGGGCGAAGTGTTTGGGCCTCAACACTCGAAAGGCATCGGCGCACATAACTACCCGAGTTGTACAGCGGAATGACGACAGAAAAAGTTCTCGTCATAAAACGGTTGGATCACTCGAACTTTTCGGCGAAGACGGTCTCGCTACCGCAGGTACGCCAACCGCGAGGTGGTCGGCTGGAACATCGTGAGTCACGACAGCGTTAGCGCCGATTCGAGCGCGATCACCAATGACAACGGGACCGATGATGACGGCACCGGTTCCGATATAAACCTCATCGCCGATCTGCGGGATTGTGCCATACCGCCCATTTCCACCGATGGTGACATTCGACATGATGTTGCAACCTCGACCAATCTTCACCCGAGGGTGGACCACTACGCCGAGGCCGTTGTGATGAAAAGCGACTCCATCGCCGAGCTCGACGGTGTGAGGGAGGTCGCACGCGAAGATCACGCGGACAGAACGGCTGATCAGGCTCGGCAACATCGGCACATGGCGAAGATGCAACCACCTTGCTCGCCGATGCCAGCGGCTCACTGCATTTTGAGGCGTCATGAAAGTTGTGTCTGCATTTCTCGCCAGATGTCGTCAGCGAGAAAATCGGCCGCAGCTGATGCTTGCCCCTGGTAGAAGCCTTCGGTGGTGAGTGAGGGGTCAGCGCGATCAAGAAACGAGTACGGGTTGAACCACTTCACTTGTCCAGCCGCTACCGGTCGGGCTCCTTGATCGGGATCGCTTCGCAAACCTTTTTGGTAATAGTCGCGATGCATGAGCAACGACAGATACCGCGAGACCAGCCGGTGATTCAGCGCGTACGGGAAAAACACGACTCGGCGAGTCGCGGTGTAGGGCAACATAAAGCGCGACCCGAGTCGCGAGGTGGCAATTGACCGTGAAGCGGTACAGGTCAGTCGTGAAACGCGATTGTTGTTGATGAGTACTCGTGGAGCGTGTTGCGGTGCAACCCGAGGCGACGGCGAATTAGCGGCGTGGGTTGACGTGAAATACCACGCAGCCAGGTCGCCGGGTTTCGTTTTGATGTTGACTGACCGGCGAGCGTACTGAACGCCGCGGTGACTCCCTGGCTGAATCGCGAGTGACCCTGAATGGCCGCGGAAGTCCTCGAGATAGATGCCGAACCTGATCATCGGAAAGTGCTCGGCCTGCCAATCAGGGCCGGTTGGGTCCCAGCGGTCAACGCTGTCTTTGTGATACCCGAAACCGCCGCCGACTGATTGCGACGTGTGGTCAGGAAAGCACATGGGCTCGCCGTCGAGAAGTTCGCCAGCTAGGTCAACGATTCGGTCCGAGAAAATGATCTCAGATACTTCGGGCACTTCGGCAAGGTGCGGATTTTGCTGCGAGTCTTGGAAGCGAGCCAACGTTTCGGTGAGTTTTTCAATCTCATTTGAGGCGAGAACATTTGGCACGGTCACGAAACCGTTGTGCTCGAGCGAGGCGCGTAACGCAGTCATGTCATTGCGAAACTACACGACAAAAAGCCCCGAAAGTAGGCCATTATTCAGGGCACAGGGCCTCAAGATCGACCGTGGTAGTTTCTCGTACCGATCAGTGGGTGACCTCTATGCGTCCTTCTTTGACAATTGCGATTCCGACATTCAATCGCAGTGAATCGGTCGTATCGGCCGTCAATGACGCTCTCGGAGTCGTCAGCACACAGGCCATTTCGCTTCTTGTCATTGATGACGGCAGCAGCGACGACACCGCGGCGGGCCTGGCACCATTCGTCGACCTCGGAGCGCGGGTCCTGACCAACGCGCAAAACCGTGGTTACGCGGAAACGTTCTGTCGCATTATTCGAGAAGCTGAAACTGAATGGGTTTTGGTTTCGGCCGACGATGATCGATTCGATTTTTCGAAACTCGGCGAGCTCGAACAATGGCTTGTCCAGCGCCAACCGCATTTTGTGTCTACCCAGTGGCACCATCCGGAGGGATACCTGTTTCGAGGGCGAAAGACGACTGGGCCAATCAAGGTTCGTGACCTGCGAGCGTCATCAAGCCATGCGCCGGGTTTGATCTATCAAGTCTCGGCCGCCCGAGCGGCGCTGCCGTTGCTTGAGCGACACCTAGCTGAGGGGTCTGCGGCAGCCCATGCATACCCCCAAGTATTCGTCGCCGCTCAACTTTTTACAGACTCGCGTGCGATGTGGTGGTCGGGGTCCATTGTGAATGGTGGCGCGGATTTGCCTTCAGGGGTCAGGGACGGATCAGAACGCCACTATGCGGATCCGCAGTCACGATTGAGTCAAGCGATTGATTTCGATCGTGCCTTTCGTCAGTTGGCACAGCAAGATCCAAGCCGCGCCGGTCGCCGCCGCGCACGCACATGGCAGCGCGAGCACGAACTTTTTATCTATCCCGCGGTCCAGGCCGCCGTGCTGTCGAGCAATTCGACCGTCGACACCACCGAGTTCGACCACGCAATGGGTCGATTCGTTCGGCGCGCCCGGTGGCATCGAGGGGTCCGTGCAGTTCCCGGAGTGACCGGTTTGCTTAGTTGGCTTCGCCGGATCGCCGCCCGCAATCGCCACTGAGATTAGGTAACCGGGGAGCCTTCATCGCCCGATCCCAAGAATTCTGGCATGGTGACGTGACCACTTGCGCGGGTTCCACTTCGGGTTAGCAATAGCCGCACCGTTCGCAGCAGCACCGATAGATCGACTCGCCATGTCGCGGTTTCGATATAGGACACGTCGAGGGCAAAACGCTCAGCCCAATCGACATTGTTACGGCCGTGTATTTGCGCCCAACCGGTTAACCCCGGTCGAGCCTCTAACCGACGTATTTCAGTTGAGTTGTAACGGTGGTAATAGGTTTCCGGGAGAGGGCGCGGACCTATCAGACTCAGTTCTCCCGAGATGATTGACCAAAGTTGCGGCAATTCGTCCAAGCTCGATGACCGAAGTGCTCGGCCGAAGGTGCCCAGTCGCTGGGCATCAGGCAACAGACGGCCATGCTCGTCGACGGCATTGCTCATCGTGCGAAACTTTGTCACGCAGATCGGTTTGCCTTCTCGGCCTGATCGGGTCTGGCGAAACAACACGGGTCGGCCGAGCACCACTGCAACGATCGCTGCGAGCACTGCCATGATTGGAATAGTGAGAATCAACGCCGGGACAACCGCGATGAGTTCAATCAGTCGACGCGTTCTGCTGGTCAACCAAGGCGCCTGATTTCCGATGAGACTCGTCCGGTCTGGTCGACTCATCGGGTCACGATCCTCACGTCAAAGTTGCGTCAGAACCCGTGTCAGTCGATGCAACGCTTTGTGTTTCAACGACCGATTTAGCCTTTTTCCGACGGCTTGATTCGGCCGGAACGTCAGAAATCTCAGGACTTGAGTAGTAGCCGCTATTGCGGTACCCGCTGTAGTAGTAGCCGCGACGATACCGATAGCGATAGGAGCCGTAATAGCCCGGTTCGGGTTCGGCTGCGTTCAAAACCGTGCCGGCGACTCTGGCGCCCACCCGCTGCAACAATTCGTTGGCGCGGCCAATGGTGCGACCTGAAGTTACGCCCACGCGAGCGACCAAGACCGTCGCATCGACATAGGCGGACAACACGAGCGTGTCGGTCACGGGCATAACGGGGGCTGAATCGAGAATCACGATGTCGGACATCGCGGTGAGCTCTTCGAGGATCGTTCTGACCCGAGGCATGCCAGTGAGCTCAGATGGATTCGTTGGCACCGGACCTGCTGGTAGCACTGCGAGGCGGCCATATCGCTCGGTGTCGAGCCAATGAATCGCGTCAAGGAGCGAGACTTCGCCACGGACAACATTGACTATTCCCACTTCGTTTTCAAGTTCGAAAAACTTATGTAGTCGCGGCCGACGAAGATCGAAATCGACCAGTACGACCCTCAAGCCGGCGTCAGCCAACGTCACACCCAGGTTCGCCACGGTCGTAGATTTTCCTTCGCCGGGTTCAGCGCTGGTCACGTGGACGATTGAAACTGGTTCGCTCACGCTCAGAAACTGCACCGACGTGCGGAGCGAGCGATACGCCTCAGCTATTTGCGATCGTGGTGCTTCGAGGGTGACGAGGCGAGGCAGCGAGTGGTCTTTCCAATCGAGAACTGCCGGGATCAGGCCGAGCATCGGTAAGCCGCTCGTCGCCGCTTCGAGCTGATCTTTGGAACGAATCCGATCGTCAATGTATTCAAGGCCGAATGCGAGCACGAGACCATAAAGCAGGCCCACAATCAAGGCAACGCCAACGCTTCGAATGCGTTTTGCCCCTAATGGTGAGGTCGGCACCGGCGCCGATGAAACCATTTGCGCACCGCCAGTTCGCAGTGATGCGTCAAGAGCCAGTTGATTGATCTGTGACTGCAACGAATTGATTTGGGTGGTCAGTTCGACTTTCCGGGATTCGGTACCCGGCGCACTTGTCACACCTGAGGCTTGGGTAACACCAATGAAATAGAGCTGATCTTGCAGGCCGGTAATTTGCTCACGGTATTTATTGCTGACCGCGGTGAGATCTTCAACGTCTTGTTGCCGCCGAAACTCGATGAATCCAGTCGCGTACGCGTCGGCAACGGCTGCTGCGAGATGGGGGTCAGTGGAAATTGCGGAGATCGCCACAACCGCGGTGCTCGAGATGGCGGCAACCGAAACCGGCGGAAGATCTTTACCGAATTGAGACGACACAATTTTGCGAACGGGCTCGCTGGTGATGAGTTGGCGAGCAGTTGCGACGTCGGTTGTCGATTTAGCGCCGTTTTGATCGACCAATGTGTCGGATAGTCGGGGCTTCAACAGAACAGTCGACGCTGTTCGGTAGACCTTTTGATCGAGCGAAGCAAAAATGAAGGTTGATGCTACGACGACGGCGACAGCTCCGATGACGAGCAACCCGTGCCGCATCACCGTTCGAGTGTAGGTATGAAGATCGAATGAATTCGAAGTTGCCTGGGGCGCGGTCATGGTGCGCTCACCGTTGTGGTCGTTGATTCGACTGACGCCGCCGGACGCGAAGACAAAGGTCGATCTTGATTTCGATTTGGCATACCTGCCACTCCGAAACCTAAGGCGATGCCTCCGAGCACCACCAAAGTGATAAAAATCAACCTTCGCATAGTCGTAGGAGCATAGTGGCAGAATCAGGAATTCGTGATGCAGGTCCCGAAACCCGTGCCACCAATTGGGGTACTGGCCGGGTCTTTCGCTCGACTAGCGAACTTGCATCAGTGTTGCTGTTTTCGGTGGCTGCCGGTATCGGCGGGGCAATGTCGGGGTGCGAACCTTCTGGTGTGGCTTGGGCGAACCCAATTATCACCGGGGTCTTTGCTTTTGGCATCGCGTTCCTAGGTGCGTTTGCTGCGTGGCGTTGGATGTTGGTAGCGACCGCGATTGCCTTGGTGGCGACCCGAACGTGGTTGGGAACCGGTGCCGGGATTGTGGCGTTCGGCTTCATCGGCTACTCGTCGACCCGTCGGCGACCACCGCGATCGTTTCGTTGTGCCGCCGCGGCACTGGTGATCCAGATCTTGTTGCGCCTACCGACCGACGGGCGCACGGGTCTGTCAGCAGCAATCGCGTTGATCGGCTGCGGATGTATCGCGGTTCCGGCGCTCATGCGCAGTCCGCGCAGGATTCGGCGACCAATCCTGTTGACATGCGGCGGTCTGGCTGGTTTTGCGTTGATTACCTCCGCGTTGTTTGCCGTCGGAATCATCCTCGGCCAATCGAACCTCGAAGGTGCGGTCACCGCGGCCAGTCGGGCTATCGATGCTGCGTCGTCAGGCGACACCCAACAAGCAAGCCAGCAATTCGATCGGGCACGAAGTCAGTTTGCGAGTGCAAATAGCGCGCTGAACTCCTGGTGGAGCCGGCCAGCTCGCTTCGTTCCATTCGTTGGGCTTCAAGCGCGTGCGGTGCAAGATGTTGCCGAACAAGGCGCGGTGCTTTCGAACACGAGTTTTGACGCGGTGTCCACGGTTGAACGCAATCGCATTGCCGGAAAGGGCGGGCAGTTCGACCTGAAGGCCATACACGACGCAGTGCCAAGCCTTGATTCAAGCGCGTCGGAGCTCACGAAGTCGGTCGCACTTGCATCTGCTGTCGATTCTCCTTGGCTTCTCAGCCCGCTCGCGAGCCGCCTTCAACGATTTGCGACTGAAGCGACTCGCGCCGAGCCCGTCACCAAAAATGCTGCGCTCGCGGCGAGGCTCGCACCGGTGCTGCTCGGCGGTGACAAGCCAGCGGTGTATTTCGTGGCGTTCGTAACACCGGCTGAGCAGCGGGGATCGGGCGGGTTCATGGGTAGTTTTGCCGAGGTCACGATTGACCATGGCAAGTTGGACATGACCCGATACGGGCGCACAACCGAACTCAACATGGCCCACAATCCGGCACAACCGATTGCTGGTCCCGCTGAATGGGTTCGCAACTACGGGCCTATTGACCCGGGCGTCGTGTGGAGCAACATCACGATGTCACCTGACTTGCCGTCAATTGCCCAAGTGATTGGTCAGCTGTATCCAGCATCGGGGGGCAAATCGATTGATGGGGTGCTGGTTGTTGATCCTGCCGGTTTAGCGGCGTTGCTCAAGATAACTGGGCCAGTTCAGGTTCCGGGGATGACTCACACGTTGACTGCGAAAAACGCAGAGCAGTTCTTAAATCGCGATCAGTACACCGAAGCTGGTTCTGACAACGAACGAACCGATGTGCTCGCTGATGCGGCGGAAGTGACGTTCCGTAAACTGATGCGAGCCGATATTCCTCGTCCCGACAAGTTGGCCGACATCGTTGGACCGGCCGTCGCTGGTTCGCATCTGCGGTGGTATCAACTTGATGAACAGACTCGGCCGCTTACCGAGGTGCTGGGCACGACCGGTTCGTTGCATTCTGGACCCGGCGATTTCGTTCAACTCGTGACCCAAAATTATGCGAACAACAAGCTCGACGCGTATTTACACCGATCGATGAGTTACGACATCACCGTTGATCCGACCACTGGTGCCGCAGCCGGCACTGCTCATGTCGAACTCGACAATCAGGGCCCAGATTCTGGCTTGCCTACGGGGGTCATTGGCAACGACCGCGGTGTGCCGAAGGGCACGAACATCAGTCAAGTGGAGTTGTATTCCGCGCTCACGACAACCGAGGTGCGCGTCGATGGCCAGCCGGTCAGTTTGCGGTCGTTTGGCGAAGCTGATCGTCACGTCGCGACCGTGCTCGTTTCGATTCCGTCCGGAACCCACCGGACGATCGACTTTGCGGTATCGGGGGTGATTGACCTGCCGGGCGGTAACTATCGCCTCACCGTTGGACATCAGGTCATGATTAACCCTGACACGGTAGAAGCCAGCATAGTTTCGTATTATTCGGGTCGGCCGGCGCACGGAGATGGAAACTTGTTCATTGACACCACTGGTCGGGTCGCGTTCACAGCAACCTTGGATGAACGTTTAACAGCATCGGCGGTTTTCGGCCGCTAAGCAGGTCTGGGGCGCCCCGGCCGTCGACTACCGAGGCGGCGGATCTGCTGATTTGGGAGTGCCTTGCTGCTAGATTTCGCCCGCCCGACATCTACGTTCGAGGGATACGAGTGACCGATCACAAAATGGACCTCGGTGGGGTAAAGACTCGTTACGAAGTGTTGTTGCAACGACTGCACCTGGCCCTCGTCCCGCGTACCTATCTTGAGATAGGCATCCACAGCGGCGCATCCATCGCTCTGACTGGCCCGAACACGTTTGTTATTGGTATCGATCCCGAACCGCAGTTGCGCATTGAACCACCGGCCCGCGTTCAGATCTTCGCCCAAACGAGCGACGATTTCTTTGCCAGCAATCAACCGTTAGCACTCTTGCAGAATCGTTCGATCGATTTAGCGTTCATCGATGGCATGCACCTGTTCGAGTTCGCCCTGCGTGACTTCATCAACGTCGAACGTTCCATGACCGCCGACGGTGTGATCGTTATCGATGATTGTTTCCCCCGTGAACCCGGAGAAGCAGCGCGTGAACGCACGACTGATCGCTGGACCGGTGATGTGTGGAAACTCATCATCTGTCTGCAGCGCTACCGGCCTGACCTCGCCGTGAACGTTATCGATGTCGATCCTGCCGGAGTCGGAATCGTCACTGGCCTCGACCCCAATTCAACGGTGCTAGCCGATGCTTACGACGAGATTCTGGTCGAGTATCTCGAGATGGGATACGACCACATCGCCGGAGACGAGCGCCGCCTGCTCCATGTCCGACCTTATAAATGGCACCGGATCAAACGTTCGTTGCCGCGAGTTCCCCTCGGGCCGATCACCCTAGAGATGCGCGCTCGTCGGTTGGCGGTCATCGCCGAAATCGAGGCCCGCCGCATCATCTCGCCCAAGTGGCGGGGGAGAGTCAAATCGTTGCTGGCGAAGGCACCACCGTCGCCGTAGCGGGTTGCCGTCTCGCCCGTCGGCGAATAGTTAGTTCGCAGCAGCAATCGTCATGTATGCCCCGTTCGGTCGAGGTACTCGGGGTGATTTTTTAGAAATCGTTCCTGCCATTCGGCACTTTCGGTACCCGATTGGCGACGGGTCGATGGCGGTGCTGGTTGCGCATCGGGAAACCCAAGCCAATCCAACAACGCCCTCACAATTTCAGTAGTCGATTCAAGGAGTGATTCGTAGACGACGACGTAGGGCTCAACACCGATCGACACGAAATAGTGATCCCATGCCACACGGTTTCTCTCGATGTGTCTGATGGAATCAATGATGTGGCTCTCATCGTATGTTGGTGTGATTTTCGTTTTGTAGCTGGAAGACCACTGGCCACTCTGCCTCGCACGCGAGAACGATATGGCTTGGGCTACTTCGTCAGTTCGAAAGAGACGCACCCAGGTAATCGGAGCGTTCCACAGGTCAAGGGATTGACCGGTCAACAAAAAGCCTTGTTCCCAATCTCCCCAATTGACCTTCATAGAGAAGACCCCATTCGAAGTCGTCCGTCGAGCGGCAAGAAACTGCAAATACGGGCCAAACGATCGATCAGAAAACGTTACGGGCTTCCGCCAGTCATCATCGCCGCGCATACGACGGCGAACCTGACCCAGATGTCCTCGCAATGACTGCCGTGGCAATCCCCAGGCGCTGCCCGTCTGCGAGAGTGCATCGGCATTTAAATATTCTCGCGGTACTCCGACACAGCGGGTGCTGTCGAGCTGCGCGGCCAGCAGTGAACTACCAGTGCGGGCCAGCGAGGCGAGAAGGACAACCCGTTCCACAGGCGTTGGCGGCAAGTCCAGGTGCTTTTCGGCAACGACGTCGCTATTGGCGGCATCGACCGCTTGATCGAGCGGTCGCCCATGTTGTTCATCGACCACGTTGAGATCCATTTCTCGTCATTGCTGACCGGTCCGATGAGCATACTCGGGGTGATTTTTTAGAAATCGTGCGTGCCATTCGGCGCTTTCGGTACCCGATTGGCGCCGGGTCGATGGCGGTGCCGGGCGCGCATCGGGAAACCCGAGCCAACCCAACAATCCCGAAACCGTCGCGGTCGTTGACTCGACCAGCGACTCGTAATGCACGACGTAGGGCTCAACGCCGAGCGACTGAAAATAGCGATCCCAGGACGCCGTCTGATACTCGATGACTTCGATGCATCGCACGATTCGGGCTTCGTCGTAGCTGGCCGACTTGGTCGCCGCCATGTGCGATGACCATTGTCCGCTTTGTCGTGCACGCGAAAGTGAAATGGCTTGGGCGATGAGGTCGGTGCGAGTGAGACGCACCCAACTAATCGGTGCGTTCCATAGGTCCAACTGTTGACCGGTGTTCAGAAATCCTTTTTCCCAATGGTTCCAATGGGCCTTCATCGAAAAGACGCCGTTCGCCGTCGTTCGGCGATCGGCAAGCAAACGCAAGTACTCGCCAACCGAATGATTCGTGAACCGCACTGGGTTTCGCCAGTCATCATTGCCTCGAATGCGACGGCGAATCTGACCGAGATGGCCACGAAACGACTGACGAGGCAATCCCCAACCGATGCTCGTGTTGGCGAGAGCAAGCGGGTTCAGATATTCGCGAGGGACACCAACGCAGCTGGTGCTGGCCAGCTGAGCAGACAGCATTGAACTTCCTGATCGTTGCGATGAAGCCATGACGACCACCTGCTTCAGGGGCACCTTCGGCAGATCGTAATCAGGGTTAGTGATTTTCAGGTCAGTGTGATATCCGTCTTCGTCACGCAACGATCCATCTCGATTGCTCATTGCGCGTGATGGCTTTTCAGAAATCGTTGCTGCCATTCGGCGCTTTCGGTACCCGATTGGCGGCGACTCGACGGCGGTGCTGGGCGCGCATCGGGAAACCCGAGCCAACCCAACAACCCTGAAACCGTCTCGGTCGTCGACTCGGCCAGCGACTCGTAATGCACGACGTAGGGCTCAACGCCGATCGCCTGAAAATAGCGATCCCAAGACGTGTTTTGGTGCTCAAAATATTCGATCAGGTTGGCGATTCGCGTTTCGTTATAGACCGGGCGGCCCTTTGATTCGGCATTTGACGACCACTGGCCAGTCTGCATTGCACGAGAATATGAGATGGCTTGGGCGACTATGTCGGTGCGGGTCAAACGCACCCATGTAATCGGTGCGTTCCACACATCCAACTTTTGTCCGGTGTTCACGAATCCTTTTTCCCATTGGTCCCAGAAGGTCTTCATCGAAAAGACGCCGTTGGGAGTCGTTCGGCGATTTGCGAGCAGCCGTAAGTACTCGCCAAAGGAACGATCCGTGAACCGCACTGGCTTTTGCCAGTTGTCATCGCCGCGCAAGCGACGTCGGATATGGCCGACGTGACCCCGTAGCGATTCGCGAGGCAAACCCCACTCGACGCTGGTCGATGCCGTGATAATCGGGTTGAGGTATTCGCGGGGCATTCCAACACAGCCGGTGCTGGCAAGTTGGCTTGATAACAACGAACTGCCAGTGCGAGCCATCCCGGCCACAATGACGACGCGTTCTAGTGGTGTGGGCGGCAGATCCGCGTCGAGTCGAGTCACGCGGTAGCCACCGCCATCGGTTGCTTGATAGCGACGGGTCATACGTCGTGCGGCCCCCACCAAAATTCCCCTAGTTGTCCGCGAACCCAAATTTCCGCTGCTGTCGCGGATCGCTCCGCGAGTGTAGCTGAGTTGGTTAGGTCAAGGATGTGAGGTTGAGCTGCGGTGGCGCCGCTGAAAACTCACCCGGCGGGCGATCACAACAAGGCCGAAACCGATCACGACCAACCCAAAACCAACCGCTAGCGGCACGCCCGTTGTTGATCCGGTTCTCGGTAAAGTCCCCGTACCACCGCCGCCTGGAATCGTGCTTCCCGGTGACACGGTTGGGACGGTTGAGTGACAACCCGAACCGTCAGGTTGGGGGACTAGGTCACCGAGGACCGTGATTTGGTAGACCTCGACTAAAGGGTTGCCGGCGGCGTTGAGGCCGGTGATGGTTACGTCGTGCACCCCTGAGCAGCAATCGGCCGGAATCGGGAACGAGAACCGCACGTTGTAGGCGTCATCGACGAGTGCGGTTCCGAGCTGGGTTGTGGTCAAGCAACCTTCGATGGCGAAATTTGCAGTGCTGGCGGGTAAAAAGCCGTGGCCGACGAGTTCGACGATGCCGCCGACGGGGAAACTCGTTCCGTTGCCGGTGATGACCTGACATGGCGTGTTGGCGCCTTGATTCACGCTGCCGGGTGCGCAGTATTGGGCGTTGGCGGGCGTGGCCGACAGGCCCACGGACGCGACAAACAGTCCTGTTATCAGCACCATCGCGAACAAGATGCGCTTCAACACCGGCATTGCCTCCTCAAGGGCCTGAACTCTACCCCGAACCCGCCCGAATTGTACCTGCGGCCACGGGTCTGTCGATAGTCAATTCGCGAGATGTCGCTGATTAGTTGGCTTTGCGGGCCGCCATGAGGGGCAAATCGAGGTATGTCCGGATTCCGACGGCGGCGTCGACCACAAAGGGCACGGCGTTCACGCAGTGCATGGCGGTGGCGATAATGCCTTCGTTGTGCGACACGTCGGCGCCGTCGACGGTCGGCGGGTGCATGCCGTGGAACGTTGCTTTCAGTGGTGGGGTCGCCGCGAACTCGATTTCGAATCGCTCGCCTTCGGGGCCGAACGTCCAGGCCGGTTCGAGGTTGGTTTCGCCCATCAGCCAGTTCACTCGCACGGTGACGAACGGTTCGCCGTCGATGAGGCCTTGCCAGGTGAACCGTTGGGCGGCGACGGTGCCCGCTTCGATGATTCCGACTGGTGTGTCGAGGGGCACGGTCGTGACTGCCATGTCGTGGGTTGTGCGTTTGGTGGGGTCGAGGTTTACGCCGAGCGCGGCGGCGATCATGTCGATTGATTGGCAGAATCCGTCGCCGAGCAGGTTCACCATCGGACTGGTTTTCGCTTGGTCGATGGTGGCGCCGAACAACATGACATCGCGGACCACGAATGTCGTGTCGTAGTTTCGGATGTCGGAAAATTCTTCGACTCGGATGTGTTCGATGTCGCGACAAAACGCCGAGAGCATCAGCGGGATTTGTTCGGTGATGCCTCCCGGGTTGATTCCGGTGCCGTGCAGGCTGACGTTGCCAGAACGACACGCCGCTTCGACCGCGGCGACATCATGGCTTTTGAATGGGTAAATCCATCCGACCGGTGTGACAATGTTTTTGCCCGATTCGAGCAACGCGATGACTTCGGTGGGGTTGGCCAGCATCGGGCTGTAGATGACGCAGTCGGCGTCTAGTGCCAACGTTTCGGCAAGGTCGTTGGTGGTAATCACGCCCGTGGGAGCGATCCCGCAAATGTCTCCGACATCTCGACCCGCCTTGTTGTCGGCATAGACATAGACGCCGACAAGTTCGAGGTCGGGATGGGCCAAGATTCCCTCGATTGCGGCTCGGCCGATATTGCCTGTCGCCCATTGGATGACCCGATACGTCATGGCGAGCCAGTCACCCGATAGGTCACGTCGGGCTAGTCATGTCGAGCTGGGCGGAGGTTCGAAGGTCATGGCTGAAAACTCCCAAAACGCTCGTAGCGACACGATGAGGCCGTCAGCGTTAACGCGGTAGGTGTAGACGCCTTCGACGATGGCGCGTGATCCGTCAGGGAAGGTGGTGGTGATGACCCCCACGTTGGCTACTTCGTCACCGGCGGCATAGGACGATTTGATGTCGAAGCCAACCGGATTGGCGGACACGACGGTGTCGTAAAATGTGGCGATGGCTGCTTTGCCCCGTCGACCTAGACCGTCTGGATCAAGGGGTGATTGACCGATCGGGTCTTCGACGATGGCGTCGTCAGCAAACAGCGATAGCCACTGGTCGCGTTCGCCTGCTTCGATGGCGGCCATGGATCGCTGGGCGGCGACTCGGGCCGGATGTTGGTCAGTCACCACGACCGCGATTCAGGTGCCGGTCGGTTTGTACCCTGCAGCGCTTTGAGCTTCGGCGGGGATCGTGGCGCAAATCGCTTGAGCTTGCGGCGTCAAATCAGCAATCGCGGCGGTGTCATGAGTTGTTACCGCTTGTAACAGTGGCACTAAAACCAGGCCAAGCGGCTTCCACTGCGGCACTGGATCAGTGCGGGTAGTTCGGCTTCCGTTCGGCTTTAACACGGGGTCGATCGCCTTCAAAAACGCGTTGGCGTCAGATCCGGAAATGTCGGAGCCGTCAGCAGTGTGAGCCAATACTTCGTCCATTTGTTTGCAAGCCGACGCGGCGGCTTGGTCCACATCGATCGTTGTGTCGGACCCGGATTCAGACTCTGTCGAGCTGTTCGTCGATGAACCGCATGCCGACAACAACACGAGCAACACAGCCAATCCCGCGATACGAATTTTCATCAGTCACTCCATCGACAAGTAAGCCACGTTTGACACCGACTCAAGTTTATGAGCTTACCGGTTGTCATGGTCATGTACCGGACGCCGGTGAACCATCGCCAGCATTCTGGGTGCAATTACCCGTCATCCAAGTAAGCATCGGCTGCACCTTGATGTCATTCGATGCGTTTGTCATCACCGTCACGGCCGCCGAGTACTGAGCCAAGGTTTTTGCCACGGCGATCGCCGCAAGGCCTTGGTCGATGTGATCGGTATAGACGTCTACTGCATCGACCAACTCGGTCGGTGCGCTCTCGCGTGATTTGCGGGATAGGTCGGCAATCTGGCTTACCCAAACCGCTCGACCAAAGGTGTCAGCTCGCAAGTCGGTGACCCCAGCAAGGTCGTTGAAAATCGGGTCGAAAGCGTTGACCGCGCCACAAAATGCTACGTCGTCGGGGTTGTTCACCACCGGTGACCGAGGCACGGTCGAGACGGTTGTCGGCGGAAGTGAACTGGTCGTACTGACTAGACCGGCAAAAGGAATGGTTGGCTGCGTAGTGCCGGCTGCTTCATTGGCGCTGTTTGACGAGGAGCAGCCCAGCATTCCCAACGTCAGCACTGCGACCACCCCGACGCTGCATAGTAGACGCCTTGTGTTATTCACTCGTTTCCCCTCTCACGCGACTTGCTGCCCCAATCCTCAACAACGTTGAGGAACGTACCAGCGATCGGTTTCATTGTCCCGTCAGCGATCTTGTAGCGCTGCCACGACCGCGCAACCTCACACGAAAACCAGTAGCGATCAACGGAAAAGTTACCCTCAACGCCGCGTCACCGAACATGCCGACGATGGCTATTTCGATGTCAGGCTCGGGCCTGGTGTCCGCTTTGGCGGCGACTGTGATAGCCAAAGGTTCTATGACTGACGATGCTCGCTCGCTTGGGGGCACGAATTCCAAGGCTCAGCTCAAGCCCGGCACGAACGACGGCAGTGCCTTCCCTTCGCTCAGTCAACGCAGCATCGTCATCATTGATGAGATCGATCAGCGTGACCAACTCAACGAAGCGCTCAGTCCGAAATACCGAACGCACTGGGCGACATCGGTTGATCAGGGTCTCACGCTTTGGCGGTCAGTCAATCCTGAAATTGTCGTTGTGAGCCTCGAAATGCCCGGGACCGGTTTGGACGCGTTGCTTGAAATCCGAAGAAGTTCTGCAGTTCCGGTGATCGCGGTGAGTAGCGACAACCGAGATGAGACTTGTGTTTTAGCGTTGCGACTCGGCGCGGACGACTACGTGGTGAAGCCGTTTAGCGTCACGGTGTTGGCGGCGCGAGTTGACACCGTGCTTCGAAGAGGCACCGGTGTTGACGAAGCAGTTGGCGTGACGACTGCTGCCGGGGACCTCCACATTGATTTCGGTTCTCGCCAAGTATTTGTCCAGGGTGACGAGGTTCATCTCACGCCGATTGAGTTCGATGTCCTGGCTTTGCTCGCAAGCCAACCGCGCCGCGTGTTCACTCGCGAACACCTTTTGCAGTCAGTTTGGGATTCGAATCCCGAATGGCAAAGTTTGGCGACCGTGACCGAACATGTACGTCGACTACGACTCAAACTCGGCCCTGCATCAAGCCATGTCACGACGGTGTTCAGCCGCGGCTATCGATTCGATCTCTAAGCGATCTTGAGCAATCTTGGTCAAGGCGTTTCTCGTTGGGGAGATGGCCGGCTACACACATGAATGAGGGGACCAGCTGAGCTGGTCCCCTCATTGCTCGTTACCTCAGATTGAGCGGCGCTAGAGGCCGCATTGTTCAGCTTGTTTGGCGATTTCGGGGGCGGTTCGACATGCCCACGAACAACAAGCCGATTTGGATCATGAGCAGACCGGCGAGGAGCTCAGTCCATAGGGTGCGGCTATTGGTTCCGGTGACCGGCAGCGTGTCGGCCGATGCGGTATCGGCGGCAACTGTGGCCG
>JBAXIB010000012.1:0-95843 GCA_037138595.1 Actinomycetes bacterium | reverse complement strand
CGCGATGGTCACATTGCATCATCGGAGGATAGGTTCAGCCACCATGCTGAGCACACATCGACCCACCGTTTCTCGACCCACCGTTTCTCGACGCGCGCTGCTTGCGGGCGCGGCTGGTCTCGTCTCAAGCGCCGCTCTTGTTGCCTGTGGTGCGGCCAAATCGTCGAGCAACGATGCTTCATTGGCAACCAACGTGGCGTTGACCCCCGGGGACGGCACCGCGAACCTGATCGCCTTGTTCGGCACCGATGCCGCATATAAGTACGTCGTCAGTGGACATCCGCAACGACTTGCCTTCGGCATCAATGACGCTCGTGGCGCGCACGTCCTTGACGTCCCGACCACCCTCGACTTTCAACTCAGTAAAGACGGCGTGCCCATCGGTGGCGCAATTCCGGTGGTCGGCCACAGCGACGGCGTGCCGATTGGGTACTACCCCTACCGGACGACATTCGACTCGCCGGGCCAATATGAAGTCCAAGTCACCCTTGATGGCGTTGCCAGCACCGTTCGATTCGACGTCGGCGAACCGGCAAACAGCCCACTCATTCAGCCGGGTTCGGCGATGGTTTCGGTGGCGACACCCACGCTCGCCGATCATCAGGGAGTCGAACCCATTTGCACGCAACCTTCCGGCACCTGCGCGTTTCACACCATCACGGTCGCCCGAGCACTCACCACCGGAAAAGCCACCGCGCTGTTGGTTTCGACTCCGGAGTTTTGCCAAATTGGTGTTTGCGGACCGGTCCTTGAACTACTCAATGACATTGCACCCAGCTATCCGTTGATACAAACGATCCACGCTGAGGTGTATACCAACGCTCAAGCCGCCCTCGATCAAACCAACAGCACTGTTTCGAAATCTGCGATGCCCGAAGCTCCCGCGCAAGCAGTGGACTCGGCCACGCTGGCGCCGGTCATCGACGCCTATGGCCTCAGCTACGAACCGGCGCTGTTCATCGCGAATGGCTCCGGCCAAATCGTTGAGCGCCTCGACAATATTTTTGACCGCGCTGAGCTGACTGCTGCATTCAAACGCATCTCGTAATCACCGAGCCGTTGGTCACCCACTGACGATCAACGGAATCACCGATCAGCTAAATGACTGACCGCAACCGCAAGTCTTCTGCGCGTTCGGGTTGTCAATCGCAAACCCGGCGCCTTGGAGACCGTCGCTGTAATCAAGCGTTGCACCCTGCAGCAGTTGCGAGCTCGACGGGTCAACGACAACCTTCACGCCAGTCGCGTGATCCAAGACAATGTCGTCAGCAGCCTGATCAGTGTCGAAGAACATCTCGTAGCTGAAACCAGAACATCCACCGGGGCGCACAGCTACCCGCAGCATCAGTTCGTCATTGCCCTCTTGGGTAATGAGGTCTTTAACCTTCACTGCGGCGTTGTCTGTAAGAGCAATCACGGGTAGTCCTCCAAGCGAGATGGCCACACAAACATGTGGCGCGACAATTCAATGCTAGCGGGATCCAACCCCGAGTGGAACCCAAAGGCAAACAACAAGAAGCGGGGTATCCGGGTCCGGACCGGTAAAATCGCTTTGTGCCCGATTCATCAGACTCACATGACCGCTCCGATGGCTCGTTCGGCAATGGCCTTCCAACGCCTGAAGACATCATGGGCATGCTCCGAGGCGTCATCGATCCCGAGCTCGGAAGCGACATCGTTGAGCTCGGAATGGCCAAAGGGGCATCCGTCGCCGCTGACGGTCTGGTTGTTGTGACCATTGCGCTCACCACCGCGGGCTGTCCCCTCCGATCCCAAATACAAAAAGACGTTCGAGCGCGAATCGAATCGCTTCCCGGTGTCGTGAAAGTCAAGATCGAATGGACCGAGTTGAACTCGGCCGAAAAAGCCGCCGCTATGGCCAAGGCACGATGGAATGTCCGAGAACAAGCCCCTGACACGATGATCCCGGCCACGACTCGAGTCATCACCGTGGCATCGGGAAAAGGCGGCGTCGGCAAATCGTCAGTGACGGTCAATCTCGCGGCCGGAATCGCCGCCAAGGGTTTCACCGTCGGCGTTCTCGACGCCGACATCTGGGGTTTCTCTGTGCCACGAATGCTCGGGGTGGAAGGTCGACTTCAAGCCGCAGATGGCGACGAAAAACAAATCTTGCCCAATGAGAAAGCAATCGGACCTGGATTGGTCAAGGTCGTATCGATGGGATTTCTCGTCGACAACGAAGAAGAAGCGCTCATGTGGCGCGGACTCATGTTGAATCGGGCGGTTCAACATTTTCTCGAAGATGTTGCTTGGGGCGATCTTGACTATTTGCTGATCGACATGCCCCCGGGTACCGGAGATGTTGCAATGGGCCTTGCGCGCATGTTGCCTCGCGCCGAAATGATCATCGTCACAACGCCAGCGGTAAGTGCACAAAAAGTCGCAATCCGCGCCGCCACCATGGCGCGCAAGAGTTACCTGCGCATCGTGGGTGTCATTGAGAACATGAGCGCGTTTCAATGCGAACATGGCCACAGTTACCCGCTGTTCGGCGTCGGCGGCGGTGAGGCTCTTGCTCGCGATGCCGGCGTGCCACTCCTCGGCAGCATCCCAATTGAGTCATCAGTGGCCGCAGGTGGCGACGCGGGAGAGCCCGTCGTACTCGGCGAGGGTCCAGCCGCGGATGCGTTTCGGGCCATCGCCGATCTTTTGGTTCATGAAGCCGTCCCACCAATCGAAATGGCGGGTTGTTCGGCCCGGATGCTCGATGCAGCCGTTGCGGCCCTAGACGTCTTGGATGCCGCAGCGCAATCGTAAAAGCAGCCTGATTTTTATTCGGTTGGATCTATCGCCAAGCGTCGACGGGCCTGGCGGGCTTCCATCAGTCCGGGCAACGACGCAAGCCCACGAATTGGTTGAAACGCATCGCTTGCATCGGTCAAGCGCGCGTCCTCATCAGCGGACAGATCAAGGTCGGCGGCCGCAACATTTGACTCGAGTTGGGCCACCGAACTCGCACCGGGAATCGCGATCACATTTGGTCGACGAATGACCCATGCCAACGCGACCTGAGCCGGTGTTGCCCCATAACCGGCCGCAATTTCGCGGAGCGCGGATAACAACGGATGAGCCCGTTCCAAGTTCTCGAGAAGAAATAAAGGATTGTTACTTCGCACACCCGGTGGCGGTGGATGGTCAATGTCATAGCGGCCGCCGAGCAAGCCTTGACCTAACGGGCTATAGGCGATGATCACCCGATCATTTGTCTGTGCATACGGCAATAACTCACGTTCGGGTTTGCGCGATACCAAGCTGTATTGCACCTGATTCGAAAGCACCGGACCGCCGAGTTTGCGTTCCGCCAATCGCCATTGCAACAGGTTGAAGTTGCTAACACCCACCTCGCGCAGCAGGCCAACTCGTTGCAATTTCGACAACGCCGCAATCGTCGGACCAAGTGGGAACAGCGGGTTGGGCCAATGCAACTGGTACAGATCGATGTGGGCCACACCGAGTCGCGCCGCTGACTCGACGGCTCGCCACTCGGTAACCGGTCCTACGGGAACTAATGGAAAGAGTTTCGTGGCGACGAAGGCTTGGTCGCGACGATCACCAAGCGCGGCACCAACAATTCGCTCGGACCGACCGAAACCGTAAATCTCAGCGGTATCGATCACGTTCACACCCAGGTCAAGCGCTCGGCGCACAATCGCCTGAGCGGTGGTTTGGGCGTAGTCCGCGCCGTATCCCCACTCTTTCGAACCGAATTGCCAAGTGCCAACGCCAATCGACGACAGGCGCACTCCGCTTGCATCTACATAACGCATGGCGCCACGTTAGGCCGGAGAAATCGATCTGAGCATGGTCAACGCATGCGCATCCGGCGAAGCGACTCGGGAAGCTCGCCCTTCACCCGCTGACCTACGTCAAGATCAACCAAAGACAGCGCCCCCACCTGCGAATCATCACTCGCTACCTTGCACTGATCCTCGGCTGAACCGCTATCGACGCCAAGACCTCTGAGGATCAGGCGACAACCAAATTCGGTTTCGATGGACATCGATTCAGCCAAGCCTTCAAACACATCGATGACGACTCCGTCGTCGCCGGGATACATCCCACGGAGATATTCGGGTGCATAGACCACAACCTCGCCAACAGCACCCACCGGCGCCTGATCAGGACCCGGCCAAAAATCCTCATAGAGAAACGGGGCCGTGGACTCGCAGCAACCCGTACCTAATGTGATGGTGAGTACGCCAGCACGACTTAAAACTGCTCGGCGAACTACCTCAACGGCGGCATCTGTCGCGGTGACCTGCATGGAGGCCATGCTAGAGGTATGCGTCGCAACTCGCTGTTCGTCACCGCCGTGACATTGACGATTGCCATCGCGTTGACGAGTGCATGCGGCGGCCCACCTACGGGGATTGAGGTGGAAGCCCATACACCGCGTGCCGCGATCAACCGATCGACCGTCGACCCCACCGTCATTGCCAACTCGTCGTTGGGTAGTTCGCTGTACCGGGCCATTGCGGCACGGTCCAGCAATTTCGTTTTCTCCCCTTACGGGATCTCCGTCACCCTTGCGATGGCCGCCGCCGGAGCGCGAGGTTCGACCGCCGATCAACTCAACGTCGTGCAACATCTCACACCCGGCCTCAACCTCGATGAAGGCCTCAACGCGATCGGTCAGGAACTCGAAAATCGATCTGGCCCGCAATCCAATGATCAACGCCGCGGCGAAATCGCTCTTGATCTACCCACGTCGTTGTGGATTCAAAAACAGACGCGAGTGAAGCAACCGTTCCTCGACACCCTGTCGACCATGTTCGGTACCGGAATCCGCACCGTCGACTTTCGTTCTGACCCCGAAGCATCGCGCAACGCGATGAACAACTGGATCCGTCAAAACACTCATCGCGATATCGAAGGTCTGGTACCTCGCGGTCTCATCACTGACGTCTCTCGACTCGTGCTGACTTCCGCCGCATCGCTCAATGCACCTTGGGATATCCCGTTCGAATCCCTCAAGAGTCGACCAGCCAAATTCACCTTGATCGACGGCCAGTCGGTGAATCCGGTCACGATGACCGTGCAAGCTCCGGCTGGATTGTTGTATGCCAAGAGCGACGGCTGGGAGGCGGTCTCACTGCCGTATCTCGGTCGCCAACTCGAGATGGTGGTCATCGCCCCTGACCCCGGTCGTTTCGCTGACGTTGAGGCCCGCTTCGATGGTGCCGAAATGCAGCGCGTCATCACATTGATGCGACCCATTCCCATTGAACTCCACTTCCCGAAATTTGGATTCACAAGCCAACAAAACCTCGCCGACATGCTCATTGAACTCGGGGCGCCCGCGGCATTCACGCCTGGTGATGCCGACTTCTCAGCGATCACCGACGACGAACCGCTTGCGATTGCTTCGTTCCCACAACAGACGTATTTGTCAGCTGACGAAGATGGAACCGCTCAATCCACCGCATCCCAGGTCATCCGAGCCTCGGCGAAAATCACCGTTCCGCTCACGACCGTGCACATTGACCGACCGTTCATCGTCATGGTCATTGATCGAGCAAGTGGCGAACCACTCGTGCTTGGGCGAGTTATGAATCCGACTGCATAGACGACCCCGCGGCCCGAACAACCTTCGCTGTTGCGTACAGCCGCGGAGACATCCCGCCTGCCGGCAATACTTCGAGCACCCAAATGGTCACCGAACCGTCCGGGTTGTCGACGACTGCGAGCTCGATCTCGTCGTCGCGCTCAATGGCCGTTCGGTACTCGAGTTCCGCTCGCATCGGTGGGAATAGGTGCGGACGCGACGCTATGACGTCTTCGACCATGGACCAAGTAGCGGCATTGTTCACGTGGCCGAGTAAATCGAAATCGGTAAACCGCAACACCCAGTTTCGTCGGGTCGCGTAACGGGCGACATCACCATCATGCTGTAATCGGGCCGAAACCACTCGCCCACGAGCAGCTTCGTCGTAACACTCATGGAATTGCTGCGGCAACGTCGTTGGACGGCCGGTTTTCCCGTCAAGGTGGACCCATAATGATGCCGATTCGATCCTCGCGCCCGACTCGCCGTTCATAGCCACCCGGCGCTCGGCCCAGCGAGATCCCGTGCCGGAACAAAAGGTAGTGAGGTCCAGTGATTCTCGAAAGTGCGCCGAAACGCCGATTTCGACCACAGTTCGTCGCACCACCCATGCCATATCGTTTTCGAGCTGAGCATCAGCGGTGTCATCGCTCGACACGTCTTGAACAAAGCGGGCAATGGCATCAAGGCGCAGCCGACCGTCAGGACTCAGGTCACCGAATCGGGCTCGCCGAGATGCTGTGAAGGTCCGACCTGTAGTCGGTATCGGCAACATTTCGCTAGCAGCAGATTCGGTCATCGTGACGACGCTAACGCCTGAGTTCCGGCGCCTCGAACTAATTCAGTTGACTCTGACGTGCGCGCGTGGTGCCATTGAGACTGTTGCGCACCGGCGTTTCGCCCTCCACCCGAGCTCCCACGTTTGGCCAGTCCGGAGATTTTTTTCGTGAAAACCATCCTTGACCTAACAACCAAGAAGGTCGACGGCGTCGCATTGCGCGCCAGCACGACGCGGGTTTTTACGACCATTTCGTGGTCGGTCAACGTCGGCCCCACCGGCGCGTATCCGGCCCACTTTCATGCTGACCATACAGCCAAGGCCACCCGCCACCTGACGGAACCTCCGCTCTAAGCAACGCTTAAGCGAAGACGATTTCCGAACGGCCGCCGGGTTTACCCGGCGGCTTTTTTGCATTTTCCATTCCGCACCGACCGCACAACGAGACCAGAAGGAACAGCCCATGTTGACCATAACTAGCGAAGAACTATTCGATCCAAGTTGGTGGGACCAGGCCCAATGCCGCGACAGCCAAGCAACGCTTTCGGGAGTTTTCTTCTCCGAAGAACTCCAAGACATCGCCCAAGCAAAGTTGATCTGCGCCGGATGTGAGGTGTTAGGCCAATGCCTCGAAGGTGCAATCTCCAGGCGGGAACCTTGGGGAGTCTGGGGTGGTCAACTTTTCCGCGATGGCCGCATCCTTGCCTCCAAAAGACGGCGGGGCCGACCCCCACAAGTCGCTCGACCCCAAGACCAGCTTCCCGAAATTGCAGTGCCAGACCGTCTTCGACAGCAGGTGCAGCTGCGCACCGCCTAACCGATCAGTCGGTGCGTACTGTCGCCCACCAGCCACACGGCGGTACCGTCGGGGGGCCTACGCGGCGTGCCTATGGAAACCCAGCCCCGTGATACCCCTGTTTCGACTCCGGCCCGACCTGGGCTTCGCCGAGGCGTTTGGTCGGCGATCGCGATTGGAATCGTTGCCGCGGCGGCCATTGGTTTACAAGTGACGACCCAGAATGGCGATTCCAAGGGATCGGTCACAGTGCTCGAATCCACTGCAACCGAGGCAGCGATTCCCAACCCACTTCTCGGCGCTGTTTCAACCCCTGACGATCTCATCGGTCGAGTAATGCCCGAACACGTCCTTGAGCAATTCGACGGCGATCAGGGCTCAATACGTTCTAATGGCAACAATCCAACTGTCATGAATTTATGGGCATCGAATTGTGTCCCGTGCGTGACCGAAATGCCGGACCTCGAACAGGTGCATCAGGACTACGGGAGCCGGGTCGACTTCGTAGGTATCGATAGTGGCGAAGGAATCGACCTCGGACGCAAACGGGCGATCAGCACCGGGGTTACGTATCGCCTGCTGTCAGACCCGCAAGGTGCAGTCGCCGCCTCCATCGGCGCAAGTTCAATTCCCGTCACCGTGCTGGTCCGATCCGATGGCACGATCGCGTGGGCGCGTTTCGGTGGTGCGGTCGATCCGACCGAACTACGCCAACACATCGATCAGGACTTGTTGTCGTGATTCATGCCCCGCTCGCTTACGCATTTGGGGTCGGTATGGTCGCGACCGTAAATCCGTGTGGATTCGCCATGCTTCCGGCCTATTTATCGTTCTTCCTTGGCCTTGAAGGGGCCCAAAAGGACACGCGTGCGAGCGTGTTCCAAGCGCTGCGCGTCGGGGCGACCGTCACCGCCGGATTCTTGGTCGTTTTCGGTGTCCTCGGAATAGTTCTGAACAGCGCGCTCGGTTCAATTCAACATTTTTTGCCGTGGGTCACCATGGTCTTGGGCTTGGTACTCATCGGCTTCGGCATCGCGCTGCTGCGCGGCCACGCATTTTCATTGCGCATTCCGACGCTGCCCGGTGGAACCAACACTCGACAGCTCACTTCGATTTTTCTCTTCGGCATGTCCTATGCACTGGTTTCGCTGTCGTGCACCATTCCGCTCTTCATCGCGGCCGTCGCACCAAGCTTCACCGGTAGCAGCTTCGCTTCAGGATTAGCCGCGTTTTTCGCCTACGGGTTAGGTATGGGAGTCGTCCTTGTGGCGCTGACAATCGCCGTCGCATTAGCTCGGCACTCATTGGTGCGATCGCTTCGCCGCGCGCTGCCTTACATCTACAAACTGTCTGGCGCGCTCCTCATTACTGCAGGCGCGTACGTCGCCTACTACGGCTGGTTTGAGTTACAGGTCCGCCGAGGCGACGTTTCCGGTGGCGGAGTCGCACAACAGGTGTACGAATGGAACAGCACGATCGGGTCGTGGATTCAACGCACGGGACCGATCCAGATCGGCATCGTGCTCGTCGCGGTGATTGGGGTCACCGTTGCACTCGTGATGGGTGGACGCCGTCGGTCAACCTGATCAAGGCCATCCCGATAACGTCGTTACACCATGTTCGACGAATTACTGACCCAGCCCGGCGTCGACGAGCTAAGCGTCCTGCGCCCGTCGACAGTCGGGTTCATGGCTTTCCATGGGGGATCGCTTGAACGGGTCACCGATGACATCGCAATTGCTGCCGCTGAACAATCCGGCAGTTCGGTCTACGCCGTGGTTCAGCCCGAAGGATTCCGGTGGCATGTGCCCTCGAAGATGATCGATCCGGTCCATTCGCGTGCGCTGAGACAGTTTCTCGACCATGTCGATGTCATCATCGCCGTGCATGGTTTCGGTCGACAAGACATGTTCACCTCGCTGCTTCTCGGCGGACAAAATCGTCCCTTTGCCGCTCATCTTGCGAGTCACCTTCGCCCTAGCCTTCCCGACTATGACATCGTCGATTCGCTTGATCGAATACCGGAAGAGCTTCGAGGACTCCACCCCGATAATCCGGTTAACCGTTCCCGCAACAGCGGAGTGCAACTCGAATTGCCGCCGCGCGTTCGCGGACTCGGACCGTATTGGTCATCTGCCGACTCCGAAGGTCGGGTCCCCCATACCGACGCACTCATTTCGGCATTAGCTGTCGCGGCGCAAACGTGGAATGCCACAAGCACCTAGCATCCACGACTATGGACATTCGAGCGTTTATTGAACCGCAGCAAGGCGCGTCTTACGCCCAACAATTAGCTGTCGCGCAACGGGCCGAAGCACAGGGTTTCGAAGCCTTCTTTCGGTCAGACCACTACTTGAAAATGGGCGACGTGAGTGGCATGCCCGGACCTAGCGACACGTGGGTCACTCTGGGGGCAATCGCTCGCGAAACCACCACGATCCGACTCGGGACATTGGTCTGTTCGGCGACGTTCCGACTGCCTGGCCCACTCGCCGTCGCCGTGGCTCAGGTCGACGAGATGAGTGATGGACGAGTTGAGCTTGGCCTTGGAGCTGGATGGTTCGACGATGAACACACTGCCTATGGCATTCCGTTCCCGTCACTAGGCCAACGATTCGACATGCTTGAAGAACAACTCCAAATTGTGACCGGACTATGGCGCACACCGATCGACTCACAGTTTTCATTTGAAGGCGACAATTACACCGTGGTGGCTTCGCCGGCGCTTCCAAAACCGGTGCAACCCAATGGCCCCCCCATCATCATCGGTGGTTATGGACCTCATCGCACTCCCCGACTTACCGCTCGATATGCCAACGAATTCAATTTGCCATTTGGGTCCGTCGAAGTATTTACCGATCAAGTTGGCAATGTCCGCCGGGCATGCGAAGCAATCGATCGCGATCCGGACGATGTGGTGTACTCGGCCGCCTTGGTGCTGTGTTGTGGCACGAACCACCAGGAACTTGAGCGGCGAGCGGCCGCAATCGGTCGCAGTTACGACAACGATTTACGGGCCAATGGGCTGGCTGGATCCCCAGCTCAGGTTCTTGACACCATCGCCACGTATGCCGAGGCCGGTGCACAACGGATGTATCTCCAAATCCTCGACATCGACGACCTTGACCACATTGACTTGGTCGGCGAAGAAGTTCTGAAACTGCTGAACTAACCCGACGAGGGCCGGCTCGATCAGGGACTTCAGCGGTCAGGGACTCAGGCGATCGACCGACCACTGTCGTTCGAGACCGCCGGCAGCTTCAACGCGCCGATAGCGAAATCGATCGTGCAATCGCGACGCGCGACCCTGCCAGAACTCAAATTCACTGGGCACAATTCGGTACCCGCCCCAGTGCGGCGGCCGAGGCACATCGACACCAGCAAATCGGGCCTCCACTGCAGCGACGGCCGAATCGAGTTCATCGCGACTTCCAATGACCGTACTTTGCGCTGATGCCCAAGCGCCGATCTGACTTCCGCGCGGACGGCCCGCAAAGTACGCGTCTGACGTCGTCGCAGAAATCCGCTCCACCTGTCCGATCACTCGAATTTGGCGGCTCAACACATGCCAAGGAAAACACACTGCGATTTCAGAATGCGCGGCCAATTCGCGACCCTTCCGACTCTCGTAATTTGTGTAAAACGCAAAACCACCATCCGACCAACCGCGCATCAACACATAGCGCGATGAGAGGATGCCTTGGTCACCGACAGTCGAGATCACCATGGCTTCAGGTTCATGCATTCCGCCATCACGAGCGACTTCAAACCAACGCCGAAATTGCTCAAACGGATCAGGATCAAGGTCTGCTTCGACGATTCCTTGGTCCATAAGTTCTGCTCGGAGATCATCAAGTCCCATGGCATGAGTCAAGCCCCGCAGCAGCCGCCACGACAAGTCACTGGCCCTTGGTGCCCAGCCCGGGCAGGGGCGTGGTCCAGGGTTTCACCAGCTGCTTGCTGCTTCCGCCTCTATGCTCGCCTCGGTAATCCCACCACTGAAAGATGACGCCGTTGAGCACAGAGATGCTGCACCGCATCCAGTTCGGTTTAACCGTCAGCTTCCATTTCATCTTTCCGCCAATGTCGTTGGGCCTCGGGCTGATGTTGATTATTTTTGGCGCCAAAGCCGTTCGAAGCGGGGATCCAAAGTGGCGGCAGCTATCGACTTTTTGGGTCAAAATTTATGGCCTCATTTTTTCGATGGGGATCGCTACCGGCATCGTCCAAGAGTTTGAGTTCGGCACAAACTGGTCGCAGTACTCCCGCTTTGTTGGCAACATCTTCGGCAGTCTCTTAGCTGCTGAAGGGATTTTTGCCTTCATGCTTGAAGGCGGCTTTTTAGGGCTCATGTTGTTCGGCGGAAGTCGACTCGGAAACAGAATGTGGCTCTTTGCGACGTCGATGGTCGTGCTTGGCGCCACCTTCAGCGCTGCGTGGATCGTCATGGCCAATTCGTGGATGCAGACACCGCAAGGTTACGAAATCAAAGACGTCGGCCAAGGAAACCAAGCGTTTATGACTAGCTTTCGCGAAGTCATATTCACTCCGTCGTTCGGACCAAGGATCCTTCACCTCGTAGCTGCCTGCTGGATGGTGGGCTCGTCGCTGGTTCTCAGCGTCGGCGCGTACTACCTATTGAAAAAAAGACACATTGATCTCGCTCGAACGATGGTTCGGGTTGCGTTACCGATTTTCACCGTGCTTGCGCTGATGCAGGTCATGATTTTCGGTGCCAATCAGGCAATTGAAGTCACCAACCAGCAGCCCGAGAAGTTGGCCGCGATGGAGGGGCTCTACGATTCAAGAACCTGCGCGCCGATGTACATCATCGGATGGTCCAATGAAAACGCTCAGACGACAACGGGGCTTTCGATTCCGTGCATGCTGAGCATCTTGAGTTACCAAAATAAAGATGCCGAGGTGACTGGGCTCAATGCCTACCCCACCGACGAATGGGCTCCAGTGAACTTGGTCTTTCAGGTGTACCACCTGATGATTGACCTTGGCATGCTATTCATCGCGATCGGCGTCGTCGCGTGCGCACTGTGGGTGTGGAAGCGCAAGATCTGGGATCAACGCTGGCTCCTTCGCGTCTTAGTCTCAACGATCGTCTTAACCGAATTCGCGACAATCTCCGGATGGTGGACTGCTGAATTCGGTCGCCAACCGTGGATCGTTTGGCAGGTGCTCAAAACCAACGGCGCGCAGTCGCCCACTGTCTCGTTTGGCCAAGTCGTGTTCTCGATCGGCATGTTCGTGGTGCTGTACGTCATCGTGTTCATCGTGTTCATCAGCCTGCTCAATCGAAAAATCAAGGAGGGTCCGAGCCTCGAACCCGACGATGACGCGACAAGCTCGCTACCCGATTCGTTCGGCGAGATCTTTCGCCATCGGTCGCGAGTATCAGGCGGAGGCGACTGACCATGTGGCTCAATACGACTTGGTTCGTGCTGTACATCATGATTATCGGCGGATACGTCATTCTTGATGGATTCGATCTCGGCGTGGGAATGCTGTCGCCGTTCATCGCCAAGAATGATTACGAACGACGCATTCTGCTCAACGCGATCGGGCCGGTATGGGACGGGAACGAGGTGTGGCTTGTGCTCGGCGGAGGTGCACTGTTCGCGGCATTCCCCATTGTCTACGCATCGATCTTTTCGGGTTTTTACCTCGCCATGATGCTGGTTCTGCTCGTCTTGATTCTGCGAACGGTTGCCATTGAGTTTCGGTCGAAACGCGACAGTCCCCGATGGCGCTCGATGTGGGACTGGTTCTTTTTCGCCTCATCACTCGGACTCACCGTCTTACTCGGCGTCGCGCTCGGAAATGTCGTCCGGGGGGTATCGCTCGACCAAGCCGGCAACATAAACGTCAGCCTGCTCGATCTGCTCAACCCATTTTCGGTGTTCTTGGGAATCACCGCCGCAGCGATGTTATGCCTGCACGGAGCCATCTTCTTGACCCAAAAAGTCGAAGCCGAACTTCGCGATCGAGTGACGGCTCTCATTCCCAAGTTGCTTCTGACTTTCGTCATCCTCATGACCACCTTGATCATTTGGACGCTGAAGCTTGACCGGGCCATTGCCCGCAACTATCGCGATCGACCGTGGATCGCTATCTTCCCCGCTCTGGGATTACTCACCGTTTTTGCCGCCTGGCGATTTGTTCGCAAGCAGTACTACCTCAGTGCCTTTATCTCGTCAGCCGCAATGATCGCGGCGTTGATGGCGGCGATTGCCGCTGGGCTCTATCCGGTGATGGTGTCGTCAACACTCGATTCGTCATTCGACCTCACGGTTAACAATGCTGCGTCTGCACCCGAGACGCTCACCGTCATGTTGGTGATCGCGATCATCGGCATGCCGTTTGTTTTGCTCTATACCGTTGGCGTCTATTACTTCTTTCGGGGCAAAGTTCAACTCGATGACGAGAGCTACTGACCGGTCGTGACGATGGATGCTCCAACGAGGACCATCCTTTCGAGCGCGGTCAGGTTACGGTCAATCAATGTGGCCCCGTCGACTTCTTGAGGGTGACCTAATCGCCCGAAGATGGCTTTTAGGCTCGATTGCCTGCGGAACAGTCGCTGGCGCCAGTCTGATCATCTGGACTTTGGTGCTCGCGTTGGTTTTGAGCGATGTCTTCATCGGACACCAGCACCTCAACGAGGTCTGGCAACTCGTCGCGTTTCTCGTCGTGGTCCTTTTCACTCGGGCCGCGATGATGTGGCTCGGCGCCGTCGCGAGTCAGCACGCGAGCAACCGACTTCGCTCGACGCTGCGCGCCAATACCGTTCGGCAGCTCACTACCGTTGGCCCCGCTGGATTGACCGCAGAACGAACCGGCGAACTGAGTGCGACAATCGGAGCGGGAATCGACTCGCTTGACCCGTACATCACGTCATTTCTTCCCGCGCTCGCACTAAGCGCCATCGTGCCCATCGCCGTACTCGTCGTAGTTGGATTCCTTGACCCGGTTACCACCCTGGTGCTGCTGTTCACCGGACCGATGCTGCTCGCACTCCTCGCGGTGATCGGCGGCCGGACCAGGGTGCTCACCCAACGCCGCTTCGTCGAAATGGGCTGGTTGAGTTCGTTTTATCTCGACATGATTCGAGGTTTGACCACCCTCAAGGCCTTTGGGCGGGCCAGCGATAGCGCCCAAACGATCGGCGAAGTCAGCCGCATGCACGGCGAGTCGACCATGGATGTGCTCCGGACAGCGTTCCAAACCTCACTCGTCATGGAGTGGGCCGCCACGGCTGCCACCGCGCTCGTCGCCGTCGAGGTGAGCTTTCGGCTCGTAGGCCACCGCATGACATTTACCACTGCGCTCGCGGTATTGATGTTGACCCCGGAATTCTTTATTCCATTACGACGACTCGCGCTTGACTATCACGCAGGCCAAGCCGGTCGAACGGCGATTGAGCGCCTTAACGCTCTGGCCGATCTCCCACGGCTGGTTCCCACTGGGCCATCGCTGATCCCCGCATCGGATCGATCGAACGCGAACCTCACCACCGCTCCATCATTGATCGGACCAGCGATCGAGTTTCGGGCTGTCAGGTTTCGTTTCCCCGGAGCAGATCGCGACGCAATCGATGCCGTCACGTTTCGCATCGAACCAGGAGAGACGTTGGCTCTCGTTGGTGAAAGCGGAGCAGGAAAATCGACGGTAGCGAATTTGCTGATGCGGTTTATTGATCCAACCAGCGGATCTATAACCAGCGACGCCATGCCATTGAGCGCGTCCGATCCAGCACAATGGCGCAGAAATGTGCTGTGGGTTCCGCAGTTCCCGACTATTTTCGCCGGAACTGTTTCCGACAATATTCGCCTCGGAAAACCTGATGCTTCTTCCGAGGAGGTTCGACAGGCCGCCCAACTTTCACTCGCCGATCAGTTCATTGATGAACTCCCCGATGGCTTCGACACCGTCTTAGGCGAGCACGGATTGCAGCTGAGCGGTGGGCAACGCCAGCGCATCGCCATCGCTCGCGCTGCCCTCCGCGGCGGGTCGATCGTCATTCTCGACGAATTCACCGCTCACCTCGACCATGAAAGCGAATCGATAGTTATCACGGCGATGCAGCGACTCATCCGCGAGCGCACATCGCTCGTGATCGCACACCGAGGCGCGACCATCGAAGCAGCAGACCGAGTCCTCACCATCGACCGCGGCCGCATCATTGGGCTCGACTCATGAATACCAAATCAGAAGCAAATCCGCTTCGCCGAGTGGTGCAACATGTCGATGGCTATCGATCTTGGATTATCGCTACAGCGTTGCTGAGCTTCGTGTCATTCGGCGCCGGTATCGGGTTGATTGCCATGTCGGCCTACCTCATCTCGCGATCAGCGCTACTGGAATCAACTGCTGCACTGGCGACGATCATCGTCGGTGTCCGTTTTTTTGCGATCACTCGCGTCGTGGCTCGATACGGCGAGCGGTATATAGGACATCTCGGCACCTTTCGTTTTTTGACCCACATTCGAGTGTGGTGCTTCCGCGCTCTCATTCCGGTTGCACCGGCAGCCTTGTTAGGCCGCGCCAGCGGTGACGTGCTCACCACCATCATTAGCGATGTTGACACCATGCAGGATTTGTACCTCCGTGTTCTTGTACCGCCTCTGGCTGCGGTGCTCACGATTGCAACTGGGTGTCTGGTACTTAGCTCATTCGGCGTGACATTCGGCATTGTGCTTGCACTCTTCGCGGGATTATGCGGAGTCATGCTGCCGTTGGCCATTCGTCGAATGACCCGGTTGCCATCATCGGCCTTGGTGGCCAGCCAAGCCGAGGTCAATACCGCCGTCGTCGAATGTGTAAGCGGTATCGCTGACTTAATCGCCTTTGGTCGCGAGGACTTCTTTATCGATCGAGTCGCGGCAATCGACGAAAACCAAAAAACGCAGCGAGCCAAACTCGCCAACGCTCGGGGCATCGCAGCCGCAGGCAACGCGACGATCATCGGGCTCGCGGCAATCACCGTCTCGGTGCTGGCCATCGGTTTCGTGGACCATGGCTCCCTCAACGGTGTTTCCCTGGCGCTGATCCCCTTGGTGACCATTGCTGCGTTCGAAGCGATCGGACCCCTGAGCTCGAGCTATGAACACCTCGACCGCAGCAAGGCCGCAGCATCGCGATTGGTCAGCCTGATCGACTCAGGGTTCGAAGTCCTCGATCCCCATGAGCCACATGCCTTCACGATCAAGCGCTCGACCCCTATTTCGCTCACGGTGTCGCATCTCACGTTTCGCTATCGATCCAACGACGTTCCGGTGTTTCGAAACGCGAGTTTCGACATCCCCGCCGGATCAACCGTCGCCGTCTTGGGACCCAGCGGAGCGGGCAAATCAACAGTGGTCAATGTGTTGTCACGCTATTGGGACTACGAGGATGGCTCGATCAGACTTCAAGGCGTTGAACTACGTGATCTAAGCGGAGATGCTGCCCGTCAAGCAGTTGCCGTAGTCGCCCAACGAGATCACATATTCGACACGACGCTGCGCGACAACCTGTTAGTTGGCGATGGTGAAGCGGCTGACGATCGGCTCTGGGCTGCTTGCGACGCCGCCGATCTAGGTGATGTGATACGAACTTTTCCGATTGGCTTAGCGACTCGAATGGGCGAAAACGGCAGCCGACTTAGTGGAGGCGAACGTCAGCGGCTGATGATCGCCCGCGCCTTGCTCGCCGATGCGCCAATCATGATTCTTGATGAAGCGACTGCACACCTCGATGAACCAACGCAACAACGGGTGCTCGCCGGCGTGCGCGAGTGGCGACAAGGTCTGACGACCATCGTTATTGCCCACGATGTCGGTGCGGTGCCCACTTTTGATTTCGTCCTCAAGGTGCATGACGGAATCATTGAAAAGCTAAGCGACAGTGACCGGGAGGGTTCCTAGCAAAACTCGCACAAACCAGCGCTCAGCGACGAGCCGTTTCGATTCGAGTCGCGCCCCGGAGATACGGCCACAGCACTTCAGGAAGTTCGATTGACCCGTCTGGTTGTCGGCCAGTTTCAACCAACGCGGCCCAAATACGCGGAACGGCCAACGCTGATCCGTTGATGGTGTGCACCATCTCGGTCGCTTTGCCTTTGCCTTTTTCGTCGGGCTCAGACGGCCGATACCGGATGTTGGCCCGCCTCGCTTGATAGTCACCGAACCACGAAACCGATGACACTTCAAGCCACTGGTCCACACCCGGCGCGTAGACCTCAATATCAAGCGAACGATGATGGGACTGGCCCATGTCTCCCGTACAAATATCAAGAATTCGGTAGGGCAATTCAAGGGCTCGGACCAACGCCGTCGCGCGTTCAAGGATTTCTTGCAGCATCTCGGGCCCTTGAGCCGGCGTCGAATAGGCAAGGAGTTCAACTTTGTCGAACTCATGGACCCGCAGCAGACCTCGAGTATCTCGTCCGGCGGAGCCAGCTTCGCGGCGAAAACATGGCGAGTAGGCCATCATCCGCATCGGAAGCCGGTCTTCGTCGAGGATTTCGTCCATTGCTAACGACGTCAATGGCACCTCGGCGGTCGGAATAGCCCACAGATCATCGCGCTCAAGGTGATAAGCGTCATCGGCAAACTTTGGCAACTGTCCGGTTGCGGTCAGCGTTCGGCTCGAGACCAAACTCGGCGGCCGAATTTCCTCATATGCATCAGCATTCCGGTCTAACGCAAACTGGCACAACGCCCGCTGCAATGTCGCACCCATACCGCGGAAGGTGACAAACATCGAACCGGAGACTTTCGCCCCTCGCTCAAGATCGAGAATCCCGAGCTCGTCACCAATGTCCCAATGGGGAACTCGTTGGTGCATGCCGTAGCCATCAGGGTCAAACCCCTCGACTCGGAGCACGACATTGTCTCGCTCGTCGGCCCCGTCGGGCGCGTCGAGTGCCGGCACATTGGGGATCTGCAATAAGAGGTCGCGGAGTTCGACCGCGAGTTCAGTCGTCTCCTCGTCTAAGACGGCCTCTCGCTGACCGAGCGTGCGACTTTCGGCCTGAAGCGCCTCGGCTTCTTCGGTCTCACCATTGCGTCGGAGATTGGCAATGAGTTTCGAGAGTTGCTTGACCTGCGCCCGCACCTCGTCCCGCTCAGCGGCAAGGTTCCGTTGGCGCTCATCAAGCACTCGCGCGCGCTCGATCGGAGCGAGATCCTCACCCCTTCGGGTCAGCCCCATTGCCACGGCATCGAACTCGGTACGGAGTCGGCGAACATCAAGCATGGACTGCAACGTAGCAAGCCCAGTCCGATCTGCTGACCACAGTTGGGTCGCACTCACGGCACAGCGATAGCGTCGGGGGACGTGTCCAGCATCAAGCCCGACCCAAACTTGGCGATCGACGTGCGTGATCTCACCATTCGCTACGGCGAACAGGTGGCGGTTGATCAACTGAGCTTCGGCGTGGTTCCCGGCACAGTAACGGCACTGCTCGGACCAAATGGCGCGGGCAAGACCTCTACCGTCGAGACGCTCGAGGGATATCAACCTGCGACGAGTGGCGTGGTCCGGGTACTTGGGCGGGACCCAATGCGCGACCACGCCGAACTCACCAATCGTGTCGGCGTGATGTTGCAACAAGGAGGCGTGTATACCGCCGCACGTCCGCCCGAAGTCCTTCGCCTCTTCGCATCGTATTATCAAAACCCCGAAGATCCTGATGAATTACTCAACCGGGTCGGGCTGAGTGACCGTCGCCGATCAACGTGGAAATCGCTTTCAGGTGGCGAAGCCCAACGGCTATCGCTCGCGCTTGCGCTCGTCGGTCGACCGGAATTGGTCTTTCTTGACGAGCCAACCGCCGGAATCGACCCCAGCGGTCGCCAATTAATTCGCAGCGTCATCGCTGACCTGCGTGACCGCGGGGTCACGGTGTTGCTCACGACGCATGATCTCGACGAAGCCGAAAAATTGGCGGACCAGGTGATCATCATTGATCACGGTCGGCTCTTGGCAGCGGGAAGTCCAGCCGAGCTAATGGCTAGCGACCAACAAGCTGAGATCCGTTTCGGTGCTGCCGCTGGCATCGACGTCGCAGCACTCAGCATCGAATTGCAAGCGGCCGTGACCGAAGTGTCACCAGGTGAGTACCGCATTTCCGGGCCGCCCGATGCATCAACGGTTGCATCGCTCACCTCGTGGCTCGCGGCCAACAACCTCCCAATCGGCGATCTGCGAGCCAGTCGTCAGCGACTCGAGGATGTATTCCTTCGCTTGACCGAGACGGCCGACGGCTCTGGGCCGAACCCATGAAGGCCTACCGCGCCCAAACCCGCATGGAAGTTTCGCTGAGCTTGCGCCAAGGCGAGCAATTGTTAGTCAGTATCGCGATCCCTTGGCTGCTGCTCGTCTTTTTCTCGCTGGTCGACGTGCTTCCGAAACCAGACTCCGATGCACATGCAGTCGATTTTCTCGCTCCAGGAATTCTCGCCTTGGCCGTGATGTCAACGGCGATGGTCAGCCTCGGTATCGGCACTGGCTTCGAGCGGCACTACGGCGTTCTCAAACGTCTCGGAAGTACTCCGCTCGGTCGAGGCCGACTTATTTTGGCCAAGATCACCATGGTGTTGTGTATCGAGATGTTGCAGGTCGCGGTGCTGGTTCCAACCGCGATCGCGCTCGGTTGGCGACCAGATGGTGCACTGGTTCTCGCGGTACCGGCCTATGTGCTGGGAACCGCCGCCTTCGCGGGCATCGGACTCCTACTGGCGGGAACCCTCAAAGGCACGGTCACGCTCGCAGCGGCCAATGGCGCCTACTTGGTGCTCTTACTACTCGGCGGCATGATCATTCCGCTGTCGAAATTGCCCGAGCCCATTCGACTGGTGGCCGAACTCCTGCCAGCCGCCGCGCTTAGCCAGGCCATGAACGCCGCCTTTTCCGCTCACGCGACTGCGGGACTCGGGCCATGGATTGTGCTGGCCGCGTGGGCGATCGGCGCCCCCATTGCGGCAATCAAGTTATTTCGGTGGGAGTAATGCACGTGCTTCCGGACGACGTTGTGGTCCGATTGGCGGCCCGTCCATAAGGTCGCGTTCTTCGACCAACACAATTCCCTGACGGTCAGCTTCGAGGTGACGAGCCGCCCACGTGAAAAACAAGGCGGTGATGATCACCCACAGGTAAGCGACCTCGGCCAGTTTCATAATCAATCCTGCGGCCACTTGATCGTCGAGCGCGCTAATGCCCCAAAGCCTTGGATCGTGGTTATACACGGCGTAAATAACGGTGTCGGAGTTGGCGAGCCAGGCTGCGGGGAGCGTCGGAAAAATCGACATCGCAAACAGGTACACCATCTGACCTGGCAGCGTCAGCCGCAACTCTTTCCATGGACCGCACACGGGAATCCACATGATGAACGCGGTCACGACTAACACCACATGCACTGAATAATGGAACGGTCCGTTGTGCACCGCGAGCGTCACCACTGCTTGCCAATGACTCAACAAATTGGGCAAATTAAACAACAAATAGGCGACCAATGGTTTCGATACCTTGGTTAATAGCTTCCAGCCGCGACCGCCCGCCGGGACTACCAAACGTGCCAGCCACTCCGGTGTCGCCAGCCAAAAAAGCGGTGGCACCATCATGGTCAACAGCAAGTGTTGAAACATGTGGGCCATATACAACCGCTGTTCGGCGATGTCGTGCAGCGGCCAATCTGACGCCAGCCATAGCAAGCCCACCCCACCAAAAAACGCCGCGGTTTGCCGACGCGTAAACGGTCGTTGCCCGTCGTCCATCACCTTTGGCGCCACGACCCACCGCGCGTAAATCCAAAGCCCGACTGCTCCCGCAATAAGGATCCATACCTCGGGATGAGGCTGCCAATGCCAAATTGGATCCGGTGCCGCGAACATGCTCACAGCATCACGAGATCAGTGGTGACCTGGCCACCACACGTTGAACATGGTCAAGACCGCTAGGTAGACCAAGACCGCCAAAACTAGGCCGGCATAAAACAGCCGGGTGAGAATCGGCTTGTCGAATTTCAGGTGCATGAAGAAATACGCGACCGTCCAAAATTTCACCGCCATAAGGATCATCAAGACCGTGATCAGGCCAGCCTTGTCGCCCCAACTCCACATCGGAAACCCCGGAGCGGCATATGTCGCAATCTCAATGCAAGTGAGAGCACCCAGTGCGAGTGCCACCCACACATACTGGCGCTCGCGGGGATAGGCCTTGTCGGCGCCGTCAAGGGCGTCGGTCGGAATCGTTGTCGCAGTCTCGGTCGACATGTGCAAGAGCTCCCTAAGGAATGAGGTAGACGACGGCGAAAATGACAATCCACACGACATCGACGAAGTGCCAATACAGGCCAACGACTTCGACGGTCTCAGCGCGATGTTCGGGCAATCGGCCCCGCAACGACAACAGCAACAATGACACCAACATGATGATGCCGACGGTTACGTGCACGCCGTGAAAACCAGTCAAGGTATAAAAAGCCGACGACGAGCGACTCGTCGTGTACCCCATGCCTTCTGACTTAAATGCGGTGAATTCATAAATTTGACCAGCGATGAAGGTACCGCCCAACAGCGCAGTACCGGCCAGCCACGTGCGAAGCCGGTGATGATCGCCCCGCTCAATCGCCGCCACCGCGAGCACCATCGTGAGCGAACTCATCAACAACACAAACGAACTGACGGACGTAAACGGAATGTCATACACCTGCTTGGGGGCAGGTCCTTGCTCAATGGTCAGCGGAGTCTTATAAAGCAGGTAGGTCGTGATGAGACCGCCGAACAACAAACATTCCGAGGCCAAGAAGATCCACATGGCCAACTTGGTATTTGAAATCCCGGTATTGGTGTTTGCCTCGACGTGACCAAATTCGGCCGCGAGGCCCTCTTTAATGGCAGATTCAGCCAACGGTCTCAACCTCTCGATCATCAGCAACGGCGCCATCGTCTGTTGATGGATCCGATTCGCTTACGGCACCGCCAGTGGCATCAACGCCGGCCTCGAGCGATGGATCAGCCTCACCACCGGAATCGGGCTCATGGTGGTCATCGTGACCGCCATGAGCGCCACCTGGAGCATCGGGTGACTCGAGTGCCCAGCCATAGATCGCGGCCACGACGACGAGTCCTCCGAGCATGCTCAACCAAAGCGTGTAAATGAGTCCATATGCAACGAGTGGCAAACCGAATGCCAACACAATGGGCCAATACGACGGGGACGGTAGATGCACGCCAGTTGAATCACCGGTTTGGCAAACCTCTTCGGTGGTGTGGGTCCGCACGAGTCGGTGATCAGGAGTTTCCTCGTACTTGCGATACCAGAAATCGTCGATTCGGGTCACGGTTGGAATCGGGTCGTAGTTGTACTCGGGCACCGGACTTGGAATCATCCACTCAATCGTGCGGGCATCCCACGGATCAGGGCCAGGCGCCGGCAAGTTCTTCGCCTTTGCCCGGCTATAAAAAATGTTGAACAAGAAGAGCGCGACGCTCGATGCCAACGTGAACGCCCCAATGGTCGCGACTTTGTTCCAGATCTCGAATCCATAACCAGCGTCATAGGTGTAAATGCGTCGCGACATGCCTTGGAGCCCAAGAATGTGCATTGGTCCGAATGTGAGGTTGAACCCGAGGAGCATCAACCAGAAGTTTGTCTTGCCCAACGCTTCGTTGAGTAAATACCCGAATGCTTTCGGCCAGAAGAAATACATGCCTCCCATGAAGCCCAAGAACGCACCACCGAACAGTACGTAGTGGAAATGGGCGACGATGTAGTAGGTATCGGTCTGCTGGGTGTCGGCCGGAGCTACCGAGTGGGTGACGCCCGAAAGGCCACCGATGGTGAACATGGCGACTAGGCCAATCGAAAACAGCATCGGCGTCGTAAACTTCAATTTTCCGCCCCACATCGTGGCGGTCCAGTTCAAGATCTTCACGCCAGTCGGGACGGCGATGAACATCGTGGTGAGCGAAAAAGTCGTGACCGAGATAGGTCCGATACCCGATACGAACATGTGATGCGCCCACACGCCCCAACCCATGAAACCAATCGCGATACCCGAAAACACGATGAACGGATAGCCGAAGATCGGCTTACGCGCGAACACCGGCAAGATCTCCGAGACCAACCCGAACGCGGGCAAGATCATCAAATAGACCTCAGGATGACCGAACACCCAAAAGAGGTGCTCCCACAGCAGTGGATTACCGCCACTCTTGACGTTGAAGAAATTCGCTCCGAACAACCGATCGAACATCAACAAGAACTGCGCTGCGGTCAGCACCGGGATCGCGAACAGCAACAAGAACTGTGTCACCAAAGTCATCCAGGTGAAGATCGGCATCCGCATCAGCGACATTCCGGGGCATCGCAAATTCAATACCGTAACGATCAAGTTCACCGCACCAGTCAGTGACGCAATGCCGGTGATAATCAAGCCGAGGTTCCAGAAGTCGATGCCGTGGCCTGGCGAAAACAGCACGCCAGAGTTCGGGGCGTACATGAACCAACCGCCGTCAGCTCCGCCGCCAAACAACCAACTCGAGTTGAGAAACAGGCCGCCGGCGAGAAAAGCCCAAAAACTGAACGCATTAATGCGAGGGAACGCCACATCTCGGGCGCCGATTTGCAGTGGCATCAAGTAGTTAGCGAATGCTGCACCGATCGGCATCACGACCAGGAACACCATGGTGGTCCCGTGCATCGTGAACACCTGGTTGTAGAGCTCAGCGGAAAGCAAAGTTCCGCGTGGGGCCCACAACTGAGCCCGAATCAACAGCGCTTCTGAACCACCGATGATGAAGAAGAACATGGCGGCCGCGCCATACATAATGCCAATCTTCTTGTGATCGACAGTAAACAGCCAAGCTCGCCACGGGGCTCTGGGCTTGACCGGCCGTGCGAACACGCCAAGCGGGGTGAAGTCGGATGTGTCCTCACCACTAGTGATTGCGAGGGGACCGGGCTCAACGAGGGCCATGTGCAGACTCCGGGATGGCAGCGACGAGTCGCAGGGGGTTGGCTAGAAAAATCGAAAGAGACAAACACGTCATAGCGGAGCCGATCACTTCAGTGTGGTGAGGTAAGCGATCAATTGATCGATCTGGACTTCGGTGAGGCCCAAGTTGGGCATGCCGCGCAGAAGGCCGGCTTTGTTCGGAACTGCGGATGCTGGTTTCACACCCGGAGGGTTACGCAGCCACGATTCGAGTGCTGGGCGGTTGACCAGCGCCTCGTCTATCGGACCGCCAACGAGCGCGGCTCGCGGATTGCCCGGTAACGAAACGTTGTTGGGATCTCCCGGCAAACTCGGATCATTGGGGTCGTCGGGAGCGTAAAGATTCTGAATTGAGCCGATGAAGGTTCCGCGGCTCATCAGATGGGTTAAGTCCGGAGCAACTCCGGATTGCAACTGGCCAGCCACGCCAGTCTTGGGATCAGCAACTTTTTCGTTGTTGACTCCATTGATTAGATGGCACGACGAGCAAAGTTGACCCAAAAACACTGCCTTGCCAGCAGCGGCTTCGCTTCCCGCCGCCGGCTCGACTGCAGTACGCAATTGATTCGCCACCCAAAGGTCAAACTCGTCTTGGGGCAATGCGCGCACGATCATGCGCATGTTCGCGTGGGAAAGGCCGCAGAACTCAGTGCATTGCCCTCGGAACACTCCGGCGTGGTCAGCCTGAATTTTCCAGGGATGGTGTTGGCCGGGAACCGCGTCTCGCTTGCCGTTCAATGCCGGAATCCAAAAACTGTGAATTACGTCATTCGATGTCACCGACAGTTCGACGACCTTGCCCACCGGTATGACGAGTTCGGTAGCGGTGGTGATATCGGCGTCGCCTTTGTAATTGCCGTCGTGGTTGAGGTCGTAGTGATATGCCCACCACCATTGCTGACCGCTCACTTCAACTTGCATCGCCTGGGGTTCTGGCTTGTTGAGGTCAATCAAGGTCATCACGGTGAACACGCCAACCGCGGCGAGAATCAATGCCGGCAGCGCCGTCCATCCGATCTCGAATGAAGTTTTACCGTGCAACTGAACCGGGAATTCGCCGTCGTCATCGGGACGTTCACGGAACTTCCAGGTAATGAAACCAATCGCACCAATGACCAATACGCCAACAACCCCAGCGACGAAAAACACTGGATCAACCAGCGTATTGATGGCCGATGAGAACGTGCCCTGCGGCACCAACGTCGTCAGTTGATGACCGGCGTTGCCGGCCCATTTGAACTGAGCGGCCATGAGCACGAAGATCACCGTGACGATCGCGATAACGATCGCGATCAGAACTCGGGCGAGCAATCGTCGACGAGGTGACGGCGGCATTGAGTCTCCTTGCGAGGCCATCAGGACCTCACGTCACAATTGAACAGGGGGGAAAATCCGACGGCGACAGAAGCTGACATGACCTAGTTGCCCTCGCCGGCAGGTTGCTCTTGCGTCGCTGGTTCGTGCTTTTCAAATGCCCGAGATCCACTGATTGCGCCGATGATCCCACCAGCGATGACCGCGAGACCGAGCACAAACAGCACCAAAATCAAGACCGAACGGCTGATCTTTGGCCGAAATGCAATGAGTGCAGCCCCGGCGAACATGACTCCAGCAACAACAGCAAATACCACGGCCGAACTGATTCGACTTGGAAGCGCAAGCAGCACCCGAGAAAACCCGATCGCCATAATGCCGACTAGCAGCGTCGCCACCACTGGCAATCGCAGTGGTTCGGTTACCTGCTGATACAGCTCGAGGTTTGCCGTGTCGTCTCCGGTTGCTCGCTCGGCCCATGCCCGGGCCGTCCACATGAACACCGACGCTCCCAACACGACTGCTCCGGTCAAGGCCAGGCTTCGACTGCTCATCGCCAGTCCGATCAGCACGATGACCACACTGAACACGCTGATAACCGGCCAATAGTTAGCGCCCAACGGAGCCCGAGTGAGGGGTACCTCATCGAGTTGGGCGATTTGTGCTTCGGCCGCGGGATCGGCATCGCGGAAGGCGGTGAACAAACCAGCCAGCGCAGCAGTCACGACTGCTACCCCGAGCAAAACCGTGTAAGCCAAGTGATCGCCGATGCCGCCCTTCCAGCCGACCGACAGCGGTCCGACAACTCGCGACACGATCGGGTCGGCAGAGTTGCTGCCCAGCGCCGCGATCAATGCGCCAAACGTCGCAGCCAAAGCAAGGCTGACATACAGGCGGAACGTAACGGTGATTGCTCTTGTCTTTAACATGCAGTCCTACTTCGTCACGAAGATCACGAACCAGATGAGCGCGTAGATCGCGACCATCACATGCCAATACATCGCCGCAGCAGCGATACCGTCGTGTTGACGACTGGTGAACTGCCCAGCGAGCGCCCGAAAGCCCATCAACATCACGAAGATCATCGCTGAAATGATCATCGCGAGGTGTGTGCCGGTGATGGCGTAAATCATTGATGCCAACGGAGGCGTCGTCATAAGATTCAGTTTCATCAACGAGTAGAGGTAACCCTCCTCAACGATGAACGAAAAGGCCAGCAACAGCGTGACCGCCAACGCCAGATAGGTGTTGGCGCGGTCGTCGTTCTTGATCGCTGACACAGCCCACTGAACCGTGAACATCGACAACACCAAGGTAAGCATCATCATGTTTGGTTGGGTAAGCGGCAGCACGACATCGGCTGGAATCCATGAGCCCACGTCAACGAGGGCTTGGGTTCGCAGCGCGAGGTAAACAGCAATCAATCCAATGAACAACATCGCGATAGCCGCGGTCACAAATGCCGTGCCCACCAACAACACTCGGGCACGAGACTCGGGCGGAGGGGGTGGCCCATCCACTGCTGCAGTTGGATCCACTAGAACGGTTGCGGCCATCAGGACGCCTCCTGCGCTTCGTTGATGTCCAACAAGGGCTCAGCCGACCGCACCGGATCGAGCGCATCAAAATCGGCTGCAGTTGGGGGCGAAGCGGCTATCCACTCAAGCGTCTGGCCGCGTCCCCACGCGTCAGCCTCGGGCTTGTTGTCACCGTCGCCGGTCAGCAACCCGATCACGACGGCGGCGATCGCCACGAACATGAGGACTAAACCAAACGCCGAAATCCCTTGCAGGGCTTTTGCTGCACCAGTCAACCCATCAAATTTGACCGAGAAACCAACCACCATCAGCGGCAGTCCCGCAAGCAGTCCGCCGACGAGCGCGACAACCGCGGCAAGTTTGGCCAAACCCTCAGCCGCGAACCGGCCAAAAATCTTTGGGGCCCAATGAATGAGCCCTCCCAGGCTGGCCAAAGTCGCAGCGGCAACCACCAGCAACATCTGACCGTCGGCGAATGGCGTCGCGCCACGTTCGATCCACACTGCATCGTGAAGTTGCAGCGGCTTGATCATGAACAACGCTCCACCGAACAATGCGATGGCGAGAACCGCCACCGATCCCAGCGCGAAAAGCAGCGAACTGGTCAGCAGCGGCTTACCCGATCGCAGGGTCGTGATCCACCCCGCGAGCAGTGCGAGGAACGGCAGCAAGATGAGCACGCCCATCGCCACAAAAACCGCTTGATTCATAATCTCGGGCGAATACACCGGTTGGACATACGCCCCGAAACTCAAGATTCCGAATGCGGCGATGGCCGCCATCATCAAACCGCGTCGCTCCTGACGAGCACCGCTCAAGGTGGCCAGAACGTCAGTCACGATGCCGAGCGCTGGAATTGCCACCACATACACCTGAGGCTGGCCGAAGGCCCAGGAAAGCTGCAGCCATTGGCCCTGGCCAAATGATGTGCCGTTGCCGTAGTGATGGTCGACATAGATCAACAACAGGCTGGCTAGAAGCACCGGCAAGGTCAGCAACCACAGGCTTCCGGCCACGACCATGGACCACGCAAACATAGGGATCCGCATCAACCGCATGCCGGGAGTTCGCAAGGCAATCACCGTCGTGAGGACGCAGACAGTCGCCAGCAACATCGAAATGATCACTAAGGCAAACGCCACCAAATAGAGGTCGACGGCCTTTGCACTGGTGCCGCTTGGACCACCATCGATGGCAAAGGAGGTCGCAACGAGGACCGACCCGATAAGCCAGCCCCAAAATGCCATCGCAGCGGCACGGGGAAAGGCAATGGTCCGAGAACCAACTTGAAGCGGAATCAGGTAAGTAGCGAGCCCTATGGCAAACGACACCGCAAGCAGCAGCACTAACGCGATGCGACTGAACGCGAAGATCTGACCAATCCGGTCGAGCGGAAGGAACGCTGAGGCCTGATGTGCTCGGTAGAGCGCATCGAGGCCGACGCCCACGACGCCAAAGAACAACGACGCCGCCATGTAGGCGCGGCCGAGCGACTTGTGGTCGCCCGTGCCGATGAACCCGGCGAGTCCGCCGGGAACGTGGTCGCCGAGTCCCACGAAACGCTCGGTCTCGGGGGTGTCAGCTGGGGGCTGGGTGGCTGGTCGTGTCTCGGTGATCGCCATGTCAGTGCAGGAGTGACCTCGCCGTCACCGGTGTCCACGATCGGCATCGGTCACGGGATCGAGACCGATAACGATCAGGCTGGTGACGCCTGTAAAAGGAACGAACATTGACTCTACACACCGCATGCCGGCCGGCGGAAAACCCAGGCCATCAACGGTGCGAAAGTTGGACTCAAATCGGCATTGCATCATGGCCCACACCGCACCACGACATCGATGGCCATTGCGGCAAAAAGCAGCGTGATATAGGTGATCGAATAGGCGAAAAGCCGCATAGCGACCTTGGCTGATTCGGTTCGATACAAATCGAAAGACAACCAAAGAAATCCCGCACCCAGCACCACCGCGGCCGCGGCATATATCAAGCCGAGGTGAGCCACTGGCGCAAACACCAAAGTGAGACCAACAACGACCACCGTGTAGGCGATGATTCGCTTTGCCGTGGTGTGGAACGACGCTACCGACGGAAGCATCGGCACGTCGGCGGCTGCATAGTCATCCTTGTAACGAATGGCGAGCGCCCAAAAGTGTGGTGGCGTCCAGAAAAAGATCACCCCGAACAACACGACTGGGGCCCAAGCCAAACCTCCCGTCACCGCGGACCAGCCAATAAGTACCGGGGCGGCACCGGCGGCGCCGCCGATAACGATGTTGCTGGTCGAATTGCGCTTCAGCCAAAGGGTGTAAATGAAGACATAAAACAAACAGGCAGAAACCGCGAGCACTGCGCTCAGCAGATTCACCAGTGACCACATCCACAAAAACGCAGCGACTTCGAGTGAAACCGCGAAGATCAGTGCATGAGTTGGTTCGATTAATCCAGTGACTAGGGGGCGGTTCTGCGTCCGCTTCATCAACGCGTCGATGTCGCGATCCACATACATGTTGATTGCATTGGCGCCGCCGGCGGCCATAGTTCCGCCGATCACCGTGGCTGCAATCAACCAGAGCGATGGAATGCCCTGGTCAGCAACGATCATCGTCGGAACCGTCGTAACGAGCAGAAGCTCGATAATTCGCGGCTTGGTGAGGGCCACATAACCGGCGACACGCGATCGCAGCGAGGGGTGCATCGTGGTAGCCATCGGGCGCAGATCGTAGGCCGACCACGCGCAGCGTGAACAATCGTCGTCGCATTCTTTCTGCCAACGTTCAGACCCCCCGACGGCCAAGGGGTGAACCCCATTGAATTGGGGGCGGCACGGCCACCACGCGTACCCTCAAAGCGTGCGCATTCCCCGCATAGCCGGTTCCACTTACCGATACATCACGTTGATTGCGCTTATCGCGGTCACCACTATCGTTGTGACCGGCGCGGCTGTGCGCCTGACTGGTTCTGGGTTGGGCTGTGACAACTGGCCGGCTTGTACCGAAAACACCTTCGTGTCGGGAACCGGGCTGCACCAGCAGATCGAACAAATCAATCGGCTATTCACCGGAATTGTTTCGGTCGCCGTCATCGTCGCGGTCCTCGGATCGCTCGCCCGAGTTCCTCGTCGTCGAGACTTACTTTGGTGGTCGACCGGCTTGGTCGCGGGGATCATCGCTCAGATCGTGTTGGGCGGCTTCACCGTGCTGTTCCACCTTTGGCCTCCACTGGTGATGGGTCACTTCGTGCTGTCGGCCATTTTGGTTTGGAACGCGGTGGTGCTTCATCATCGAGCTGGGCACCCTGACACACCCGGTGTCTTGATGGTCCCACCGAACGTCGCGAAAGTAAGCCGCGCCGCGGTGGCATCTGCCGGGCTCGTACTCATCGCGGGAACGGTCGTCACCGGTACCGGCCCGCACGGCGGCGATGAACGAGTTGATCGGTTGCCGTTCATCATCGAAGACGTCGCGCGAGTCCATAGCCTTCTGGCGTGGATCATGCTCGGCCTGCTCGTCGCCACCTTGGGCCTGGCCTACCGATCAGGAGCAAGCGCACGTCTGCGTCGCCGCGGGGCCGCGGTGTGCGCACTCATCGTTGCGCAAGGCGCGCTCGGATACACCCAGTACTTCCTCGGGGTTCCACCTGCGCTCGTGCTTTTACACATTGCGGGTGCCGCCGCGGTGTGGATTGCGGTGTTGTCGTTGCACCTTTCGTTGACCAACCACCCTGAACATGGCGAAATGGGCGCGACTGGTGAGCACGGTCACGTGACGTCGTCACAACCATGAGCAAGACTTTCCCCATGCCGGGCGCTGCTGCACCCATGACCAGTCCAGTCGAAATCGACGAGTCCACCCCGGACACGTCAACCGACCCTGAACGTCCATGGGTCGTGTTGGTATGGAACGACCCCATCAACCTGATGGACTACGTCACGTTTGTGTTGCAAAAACTTTTTGGCTATCCGTTGGCAACCGCGGAACGATTAATGCTTGACGTCCATGAAAAGGGTCGGGCAACCGTTTCGAGCGGCACCCGAGAAAAAGCCGAACTCGATGTCTTCCGCCTTCACGAACATGGCCTTTGGGCCACGATGCAGCAGGACTGAGCATCACCATGGCTCGATCAATCCCATGGCCAGGAAAACGACAGCCACCGCCATTGATCGAAATTGTCGAAGGCGGATACCGAGTCAACCTCGGCGACGTCGAGCAACGCGTATTGAGACAATCGTTTTTCGACCTTCGTATCCTGGTCAATGAGCGCGACGCGTCGACGCGTCGATTGTTTCCGAATGCCTACGTCGACCAACCGCAACTTGAAGCCGAATATCAACAACTCGTCGGCGATGACTTGGCCCAGTCACAACTCGCGGCAATCGACCAAGTCGAACAATCGATCGATGGCAAAGTCGTCGATCGCGCTGGCCTCGAGCAATGGATGCGCTCAATAAACGCTATCCGTCTCGTCATTGGCACCAAACTTGATATCAGTGAGGACCCAGAACGACTCAAGCGAAACGACCCAAGATTTGCCGCCTACCAGCTGTATGACTTTTTGGGCCACCTCCTTTCATGGATACTTAGCGCGTTGCGTGAACCAGACTGGGTCGACCCGGCCGGCCCTCAATCAACGAATGAACTGCCATGAATCGCGCAAAAAACGCTCTCGAATTGAGTGTGCGGCGCCCTCTGGTATGTTGTGTTGCCCCATCAGGCACGAGCCCCCATCGTCCAGTGGCCTAGGACGCCTGCCTTTCACGCAGGTAACACGGGTTCGAATCCCGTTGGGGGTACTTGTCAGTGCAATACCAAGGTCCCGTGGTGCAGTTTGGAGTGCACGCCGCCCTGTCAAGGCGGAGGTCGCGAGTTCAAATCTCGTCGGGACCGCCCCATCCATACGCTCAAAGCGCGTGGACATAAACGTGGTCGGGTAGCTCAGTCGGCAGAGCGGCCGCCTGAAAAGCGGTAGGTCACCGGATCGACGCCGGTCCCGACCACCACTCGAAACGATGAGACCCTTGCTCCGGCAGGGGTCTCATCGCGTGCGAACGCCTGAGCCCTTTATCAGAACTGCGCAAGAGACATGAGAACAGCGCAAGACACAACCCAATCACGCAAGGCCGAGTACAGCAAGTAAGTCCGCGTGGTCATCGATCACGTGGTCACCCTCGAGTGCATTCGCGACCGCGGGATCATCGAATGCACCCCGATAACGAACCGACGTCATACCCATTGATTTTGAACCGGCGACATCGGTTCGTCGGAGATCACCCACATGCACGGCCCGGGCGACTTCGATGCCCCCTAGACCAGCCAACGCGTGCTCAAAGATTCGACGATCCGGTTTATACGCTCCGACCTCATCGGAAAACGACCAGTAGTCGAATAGGTCAAGCACCCCGTGAGCGGCCAGGTAACCACGCAAGGCGGGAGAAGGTGTCAAACCAACATCGCAGATAATTCCGAGACGAATCTCACGCTCTTTAAGGGCAATCAACGTTTCTTCAACATGATCGGCTAAACGCACATCGATCCCGGCTGCACCTTCAGCAAACGCGGCAATACCTGCTTCACGTGCTTCACCGACAATGCCCGCCGCCAAGCGTTCCAAAACGATTTCGCCGGCGTCGCGGGCAGTGAACTGTCGATTATCCCGCCATGCCTCATTGAACAACCCGAAGCAATGTTCGAATGCCAACTCAAGCGCATCACCATCGATGTTGTATCCGTATCGCCCCAACGCTTCATGAATGGCGGCTGCCCGCGCTGAACGAGTCCCCGAGTTATTGGTGAGCACCAGCGTCTCCCAAAAATCAAACGTGACCGCTTCGACCTGCCGGCGAATCACGAATGGAGCGGGAGCACTACGAGCAAACCGGTCATCGGACAACGCCTTCACGGATTGCTGCGTCGCCCGCAGCTTTTGCCACGAGGCCCACGACGCGCTTGTCGAATACTGACGGAATAATGAAATCGGCCGCCAAGTCGTCTTCGCTCACAGCAGCAGCGATGGCATCGGCGGCCGCCAATTTCATTCCTTCGGTGATTGCTGTCGCTCCGACGTCAAGTGCGCCGCGAAAAATGCCGGGGAAGCACAAGACATTGTTGATCTGATTAGGGAAATCACTTCGACCAGTGGCGATCACCGCCGCGATTCCTGCTGCCTCTTCTGGACGAATTTCCGGGTCAGGATTTGCCATCGCGAACACGATTGGTTTGGTACCCATCGTCCGCAGATCATCGGCAGTGATGAGTCCCGGACCGCTCACGCCGATAAAGACGTCTGCACCCCGAAGCATGTCGCCGAGGGAACCGCTACGCCGATCAGGGTTGGTGTTCTCCGCAAACCACTGTTTTGCCGGGTTCAATTCGCTGCGGCCATCCCAAATCGCCCCACTGCGATCCGTACCAATGACATGACCGACACCGCCTTCGAGCAACATTTTACTGATCGCGACTCCGGCCGCCCCGACGCCGGCGATAACCACGTTGAGGTCGGCCAATTTTTTGTCGACAATCTTCAACGCATTTTCAAGCGCAGCGAGCACCACAACCGCGGTGCCGTGCTGGTCATCATGAAACACCGGAATATCGAGCAGTTCCTTCAAGCGTTCCTCGACTTCAAAACACCTTGGTGCCGCGATGTCTTCGAGGTTGATTCCGCCAAACACCGGGGCCAAACGAACCACCGTTTCGATGATCTCGTCAGCATCTCGCACGTCGAGACAAATCGGGAACGCATCAACGCCGGCGAACTCTTTGAACAGCAACGCCTTGCCTTCCATAACTGGCATTGCGGCTTCTGGCCCGATGTCGCCGAGGCCAAGGACGGCAGTGCCATCGGTGACGATCGCCACGGTGTTTTTCTTAATCGTTAGTTCGTGGGCCAACCGTTTGTCGGCCGCAATTGCGTTGCAGATTCGCGCCACGCCTGGCGTGTAGGCCATCGACAAATCATCGCGATCGCCAACCGGCGCCAGCGATAGCACTTCGATCTTGCCACCAGCGTGCATGGCGAAGGTCCGGTCTTCGCTGGCCAGCACATCGATACCGGGCAGCGCTTCGATCGCGGCGAGAATCTCGGCCTGGTGAGCCTCGTTGCGACAATCGACAACGATGTCTTCTTCGAGGAATGCCTGCTTGGCCTCAAAGCCGTCAAGGCCAGCGATATTGCCGCCGGCAGCGCCAATCGCTACCGCCAGCCGTCCAAGGTCGCCCGGTTGGTTCGCCATGCGAACCCGGATGCGGAGTGAATATGCGGCGGTCGGTGTATCAGCCATAGAAACCAGACGCTACCCGCGCCTCAAACCCGCGCCCCAACTCGCGGGCGTATCGCTTCGGCCGAACCGTCAGGCGCCTTCGTAATCAAAACCAAGATCGGGGGCCGTGACAAGCGCATGAAAGCCGATACCAGCCTCTTCGGCCAGTGACCGACATGCTCCACCCCGATCGACAATAACCATGATCATCACCGGATTCGCCCCGAGTTCGCGCACCACACGCGCTGCTTCGAGCGGAGACTCACCGCGGGTCACCGTGTCCTCGGCGATGACCACTTGATCGCCCGGCAAGAGCGCTCCGGCCAGCCGACCCGCGACGCCGTGGTCTTTCGCTTCTTTTCGGATTGCGAACGATCGGAGACTCCGACCTCTCGTCGCGGCAATAGCAGCAACGCCATAGGCAACGGGATCAGCACCGAGAGTTAACCCCCCAATCGCATCGATGTCATCGCCAATGGCCGCAAGCGCGAGATCGGCAACTAACAATGCCCCTTCGGGCCGACACATCGTTTGCTTCGAGTCAATAAACCAACTGCTCTTGCGCCCAGACTTCAACGTGAAATCCCCGGTTCGAACCGAGTGCGCTAGAAGGTGTTCGACGAGTTTGGCGTGGCTCACACCCTGCAACGTACCGGACCGGCACCAGCGGCTGCCCCGGTGGCGATTAGACCAGCTGTACGAGGCCGCTTCCCTCGACGATGGCGCCAACAACTATCGCCCGCTGGTCGTGTGATCGCAACACATCGAGCGCTTTGTAACTTTCGTCCTCGGGCACGGCCACGATCATGCCAATACCGAGATTGAACACTTTCGCCATTTCGTCGTCACTCACGTCACCGAGGCGTTGCAGTTCAGCAAATATCGGGGGCATCTCCCACGATGAACGTTCGACTACTGCATCAACCCGAGGTGACAGCGCCCGATTCAAGTTTCCAGGAATTCCGCCACCGGTGATGTGGGCAATTGCGCGAACCTCGACGGCGCGAATCAGCGCCGCAATGGCCGGAGCGTAAACGACCGAAGGTTTCAGAAGTTCCTCACCTAATGAGTGATGTGCGCCCGGATAAGCCGGATCGCCTAATGCCATGCCAGACCGGTCAAAAAGGATGCGCCGAGCCAGCGAATACCCGTTCGAACGCAGGCCGGGGGACGGCAGTCCAATAAGCACATCGCCGGGTCGCAGGTTCTTTCCGGTGATCATCTGATCGCGCTCGGCAACACCGACGGCAAAGCCGACCAAATCGAATTCGCCAGGCTCCATCGCCCCTGGGTGCTCAGCCATTTCGCCACCGATAAGCGCGCAACCAGCTTGTCGACAGCCTTCAGCGACACCCTCGACCAACTGCTCGATGTGAGCTGGATCGAGTCGACCTACCGCGATGTAGTCAAGGAAGAACAGCGGCTCAGCGCCTTGGCAAACGATGTCGTCGACACACATTGCGACCAAATCGATACCAATCGTGTCGAATCGATTGGCTGCTTGTGCGATCAACGCTTTGGTGCCCACGCCATCAGTGGATGACACCAAAACTGGCTGGCGATAGCGCGCTGAATCAAACCCAAACAGCCCGCCAAACCCACCAATGTCACCAATGACTTCGGGACGAAAAGTCGAGCGAACTTTGTCCTTAATGCGCATCACGGCTTCTTCACCGGCTGTGATACTCACTCCAGCTTGTTCGTAAGTCTCGCCCCCGGTTCCCATCAGACCTCTCGTCGGGCATCTGCTGCCGGCATAGACACTTCACTTGGCGACATCGCCGCCATACCCGGCAGCGCCAACGCGACTTCGACGGGCTTGTTGACCTCGAGCACGCTTTTGCCCAGGCCCAAAGGAATAGCGACCGGATACGCGCCCGTGAGACATGCATCACAGAACCCGGCTCCCACCGCGCCGGTCGCGGCGATCAACCGATCAATCGACAAATACGACAACGTGTCAACGTTGAGGTATGCCCGAATTTCTTCGACACTCATATTTGCCGCGATGAGTTCGCCGCGTTCGCCGGTATCCATGCCGTAAAAGCAGGGCCAACGGTAAGGCGGAGATGACACCCGTAGGTGAACCTCAACGGCTCCTGCTTCTCGAAGCATCCCTACCAGCGCGCGGCTCGTAGTGCCGCGAACGATTGAATCGTCGAGCACAATAAGTCGCTTCCCGGCGATGTTGTCGCGCAGCGGATTGAGCTTCATGCGAACGCCCAACGCGCGCATTTCTTGGTTGGGTGCGATAAATGTGCGCCCAATGTAGCGATTCTTGACCAGCCCTTGGCCATAGGGAATGCCGCTTCTTCGCGCATAACCTTCCGCCGCCGGCATACCCGATTCGGGCACTCCCATCACGAGGTCGGCCTCGATCGGGGCTTGCTCAGCTAACTGCTCGCCCATCCGAACGCGGGCCGCGTGAACACTTTGGCCGTAAAGCGTCGAATCAGGTCGAGCGAAATAAACAAACTCAAAGACACACAGTTTGGGATCAATCTGATCGGCCTGAAACACGCGCACTGATCGATAGCCGCTCGCATCAATAATGATCATTTCGCCCGGCTCAACCTCGCGAACGAAATGCGCCCCTACGACGTTAAGCGCGGGAGTTTCCGATGCTAAAACCCATCCGTTATCGAGGCGTCCCAAGCACAACGGCCTAAAGCCATGGGGATCGCGCACGCCAACGACGTGGCCCTCGTCCATCAGCACCAGCGAGAACGCTCCCTTGAGCAACGGCATCACCTCAAGGAGTGCCCGCTCAAGCGCTCGGCCGTCCGAACTTGATTCGGGATGGCGAGCGAGTTCCATCGCGATCAATTCGGCGACAAGGTCGCTGTCACTGCTCACGGTGCCGGGAAGCATCCCGGCGTCGGTCGCAAGTTCCTCGGTATTGGTCAAGTTGCCGTTATGGCCAAGCGCGAACGTATGTGCACCCACGTCTCGATAAACCGGCTGCGCGTTTCGCCAAGTGTTCGAACCAGTCGTCGAATAACGATCGTGGCCGATCGCCAAGTGGCCAGTCAGCGTCGCCAAGGTTCGTTCGTCGAAGACGTTCGACACCAAACCCATGTCTTTTACGACCGTGATGGATTCGCCGTCACTCACTGCCATGCCAGCTGATTCCTGGCCCCGATGTTGCAGCGCATACAAACCGAGGTAGGTCAGATGGGCAACGGGTTGGCCCGGCGCGTAGACACCGAATACGCCGCAGGCCTCTTTCGGGGTGTCGTCGTCAACGCCAACATTGCCGAGGGTGAACGAATCGTCAGCAGGCTCAGACGAGCTCGGGGCAATCCGTGATGACTGCTTCTGCGACAACGTCACGCCGTCAGTCTAGGTCGCGCATCGTCGGTCCCAAGCCCATCAGTTTGCCTACGCCAAGGTTCACGAAATCAACCTTGAGTTGTGCCCGCACCCAACGCCGACGGAATTCGATCGCTCCACGCGTTCGTTGCCTCATCCAACCCAATGTCGAACAGTCCCTTGACCGAAAGCCGCTCGCCGCCGGCTACTCCGATTCGAGCCGTCGGCACGCCAGCGGCATCACATTGGTCGAGCACTGCTTGCAGTTGTTCAGGATCAACACAAACCACGACCCGAGACGGCGACTCGCTAAACAGTTCGGCTCCATCGTGTACCCGAGCCACTTGAAAACCGAGACCTGATCGGACAGCCATTTCGGCCAAGGTCAAACCAAGGCCGCCCGCGCCGATGTCGTGGATACCGGCGATGATGCCGTCATTGACCAGAGATCGAACAAGTTCGGCGACGTTGCGATGAACGGCGAGGTCAAGTGTCGGAAGACTCCCACCGCGATGGCCTTTGCGACGCGCCCATGCCGAACCCGCGAGCTCCGATTGGGTGGCACCGATCACTACCAATCGACCACCGTCGATGAAACCAACCCCGGGCGGGCGACGGTCAAGGCGATCAATCAACCCCAGCATGCCGACGACCGGCGTGGGATCGATGTCCTCGCCCTTTGACTCGTTATAGAGGCTCACATTGCCCCCGACGACCGGTGCAGCCAACTCACGGCACGCTTGTGCCATGCCGTCAACTGCCTCTGAGAGTTGCCACATCACCTCGGGATGGGTCGGATTGCCGAAGTTGAGGCAATTCACGACCGCCAGCGGCCGCGCCCCCACACACGCCAGATTCAACATTGATTCAGCGACGGTCAGAGCTGTTCCTTGGCGTGGGTCGACCGCGCACCAGCGGTGATTCCCGTCGGTGGTCAATGCCAAGCCGCGCCCGGTGTCTTGACCGGTCACCGGATGCTTTAAGCGCAGCACCGCTGCGTCGCCTCCCGGTCCTTCCACCGTGTTAAGAAAAAGTTGATGGTCATATTGCGACCACACCCACGAAGTGTCGGCCAGCAAGTCGAGCAAGTCGCTAGCCACATCTTCAAACTCTGGCATCGGCGCATCGCCAAGCGTGCGGCTGGTCTCATCCCAACCAGCGGGAGCTTGCATCGGCCGGTCGTAAAGCGGCGCGTCTTCATGGAGCGATGCCGCGGGCACGTCGGCGAGTACCGGACCGTCCCAGCCATCGAGAATACGAAGGCGTCCGCCTTTCTCGTCGCCGGAGGCCGGTCCGGGAGTCACCCGACCGATAACCGAGGCCCGCACATCCCACTTGGCACAAATCGCCAGCACTTCATCGAGACCATCGGGTTCGACGATGGCCAACATGCGCTCCTGGCTCTCACTGGTCATCGTTTCGAACGGCTCCATCCCCTGCTCGCGCAAGGGAATCGCCGTGACGTCAACATCCATTCCCATACCGCCACGAGACGCTGTCTCACTCGTCGCGCACGTCAAACCAGCGCCGCCAAGGTCTTGGATTCCAACAACTAAGCGGGCGTCAAGTAACGCTAAACACGCCTCAATCAGCCGCTTTTCTTCGTAGGGATCACCAACCTGAACACTTGGTCGTTTCGACGCATCAGCTTCGTCATCGGAAAAGCCAGCCGAGGCGAGCACGCTCACCCCGCCGATTCCGTCCCGCCCGGTGCTTGACCCAAGCAACACAGCCAAGTTTCCTACGCCGGTCGCGGCGCCGAGCACCAAGCGATCAGTGGGCAACGTTCCGAGACATAACACGTTGACCAGGGGATTCTCGGCGTACGTCTCGTCGAATACGGTTTCGCCGCCAATAGTTGGCACGCCAACCGAATTGCCGTAGCCCGACACGCCGCTGATGACGCCCTCGGCGATCCAACGACTGCGAGGATCGTCGAGCGGACCAAATCGCAGCGGATCCATGATGGCAATCGGTCGGGCACCCATAGTGAAAATGTCACGAAGGATTCCGCCGACGCCGGTGGCAGCACCTTGATAGGGCTCAATCGCCGACGGATGATTGTGGCTTTCAATCCGCAACGCGGCCGCAATGCCATCACCCACATCGACTACGCCCGCGTTCTCACCGGGCCCGACGAGCACCCATTCACCCTCGGTCGGCAGTCGTTTGAGATGAACTCGTGACGACTTATACGAACAGTGTTCGGACCACATCACCGCGTACATCGCGAGTTCGAGATGATTGGGCTCACGGTCGAGAATGCGATCGATATCTTCGGCCTCGGTATCGGTCAATCCGAGCGCTCGATGAAGGGGTTCAGCCATGGCTCGACGCTACCCGAGGCCACGAGTCCCAGTGAGCGGACCGCATCAAGCAGGAATCGCCGCGGCCGACAGGAGCGACTGCAACAGCGGCACCCCGTCAGTACTGCCGAGCAGATCATGGACCGCGCGCTCAGGATGCGGCATAAGCCCGACGACATTTCGCCCGACCGAACAGATCCCTGCGATGTCATCGACCGAACCATTTGGGTTGTCGACATAGCGCAACACCACTCGGTCGTCCCCACGCAATTCAGCCAACGTTTCTGGGCTGCAGGTGTAATTACCCTCGAAGTGGTTGATCGGAATGCGCAGTCGTTGACCGATGTGCGCGCTCTTTGTGAGCACTGATCGAACCGACTCAACCTGCAGTTCGATAGTGGTGCAAAGGAACTTCAGACCGCGATTTTTTTGCAACGCCCCCGGCAACAAGCCCGCTTCGGTCAACACCTGAAAACCATTACAGATGCCAACAACCGGTCCGCCGGCCAACGCGAATTCGCCAATGGCACCCATGACCGGAGAAAACCGCGCAATCGCTCCGGGCCGAAGCGCGTCACCATGAGCGAACCCGCCGGGGACGATGACGGCATCAACATCGCGCACCGTCGCATCACCATGCCAGAGCACTTCGGCCGATCCACCCAGATCGGTGATTGCCTCAATCGCATCTTGCTCGCAGTTCGAACCCGGGAAGAGCACCACACCCACCCGAGGGCTCACGTCGAAGCTCGGGTTTCTGCACGGATAGTGATAACCGATTCTTCGATAACCGGATTCGCAAGAAAACGGTCGCAGAGGTCTTCGACTCGGGCGCGAGCGGTTTGTTCGTCAGTCGCGTCGACCTCAAACCGGATGCTCTTGCCAACCCGAACCCCATCGACTCCGTCGAATCCCAAGGTCGGTAACGAACGCTCGATCGTCGCTCCTTGGGGGTCCGCGATACCTGCACGCAACTGCACGTCAACATGAACCGAAAAAATCATGCTCCTATCGTCGCACACCCAGCGGGGTCAGTGGTCAGGATGCGACGCCGGGCCAGGTCGAGAAGTCCCGGCCAGTAATTCGTTCATAGGCATCCACATAGCGAGATCGAGTCGCGGCGACGACTTCAGGCGGAAGCGGCGGCGCCGGAGGTTGCTTATTCCAGTCCAGGGTCTCGAGCAGATCCCGAAGCGGCTGCTTGTCGAACGACGGTGGGGTCGATCCGGGGTGCCAGGCATCGGCGGGCCAAAACCGAGACGAATCCGGGGTCAGGAGTTCGTCAGCGACGACCAATTCGCCGTCGATCAGCCCGAGTTCAAATTTGGTGTCGGCAATCAAGATGCCACGTTGACGAGCCCACTCGGCGCCGCGTCGGTACAACTCGAGGGAGACAGATCGTGCTTTTTCGGCGAGTTCGCCACCAATCAAATCGGCTGCCTGCTGGAACGAAATGTTTTCGTCATGGTCGCCAATTGCCGCCTTGGTCGAAGGGGTAAACACTGGCTCGGGCAACTGGTCCGATTCGACGAGACCAGCAGGCATAGGGGTGCCGTGCATGGTGGAGTGGTTTTGGTATTCCTTCCAGGCTGAACCCGTGATGTATCCACGAACGATGCACTCGACCGGAAGCATCTCGGCTTTTCTCACCAACATCACGCGACCAGCAAGCTCAGGATTTTGGGCACCGTGAGGCATGTCAGCCAGGTCAGTTGAAAGCAGGTGGTTTCCGACAACGGTTTCAAGATGTTCGAACCAAAACGCCGCCATCGCGGTGAGGACTCGCCCCTTATCGGGGACTGGTTCGCCCATGACGACATCGAATGCAGATATCCGATCTGAAGTCACAAGCAACAACCGACCGTCACCGGCGTCATACATGTCGCGGACTTTCCCTGAATACACATGGGGCAATTCGACTTCGCTACTCACTGACGCTCCTTGTTGCTGTAAGCCGGCCAATCTTGCGTTGACCGAACGACTTGACCCGCCGACGCAATCGGCTCGATGAAGACTCGAACATTTCGAAATCCGTGACTTGGCGCAAAAACGCTTTCAACTGCGCTCCAGCTTCAGTTTCGCGCGCGCTCATAGCGCCAGTGCGAAATGGATTCGCCACTCGATATGTTTCGTAGAGACCGGGGTCGTTGTCGACAGCCACCACATGATCAGCCAACGCCGACATGCTGCCGTGTTCGTAAAACGAAATAAAACTCGCCGGGTCGAAATCAAGGTCGACACATGGATTGCCCCAATAGATCGGAATGGTGTCAGCCTGAAAAGCATCGATGATTTTCTCAGTCGTATAGCCGGGCAGTTCACTGTTTTCAAACGCGATAGTAAATCGGTACTTGTTCAAGACTGCGATTTTTGACGGCCGAAAATCTGCGCCGCGGCGAGGACCTAAATCTGGATCGTCGTGGTTGTGCCGAACCCCTCCCAACGAATCAACCGACCGTCGCGCATCCAACAAGTCGAAAAACCCATTTCGAAATCCAGATATGTCATGGGAATACACATACGAACAAAACTTCCGACTTGCTAGCGGTCGAATCACCGCGAGATCGTTCACCAGATCAGGAACCGTGCGTGCCGGTCCCGGGATCCATCGCAGATGACGCGAATTTCCGGTAAGACGCCAGTCGATCGTGAAGTGCGGTCTGAGTGGATAATCAACCGGCTCCAACGAAATGCCCACACGGATACCCTGAGCTGATTCATGCCTATGCCCAAACGTTGAGTGCACCACCACATCAGCGTGCTTAACGTCATCGCTCAACCGAATTCCGTCGGGCATCGACGTAAAAAAGTCACTCGTTCGAACGTCGAAGCCGGGCCAGAAGTCGGCATAGGCCACCTTCAGAGAACTCACTGACGCGCCCCCGTTCACAAAATGGGAGTTGGTTCATAGGCCATCGCGTCGGGATACTCCGCCACGATGCCTTCAACCTGAGCAACGAACGTCGCGACCTGACGCGGCGCAGCGCCGACGAAGTCGATGGGGCTTGCCACCATCGCAGTCAGGTCGTCGAGGCTCAAACCAAGCCGCCCGTCAGCAGCTAACCGTTCGATCAAGTCATTGCCCTCGTCTCCGCCTTCTCGTTGAGCCAACGCGACCGCGATCGCATGTTGCTTTATGACTCCGTGCGCGGTTTCTCGACCGACGCCAGCGCGGACCGCAGCCATCAATACCTTGGTCGTTGCCAAAAACGGGAGGTACCGGTTGAGTTCGCGGTTGATAACTGCTGGGTAGGCACCGAACTCAGCGAGCACCGCAAGCAACGTCTCAAATACCCCATCGGCGGCGAAGAATGCGTCCGGCAGCGCGACCCGCCGAACGACTGAGCAGCTCACATCGCCTTCGTTCCATTGATCACCAGCAAGTCCGGCCACCATGGTGAGATACCCACGAAGGATCAGCGCGAACCCATTGATTCGTTCACACGACCTGGTGTTCATCTTGTGCGGCATCGCCGATGATCCAACCTGCCCTGGTTGGAAACCCTCGGTGACCAGTTCGTGCCCAGCCATGAGACGAATGGTCAGCGCGAGACTCGACGGTCCCGCGACTGCCTGCGCCAATGCGCTAACCACGTCAAGATCGAGTGAGCGCGGATAGACCTGCCCGACGTTGGTGACAACGGAGTCAAAACCCAAATGACGACAAAGTGCTGTTTCAAGTTGATCGAGGCGATCGAGGTCACCATCGAGGAGGTCAAGCTGATCTTGCTGAGTCCCGACTGGACCTTTCAATCCTCGCAGCGGATAGCGCTCGATTAACTCGTTGACGCGTAAATACGCCTGCAAGAGCTCCTCGCCTGCATTCGCGAAGCGCTTCCCAAGGGTTGTCGCCTGAGCCGCGACATTGTGGGTCCGACCCGTAATCACCGTGTCGGAATACTGCGCCGCCAGATCAGCGATTCGCGCCAACGTTGAAACCATCCGTGATCGGATCAACACCAATGACGAACGAATTTGCAACTGTTCGACGTTTTCAGTGAGATCTCGAGAAGTCATTCCCTTGTGAATCTCTTGGTACCCGGCCAGCGCCGAGAATTCTTCGATTCGGGCTTTTACGTCGTGGAGAGTGACCCGCTCCCTCGCTTGTATCGATTCGAGGTCGACTTGATCGACAACTCGCTCGTAGGCCTCGATCGCTTCGATCGGGACTTCAACCCCAAGGTCTCGCTGCGCCTTTAGGACCGCAACCCACAACTGTCGTTCAAGGACCACTTTCGCCGCCGGTGACCAACGGGCAACCATGTCAGAACTCGCATATCGATCAGCGAGTACGTTCGGGATATCGGGTTTCACGGCCAAGTCCATTTCTTGGGATCAGATGCTCGGCCAAGCCCTTGAGATGGGAGGCGAGTTGTGGTCAAGCGACATTCTGCCAGAAACCCTCAATTTCGCGAGTTCTCGGCCGATGCATCAACCCTTGATGATAACGGGCGACATCAACTTGCCGAAGATCGGACCGGTACATCTCTTGCACCGCGCCAGCAAACGGACGAGGAATCGAACCATGACTGATGGTTGCGCCAAGCACCAATTCAACTTGGCCATTGACGTTTGCCGAACATGCGGAGACGACTTCTGTGGCGAATGCCTGATCTATCCATTCGGGCCCGACAAGATCCCGTTTTGCCTGGACTGCGCATTAGCGGCGTCGGGCGTGCGATCCGCGACCGGTCGCTCACCACGATTGTCAAAAAAACACATCAAAGCCCGCCATGACGCGTGGCTTGAGCAGCGACAGGTGATTGACGAGCCAGAGCCTGCGCAGCAGCAAAGCGTCGCCGACGAACTCGATCGGGTGTTCTCGGAGCCATTTTTGGTTGAGGCTGACGCAAACGAAGGTGACCCGTTTGATTGGATCGAAGATCCAAACAACGACCAAGGCGATCACGGCGATCGCACGCGATTCTGACCGATTGGTCGGACTAACTCGCCGAACGGCGAACCCGGTCCTCGCTCAGCTTGGATGCAAGTGACTCGTCGCTAATAGCCAACATCTCGATGACCAATAGTGCGGCGTTGAGTGCCCCGTCGATCGCCACCGTCGCGACGGGAATCCCCTTGGGCATTTGCACCGTTGAATACAACGCGTCGACTCCATTAAGTGCACCGCCCGACAGCGGAACGCCTACCACCGGAAGCGTCGTATGGGCCGCCACCACTCCAGCGAGGTGAGCCGCCATGCCTGCTCCGCATATAAAGGCGACATAGCCGTTCTCGCGGGCAGTGCGCACCAATTCGACAACCTCAGCCGGATTTCGATGCGCGGACAACACGCGCACATCCACCTCGATGCCAAATGCCGCAAGCGTGTCGCCTGCCGGTCGCATCTTTTCGGTATCACTCGTCGAACCCATCAGGATGCCGACCTTCATTGTTGCCCTCCTTGTTGGCATGGGTCAGAACACCAGCATGCACGCAACTGAAATCTTGCCATCATGATGGCAAGTCGCTGACGGTTGCTGTCAAGTTCGAACTGCCACTCGAACTGGCTCGCGGACCTTGAGCCGCGACTTCGGCAATATCGGATCGGACCTGCATCCCGCGCCAGTGCAAACACGCGACAGCCTCATAGGCACGATCGCGCGCCGTCGCAATATCTGGCCCCATTCCGGTCACATCAAGCACACGGCCACCTGCAGTCCGCAATCGGTCGTCGTCTCCAGCTGAGACGCCCGCACAAAAAACGGTGACGCCTTCGACCGCACGGGCTTCGTCCAGTCCACCAATCGCGTCCCCAAGACGCGGTGAATGGGGATAGCCATCGGTGGCGCAAACAACCGTGACCGCGGCATCGCTGACAAATTCCGGTTCGCTACGAAGCGATCCCGACGCGGCCTCGGCGAGCAGTTCAGCCAAGTCGCTCGACAATCGCGGCAAGACCACTTGAGCTTCAGGGTCTCCGAAGCGGATGTTGTACTCGATGACTTTGGGACCATCAGGGGTCAGCATCAAACCGGCATACAGCACCCCGCGAAAATCAATCCCGCGCGATTGCAGCGCCGAAATCGTCGGGTTCACCGCTTGATCCATCACCAAAGCCAACAACTCTTGTCCGGCAATGGGCACCGGTGAATAGGCACCCATTCCGCCCGTATTCGGTCCACTATCACCCGCCAATAATCGTTTGAAGTCTTGCGCCGGTGCCAGCGCAACGGCGCGCTTTCCATCACAAATTGCCAACACCGAAAGCTCGGGCCCTGTGAGGCCTTCTTCGATGACAACGCGGCGTCCCGCATCACCAAATGCGGAACCGGACAAAAAACTGCTCACAACCTCGCGAGCCTCGTCAATCGACTCGGTCACGGTCACGCCTTTGCCCGCAGCCAAACCGTCGGTTTTCACCACGTACAACCCATCAAGCGTTTCGAGATAGTCCTGAGCCGAAGCCACATCATCGAAGGTGCCATATCGGGCAGTAGGCACAGCTGCGTCGACTAACACCTGCTTCATCCATGCCTTCGAGCCTTCGAGGCGCGCCCCGTCTGCGCCGGGACCGAATACCAACTTGCCTTGGGCTCGCAGACGGTCGGCCAATCCGTCCACCAAGGGGACTTCTGGTCCAATCACGAAAAGGTCGGCGTCGATCGCCTCGGGGGGAGTCGCGACCGACCCGGGTATGCCCGGGTTCCCAGGCGTAACGACAACATCCGATGTGCGTCGGAGCACGTGAGCAATCGCATGTTCACGACCGCCCGAACCTACGACGCACACCTTCATGGTTGCTGAGATGCGAACTGCAAAAACTGCTCACGACCGGGGCCAACGCCAACCAAATTGATCGGAACGCGAATCTGTTCTTCAAGAAACGCGACGTATGCCAATGCAGCCGCCGGCAGATCGCTTCGCTTCGTAGCCGCGGTCAGGTCACTGTGCCAGCCAGGCATATCGACATAGATCGGCTTGGCCTTATGCAGCACCGACTGATGATAGGGAAGGTGTTCGAATCGCTCACCGTCGAGTTCATACGCAACACAAACCCGCACCGTGTCAAGCGTGTCAAGTACATCGAGTTTGGTCAACGCGATCTCCGACAACGAGTTCAGGCGAACGGCGTGACGCATCATTACCGCGTCAAACCAGCCCACCCGACGACGACGGCCGGTGTTCGTCCCGTATTCGCCTCCACGGTCGATCAGCAGGTCGCCGGTCTCGTCGGTCAATTCGGTCGGAAACGGACCGGCACCCACGCGAGTGACATAGGCCTTGGCGATCCCAATCACCCGATCGATGTAACGCGGCCCAATACCGGCACCCGTGCATGCGCCACCGGCGACGGGATTCGACGAAGTCACGAATGGATACGTTCCGTGATCTAAATCAAGGAACGTCGCCTGTGCTCCCTCAAGGAGCACCTCTTTGCCGCTTTCGAGCGAGTCGTGCAACAAATTGACTGTGTCGGCGATCATGGGAGCAAGTCGAGGTGCGCAAACATCGAGATACGACGCTGCAATGTCGTCAGCCGAGAGCGGTAGTTGATTAAACACTCGCGAGAGGATCGCGTTTTTTTCTTTCAACACCACGTCGAGTTTTTCCCGAAAGATCTTCGGGTCGAGCAGATCTTGGACCCGCAGGCCAACGCGAGCCGCTTTGTCGGCATAGGCCGGACCTATGCCGCGTTTGGTGGTACCAATCTTGTTCTTCCCAAGCCGGCGCTCAGTGACCTTGTCGAGCTCCTGGTGGTACGGCAGGATCAAATGAGCGTTGCCGCTCACTTTCAGTCGACTGGTATCAACACCGCGTGACGCCAACATGTCGAGTTCGGCCAGCAATACGCGCGGGTCAACCACGACGCCATTGCCGATGATCGGGGTGATGTGGTTGTAAAGGATGCCGCTCGGAACCAGTTGGAGAGCAAACCGTTCGCCGTCAACCACCAAGGTGTGGCCAGCGTTGTGGCCACCTTGATAGCGGACGACGAGGTCCATCTCTTTTGCGACGAGGTCGGTGAACTTCCCCTTGCCCTCATCGCCCCATTGGGTACCTACGACGACGGTCGCTGGCACGCGTTGTTCTCCTTGGAAGGCGGCGTGTTACGAGTCAACCCTAGTCGGCCCGTGACGCTCGCTCGTCTCAGTTTTGTCGGAGGGTCCCAAACAACTGCGGCACGAGCCATTCGCCGATCACGACGCTGCCCTCCAACGTGAAGTGGACGCCATCAGGACGCCAATCGGGATCCAGTTCGCCCTTAGGCATATTCTTCAACCAACTGTTGAGGTCAATGACCGACATTTGCGGGCGACTCTCAGCAACTTTTCGAATGATCGAGTTGAGCACGGCGACCCGCTCCGGTTCCGCTTCGGCATAGGGCCCCGGTCGCATGTTGAGTCCCATGTGATACTGAGGATCCAACGCGGGACACGTAAGCCACGCCACCTGGGCCCCACCGGCCGACAGTTGGTCAACTGTCGCAGTGATCGCTGCTGTTTCGGCGGCGTCGTAAACAGGATCACCCGGGCTTCGCCAGATTGACTCGCCGGGCAGTTTTCGATCCGAAACGTCGGCTAGGCACGATAGGACGATCACCAAGCCCGGGTGATACTCGTTGAGATCTGCAGTGATCGCCGCTGGACGACCGAGACAATCGGCAGTCAGCTTGCGGTTCTCATTCAAATTTCGAAGTTCGGCACCAGTCCAAATCGGGCACGCGATGAGCGAATTGGAAACCAAGCCCGTTCCGCCATGATCGGTGAGCGAATTCTTGAGCCCGCTGGCAATTGACCAACTCAGTGAATCGCCGAGGAGCAACGCCATGCGGGGCGGCGGTGCCGTTACCCGAGGAGTCGCGCCGGCCGCTACTTCGCCAACGCCAAGCTTTCCTGGTGCGATTAGGTAACGATTGAGATCATTTTTCGCTAGGCCGCCGGTGGCGATGGGATTAGCAGCGACCGTTGGCGATGACAACAACCCCGACCGAACCGCAAGGTCCATAGTGCCCGGTGGTGGACCAACGTTGACCGTCACAAACACTAAGCAAATAACCACCATGGAGATGGCCGCGGGCACGACGAAATAAGGCGCCCAGCCTCGAATGACGCGACCCGTCAAAATACGTTTTTCCAACAGTTGGTAACTCAACGTGGCGGCCGCAAAGGTCACGACCATGCGCAAGCCGAACAACGGCCACAGTGCCAAACCGGTTCGCTCCGGCGTTAGCCACAGATAAATCGGCCAGTGATAGAGGTACGCGCCGTATGAGACGACACCTGCCAACCGCAGCGGCTGGCTCGACAGGATCGCTCGTAGTGGACCGAAGTGCATCGCGCCCAAAATCAACGAGACCGAAACAAGCGAATAAGCAATGAACCCGCCATGATAAAGCCACGCATCTTGCTGATGCACTCGATGCCAGCACAACACGACAACGAAAAGTCCGACGAGACCCAGTGCCGCAACTACCACTGACATCGCCCGACCTTTGAGCCACGAGCGGACAGCAGGTTTGGCAAGAGCCAACGCGAGGAGCGCGCCGACCAGCAACTCTGCGGCCCTGGTCCCGGTGCCGAAATACACCCGACTCGTGTCGGCTGGGTCGTAGAGCAACACCGAAGCCAGTAACGACATGGTGATTGCTATGCCAAAAACCATCGCCAGAAGTCGGTGTGACCCGTGGGTGATTTTCAAAACGATGACAACAACGATGGGAAACACCAAGTAAAACTGCTCTTCAATCGCTAGTGACCAAAACTGCAAGACAAGCGACGGAGCCGTGAACAATTCGCCGTAGGTTTGTCCAGTCGCAATGAAGTGCCAATTCGCGACATAGGCGAGTGCCGCGATGACATCGCCACGAAGCCGGGCCAATTGAGACGGGTCGGCGATGGTCGCTCCCATGACCACCACGACGGCCAAGCAGGTGAGAGCCGCGGGCATCAGGCGGCGAAAGCGGCGACTCCAAAAGCCTGAAAGGCCAATTCGACCGGACCGGCGATGTTCTGAGACCAACAGCGTCGTAATCAAAAACCCTGACAAGGTGAAAAACGTCGACACGCCCAAAAAACCGCCGACCGCCCATCGAAATCCGGCGTGAAAAACCAAGACTGCGATGAGTGCCAACCCTCGAAGTCCTTCGAGTCCCGGTTCAAATGGCATCGAACGTTTGGCGCTAGGACGCGTGTCAGTCGCTGGTTCAGCCAACAGGTTTGTCGGCGGGTTCGTCGCCAAATCGGCGTTGGACGTGAATGCATTCGAAGCGGTTGTCAAAGGGTCGTTGGCCGGAGAAGCGGTATCGTCGAAGACCTCGCGATACAGCGCATCAAGGCTCGGACTCGAAGCCTGGGCGTCCCCCTGGACAATCATGGACGAAACTGTAGGCCATGATCAGCTCAATAATCCGAGCGGGCCTTATGGGACCAGTGATCTCTGACCACTCCAGCGACGGCGAATAGTGCGATCGGCTAGCAATCCAATCACCACCCAGACCAAGGGCTCAATCAGGAACCGGAAGCGCTGATTCTCGCCGACTTCGAATGCATTGCCGAAAAGAAACGTGAAAAGAATGAGGCCGCCAATCGCCGCCACCGCCACTCGGATTGCGGTCGGACCCCTTCTAAACCAGCGAAAGCCTGCGACGAATGCGGCAAGTACGGCAATGAACGTCGTCACGATCGCCAGCAAACTCACCGGCAAGGTGAAACGCGGCTTGCCCTGATCGCCAAGACCTTTTCCAAACAACGGATCGCTCGTCACCACCGGCCGAATATTCACGACGAGTCCAAGCCGCTCATACAGCGCGCTCAACGGCTTGATGTGCACTTGGTTCGCTCGGAGCGCGTCGTATCGGTCACTCGGGCCGAAAAACAAATACGCCGCGAAGAGTTCTTGCCGCGCGTAGTTCGCAGGGAACATCGCAATCGTCGCCAACGCATCGCGTTGATAGCGATTGTTCACCCGCAGAAAACACTCGTAATCGAAATTGGTCGTGCCATTACTTTTCGTCGGCCGAGCAACCTCAGCTATGTCGGAGTGCGCGACCGTGCAGGGTGGAAGCGCTCCCGCATACGCGTCGTAGTTTTGAAACGTGCGCCGAATTGCTAACGGACTCAAACTTCCGTCAGCAACTTTTTCGGCTCGGTCGTACAACGACGTACCAGGCAAAACCGCATGCGCCATGTTCATTCCTGACCACGATGACAAACTGGGTTGTCCCCACAAAACCGCGTTGCGGACCACAAAAACGCTGAGAATTAGACCGGGTATAACCACCGCGAAGATCACGGCCCGACGCCGAGCGACTGGACGACGAGCGACTAACGCCATCACCGCGACTAGGACAAACAGCAGCGGATGCAGCAGCGACCGAGTCAAAATGCACGCGACCGTGACACTCATCAGCGCCGCCAAACTCAACACTCGCGGTCGGGCTACATAGGCCGCCAAGAGGTCGACTGCCACCGCGATCCCGACGACCGTCGGGAATTCGTATGAAAGCCAGTTGCCATAAAGCATGACTGGTGGGCTCACTATCACGGCGCAGGCAACAATGACTTGAGTTATTCGCGATGTCCCAAATCGACGCAAGAGGTCGACAAGGACAACGGCGAGCACCGCGGCGAGCACCGAATACAGGACAAAAAAACTCGAGGCGAGCGAAAGCGGCGAAAACCGCAGGACCAAGCCAATCGTTGCGTTCAGCATCGGGGGCTGCGAGTGTCCGAACCACACCGTTTCAATGAGACGAGTGCGAAGTAACTCGGTATCGGCGATCTGCCACGCCGTTGGGACCCATTGCGTGTCGAACCGAACCCCGGCCGCAAAAATTGCGATGCGACTTGCCACTAGAACCGCAAGGACAATGACTGTGGACCGATCCAAAAACCACAATGATCGCCGCCACCACGAATCCCGCATTGGGCGAGTAGCTGCATCAGCCAAACTAGATGGCCGGGTTCCCTGTTCGGTTGGCAGGTCAGCCATCCGCGCACAGTACCGCAGACCCCCACGCCGTCTTCGGTCCGCCGCTCTGACACGCCAACGCCATGTTCCGGACACGACGCCACCTGGACAGTTTGCGACCCTATGCTCGCGGGGTGCCGGGTTCTAGCATTTTGACGCGAGAGCGCGCGACCAAGGCACCATCCACCCAAGGTCACATGGCCGGACTCGATGGCCTCCGCGGAATCGCGGTAGCAGCTGTCGTCACCTACCACCTCTGGCCCCACGCGTTACCCGGCGGATTCCTCGGGGTGAGTGTCTTTTTCACCTTGTCGGGTTTTCTGATTACCCGACTGCTCCTTGTCGATCATTCGAAGACTGGCGGAATCAGCCTCAAGCAGTTTTGGATCCGGCGATTTCGCCGATTGATGCCTGCCGCGTTGAGCGCGCTCGCCATTATCTCAGTGGTGTGGCTGCTCGCGGCATGGATGACCAAGGCCATCTCGGGCGACATCACCGCCGCGTTGTTGTATGTCGCAAATTGGCGGTTCTTGTTTGAAGGAAGCGTGTATGGCACCGCTTCAGAGACCTCGCCGGTGTTGCATTTTTGGTCGCTAGCGATCGAAGAGCAGTTCTATCTGATTTACCCACTCACGGTCTGGGCGGTCCTTCGGCGGAAACGGGCTGCCGCGCCCACCGTCGGCTTACTGCTGTTGGCCATGCTGGCGGCGAGTGTGGCCTACATCGCGTACAACTCGGGACATCAACTTGTTGTCTATTACTCGACGTTCTCACGCGCCGCCGAGTTGCTCATCGGCGGATTACTTGCCGTCGCCACTGCGATGTGGCCATTACGGCGAATACGCAGCTGGATTCGGCCAGCTGGGCTGGTGGCCGGCATCGCACTCTTGGGATTAATGGTCAAAACCGACGTCTACAGCCCTATGTATTCCCAAGGCGCGCTCGTCGGCGTTGCACTGTTGTCGGCAGTTGTAATCCTTGCCGCAACTCGCTCCGGATGGTTTTCTCGGGGACTTTCACCAAGACCACTCCTGTGGCTCGGCCTTCTGTCGTATGCGGTGTATCTCATTCACTGGCCGTTGCTCATTGGGCTACGCGAAGCCGGATTGACTCCGTGGCTCGTCACGCTGCTAACCGTCGTCGGATCGCTTCTGCTTGCGGTCCTGTCCGGCCATCTCCTTGAGTGGCCGATTCGCGAACGCCGTTGGGTTCGACTGCGCCCGTCAATGTTGTTAGCGCCAACCATCATCGTCGTCCTTGCGTTGTGCCTGATCGGCTGGCGAACAGCCGCACCAAATGTGGTCGATTACGCATCGGCGCAACAACGCATCGACGAACTCATCCAGAACTCCGCTACGTCAGTTCCTGTCGAAGCTGATCCAAACGCGGTAGATCCATCGATACCCCGACCACTGACGCTGGCGTTTTTTGGCGATTCCACTGCGCTCATGCTGGCGGTTGGCGCGGCAAACGCCGGCCCATCGATTCAAGTGACAGGAAACTGGTCACGATTAGCCTGCACAATCTCGCGCCACGGCGAACTCAAAGGATTCACCAGCAGCGATCAGGGGCCACCTGGATCGGTTGAGCGTTGCGACTGGACGAGTGAATGGCCCGCCACTGTTCCGGCCGGCGGCGTCGATCGGGCCATCGTCTACGCCGGGTTTTGGGACACGCTCCCACGACGTATTCCGGGACTTTTTTCGGGGTGGGAGACCATCGAGGCCGAGCCGTATCACACCTATCTCGGGCAAGAAATGATTGCAGCAACCGAATCGCTTCACGCAGCCGGCGCCAAGAAAGTCGTCTGGCTCACGCTCGCGCCGAACACCAAAGAAGACAACGCGACCAACGCCTATCGCGTCGGGCTTTACAACGACCTCGTTGCCCAAGCGGTCGCAGCCCATCCCGATTACGCGATGAAGGTCAACTTGGGTGAATTTTTTCTCAGCGCTGGGCGCGAACTGCGTCCCGACGGCGTTCACGTAACCCCCGAAACTGGCGCCGCATTGTGGCGCGACTGGCTTCTCCAGCAAGTCATCGGCGCCGATGGCGAGGGCAGCCCGCAAGCACCGAGTTCATGAATTCGTCGCCTCCGCCTTCCCACTCGACCGAATCTGACGGGTCGAACGCGCCGACGACAGAACGGTTCGAGCCACCAGAAAGTGACGTGCGTGAAGGGTTCGATGGCACGCCGTTGCTTCGCCACATTCCAGCACTCGATGGCCTCCGCGGGGTTGCTGTCGCCGGCGTATTGCTGTTCCATGCCCAACTTCTCGGGGGTGGTTTCCTCGGAGTCGACCTCTTCTTTGTGCTCTCGGGATACCTCATCACGTCGTTGCTGCTCAGCGAGCGCCGCGACACCGGTCAGATCGGGTTGAAACGCTTCTGGGCCCGTCGAGCCCGCCGCTTGTTGCCCGCGCTCGGCGGACTCCTCGCTGGCGTCATCGTCTATGCCGCTGTTTTTGCTGCACCAAATCAACTCGAGCAAATTCGTGCCGACGGGTTGGCCACCATGGCCTACGTCGCCAACTGGCACACCATCTTCTCGAAGGTCGGCTACTGGGATCTTTTCGCCACGCCGTCACCGCTTGAGCACATGTGGAGCCTGGCGATCGAGGAGCAATTTTACCTGATCTGGCCATTCATCGGATTCCTCGTCCTTCGCCCTGGACAACGCAAAAATGGAACGGTCCGAAAAGGTCCGCGGTCGATGTTTTTCGTGTCCGGGTCGATGGTCTTGGCCTCGGCCGGGCTCATGGTCGGATTAGCTGGCCCACAGACAATCGAGCGGGTGTACCTCGGGACCGACACGCGGGCCGCGGCAATCCTTCTTGGGGCAACGCTCGCGAGTTGGCTCGCGTGGAAGGGGCCGGCTCGATCGACGCGAGGACGCGTTTTTATTCATGCCGGCGGATGGGCTGGTGCGGTGGTGCTGGCCGTCGCTTGGGTTCTCGCTAACGGTCATTCGCTGCGGCTCTACCACGGCGGATTATTCCTTTGTGGTCTGGCGGTTGCGGCGATCATCGCGTCGGTTGCCCATCCAAAACCGGGCTGGCTTGCCATCGGATTGTCGATACCGCCGTTGCGATTCCTCGGAGTCATTAGCTATGGCCTGTACCTCTGGCATTGGCCAGTTTTTCTCGTACTCGATCAACAGCGAGTTGGGCTAGATGGCTGGGCGCTCTTTGCGATTCGAGCAACAGTCAGCATTGCAATTGCGATGGTCTCCTACTACGTGCTTGAGCGACCCATTCGGCTCGGTGCGTTTCGAGGGTGGGGAATCAAAGTCGCAACACCAGCGATCGTTGGCGCGTTGGTCCTTGGCTTACTTATCACCACGAGTGGCGCGGTCCATACCCCCACCACCGCTGAGACCGTCAACGCTGCCAATGACTCAATCAACGCGGCAACCAAACCCGCTGACGTCGGAAAACCGCGCATCATGATCGCCGGCGATTCAATCGCGTTTTTTCTTGGCGAACGCCTCGATCTCAGCCAGCAACACTTCGGAATTATCTCCGGCAGCGCCGCGCTTCCTGGTTGCCGTTTCACCCCTGGCCCTGTCCGTTTCCCCGACGGCAAAGTTGTGACCGACGATGAGTGGCCGATGTGCGATCAACTGTGGACCGACTCAGTAGCCAAAATGAAGCCCGACGTCGCCTTCTTGATGGTCAATGGGCCCGGAAACAACGATCGGCAAGTTGACGGCGTTTGGACCCATTCGTGCGAACCTCGGTTTGACGGTTACCTGGCCAAACAATTGAACAGTGCCATCGACAAACTTGGCTCGTCGGGTGCCATCGTGGTGATTGCAATCGCCATCCAGCGACCGGCCGGTGACGACCTCGTTCGACTCGACTGTTTCAATCAAGTCATTCGAAATGTCGCCGCGTCGCGGCCGCGAGTCCAAACCGTCGACGCCGACGCGTATGTCTGCCCGAATCGAGTCTGCCTCGAACAAATTGACGGCCAAGCAATTCGGCCAGATGACATCCATTTTCGGGACATCGGCGCTGACTATTTTCTTAACTGGTTGGTTCCCGAGTTGACGAAGATTTCGCAACATTCTTAAACGCACCTCGCGAGACGACTGCGCTGAACAGGCGCGAAAAGGTCACCGACGCAAATATGACAACCGCTAGTTCCGCTGGCAGACGGAACCGCGCAATTCCGTAAAAGGCTGCAATAACCGCAACCGAAATTGCAACGAGCGCAACGAGCGGCCAGATCAAAGTGCGGCGGCGTCGAAGCAAGATCGCTCCGGCGAGTGCAAACGGGATCAAGGCCCAATACGCATAAATCGCCGCCCAAGAAACCTTTCCTTCGCGGCCCTCGCCCCGATTTAGATACACCATCTGATCCGGATTCCAAAAGCCAATTCCTCGCGCCAACCGCGCCACTACGACGGCTGGAACGCGATCAAGGTGGCTGCGCACATAGCTGGTTCCGATCGCTCGAAGGTACGACGAGCGGACCGACTGATCGGCATCGATGGGAGCAGACGCCAGTCCGTCGAGACCGCATTGCAGCGACCAAAATCCGATACCACCGCCGGAATAGGTGTTTTCGCAGTTGGCTCCGATCCAGGTCAGACCATCGTTAGTTGAGAACACCACTGGGTCGTCAAAGCGCGTCAAGTTGTAGGTGACCCATGGCATCTGCACGATGAGCGCGGCGGCTAGTGCCACGGCTCCCAGCCCAACGCGATTTCTCGGCGATTGACGAACTCCGGAAGATCGGGCCCACCACGCCAGCGGGACGATCACGAATGGGAGCAGCAGCACGAGTTCGGCGCGGGCCAAAACCGCAAGCCCGGTCGCCGCGCCCATCCAAAGAGCCCGTCTCCACGTAGCCCGATCAGCAAATCGGTAACTCATAATCATCGCCAGCGCCAACGTCGCCGCAGTGATTGTCTCGCTCATGATCAATGCGTCATTGACCCAGAATCCCGGGTAGGCCGCGGCGAGTACCGCAGCGAAAATACCGACGCGACGTCCCGCAACCTGCCGACCCAGAAGCCCGATGAGCGCAACAACTCCTGCGCCATAAAGCGCCATTAAGTAACGCTGAGCCATGATCGATCCGGGAGCGACCAGCGCGGCCGGCGTCATCATCAACGCCGTAAGCGGAGGATGGTCGGCGGCTGGCTTGCCCGGCTGCAGCGGCTCATCGAACCAACGCCCGTCAGCGATTGTCTGAGCCTGCGCGGAGTAATAGATCTGGTCACCCAACAACGGTTGATTCGCCTTTGCAACCGCGACATACCCCATTCGGAACACGGCTGACCCCGCACAAATTGCCAGCAATAGGAACAAAAAACGCCGGTTCTTCGACCGTTCGGAGGTCATCGCGGATCCGCGCTAATGGCGGGCTGAGCCGGCGCGGAACTGCGCACTCGACGCCACGCCGCGTCAAGCGCAACTGCAGTTAATAAACACAAGGCGCCTTCGGCCGAGGCCCGGAATCGGCCGGATGCGTAGAACAACAGCACCGTCACGATAACGGTCGCGCATGGCGCAATTAACGGGTACGACGGAATTCGTCGACGCCGCAGCACCACGAATCCCAGCACGGATCCCACAATCATTGGCCACAAACTCACATAGGCGAGTTGCGCTACCCATTGCGGATTTCCCTCAACGAATGTGTCGATATTGATAGCACTTCCGGGATTCCAACTATTGAAAATCCGCGCGAGGCGAATCGCTTCAACGACAGCCCAGCGTTTGGGATGGTCCTGCACGTAGGACACGGCATCGTTCAACATCAGGCGCTCGGCCGCCCCGTCCTGCGTCTGGGGAATCACAACACCGCGCTTGGCCAAATCGATGAGGCCACAATCGAAGCTCCAATAGCCGACATTGGGTCCATAAAAAACATGATCGCAATTGGCAACGGCAAATGTCGACTCAAGTTGCGCTGACAACAGCACTCGACGCTCGAATCGATTGACGTTGTAAACAACCCAAGGTCCCAACGTTGCGACACAAACGGCGGCCGCAACACCCAGCCAGGCGAGGCGGGTCCGCAGAGGTCGGGACTTTGTCAACAGCGCAAGTGGAACGACCAAAAAGAGCGCTAACAGCACAAGTTCGGATCGGGTCAACGCGCAGAGCCCAACGGAAAATGAGACCAGCGCAAGGCGACTCAAACTCGGTGCATCGAGGTAGCGATACGCAAGCAAGATCGTGACATTGACAAGAAAAATGACCAAGGTTTCCGACAGCACCATCCCGTCAAAGCGCCACACATTCGGGTAAAGCGCCAGCAACGCGGCCGCGATCAAACCGACACGCGGACCAGCTATTCGACGACCGGCGAATCCGCCGACGGCAACTGATCCCGCCCCCAATACACACGACACCACCATGTGGCCGGTGATCGATCGGATCCCGACCAACGAGAATGTCGCGAGATACACGATGTACAGCGGCGGATGATCGGCACCTGGTTCGATAACGCCGCGCGCTTCGCTGAGTGGTTGAAGAAATCCCCGGCCGTCGGCTAACAGATTTGCTCCGAGGTGGTAGTAAAGCGGGTCGCCACCAATGGTTCGGAAGCGATACACGAACCACACATAGGCGAATCGCACCACAAACGCGACCGCGGTCAATGCCACCAACCACAAGATGAATCGTCGATTCGGTGGCGTCAGCGACTCGGTTGACAAGGCGCGTTTCACCATGCGGACTATAGAACGCCAGGACGTCAATCGGTCAGAGCAATGTCACCGAGCCTTGATCATCGACACCGACCTCAACGGTGTCTCCATCAACGAATCGTCCTTCGATAAGTGCCATCGCGAGTTGATCGCCAATCTCGCGTTGAATCAGTCGCTTGAGCGGACGCGCGCCAAAAGCCGGGTCAAATCCTTCTCGAGCAAGCGCAGACTCAGCGGCATCAGAAACCAAAAGAGTGATGCGTCGGGCTAGCAACCGCTCCTTTACAATCTCGACCTGAATGTTGACAATGTCGCGTAAGTCGCTCTCGCTCAGTTCACTAAACCGAACGATGTCATCGACCCGGTTGATGAACTCAGGTTTGAAGAAGTCCTGCGGATCACCAGGAAGGTTCGACGTCATGATCAGCACGACATTGGTGAAATCAACGGTGCGACCTTGTCCGTCAGTGAGCCGGCCATCGTCAAGCAGCTGGAGAAGCACATTGAACACATCGGGATGCGCCTTCTCGATTTCATCAAGCAACACCACCGCATATGGGCGACGACGCACCAACTCAGTCAATTGACCACCTTCGTCGTAACCGACATATCCCGGGGGCGCACCGATCAGGCGACTCACCGAGAACTTCTCCATGTACTCGCTCATGTCGATACGAACCATCGCCCGCTCGTCATCAAAGAGGAAGTCCGCGAGCGACCGTGCAAGTTCGGTTTTGCCAACACCGGTTGGACCAAGAAATAGGAAGCTCCCAATTGGTCGGTGCGGATCGGAAAGTCCAGCCCGGCTGCGGCGAATCGCGTTGGCGACGGCGCGAACGGCTTCGTCTTGGCCAATCACGCGCTCGTGTAACACCGCTTCGAGGCGCACAAGCTTCTGCATCTCGCCTTCCATAAGGCGCGAAACTGGAATGCCCGTCCACTTGCTGATGACCTCGGCAATATCTTCCTCGTCGACCTCCTCCTTTAACATCTTTTCCGATGTTTGCAACTCGTCAAGCGCTTCAGTTGCCTCGTCGATTTGGCGTTCAAGGTCGGGCATCTGACCATTGATGATCTCGGCTTGTTTGGTGAGATCGCTCTCCCGATCCAACTCGGTGCGAAGGTCCTCGAGTTGTTGTTTGAAATCACGGATTCGTTCGATTGCATCCTTTTCGCCTTGCCAGTGCGCGCGCATTGCGTCGACCTGTTCACGCAGATTGGCAAGCTCTTGAACCAAACTTTCGAGGCGCTCGGCAGATGCTTGATCGGTCTCTTTACCGAGACCTACCTGCTCGATTTCAAGTTGGCGAATACGCCGCTCAACAACATCGATTTCAGTTGGCATCGAATCAATCTCGATGCGCAATTTGCTGGCAGCCTCATCGATCAGATCGATTGCTTTGTCGGGGAGAAATCGACCCGTGAGGTAACGATCCGAAAGCACCGCAGCTGCAACCAAAGCCGCGTCCTGAATGCGAACTCCGTGGTGAACTTCGTAGCGCTCTTTGAGACCTCGAAGAATGGCGATCGTGTCTTCGACCGATGGCTGGCCCACCATCACCTGCTGAAAACGACGTTCGAGTGCCGCGTCTTTTTCGATGTACTTGCGATACTCATTGAGGGTCGTGGCGCCGATCATCCGAAGTTGTCCACGGGCGAGCATTGGCTTGAGCATGTTGCCGGCATCCATTGCACCTTCGCCACCCGCACCAGCGCCAACAACGGTGTGCATCTCGTCGATAAATGGGACAACTTCACCATCGCTATCGGCAATTTCTTTCAGCACTGCCTTCAGGCGTTCTTCGAATTCGCCACGATATTTCGCACCCGCAACCATGCTCGACAGGTCGAGCGAGATCACCCGCTTGTTTTTCAAAGTCTCGGGAACATCGCCTTCGAAGATGCGACGCGCTAATCCTTCGACAATGGCAGTTTTTCCGACACCGGGTTCACCAATAAGTACTGGATTGTTCTTGGTTCGCCGCGACAGCACCTGGATAACCCGGCGGATTTCCTCGTCCCGACCAATCACCGGATCAAGTTCTCCGGCGCGCGCGGCATCGGTGAGATCGCGGCCATATTTTTCGAGCGCCTGATACTGATCCTCAGGATTTTGGCTGGTGACTCGGTGGCTTCCACGCACTTGGGCCAAAGCCAACAACAGGTCGTCACGCTTCACCGGAAGCACATCGCCGAATGACAGCACCAAGTGTTCAGTCGACACGTACTCATCGTGAAGTTCTCGACGAGCTTCATCAGCTCGATCAACAAGTGCCGTCAGATCGCGACTCAACCGTGATTCGCCACCATGCGCCTTGGACAAGTGAGCTACGGCATCTTCGGCCGCGGCAAGGAGCGCCGGTATCGACGCGCCGACCTTTTGCAACACCGGCATCACGACGCTGTCTTCTTGATTCAACAACGCGACGAGCAAATGATCGGGCGTTACTTCAGGGTTGGCATTGGTCCGGGCGTTTTCAAGCGCAGCGTTGAATGCCTCTTGCGTCTTAAGCGTCCACCGATTTGGGTCGAGAGCCATGGCATTACTCCCTCATAGTCGTGGTTCCAGAATGCCACGACAACGGCCGCAATCAACCAGAATCCGGCCGCGTTCGCTATCCTCCGAATCTTGCCGCGGGTCAACTAGCGGCCGAACCCACTCGCGACGCACACTGAGGACCCATGGAAACGACATCTCTTTTCCACCCCCATGACTGCCTTCTGTTTCCATCCGTTCGTGACCCCGAGTGGGTTGAAGCCCGGTTCGGACATCGCTGACCATGACTTCAGACCATTCACAGCTCACGATACGCGACGCCCGGCGGTTCGTTGAGACCGAAGTTTTCGGTAACGGACATGATCCCCATGGCCTCGGAGTTGAGCTCGAATGGCATTGCAAGTTGCGGGACAGCCAGCAACGAATCCCGATCGAACGGGCACATGCGCTGATCGAACAACTCACTCCCCTAGCAGGAGGGGGTCGTCTAACCATCGAACCCGGTGGCCAACTCGAAATAAGTTCTGCGCTCTTCCACACCATCGACGAGGTTTGTGATGCAACGACTGCCGACCTGTTTGAGCTGACCCGAGTCTGTGCCGACCACGAATTCACGCTGTACGCAGTCGGTACCGATGCGACCCGGCCGCCGCATCGAGTCGCGACGCACCCCCGCTACGTCGCGATGGAGTCGTACTTCGAACAGTTCGGGCCTGCCGGTCGCATCGCTATGTGCAACACCGCGGCCTTGCAGATCAACATCGGACTCGGTGACCCAACGCAGGCGCACAACCGATGGCGGCTTGCAAATTGGCTCGGTCCAACGCTTATCGCCTTGTTCGCGAACTCACCATTGGCCGATGGCGCACCCAGCCACTGGAAATCAACTCGCTTGCGATCATGGTGGGCCGCAGATGCGAGTCGAACCGCGCCTGTCAACCTTGAGCTTCCCCCCATCGAGGCCTGGACCGACTACGCGCTCAACGCGTTGGTGATGGTGATTCGCACAACGGATGGGCGGTTTATCCCGATGGCTGAACCGCTGCGATTCGGCGAGTGGATCAACAACGGGCATCAGCTTGGATGGCCGACGATTGACGATTTCGCCTACCACCTCACCACGTTGTTTCCGCCGGTTCGCCCCAAGGGATGGCTCGAACTCCGCATGTTGGACGCGCTCCCCTGGCCGACGTGGCTCGTGGCGTTTGCGGTAAGCACAATTCTCCTCACCGATCCATTGGTCACCTCTGAAGTTGTTGAGGCACTCGACGGTTCGGTCGGGCTCTGGAACGAAGCGGCCGAGGTCGGACTCGCCAATGCCCACCTGCGGCGCAGCGCGCAGGCAATTTTCGACATTGCGGTGCCTGCGCTGGCTTCGGCAGAAGTCGATCCCAACCTTCAACAACTCGTCGCGGACTATCAAGTCCAATCAGTGGTGATCGGGCAATGTCCTGCCGATCTCCAACTCGAAGCATGGCATCGAGGCGACGAGCTTCTGTCGCCAATGCCAGCAGAGCCGATCGACTGTCGATGACTGCGATCCCATCGGGCACAAACCCCATCGACATTGATCAACTCGTAGGTGAACTCGAACGCGCTCGCGCTCGCACGCTGATGCTGATCGATGACTTGTCCGATGCTGAGCTACTCGAACAGGTTTCCCCGTTGATGTCACCGCTCATTTGGGACGCCGCGCACATTGCCAACTACGAAGAACTGTGGTTGTTACGCGAGCTCGGCGGGCAATCGGCGAGCAATCCCGCCTTTGACAATCTTTACGACGCGTTTGACCATCCGCGTTCGACGCGATCGACGCTGCCGATTCTGGGACCCGACGAGACCCGCGCCTATCTCGCTCAAGTTCACGATGCGGCCATCGAATTACTTACGCAGATCGACTTTTCTCACCCGCCTTCTCGCCTCGCGGAACACGGATTCGTGATCGGATTGATACTCCAGCACGAGCATCAACATGGCGAAACCATGCTCGCTACTCACCAACTGCGCGGCGATCGCGCAACATGGCCATTTGCCAGCCAACAACTCAATGCCCGCGTCGGGGCTCAACCCGATCCCAAAACCGATGCTGCTCCAACTTCCACCCAAGCACAATCTTCGTTGCCCGCAATGCAGCGCGTGGACGGTGGTGCGTTCACTATGGGCGCCGACAGTGCGCCGTGGGCTTACGACAACGAAGGAGCGGCCCACACCGTCGAACTCGATACATTTTTGATTGACACCACCCCCGTCACCAACCGGGCCTATCTCGAGTTCATCGATGACGGCGGCTACAGCAGCGCTTCATATTGGACCCAAGATGGATGGGAGTGGCGCGTCGACGAAGCGCTTTCTCACCCGCAGTTTTGGCACCGCGAAGGCCATGACGACTGGTCTGTTCTGCGTTTCGGATCGCGCCTCGACCTTGAGCAACTGCTTGACGAACCAGTTCAACACGTTTGTTGGTATGAAGCCGACGCGTTCGCTCGATGGGCCGGAAAGCGACTACCGACCGAAGCAGAATGGGAAAAAGCAGCGACCTGCAGTCCCACGTCGGGTCAACAGTTGTGGCCGTGGGGCAACGAGAACATCGCCGAATCTCGCGCCAACGTGTCAGCCCGCAAACCCGGACCTGACCCCGTGACCGCCCATCCAGATGGGGTTAGTCCCTGGGGATGTCTGGCCATGATCGGCGACGTTTGGGAGTGGACCTCTTCAAACTTTTTGCCGTATCCCGGATTCGAAGCGTGGCCCTATCGCGAGTACTCCGAAGTTTTTTTCGGGGACGAATACAAAGTGCTTCGCGGCGGATCATGGGCCAGCGACCCCATCACCTTGCGGGGCACGTTCCGCAATTGGGACTACCCGATTCGGCGACACATTTTCGCCGGGTTTCGTTGCGCGCAGGACGCCTGACCATGTGTCGCATGATGGCGTACTGGGGCCCGCCTACGTTGATGGCTGATCCACTCATCAACAGCGCGCACTCGCTCCTGCGCCAATGCACCGATGCGCGTGAACAATCCAGTGGGACCAGCAACCCTGACGGTTGGGGGGTCGGTTGGTACATCGACGGCATTGACAATCCATTTCGTTACCGATCAGCCACCTCGATGGTCGATGATCATGACGGTTGCCGCGATGTCGATGGATTGGTTTCGGCGCGTTTTCTGGCCCATGTTCGGTTGAAGTCGCCTGGTTCACCGACCGAAGTCGCTGGAAATGCACCGTTTGTTTCTGGGCCGTGGCTGTTTGCGCACAATGGTTTTGTCGACCGCTATCGGCAAGGCCGACGCGAAGAACTCATCGCATCGGTGAGCCCCGCTCGCCAAGAATCCCTCGCTGGTGATGCCGATAGTGAGGTCGTCTTCGCATTGGTGCTCGACCACATCGATGCCGGTCTGTCAGTGCCGGACGCATTGCGCCACATCATCACGCCCCTTGCCGACGAAGGTGGACGATACGCAGTGCTGCTCACCAACGGAAACCAGTTGTTCGCGGCGCGGCGAAATAATTCGCTCTACCTGCGCTCGGAATCCAACGGTGAAGGCCGAACCACCGAACTTGCATCTGAACCCTACGATGATGGCCCCGGTTGGATACCCGTGAACGACCGCACCTTGCTCACCATCGATTCCGCAGGAATCGATTTCTCAACCATCTGATTGCTTCAGAAACTTTCATGAACGCTCAACACTCACCGATCACCATCGACGTTCCACTAGGACCGAGCGACCTCGACGACGCACTTCGCTCAGACGTTCGCCGAGGTTTGCTCGCCATCCCCAAGGCATTGCCGCCGAAATGGTTTTACGACGAGCAGGGGTGCGCGCTGTTCGATCAGATCACCCGCCTTTCCGAGTACTACCCGACCGAGGCAGAACGATCGATTTTGCACGCACACGCTCGGGCGATCGCGATAACGAGTGGCGCTGACACAATGGTAGAGCTCGGTTCGGGTTCGACCGACAAAACCCGAGTGCTCCTTAATGCGCTTTCCGAATCTGGACAACTTCGGCGTTTCAGTCCATTCGAGATCAATGAACCGACACTTCGCTCGTCGATCCACGATATTCACGTTGCCTATCCCGACATCGAAGTGCACGCGGTCGTAGGTGATTTCGAACGCCACCTCAGCGCAATACCTAAAAATGGGCGTCGGATGATTGTGTTCTTGGGCGGCACCATCGGCAACTTCATACCCGCTGAGCGCACCAGCTTTTTCGCTGAGCTCGCGTCAACCATGTCTGTTGGTGACACCTTGTTGCTCGGAACCGACTTGGTGAAGGACATCGATCGACTTGAGGCCGCCTACAACGATGTCGGCGGGATCACTGCCGATTTCAATCGCAACGTGTTAGCCGTTGTGAACCGTGAACTCGACGCCGACTTCGACCTCAGCCAGTTTGAACATCGTGCATGGTTTGACCAAGAGCACAGTTGGATCGAGATGAAGCTTCGGTCGCTCGTAGCTCAGCAGGTCCATGTCAGGGCACTAGATCTCGTTGTGCACTTTGCCCGTGATGAGGAAATGCGAACCGAAGTCAGCACCAAGTTCCGACGAGATCAGGTTGAAGTTGAGTTAAGCAACGCTGGGCTGATGGTCGAAAAATGGATGACTGATCCTGCTGGCGATTTCGCACTCAGTCTGTCATTCAAAATCTGAATCCATCGACGCGGTCGCTTCGGTTCGTTACTGCTGATCGAAAATCGAGCTGGTTCGCCCGAACAACGTGACGGCCTGACGAAGCGGCACCAGTTCGCGTCGATAGACACGGTGTGTTTGCTCAACCGCGTCATGTTGATCGCTGTGCGCTTGCGCCACTTCGGCTCGAAGCCGCTCATTTTCGGCTTCAAGCTCAAGAACCATTTTCACGCCAGCCAAGTTGAGCCCGACGTCGGTAAGTTCTTGAATTCGTCGCAAGAGATTGATGTCGGCATCGCTATATCGGCGGCTTCCGCCACCAGTACGCGCCGGTTCGAGCAAACCTTTACGTTCATAGATCCGAAGAGTTTGCGGATGCACACCGGCAAGTTCGGCGGCAACCGAGATGATGTATACCGCGCTGACCCGCGACTCGACGGTCATTTTCGCCCACCTCGCGTAGAGGTGGGATTAAGCGAAGTCATCGGATGCACCTCACACGCCCAAGTGATCTCGAGGCGAATCGGGGAATGCGCTGGCGAGCGCCTCGACTGCTTGGCGTTGTTCTTTCGACATCGACTGCGGAATTGCGACCTCGACGGTAACCAACAGGTCACCGGTGTGTTTTGCGGTCGGAACCCCTTTTCCTTTGACCCGCAAGACCTTGCCCGAATTGGTTCCTGCCGGAAGTTTCAACGTGACCGGCGGACCATCGAGGGTTGGCACTCGAACTTTGGCACCCGAGGCCGCTTCAGAAAACGTGATGGGAACATGCACAGTGAGGTTGACCCCATCTCGGCCAAATAATGGGTCAGGCGCTACACCAGTGATGACATAGAGATCACCGGCGGGCCCTCCGTTGCGACCCGATCCACCCCGGCCCTTCAACCGGATACGTTGGCGATTCTTCACGCCAGCCGGGATGCGCACTTTGACTTGGCGGCGCTTTGCCTCGAGTCCGCGCCCTCGACAGTTCGGACACGGCTCGGTCACAATTGTTCCGGTTCCAGAGCACTCGGGACATGGGGCGCTGAACGAAAAGAATCCTTGATTGTCATCAAGCACACCCCGGCCACCGCAGCCCTGGCACGTCAACGGAGTCGTTCCCGGTTTCGCTCCTGATCCATGACACGTTGCGCACGGGACCTCAGAGGTCAGATTGACGCTGGTCTCGACGCCGTGAACAGCATCACGAAAGGTCAGGTGAAGTTCGGTTTCGAGATCTCCGCCGCGCTGGGGACCTGGACCTCGCGATGAACCAGAAGATGCGCGGCGCCCGCCGCCACGATTGAACAGACCGCCGAGCAAGTCGTTGATATCACCTGACGCGTAGCCGGAACCACCAGCGCCACCGCCGGGAAATCCGCCAGAGAATCCGCCGGCTCCGCCAGGACCACCCATGGGGCCCAGTGCGCGCACCTCGTCATATTCTTTGCGCTTCGTTTCGTCGCCAAGGACGTCATAAGCGGCGGCAACTTCTTTGAATCGTTCTTCGGACTCCGGATTGTCGGGGTTGGCATCGGGATGCAACTCACGTGCAAGTTTGCGATAGGCGCGGGTGAGTTCCTTAGCAGTCACGGTATCCGTGACGCCAAGCACCTTGTAGTAGTCCTTTTCGAACCATTCCCGTTGCGCCGCCACTGGCTATGCCTCGTTTCGTCGCGCGCTCAACCGGCGGGTCAACCCCGCACCTTGACCATGGCTGGCCGCAGCACGCGACCCTTCCAGAGATAACCGGTGCGCAGACTCTCGACGACAATGCTCTCGCCACCGTCGCCAGCTTCATGCATCACTGCCTCGTGGAGTTCTGGATCGAAAGGCTGACTCTCGGGCACCATTGCTTCGAGACCCTCACGTTGCAGACTTTCCAACAACATCTTTGAAATGGGCCCCACATCTGCCGCGTCGTGCAATAGCGCGGCGTCGCAAGCATCGAGCACCGGAAGGAGTTCCTTCACCAGCGACTCCGCGGCGCGCTCCCGTGTCTCGACGGCTTCTTTCGCCGTCCGCTTTTTGTAATTGTCGAACTCGGCCTTCACTCGCTGTAAGGCATCAAGGTAATCGTCCCGCTGCGCTTCGACTGAAAGGTCAGCTTCGGGAACGTGTTCATTGCTTTCGGCCGCGTCGTCTACGAGGAACGCTTCATCGATTGCAGCGAACACATCATCGACCGAGGCCTCGGTGGCATCGAAGGGACCCCTGAAGTCCGGGGCCCCTTCGTCGCCAGGCTGAGTGTGGTCCGACATCGTCAGTTTGCCGCCTCATCGTCTTCGACGATCTCGGCATCGACAACTTCGTCATCGTCTGGTGCCGCGCTCGTGCCACCAGCCGCGGATCCACCTGCAGCATCTGCCTGAGCAGCTTGCTCATACAACTTCTGGGTGAACTCTTGGCTTGCGGTCATCAGCGATTCAGTTGTCGTCTTGATCGATTCGAGATCGTCACCGGCGATCGCCGTTTTGAGATCAGCCAGTTTGTCTTCGACTGACTTACGCTCATCGCCCGAGATTTTGTCGCCCTGTTCTTTGAGCAGCTTCTCGGTTTGGTACACCAAGGTGTCAGCGTTGTTGCGAATCTCAGCTTCTTCTTTGCGCTGCCGGTCTTCTTCCGCGTGAGCTTCGGCATCTTTCACCATCTGATTGATGGCGTCTTTGTCGAGCGAACTTTGACCGGTGATTGTCATCGACTGCTCTTTGGAAGTCGCGCGATCTTTGGCCGACACATGAACGATGCCGTTGGCGTCAATGTCGAAGGTGACTTCGATCTGGGGCATTCCCCGAGGCGCTGGTGGAAGATCGACCAGTTGAAATTTGCCCAAGGTCTTGTTGTATTGCGCCATCTCACGTTCACCCTGCAGGACGTGAATCTCGACCGACGGCTGATTGTCTTCCGCGGTAGTAAACACCTCAGTGCGGCGAGTGGGGATCGTCGTATTGCGCTCAATCAGGCGAGTCATCACCCCGCCTTTGGTTTCGATACCGAGTGACAGCGGTGTGACATCAAGCAGCAGAATGTCTTTGACTTCGCCCTTCAACACCCCGGCCTGAACTGCTGCACCAATAGCTACAACTTCGTCGGGATTCACGGACTTGTTGGCTTCTTTGCCAGTGAAATCGGTAACCATGTCAACGACGGCGGGCATACGGGTCGATCCGCCGACCAAGATCACATGGTCGACGTCACCTTTGGCGAGGCCTGCGTCTTTAATCGCCTGTTCGAACGGACCTTTGCACTGTTCAAGCAAGTCAGCGGTTAGTTCTTGGAACTTGGCCCGGCTGAGTTGGTAATCAAGGTGCAAGGGGCCTTCGTTGGTGGCGGTGATGAACGGCAGGTTGATTTGCGTTTGCTGCACCGACGACAACTCGATCTTGGCCTTTTCGGCCGCTTCCTTCAGTCGCTGGACTGCCATGTTGTCTTTGGTGAGGTCCACGCCGTGGTCGCCCTTGAATGATTCGGCGAGCCAATCAATGACTCGCTGATCCCAGTCGTCGCCGCCAAGCGCGGCGTCACCGTGGGTTGACTTCACCTCGAACACGCCGTCACCGATTTCGAGCACCGACACGTCGAAGGTTCCGCCACCGAGGTCAAAGACGAGGATCGTCTGATCTTCGCCCTCTTTATCGAGTCCGTAGGCCAGCGCCGCGGCGGTCGGTTCGTTGATGATGCGCAATACCTCGAGCCCGGCGATCTGCCCGGCCTCTTTCGTTGCCGTCCGTTGGGCATCGTCGAAGTAGGCCGGCACGGTGATAACCGCCTGGGTAACGGTGTCGCCCAAGTAGGCCTCGGCATCGCGCTTGAGCTTCATGAGAGTCCGAGCTGAGATCTCCTGCGAGGTGTAATCCTTGCCATCGATATCGATCTTCCAATTCGTGCCCATGTGTCGCTTCACCGATCGAATGGTGCGATCAGGGTTGGTGATCGCCTGTCGCTTCGCGACTTCGCCGACGAGCACTTCGCCGTTCTTGGCAAACGCGACTACCGACGGGGTGGTCCGAGCGCCTTCAGCGTTGGGAATGACGACTGGATCGCCAGCCTCGAGGACTGAGACAACTGAATTGGTGGTACCGAGGTCGATTCCAACGGCCTTAGGCATGATGATTCTCCTGATGGGTGAGCGTGTTTATAACCATGTAACACGGCGGTTTAGCCGTCTTTCAACCGACGAACCAAACCTTGTGCCCTGACCACTATAAAAGTTGAGTCGAGTATTATCAACTCTGAGCGCAAACTTTTTCCTGAGGTCGTCAGTTTCTGCCTGAGCAACCGCCGTCAGGCAAGTACGGTCAGGTCCTATGAGCCACCGCCTTGTTTTGCTCCGCCACGGTCAAAGCACCTGGAATCTCGAAAACCGATTCACCGGGTGGTACGACGCCGATCTCACCGACCGGGGGCGCAGCGAAGCGACCGCGAGCGGAATCGCGATGGCCGCGGCTGGGGTCATCCCCGACGTTGTCCACACCTCGTTGCAGGTTCGAGCAATTCGAACCGCCAATTTGGCCCTCGACCAGATGGGGCTGACTTGGTTGCCTGTTCGCCGGAGTTGGCGACTCAATGAACGCAGCTATGGCGCACTCGAGGGACTGGACAAAAAGCAGACAACTGACCAGTACGGCGCCGACCAAGTCAAGATTTGGCGACGCAGCTACGACGTGCCGCCGCCTCCACTCGAGCTAGACGATCCCCGTCATCCTCAGTTCGACCGTCGCTATCGTGACCTTCCGCCCGACGTCTTGCCATCGAGTGAATGCCTTGCCGACGTCGTGACACGAATGATCCCGTATTGGTATGACGCCATCGTTGCTGACCTCGCGTCAGGGCAAACCGTCCTCGTCACCGCCCACGGCAACAGCCTCAGAGCGCTAGTCAAACACCTCGATGGCATTTCCGATGCCGATATCGCCGAGGTCAACTTGCCAACCGGAGTGCCCATGTTGTTCGAGCTCGGAGATGACTTCTTGCCGGTCGAGCGAGGCCTGCCGGTTGACGCCCGCTACCTCGGCGATGCCGAAGCGGCCAAAGCCGCTGCGGACGCCGTCGCCCGACAAGCTGACTGAATTTCATCGGCCCCATTCACGGATTTCGTTAGATCATGCCCGCCGACTCGCGGGTATCGGATCTGACCACCTCAAGGATGTAACCCCGAGAGCGAATCGTTCTGATCGACAGGTCAAGCGACTGAGTCCGACGGCGCAACCGCAGCAAGTGCACGTCGAGCGCATTGCGACCCGGCACACCGGCAGGCCAGCCTGATCGACCAAGTTGGTCACGACTCACCACCACCCCGAGTCGATCAATGAGCGCTGACATCAGACGTGCCTCCACCGGTGGCAATGACACCCAAGCACCATTGAGGTGCAGGAGTCCATCATCATCAAGGTGGATCTCCGTTGATTGTTGACGAGCCCATCGGGCCAGCAAATTGGCGCTCCTAGCCGCTATTTCGCCTTCCGATTCCGGCATGCGCACCCAGTCCTCAAGCAGATCTGGACATGCAGGCGGCGATGACGCGGGATCAACCAACAACAAGCGGGGCTGACCATCACGAGCCGCGCTTGTCCGAACTGACTCATCACTTGGCCAATGCAGGTGAACAACATCCATGGCCACAAGGCTACGGAGCAAACGTTTCAGTCCTGTTTCGCACCCGTGAACGTTTGCATCGGGCCGCTGGGTCAACCACGAGATCGATCTCGTCTCAATCCGTCAATAACCTGATGAACCCTCTAGGATCAGACCATGGTGAACCGGAAAGATCGACTCGAACAACTCGCGAACATCTCCCTTTTCCGATCGTGTTCGCAACGTGAACTTGCCAAAGTCGCCCGAGCAGTCGATGAGGTCACCGTCGAATCCGGCCGAGTACTTGTTGAGCAAGGTGCCGCGGGTCACGAGTGTTACGTGATCGTCCACGGAAAAGCGTCAGTCAGCCGAGACGGCAAGGTCATCGCCACGCTTGGTGCGGGCGATACTGTTGGCGAACTAGCGATGCTCGATGGCGGGCAGCGTTCGGCATCGGTTACGGCGGCCACTGAGCTTGAACTGCTCGTGCTCGGCCAGCGCGAATTCGCGGCGCTTCTGACCGAAGTGCCCACGCTGAGCCACAAAATACTGGTCAGTCTGGCTCGCCGCGTACGTGAGCTTGATGAACGTGTCTACGGCTGACCAACAATCGCCTGCAACAATACCGTTCTAGTCGGATTCGCCGAGTACCTTCGGAGTTTGTATGAACGCAACGCGCAAAAACGCATCTAAATACGTCATCGGTTTCGGCATCGCCTTCGCAGTTGTCACCTTGTTGTCGGGGATTTCCAGCTGGGTGTTCGAGAAATCGCAAGTCGATGAATCAGGCGTCACCCGTGAGGTCTTTGCCGGCATCCCTGCCTCGCTCGTAACCATTTTTTACATCGTCGTTCCGATTTTGATCATTTACGGCGCGGTGCTGTTCAGCGAGCGCACTCGCAACTGGGAGCGCGGCAAACCCGACAACCGCGCCACGACCACCAAAAACGTCAAGCGGCGCCTCAAGGATTTTCGCGCCGGTGTGTACATGCAGACGCTGCTTCGTGATCCCGCCGCCGGAATCATGCATTCATTGATTTATTTCAGCTTCCTCATCCTTCTGGCCGTCACCACCATCCTTGAGATCAATCATCAGCTGCCAACGGCCGCAAAGTTTTTGAACGGCGGTGTGTACGAGGGTTACTCGCTGGTCGGCGATCTCGCCGGACTCACCTTCGTCATCGGTGTGGTGTGGGCAATCGTTCGGCGATACGTGCAGCGGCCGTATCGGATTCGCATCAAGACCAAGCCCGAACACGCCGTGATCTTGGCCGTCTTCTTGAGCTTTGGACTGACAGGCTTTCTGACCGAGGGTTACCGCATCGCGATGATGGGTCGCCCAAGTTTCGAAAAATGGTCGATCGTCGGTTACCCGCTTTCTGGCCTGCTCAACAACACATCACACCTCACCGGTTGGCATCAGGTTTGGTGGATCGTGCACGTGGCGACCTTCTTCGTGTTCTTGGCAATTTTGTCCACGACCATGCTGCGTCACATGTTCACATCGCCGCTCAACATGTACCTCAAGGACCGAGATCGGCCTAAGGGTGCAATGAAGCCGATGCCCAATTTGATGGAGACCGAACTTGAAAGCTTCGGTGCATCAACCATCGAAGACTTCACTTGGAAGCAATTGCTCGATACCGATGCCTGCACCATGTGCGGCCGATGCACCAGCGTTTGTCCGGCACATGCCACGGGTAAACCGCTTGACCCGCGCGAGATTGTTCTCAAGACGGGCGAGGTCATGGCCCGGACGGGTAGCCCTAAGGTTTCGACGCCGATAGGCCTCGATAACGACATTGTGATCTCGGTCAACAGCGTCTTCGACCGAATCACTGCCGAAGAAGTGTGGTCGTGTACGACATGTAAAGCATGCGATGAGATTTGTCCGGTCAATATCGAGATTCTGGACAAGATCCTCGACATGCGGCGCTATCTCTCGCTGATGGAATCTAACTTCCCGACCGAGTTGGGCAACGCGTATCGGTCGATGGAAAACACCGGTAACCCCTGGGGCATGAGCCAAGCCGAGCGCGGTGACTGGGCCGACAAACTTGAGGGCATCGACGTTATCGACGGAACCGACCCATTCGAAGCTGACTATCTCTATTGGGTTGGCTGCGCCGGTTCGTTCGACGACAAGAACAAAAAGGTCAGCACCGCTATGGCCAAGCTAATGCAGAGGGCAGGCATCTCATTTGCCATTCTCGGCCCGTCCGAAATGTGCACCGGCGACCCTGCTCGGCGATCAGGTAACGAATACATCTTCCAAATGTTGGCGATGCAAAACATTGAAACGCTCAATGGCATGGGCGTAAAAAAGATTGTCACGCAGTGTCCGCATTGCTTTAACACCCTCATGAACGAGTATCCGCAACTCGGTGGCAATTACGAAGTCGTGCATCACAGCCAATTTTTGGAATGGCTCATCGACACCGGCAAGCTCGACATGAGCGAAGCTCGCCTCGATGAGCGAATCGTCTATCACGACTCGTGCTACCTCGGCCGTCATAACGACGTCTACCTATCGCCCCGAAAGGTGATCGGTTCACTGGCCGGTGTCGAAATCGTCGAAGCTGAACGCAATGGCACGAAAGGCATGTGCTGTGGCGCCGGCGGAGCGCGCATGTGGATGGAAGAAAGCACCGGAAAACAGGTCAACGTCGAACGGTCGCAAGAACTCATCGCGACTGGAGCGGGCCGAGTAGCAACCGCGTGTCCGTTCTGTTTCATCATGATCGACGACGGCGTGAAGAGCCAAGGGGTCGAGGAAGACGAACTCAAGGTCGCAGACATTGCCATGCACTTGCTTGAAGCGCTTGAGCAAGGCGACCAAGCCGGTGAACTCGTTGACGACTGAACCAGATGCGGAGCGTTCTGCCGGGGAAGATCCACCATCATCGGAAGTGTCACTAGGTAGTCGAGTTGGCGTCCTCATTGTCAATGACGACGAAGACGCTTGTGAGTTGCTGTGCCGGCTCATGCAACGCGCGGGCATAGTGGCCCTTCGTGCCCATAGTCCGCAGGGGGCGATCGATGAACTCACCGAGCATCGGGGTCTCGTAAACGGTGTGGTGCTCGATTTCACCAGAGCAACCGCGACAAGTTTCGCCGTCATCGAATCGATCGGGGTCGATGCCGAATTGCAGGACCTTCGGATCATGGTGATTTCCGAAACGGACGCTGATCGGATGCAGGCGTTCGAATCGGGTGCTGACGAGTACTTGGCGCGACCATTTCATGCCGACGAATTAGTCGACGCAGTCCATCGAATGCTCGACCGAACTCCTGAAGAACGCGAGATCTATCACCGTTCTGACCGCGGTTAATCAACTGCTTATTGAACGAAGTTCTCCCAGTAGCGACTCGGACGCGGTCCACGCTGACCCTGATACTTCGAGCCAACCGCCGATGACCCGTAGGGGACATCAGCGGGCGTCGTCATTCGCATGAATGAGATCTGTCCGATCTTCATTCCCGAGTAAAGGGTGATCGGAAGGTTGGCAACATTAGAAAGTTCGAGCGTTAACTGACCATCCCAACCCGCGTCCACGAACCCGGCCGTCGAATGGATCAAGAGACCGAGTCGGCCAAGTGAACTCTTGCCTTCGAGGCGCGCAACGAGATCGGTAGGCAGTGCGACACGTTCAAGGGTGGAGCCAAGCACAAATTCTCCCGGATGCAACATGAACGGATTGTCTTCTTCCATTTCGACAAGCTCAGTCAGATCTTCGAGATTTTGCTTCACGTCGATGTGACTCATCGTGTGATTTCGGAACACCCGAAAGTAGCGGTCGATGTGCAAATCGACCGAAGATGGTTGGATGCTGTTGGGAAGAAGTGGCTCGATAACAATGCGTCCAGCATCGAGTTCTTCGCGTATGGAGCGGTCGGAGAGGATCACGCCGACGAACGCTAGTGCGTTCCTCGGGGTTCGGCTTACCGCCGCTAGTCATCAGTGGCTGAACCAAACTGACGATGACCTACAATGCCGCTTCTACCGGCAGCGTCCTGCGATGTTGCTTCGTTCTGCGGGTGTAGTTCAGCGGCAGAACATCAGCTTCCCAAGCTGAGAACGCGAGTTCGATTCTCGTCACCCGCTCCAGCCATCCCCAGCACCGGCCCGAAGCCCGTTAAGCGCCTCGGCATAACGAGCGGGATACACGAGCGACACCGGGTGTCCAACCCGGTGGGGCGACAACGGCGCACGCGACCAGGTGCGACATTGCATCTCAAGGGTTTGAGCCAGTTCGGTAAAGACCCGCTGATCATTGGGATTCGGCATATTGATAATGATTTGCCGGTGGTCTTGCTTGCCCGTGGCCCAGATCATCGTCGAATAGCCGAGCGCTTCAGCCCGTCGCCGCAACTCATGTGCTGCTTCGGGCGCCGTTGGCTTGTCGGCATCAAATACGAGAAAACTCGCGGCATACCTCACTACGAATGACTGGCCGGTGCGAACAAGGGTCGTGATCTCGGCCCAGTCCGTAGCGAGATTTCGTGGACTCAATGCTACGCCGAGTCGAGTGCCCGGCTCGACTACCGCAAACGCGAATGCTTCGACAATCTGCTGCTGTCGACGCGCGAGTCCCAGTCGGTAACGCGCGCGACGCAGACCTACTCGCCCGCGCCAACCAACCGAAGTCGACGCTCGTTTGACTCGACGGATCACCGAGTTACCGCGGGTAGCGGGCAGCACCAATCAACCCCTCAACCCCTCAACCGGGATCCCGCTGGGTCAAAGAGTGGGTCGGTCCGCACTTTGGCCGAAACCGCGACACCGAACACTTCAACCGAAACAACCGTTCCATCTACCGCCACAACAGGTGGAAGCCAGGCGTAGGCGATTGACGCCCCGATGCCATAACCCTGACCACCGCTCGTCACCCGACCAACTATCGCACCATTGGTTAGCGAAACAGGTTCATTGCCTAAGGCAACCGAATGAAAATCGTCGAGCACCAAACAGCAGAGTTGTTGTGCATCATCGGAACGAGAAGCCAACGCGGTTTGGCCCAAGAACTCATGATCATCATGGACCGCGAACCCCAGGCCAGCTGCATGCGGATCGGTCTCGCTCGTGATATCGCTACCCCATGCCCGATACCCCTTTTCGAGGCGAAGTGAATCGATTGCGCGATAACCCCCCGGCACAAGTCCGAACGATTCGCCCGCACTCATCAATGTGTCCCAGAGGCGCAAGCCGAACTCCGTCTGTGGGTACAACTCCCAACCGGTTTCGCCGACGTAAGTAACCCGCAAAGCCCAACAGGGAACGTCGCCCACGGTGATGTGCCTCGCCTGCAAATACCGAAATGACAAATCGTCGGTGCAGACGGATTCGAGAATGTCACGGGCTCGCGGACCCCATAGCCCCAAGCAAGCCATGCTTGACGTCACGTCGCGAATCGAGACTGAGCCGTCGCTGGGCGCGTGTTTCGAAATCCACGAAAGGTCATGGCGACCAAAGGCCGTACCGGTAACGATGAGAAAGCGGTCAGGCTCGAGTTGCGTGACGGTGAAGTCGCACTCAATGCCGCCGCGTGTGTTCAGCATCTGGGTATAGGTGACGGAACCCGGCGGTTTATCCAACGAGTTCGTGCACAGATACTGCAAAAACTTGGCCGAACCCAGGCCTGAAACTTCAATCTTGGCAAACGAAGACTCGTCGAAAAGGGCTGCCGTCGAGCGAGTAGCGAGGTGCTCGGCGACGATCGCCGTCGACCAGTGCTCACCGGCCCAGCCGCGCGGTCGGAGATGCTCGTGGGCCGGGTCCTCATTTGATCGATACCAATTGACCCGTTCCCATCCGCTCTTCTCGCCGAATTCAGCCTCGAGCGCTTTGTGACGGTCGTAGGCCGGTGGAACCCGCAAAGGTCGGCCCGCGAGGCGTTCATGGTTGGGATACAAAATGTCGTAATAGGTGCTGTACACCTCATAGGTTCGCGCCAAGCTGAACGAGCGCGACCGGTACTGATTTGCGAAGCGCGCCATATCCATCTTCCACAGATCCATCGGCGGTTCACCGCTCACGATCCATTCAGCGATGACTTTCCCATTGCCACCAGCACCAGCAATTCCGTGGGCACAGAAACCTGCTGCGACAAAAAAACCGCCGATCTCGCTGGCGCCAAGGATGAATTCACCGTCGGGGGTAAACGCTTCGGGACCGTTGATGAGTTGATGCACGTCGGCATCGGCAAGACAGGGAACCAAAGTCTGAGCGGCCTCAGTGAGGGGCAAGAATCGATCCCAGTCGGGGGAAAGCAAGGTGTTGTTAAACGTCGGGGGAATGTTGCCGTCTTGGCACCACGGCGCGGGGTTCCGTTCGTACCCACCCATAATCATCCCGCCGACCTCTTCACGGAAATACACCAGTCGATCTGGATCACGCATCGTTGGCAGGTCCGATGGCACGTCGAATTTGGGACGAGTTATCGCATATTGATGCGCCATCGGCACGATGGGAACGTTGACTCCAGCCATGCGGCCGATCTCGTGGGCATACATACCCCCGGCATTCACGACCACGTCGCAGGAAATGCGGCCTTTGTCAGTTTCAACGTGAGTCACACGTTTGCGACCATCAATCGTTGCCACACCAATCTCGGTTACTCGCGTCATGGTGGCGATCTCGGCGCCACGAGCACGCGCGCCTGCTGCTAGCGCCATCGTGAGATCGCTCGGGTTCAACCAACCATCGGTCGGCAACCACACCGCTCCGAGCACATCAGTCGGATCAAACAAACCGTGAAAACGATCATGGGCCTCGGCCGTGCTGATGAAATCGAGTTCGAGACCAAACGTTTTCGCCCAACCAGCTTGACGACGAAGCTCCTCGAGGCGCGCTGGTGACGAAGCCAGCCGCAGTGATCCAACCTCATGCCATCCGACATCGTGCCCGGTCTCTTCACCAAGGTGGCGATACAGATCAGCTCCGTACATCATCATCTTCGTCAGCGTGACGGTGCTCCGTAGCTGACCGACGAGACCCGCTGAGTGAAACGTCGAACCGCTCGTTAATTGATCGCGGTCGACCAACACGATGTCAGTCCACCCGAGCAGCGTCAGGTGGTACGCGATGCTTGCCCCGGCAACGCCTCCACCGATAATGACGACTCGAGCTTGGCTACGCACGACTGGCGAATCTAGACGCGTGGATCGTCACGCGCGTCCACAAGCCACTGCGAGAATTCCGGCGCATCGACAAGGTGCTCGGCTCGTGCCAGGTGGTCAACGGTGTATGCAGCGAAGTCCTCATCGATAGTGCTAATCGCTTGTTGTACTGCCCCCCACATTCCTTCACGAAATTCGCTCATCATCTTCATCAGTTGCAATCGTGCCCAACGCGCCGAGTTGGTTCCGCCGAAATACAGCATCAGCAACTTTTCGTCGCCGTCGTGATCCAAGTTTGCGTTCACGCTGAGGTTCGCGAGGTCAAAGAACGGGTCGTTGTTTCCCGCATACTCGTAATCCAACAGCCATGCGCGCGTGTCTCCGAACAGCACGTTGCCCGCCAACAAATCGTTGTGGCATGCCGCGACCGGCGTAGGAGACACTGCGAACGATTGCTCGATTCGGCTGCTCTGTAGACAGAGCCGAGGAAAGGCATCAGGCTCCGAAATCCCAAATCGAGAGGAGTCACGTGCATGAGCTTCGACAACACGATGGACATTAAATGACCCCGCAAGGGGACCACTTCGATGGAAAGCCTGGAGCAGCCGAATTACTTGATCGAGGTGCTGCACGAACTCGCTGCCCGAAAGATGACGACCCGCTTCAAAGTGAACGATTTGCGTCCCAATCCCGGGCAACTCACCCAGAACATCAGGGCCAATTCCTAGCTCCGATGCCCGGGTCGCGGCCTCCATTTCCAGGCGGCGATCAATACCAAGGATTTCCGAACGATCTCCTGGTAATCGCAAGACGAAGTCGTCGCCATCGACCGTAGCGACAACATTGTGATTGGTGATGCCGCCGAGGAGTGGACGAAATGTAATGTCTGAGTGCGCCCAGGCGGGATAACGCCGCGCAATCGCGTCGAGGTCTACCGCCATGGCAGTTGGCTTACCACGTTGGCAAGGAACGGACCCTTAATCAGAACTTGGCTCGGGCGGAAGCCCCCATGAATCGCCCGGCCCGACCTGACCACCCGGTGGGATTCCTATCGCGTCCCGAACTTCATCGAGCGGTTGGCTTAGCGCGCCCATCCAGTCCCAATGCGCATCATAAATATCAATCTGGGTCTGTGATCCACGTTCTGCTGCTACGGCAACCATGTTGGGATCGAGATGTGAGTGGCCCGGCGGGAACACGCCAAGCTTGATCCCTTGATGCCACTGGAGCAGCACCACGGCGAGCCAACCAATGCCAGCCGACGAGTTCGCGGCGTTGCAAACCGCGGTATACACCTCGCCTTGAGCACTGGTGTTGTAACCAAACAACACATGGTGCACATCATGCGAACCGAGGAATTCGACTGGCAGCGGAGCACCAGGCATCCCCGGTACCGGAAAGCTGGCGTCGCGATAGAACGCTCGCATCGTCGCACCGAGCGAACCTTCAGGCGCAGTTTCCAGCAACTCGAAATAGTGTTCAATGGTCTCCGGCCGCGTAATCGACGCAAGGTCGTGTCGATCCATGCGAGTCGCTATCAGGTCGCGATCAACATCGATTCGTTCCGAAAGAAATCGGCGGAACAAATCCGCTTTGGCGACTGCCGCGTTCTCATTGGCGATCGCCTCAATCGACGTGCTCATTGTTTCGTCGACACCAAGTTGTCGCGCCACCCATCGCGCCGCGCTCGCAGCGTCTGGGTCAGGGTCATCCGCGAACAGTGCCACGAGCATTCCCGCGTGCACGGCTTCATCCCGATCGGTTGAATCCGGTAGCCCCAACGCTATGTCCTCAATCGCCGCATCCGCACTCGCCCATGGCTCGTCATCACCGAGCAGGTCAGAAAAATCCAATGGCTCATCGAACCCGTGGCAACCGGCACAGCCTTCAAGACCAGCAAACATCTGCACCAGCGCTGCTTCGCTTCCCTCAAAGGGTCGTGTTCCCCGAGCAGTCGCGACCAGTCGCATTACCCCGACGTAGGCGCGGCGCGCTTCCGGGGTTCCAAATACGAGAAGTGCCATTAGTTATTTCCCTCAATTCGGCCGCTGGGCAATAGTCAAACTGATACTAGGCATGCGACCATGAGTTCAGAGCATTACTCCTGGGATCTTCGCGGCAAGAATGACCATCCATGTCGCTTCGGATCGCCGTCCTCATAAAACAGGTCCCGCGCCTTGATGCAATGTCGCTCAATGCGGTCGGATCCATTCGCCGCGAGGAAACCGAAACTGAACTCAATCCCTACTGCCGTCGAGCCGTCGCCAAGGGCGTCGAACTCGCGCAGCAGACCGGCGGCACGTGCATCGCATTTTCGATGGGTCCAGCGACCGCTGACGAGGTACTTCGCGAAGCCATCGCTTGGGGAGCCGACGAAGGGGTGCTCGTCAGTGACTCACAATTTGCTGGCTCAGATACCCTCGGTACGGCGCGAGTTCTCATCGCCGCGTTGTATCGTGAAGGTCCATTTGATCTCATACTCATGGGCCGAAATTCGGTAGACGCCGATACCAGCCAAGTTGCGCCACACATCGCTGAGTTGTTGGACCTACCGCTGCTGGCCGGGGTCAGAACCCTAGAAATGATCGGCGGAGAAGCGGCGATCAAGGTGAAGTGCGAGTACGACGACGGCTGGGTCGTCGCCCAAACACGCTTGCCAGTTGTCGTTACCTGTGCCGAACGACTCTGTGATCCCGCCAAGGTCAACCAATTGGGCCGAGATGCGGTCGACGCGGCACGTATCACGCTCGTCGACGCCGCGGCACTCGGCCCGGGTCCGTGGGGAAGCGCCGCAAGCCACACCATCGTCAAAACTGTTCGTCCCAACGTGATATCGCGAGCGCAAGACGTACTGTCGGGACCCCTCGACCAGCAAATAACCGAGGCCATTCAGGCGCTGCTCACCCGCAACGTCTTGCCTGCTGCATCGGGTCAGCCCGCCAGGTCCGAGCATCGCACCGCCGACCGATGGTCCGTCGGCGCACCCGGTCGCGTACCGGGTCCGGTTGCCCAACCAATCCGGTCGATCGTCGTAGTGAGCGAGCCCAATCGTCCCGAAGATGCTCGAGCCCTGTTGGGTTATGCAGCAATGCTCGCCGCGTCCATCGAGGCACGGGTCGTCGTAATGACGACTGAGCCGCTTGATGTGTTTTCCCGTGATCATCTATGGAGGAGTTGGGGTGCCGATCACGTGGTGCGCATACGCGGATCAATCGACGAAGCCGACGTAGCGCGAGCAATGGCATCGTGGCTGGACCAGGCTCGGCCGTGGGCAGTTCTGAGTTTTGCGACAATGTGGGGACGAGAAGTAACGGCGCGAATCGCGACTCGACTTGATGCAGGTCTCATCAGCGACGCGATTGATCTCACGATTGCTGACGATCGGCTCGTCGCGACGAAATTTCCATTTGGCGGTCAACAAATCGTTGAAGTGACCACGACATCTGCGATCCAACTCGCGACAGTTCGTCCCGGCGTTCTACCAGCACTCATCCCCCGCTCAGTCCAATCAGCCAGCCAAATAGCTGACCAAATAGCTGACCAAACAACTGACCAAACGGTCCTGATCGCTGCGGCGTCGATGCGCATCGAGCGCCTTGACCAAGGACGCGATGACGATCTCGCGTTACTGGAGCAATCTCAAATCGTCATCGGAGTCGGCAACGGCGTCGAGTTGGCCGACTACCCCCTGCTTGAACCACTTGCGAGCGTGTTTCGTGCCCAACTCGCGGCAACCCGAAAGGTGACCGATCGTCAGATCTTGCCCCGCTCGCGCCAAATCGGCATCACGGCTCGAACGCTTTCGCCTCGCCTCTATATCGCGATCGGGCTATCCGGCCGATTCAACCACCTTGTCGGCGTCAGGTCGGCCAAGTTCATTTTGGCAATCAATCAGGATGCGAATGCACCGATCTTCAACCACTGCGATGTTGGCATCGTTGCTGACTGGCGAACCGTTGTCCCGCTACTGGCGACCGAGGCTGCACGCAGCGGCATCGCTCTTCAAGGGGGCGAAATCTGAATTCTCACGATAACAATGAGACATGAGCCAGCTTCACCGGCCGAGCCTGGATGAGATCCCAGTTTTAGCCGCCACAATCGCCGCGACGCTTGCCGACAATCCCCTTTTTGTCTTTCTCTTCCCTGATGACGAGCACCGAGAAAGTGACCTGACCACCTATCACGCGTGGTTGCTCTCCTCATTCCTTAACTCGGGACACACCTCGACGATCGCGGTCACTGAACGGGATGAAGGCGTGATCGCATGGAGCCTCGGACAACCTACCCATGCCCACGCGATGAAAGTCCTACGACCGACGTTTCATGATCCAGACGTGGTGAAACGATCGCGACTTCTCGCGGCCGATGACCGATTGGGTTTTCCAGCCGATCCCTACCTCTTTCTTCCGTTCGTGACCGTCAGTCAACGGCACCAAGGCCAGGGTTTTGGTTCCACTCTGACCTCAGCGCTACTCGATAAGGCTGATCAACTTCGTCTGCCCGTCGCCACGACAACTCCGGTTCCCGACGCGGTCGTGTTTCTCGAGCGATTTGAATTCAAGGTGGTCAAGGAATCTCCGCCGGCAGCATTCGGGCCCCACCGGTGGACATTGCTCCGGCCTGCACCGGCCGCCAGCGCTAGACATCAGCGCTGGCCACATTAAACGTCTGGCTTTCAATCCTCGGGTAGCGCTAGATCGTTCCCGAAGCCAAAGCCGCTGCGAATCAATGGCAGATCGGCCATGGTCTGAATACCCGATGTCGCATCGCAGACCGCCGGGATCGCATTCACGGCTTGCATCGCGGTCGCGATACTCGCCGCACGAACATGGTCGGTGATGGGCACATTTCGTTCATAACTTGCCAAGGCAAGCACATGTGCACGAATCGACGGATCACCCTCAATGGTCAGCGTCCATCCATCTGCAGGCGTTGGCCAATGGCTCGGGTACTCGCCACCCACAGTCCACAGCGCATCAATCTCTACGAGCGTGCGACCATTCCGTCGACCTTGCCAATGCCAACGCTGGCCCGAAACAGTTCCAGCTGACAGCGTGACACCGAAGATGTCGTGATCGCGTTCAGCCAGAACGAGATCGACTTCGGTTGTCACTTCGTCGATTCCCGCGTGTAACGCGTCCGCAACGAGTTCAACTTCTTCTTTGAATATCCCGCTATTGAAGCGCAGAAAGTCGCTTGCCTCTTCGGTGACTTCGTCGGGCAAACACCCGAACCGCATGTTGTCGAACGTGATATTGGTGCTCTCATAAAACGACCAGTCAGCTCGCTCTTGCAAACTCACCCGGTCGATTCGGCGACTCATTCCGGAAAGTGCGAGTGGAAGCACCCCGCTGAGATTGCCCGGATTCAATCCAGTCCCATGGATTGATGAGCCGCCTTCTTCACATGCATCGAGTATCCGCCGGAGATCGTCAGCAGGAAGCGCTCGCGGGTAAAACAAAAACGCTGTCGTAACCACATTGGCACCACTTGCAAGAATGGTGCAGATCTCGTCGATCGAAGTCAGGCGAGGCATATAGGCAACACAATCAGGCTTGAGTTCAAGCACTGACGTCGTATCGCGAGTTCCTCGGATCCCGATTTCGGCCCGACCGACGATCGTGCCGAGATCAAGACCATCTTTTTCGTCGGAGTAAACCCGTGCACCGACCAGTTCAAGATCGGGACGGTCAAGAATCGCTCGAATTGACTCAACGCCTTGCGCACCAGTCGCCCATTGCACCACTCGATAGGTCACAACAGCTTCTTTCTCATCAGGTGAAATCAGGTCGGCCACGAAGCGATCGCTTGAGCTCAGAAAAATGCGGATTCGTTCCTAAGGCCAAGACGGCATCCCACAGTTCAACCGCGGCCGAGCCAACGGGAGCCTTATTGATCACCGGTCCGAAGAAGCTCGGCCCGTCGGGTGGACCAAAGGTCAACACCGGCGTACCGATATTTCCTCCACAGCGAGATTCGGCTAACTCGGTATCGGCGCGCACAACTTCGTCGAACTCGTCGCTATAGGCCGCACCCGCAAGGTCAATCGAATGACCCAGGTCAACCAAGACGCGTTCGATGCCCGACCGATCATCAAACATCTCCGGGTTCCCATCCACGTGGATGATCGTGCCAAGGGCCGAGTACAAACCAAGCATCGCTTCTCGGCCCGCGGTGGCGCGCAATGCCGCGGCGACTCGCAACAGTTCGAGCCCTCGAGTGTGCACTCGCTGGTATCGGGCCGGAAACTCAGTTTCGTAATCCCGCGAAGCATTCACCATCCGAAGACAGATGAACTTCCAATCCACATCCATCGGTCGTTCAGCGCAAACATTCACCACCCACCGCGATGTGATCCACGCCCAAGGACATACCGGATCCCAAAAAAACTCAACGTCAGCCATACCGATGTGTTTACCAGCATCCGACCCCTTCGTCGTCGTTGGCGACCCACAACGAGTGAGCCGCCGACGTCTCGCATGAGGCCCTACAAGCGGCTTAACCAACGATCAGCGTGGGCCAATCGCGCCGCAAGCTGTTCAAGGGTCGCTTCGGAAACGCGGCCCAGCGTCGAGAGTCGATTGAGTTCGCCATTGACTTGCGCGTGCGTCAGGCCTGACATGCGAACAATGTCACGCGCCCGGTCAGCATTTTCAGATCGAAGTTTCACCTTGTGCTCCCGCCGAGTTAACTGCGCAATCGCGCCACCGACGTTCGCCCCCGGCCTTACCGGCGGAGCTAGAGCCACGGTCAACGATTCGTCATCGATCGTCACGCCATCGTCAGATCCCAAGTCGTCGTCGAACTCTTCGGCAATCCACTCCGGTTCGTGAGGTTTGCCTAATGCCACAGCAGAAATTACCGAAAACAATGTGAGCTGCTCGTCGGCGACATTGAGCGAACGTTCATCAACCGCAGCGAACTCCGACCGATCGAAACCGTCAATGTCGTCGCGTCGTCGCAAACAATGACGACGTTGATCAGCTATCTGTGCCGCAAACGAACGAAGACGCGGATCATCGGGAATAAAAAAGAATGCTTTTTGATGCCGCATGCCGTGGGTCCAGCGCACCAAACGCCCGGCGGCCTGGCGAAAAAACATCTCGGTAGCCACATTGGTCGCGTAGACCCCCACACGAAGACGCGGGATGTCGACTCCTTCCGACACCATTCGCACCGCGACGATCCACGGCATCGATCCTTCAGCAAAGAGTTCGATTCGATCCGATGCGGTCGGATCATCACTCAGGACCAAGGTCGGGGTTACGCCGTGCCGTCGACGCATGATCTCCACGATGCCCCGCGCGTGCGCGTGATCAATCGCGATGATAAGTCCGCCGGCATGGGGCTGACTTTGGCGAATAGCCATGAGTTGACCATGAGCTTGATCAAGCACCGATGGCAGCCATTCGCCGCTTAGCGACAGCGCGGTTCGCAACCTCTGGCCTGATCGCGCCGAGTCAAGGACGTCATCGAAGGTACAGGAATAGTCCGAACCATCTGGGCCTACCCACTCCATGTGACCGTCGCTACGAGGGAAATACACCGGCCGAACAACGCCACCATCAGCTAACGCTTCGCCGTAGCCATATTCGAAATCACTTCGGGCTTCGCCGAAATCGTCATAGGGAACAAAGGGAATCGCGGTGGTGTCGGATCGAAAGGGTGTCCCCGACAGTGCAAGGCGGCGAGATGCCCCGGCAAACGCCAGCCGGATTCCGTCACCCCACGCGTGGTCATCGCCAGCATGATGAAGCTCGTCGAAGATGACAAACGCATCGGCCGCAAGTTCCCGAATCGCGCCCGCCTGCAGCGCGACCTGCTGATAGGTAACCACGACACCATGCATATCGTCCGGCAACCTTCCGTCGCGCGGAGTCCACTGAGGCTCCAAGTGCAAGTCGAACCGAGCAGCGGCTCGTGTCCACTGGCGCTTGAGGTGTTGGGTCGGCGCAACGACAACCATTCGCCGCGATGGACACAACGAGAGGTCTTGAACCGCGGCGGTCAGCGCGAATGTCGTTTTGCCGGCACCGGGAGTCGCAACCGCGAGAAAGTCAGCGCCCGGAGTGGCGTGGAAACGTTCGAGGGCCACTTTTTGCCAGGGCCGAAGGCGAACGGATCGAGACATCACTCCTACGTTTACCCGACGCATTCGCGTCAGATCAGTCAAGCGGATCGGGGCCGATGATCCTGACAGCTCGCGTCACCTTGTCGGTGTATCGCATCTGACCTGCAGCGATACCCGATGAACGGTCACCGACTACCGCGGCATTTCCGTCGCCAAACTTCGATAGAGGTTTTCCCCTAGAGAACAGTTGCTCCGAGATAACTCGACGCCAGAAGCTCGCGTTGATTCGCGAGATCTTGGGCCGCGCCTTCAAGCACAACTTCACCGTGGTTCAACACGTACGCCCGATCTGCCACTTGAAGGGCGAGATGCACATGCTGTTCAACCAAGATCACCCCAGCGCCGGTGTCGTCGGCGACCCGTCGCATGACCGGAAGTATGCGCTCAACAATGATGGGCGCGAGTCCCAGACTCAGTTCGTCGACCACCAGTAACTTCGGCTCGCTCACAATGGCGCGTCCCAATGCAAGCATCTGCTGTTCACCGCCTGACAACAATCCGGCCTTTCGGTCAAGAAGTGAACTGAGAGCCGGAAAATAGTCCAACGCTTGATCGATACTTGCTCGGCGAGAGAATCGTCGACGCGCTTGACCGAGCCGAAGATTTTCTCGCACCGTCAGATCCATAAACAGCGAACGACCTTCGGGTACATGGGCGAGGCCTCGCTTGGCCACCTCTTGAGGTCGCCGGACCGACGGCGGACCGCCGCCCAAAACGTCAATTGCGCCTCCAAGTGGCTTAATGAGCCCGGAAATCGTCAGCAATGTCGTCGTTTTGCCCGCACCATTTGGGCCAAGCAGCGCCACGACTTCACCGGAAGCGACATGCAGATTGAGATTGCGCACGACGGGCACGTCGCCATAACCAGCGAAGAGGCCTTCAAGCACCAGTGGAGTCGTCACGGCGTTGCACCCAAATACGCTTCGACGACTCGGGGGTCTGAACGGATTTCTGAAGCGGAGCCAAATGCGATCAACCGGCCAAAGTCCAGCACCGCGATTTTGTCACACACCGACAGCACCAAACCCATGTCGTGATCGACCAACAAGATCGCCAAGTCAAGCTCAAGTAACGAACGAAGTGTCGTTCCCAAGGCCAAACTTTCATCCGAGTCGAGGCCCGCGGCTGGTTCGTCCAAGAGTAAGACACGAGGCCGTTGAGCCAACGCTCGGGCAACTGCGACCAACTTCTGTTCGCCGAGCGATAACCCATCGCAGCGCCGGTTAGCAATGCTTCCGAGGCCGAGCAGATCCAATGCGTCATCAACTCCCGATCCATCGATTGGACGCATCGGTCGGATCAGGTCCGACGCGAGCGATCCCAATCGCTGGGGAACTGCGGCAACGAGACAATTTTCGCGAACGGTCAGATCGTCGAAAAGTTCGAGCGACTGCCACGTCCGAACCAATCCTCGTTGAGCCCGCTCGTGAGCCGCGAAATCGTCAATATCGGTACCAGCCAACTTGATCTGGCCACGATGCGGCACAAATCCGGTCAGCGCATCAATCGTTGTCGTCTTGCCGGCACCATTCGGGCCGATAAGACCAACGAGGGTGTGGTCCTGAATAGACATCGACAAACCGTCGACTGCAACAACACCACCGAAGCGCACATACAGGTCGATTGCTTCGAGCACCGCCGCATCGTGCATGGCAAGCCAGCGTAATAGCTCAGCGATTCAGCAAGCTCGCAAGTGCCCACAGCGCGGCCACCAAGCCAATGGTGATCATCAAGACACTGCGGCCAACCGGGGGGCGTCGCAATTCGCCGTCGGTCGGATCGGACTTGGGACGAACCAGTGCAAGGCCTGTACCAATCGCTAACGCTCCGCCGAGGGCCAGCATCAGCCACGGAAGTGGGTCACCGCCTAACAGTTCGCTCGCAACCAGCACATTGTCTCCCTTGGCAAATGACCGCAGGTGCATGCAAGCAATCGCCGGTCAACTCATTGACGTACTTCGGTTCATTCAGTCGAGTGATGGTACCTAGCCAACGGCGTCAACTTCGCCGTCGCGTTCGAAAACGTCGCCGATCACGGCAAGGTGGTCGACGATTCCGCATCGGCCTGAACTCGGTAAGCGGGGTCATCGTTAAGCGACAGATCCGCGTCGGCGACCTCGCTGCGCACTGACGTTGCTTCGAAGGTATCAACCGCTCCTTCAAGATTTTGCCGCAACAAACGAATCGCCCCCGTGGACTGATCAAAACAAAAACGCGCTGAGGATCCATACGGCGGGATTCCTGCTGCGCGCTGCTGGGTCAGATCGAAACAATCGGCACCGTCTTGCGTGACCCGATAAAGCGCCGGTTCTTGGAAGTACGACCGCAGGGTTTCGATTTGGGTTGCGACAGTTTTCGCCGCCGCGGTGATCCCTCCATCTGCGGACGCCCCACCTGCAGAGCCACCACTTGGACCGCAGAAGTAGGTGCCACCTGCATTGGTCGAGCACGAAACGGGCCGCCCATCAACCGTTCCAGACAGACCACCAAATTGACGACGAAGTGAATCAGGTGGACGTTGGATCACTGCCGCGTCCGACCTCAATGTTCGACCATCGTCCAAGACCCGTGAATAGGTTGCGCGCACTGCGTACGTGCCTTCAAGGCTGCGTTGAAATGCTGAAACGAACGCTTCGCTCGCGTCGGGACCTGGTTGTGAACTCGATTCCGTGATGAATTGATTCGCGGCCACGAACGCGAGCACGACTACGACACCGACGCTTGCGATGCTGGCGACAATCACGATGATCACGGTTCTGCGCACAGCGCGACGGTAGCGCTATAGCTCCGGCCAACTTCCGCAGGCCAAATATGCGAATCTAGGGACTTCGAACGTGTCAACTACTCGGCCCGGAGGGCAACGTCCATGGGATACCACCACATTGCACTCGCTACCCGTGACCTCAACGCCACGCACAAGTTCTATACCGAAGCGATGGGTTTCGAGTTGGTTAAAGGTGAAGTAGCCCAAACTGAACATGAAGGCGGTTGGGCCAAGCACCTGTTTTACGACACCGGCGGCGATGGTTTGATTGCCTTTTGGGATCTCCACGACGACCAAATCGGCGACTTTGACCCTGCGATTTCGACCGGTGCTGGCCTGCCCATGTGGGTCAACCATGTTGCATTCCATGCCGAGCCTGACGCGCTCACCAACCTCCGGCAACGCTGGCTTGATCAAGGCATCGATTGCATGGAAATTGACCATGGATTTTGCGTTTCGATTTACGCAGTTGACCCGAACGGCATTTTGGTCGAGTGGTGTGCCGATTCCCGTCCGCTCAATCAAACCGACCGAGACGAGGCTCTAGCCATGCTCGTCGATCCTCATCCACCGCTTGGAACCGTTCCGGTTCCGGTCTTCCATCAAGCAGCCGTCACGGCCACGGTGTCTTGAACGTGATGACGCCAGCGACTTCGCCTTCGGCCACTACAACTCGACCATTTCTTGGGTATTGGCCGGATCCAGCCGACGAACCGACGCGCGTTCCTGGTCGCGAACCAATCGCACTTGTCACTCCTGACGGCGCAATCATTCGAGGCATCCTGTGGACGCCACCCGGCGGTGCTCCATGGCATAGCGCGGTAGTGATGTCACACCCGCGCGGCGACTTCAGCGTGCATTACGCATGCCCATTGCTTGCCGACGCCGGCTACGCGGTCTTTGGATTCGCAACTCGATATGTCAACAACGACATCGATTGCCTGCACGAAAATTGCGTCACCGACGTACAAACCGCGGTCGGCGAAATGCGAAGGCGCGGCGCCGAGTCAGTGGTGCTGTTGGGAAACTGCGGTGGCGGGTCGCTCATGGCACTGAGCCAATCTGCGTCATCGCAACAAGGTGAAATGTTCGGCGACGCGCTCATTACCCTTGCGGCACATTTGGGCGAAGGCATGTTCATGCAATACGTCATTGATCCTTCAGTGACCGACGAACATGATCCGTTGTCAGTCGATCCAGAGCTTGATATGTACAACCCGGACAACGGCTGGAAACCCTGGCCCAATCCGTCGACCTACGACCGGGCGTGGCTAAGGCGGTATCGCGCCGCTCAGCTTGAGCGCATTGGGAGAATCGATGCTCAGGCCAACGACTCGCTCGACAACCGGCGCGACGCGAAGGCTCGGCTCGGCCCCCTAGACCGGTCAACGTCGGCATGGAGCGCAACCCGTCGGCAGGCCGTCGTGGTCCGCTATCTCACCGTCTATCGAACCTTGGCTGATCCTGCTTATCTCGACCCAAGCATTGACCCCGATGACCGCGTGCTCGGGACGGTATTTGCCGCTCCCGACCCGCTGGACGGCAATTACGGCTACGGCGGCCTTGCACGAACGATGACTGCTCGGGGATGGCTGTCGACCTGGTCATCGCTTTCGAGCCACGCCAAATTGGTCGACACCATGCCCAAGGTGAAGATTCCAACGTTGATTGTGCACCCGACCGGCGATACCGAAATTCGGTTATGGCAGGCCGAAGCTATTCGCGACGCCGCCGGTGCCCAAGATGTCACCTACGAGACGATCACCGGAGCACCGCATTATCTCGATGGCTTTCGCCGTGAAGCCTTTGACGTGATCATCGGGTGGATGCGCGACCGCGGTTTTCAGTAACCCGCGACGAACATCTGAGATCATTGCAAATCAGACCTGTGCTACACACCTTTCGCCATGTTGGCGAACTTGGTGTAGTGATCGAGAAATGCGAGTCGAACCATTCCGGTTGGTCCGTTTCGGTGTTTACTGACGATGATTTCGGCAGTACCACGATCGGGTGAGTCCGGTGTGTACACCTCGTCGCGGTAAATAAACATCACGACGTCAGCGTCTTGTTCGATCGAGTTGTGCACCACGATTCCGTCGGCAACAAAGTTGTGCGTCCCGGGGACCGTCGCGTCGTAGACCGGTTCATCGCCAAGCTCAGTGATGCTCACAATGGTGTCCCATCGAACATCGCTACGCGCCAAATCGCTGAGGAGTCGGTCAGGGACAACTTCGGCCAGCGAGGAGAGTTGCTCGCGGCTCAGCGAGTTGGAATAGAACGACTCCACAAAATCATCGATCCGGAGGCGCTCAGCCACCCCAGCAAGAGTTAAACCGTGGTGGGGCAAGCACTTGCGAATGTAGGTCCATAGTTCGCGAGGGATTTCATCGGATGTCGACTCATCGCGACCCACCGAGGTGGGCCAGGGACCGCTGCGCGGAACGGCGATCGAGTCGCCAACATCGAGTTTCTCAAGCGGGAACCATCCCTCGAGTGCGAGGAATGGATGATTGGCGCTGGCTTTGATCTTGCGGCCTGACGACAACCGAAGTTCGTAGACAGTCTTGATACCACTGGGGAAGACCCGAGTAATTTCGCTTTTCACTAGGCGGTAACTCTCGTCAAGGGTCCAGACTGGGACGTTTTGTTCTCCCGAGGCGAGCAGCTCGCCCATGGTTACCTCGGTACCGGTATCAGCTCGGGTGATGCGAGTATCGGCCGTAACGCAACCCGACTCACGAAGGTCAGCGAGCATTGGCCGTTTGTCTTGGCGCATTTCGAGCCCACGTGAAAGCTGCGAAAGTGCCAAAACAGGACACTCAAGTTCGCGAGCGAGGATCTTCAGACCTCGACTGATCTCCGATACCTCAACTTGCCGGTTTTCGGCGCGTGAACGTCCGGTCATGAGTTGGAGATAGTCAACGACGACCAAGCCAAGGTCGCCAGTCCGGGCCTTCAGCCGCCGGGCTTTCGATCGGATTTCCATGATCGTGAGATTCGGATTGTCATCGATCCAAATTGGTGCCTCTGCTAATCGGCCGGTCGCATGCGCGATTTTCTGCCAGTCCTGCTCAGTCAACTTGCCGTTGCGTAACCGCTTCGAATCGACCCGAGCTTCAGAGCACAACATGCGCTGAGTGAGTTCAAGCTTGCTCATTTCGAGCGAGAACAGCAGAACTGGTCGCTGGGACTCAAGCGCGGCATGAGTTGCGATACCAAGTGCCAGGGCCGTTTTGCCGGCAGAAGGCCGTGCCCCAAGCACCAGCAGCGCATTGGGTTGCAAACCTGACAGCAGATCGTCGAGGTCGGCGAAACCCGACGGAAGCCCGGTGATCGACTCGCCTCGTTCGTACAAAAGCTCGAGTCGATCAAGGTTGGCGTCTAGGAGATTATGAATCTCGTCCATGGTGTCGGTTGTGCGCCGTTGAGCGACGTCAAACACCATCGATTCCGCGAGATCAACAGTTTTGGTGACATCGTCAGGCAGGTCGTAGCCCATCTCGGCGATATCACCAGCGACGCGAATCAATCGGCGCAACAACGCGTGTTCTTCGATGATTTTCGCGTATCGACCCGCGTTCGATGTCGCTGGAGTCGCAGCCTGAAGGTTGACCAACGTGGCTGGCCCACCGATCGCTTCAAGCAGCCCGGCGCGAGTGAGTTCATCGGCGACTGTCACCGGGTCGGCTGGTTCACCGGCCGCATTCAGTGTGGTGATGGCATCGTAAATATGCCCGTGGGCCGGCTTGTAAAAATCGTCGGCCGTCAACAACTCGGTCGCAACCGCGATGGCATCTCGCGAAAGCAACATCGCGCCAAGCAATGATTCTTCGGCTTGAAGATTGCTCGGGGCGACTCGGGCGGTAACCGCTGGCCGGGTTCGTGGAGTGTCGGCAGAATAATCGCTCATGGAACCCCTACCATGACCCATCTACCCTGTGGATCGGAAGGGGAACAACCCCGATACTTCTGGGGAATTGCCTGGGGACAACGTGGGGATAAGTGAGCGTCGCCTGTGGGGCGCGTGGCTACCCAAAATGATGGTAAAGCAGGCCAAGTCGACCCGTTCAAGTTCGCCATAAGGCCGACAATACGCAGCGGGTACGACACGGACGTGAACCCTCGCCGCGAAGCTCGAAACTCAACGTCCCGATCCCGGAATGAGCAGAAGGCGCCAGATTGACTGGCGCCTTCTGGTCACATGCGGGTCTCAGGAACTTCAGCTAGGTGAAACCTCTACGGTGACTTGGAACTGCACATCATTGTGCAACTTCACCGGGACACTATGGGTTCCCACCGTTTTGATGTGTTCGTCGAGCGAGAGTGTTTTGCGGTCGAGTACCACGCCGGTTTGCGCTTCGACTGCCGCGACCACATCGGCCGCACTGACTGAACCGAAGAGTTTGCCTTCGTCACTCGCCTTGGCGCTCATGGTGATGACCGCGGGCACCAACGTCTTTGCGATTTCCTCAGCCGCACCACGATCGGTCGCATCTTTGAGGTCGCGTGATCGACGCATCGACTTCGCCTGGTCCTCAACGCCCTTGGTTGCCTGAATGGCAAATCCTTTGGGCACGAGAAAGTTACGGCCAAAGCCATCAGCGACTTCGACGATGTCACCTTTTTTCCCGACGCCATCGACGTCGGAGCGGAGTAACAGTTTCATCTACTCCTCACCTTCCTCAACCAGCAGCGTCTCGACGAGAACGTCACCAGACTCAATGGCTTCGTACTCAGTTAGCTCAATCAGGTCTGCCGGCTCGTCACCAAGCGCTGGCGGTGGACCCTCGGGACGCGGCGGCGGGCCATCGGCGCGTCCGCGATCGCCACGGTCACCGCGATCTCCGCGATCGCCGCGTTCGCCACGATCACGCCCTCCTCCACGCTGGGTCGTGACCCGCGTGGCATACGGCAACAATGCCATCTCGCGTGCATTTTTGATTGCCATGGCAATCTCGCGCTGTTGCTGCGTGTCATTGCCCGTCACTCGACGGGCACGGATCTTGGCGCGATCAGACATGAAACGTCGAAGCAAGTTGACATCTTTGTAGTCAACAAAATCGATGCGTTCGGTGTTGAGCACGCTGATCTTCTTTTTGCTACGGCGCGCGTTGTCTTTGTTCTTTCCCCGTTTTGGGGCGACCTTGGCCATCAGAAGGGCTCCTCGTCGTTGCCATATGCGGCAGGTGGCTCATTACTGGTGCTGCGAGGTGCGCTGTTGCCACCTCCGCTAGTTGTGTTGCCACCTTCGAAGTCGCCACGGCGCTCATTCTTGGTGACACCGGCCGTCGCGTAGCGAAGGCTTGGCCCGATCTCGTCTGCGACGATCTCGACCTTTGACTTCTTTTCGCCGTCGTTGGTCTCCCACGAACGTTGTTCGAGACGACCGGAGACGACTACACGAGTGCCCTTTTGGACTGATTCGGCGACGTTCTCGGCCATCTGTGCCCAACAGGTCACGTCGAAGAACGAAACCTTTTCTTCCCATTCCTGGGTTTGACGGTTCTGCCAGCGGCGATTGACTGCAATGCCGAAGGTAGCGACAGCCTGACCATTCGGGGTGAATCGCAATTCGGGTTCGCGGGTCGCGTTACCAACCACGGTCACGGTGTTGTCTATTGCCATGTTGAGTCTCCTTACCTAGCCGGCGTCTGCCGGAGCGGGTGCCTCACCCATGAGACCGCGGCGAGCCGCTTCTTTGTCAGGCAACCGCATCAACTTGTGGCGGACGACTTCGTCCGCGAGGCGCAGTGAGCGCTCGAGGTCTTCGAGGCTGGGGGCCTCCGTCACGAGCTCAAGCACCACATAGATGCCCTCGAACTTGTGATTGATTTCGTAGGCGAAGCGCCTACGACCCCACAGGTCGGTTTTGACGATGGTTCCGTTCCCGGCTTCGACCTGCTGGCCGACGAGAGCGAGAGCGTCTTGCACGCTCGAATCTTCGACATCCGCGTCGAAAATGATCATGAGTTCGTACGCCCGCATAGAGCGCATCACCTCCCTCTGGACCCAGAACAAGCCTGGGGCCCCGACGGTCGGGGCAGGGTGTCAGTTGACCGAATGATCGTAGTAGATAGTTGGTTACTTTCCCCCATCGACAAAACGGTAGCAACGGGGTACGACAAGTTCGATTGGCGCCGAACCAGTCAGGCCGCGCTCAAACTCCGACCAGGGTCGGCGTGGCAGTCCGAGCCAAATGAGCGATCAAGGACTGCTCCTTGCGTAAGGCCGAAGGTTTCCAAACTGCCCGCCGGCACCTCGATTGCAAATACATAGGGTGCGCTGGCACCAGTCAATGGACAAGTTGAAGTACCGACCGGACACGGCACCATGTCAGCTCGGCTGATGAACGCGCCCGATGGGTCAAGAAAAGCGATTGACAACGGAACCAATGTGTCTTTCATCCAGAAACTGCCCGTCGTTGGGTCTGAAAAGACAAACAACATGCCGTCATAGCCACCGGCCGTTGCATCGGTAACGCCCATGAGCCCCAATTGTCGAAGCGGGTCGGTGTCAGCAACAAGCACACACCGAGTCACGACCTGACCATTGGCCAAGTGGATAGTCACCGTCACGGCTCGAAATCCTTGCGGAGCCGGCCCCAGCAGCGTTGAGGTGACTGGCGCTCCCGATGTCGATGTCGATGTCGATGTCGATGTCGATGTCGATGAGCTAACGGAAGAACTTCCCGAACAC
>JBAXIB010000011.1:0-96464 GCA_037138595.1 Actinomycetes bacterium | reverse complement strand
GTTGAACCGGCTGTTGAACCCGGGTTTCGGAATCGGCTTGGAAAAGCTCGGACGCTTTTTTCTGGGTACCTCGGTTCGATTCTGTCTCGCGAGTCCATCGATGCTGAGACGTGGGACGAACTTGAAGAAGCGTTGATTCGCGCCGACGTCGGTATGGCCGCGACAACTGAACTTCTCGAAACGTTGCGATCGCAAGTCAACGAAGGCGGTGTTACAGCGAGCGCGGACCTGTTGGAGTTGCTGAAGGACTTAATGAAAGCGCGACTTGCGGGCTTTGACCTTGACCTTCATTTCGCGGATACGAAACCCTCAATTTGGCTTTTCGTTGGTGTCAACGGAGTTGGCAAGACCACCACTATTGGCAAACTTGGAAAGCGCGAGACCGCGAACGGGCACAAGATTGTGATGGCTGCCGGCGACACCTTTCGGGCTGCTGCTGCCGAGCAACTCGGGATGTGGGCGCAACGGTGTGGTGCTGATCTCGTTCGAGGCGCAGAAGGTGGCGATCCAAGCTCAGTGATATACGACGCGATCGAATCGGCGTCGGCGAAAGGTGCGGACCTCGTTTTGGCTGACACCGCTGGCCGACTTCACAACAAGGTCAATTTGATGGAAGAACTGCGCAAAGTTCGACGGGTGGCTGACAAAGGTGCGGGCATCGTCACTGAAGTCCTCTTGGTGCTCGACGCGACAACCGGACAGAACGGTCTGATCCAAGCGCAGCAGTTCACCGATGCCGTTGAGTTGACGGGCGTCGTCTTGACCAAGCTCGATGGTTCGGCCAAGGGTGGCATCGTGGTGGCGATTCAATCTCAGCTTGGAATACCGGTGAAACTGGTCGGCCTCGGTGAGTCAGCCGATGACCTCGTCCCATTCGACGCGTTCGACTTCGTCGATGCGCTTTTTGCATGAACGCAGAAGGAATCCTCTCGTGATACTGCTTGCTCGAATGGTGCTGTGGCCGATCAAGGTCGTTGTTGGAACCTTCACATCGGCATTTCGCGCCGGTCAAATGGCCGGGGGGCTTTCCGTTCGCGCCGGTCGGCGAACGTCACACCTCCTCGGAATTCGCGGTACCGCTGCACTGGTGATTGGAGTCGTGGTGGGTCTCGCACTCGCCCCGATGCGAGGCCGGGAATTTCGTGGACGGGTGCGAGAGATGGTTCAACGTCGCACCGTGATGAACGACGTCGACATCGCCGATCGTGTCACCTTTGAGCTTGAACATGCTCCGCGCACATGGCACCTTCCACAACCTGGCGTTTCGGTAAATCAGGCCCGAGTCACCCTGAGCGGAGAGGCTCCGCAGGAGACTTCTCGTGACGAGTTGGCCCGAGTGGCTGCTGCAGTCCCAGGGGTGGTTGCCGTCGACAATTTGATGACCGTCACAGATGAAACTGCTAACGCGGTGGTTGACGCTGACTGATTGAGGTGCGGGATCCGCTAGCCTCACAGATCCATGTTCGACACTCTTTCTGACCGCTTTGACGGCATTTTTTCGAAGCTCCGCAGTCGCGGTCGGCTGAGCGATGCTGATGTCGATGAAGTGCTGCGTGAAATTCGTCTCGCGCTGCTTGAAGCTGACGTCAACTTCCAGGTTGTCAAGAACCTGGTGGCGCGAATCAGAGAGCGCTGTGTTGGCGAGGAACTAAGCAAAGCGCTCAGTCCGGCGCAACAAGTCATCAAGATCGTAAATGAGGAACTCACCGCGACACTCGGCGGTGAGACGATGCGAATCGCCTATGCATCAAAGCCACCGACTGTGGTGCTTATGGCAGGCCTGCAGGGTTCGGGTAAAACGACGAACTCCGCCAAGCTGGCTCGGTGGTTCAAGTCACAGGGTCGCAATCCGCTCCTCGTTGCTGCCGACCTTCAACGACCCGCGGCGGTCGAACAACTCCGCACGCTCGGTCGACAAATCGACGTCCCCGTTTTTAGCGAAGCGACTGATCCAGTTAGTGCCGCGGCTGCTGGTTTGGCCGAAGCGCGCAGCAAAGGGCGAGATGTCGTCATCATCGACACCGCGGGGCGTTTGGCCATTGACGCCGAACTGATGGACGAAGTTCGGAAAATGTCCGAAGCAGTGCAACCCGATTACACCTTCTTGGTTGTCGATGCCATGACTGGTCAAGATGCCGTCACGGTTGCTGAAGCGTTCCACGCGACGCTCGCTCTTGACGGTGTGATCTTGACCAAACTCGATGGCGATGCACGCGGTGGTGCGGCGTTGTCGGTGAAAGAAGTAGTTGGCAAACCGATCGCTTTTGTTTCGACCGGTGAGAAAATTGAGGACTTCGATCTCTTCCATCCAGATCGACTCGCCGGTCGGATCCTCGGCATGGGCGACATGCTCACCCTCATCGAAAAGGCCGAGCAGGTCTATGAAGCCGATGAAGCCGAAGCGGCCGCGGCCAAACTTTTCGAAGGTGAGTTCACCCTCGACGACTTCCTTGACCAGATGCAGCAAATCAAAAAGATGGGTCCACTAAGCGGCTTGGTGTCGATGCTCCCGGGAATTCCCAAAGAGGTCCGTGACATCGAGATCGACGACAAACAGATCGGACGGGTCGAGGCGATTATTCGATCGATGACTGGCGCAGAGCGGGCTACTCCCGAGATCATCGATGCGTCGCGACGGACCAGAATTGCCGACGGTTCGGGCACTTCAGCCCAGGAAGTAACCCAACTCATCAAACAATTTCGTGAGATGGCGAAGATGATGAAACGCATGGGGGGCATGGGGTCCAAGAAGATGAAAAAGAACCGAAAGGGCAAAAAAGGGCGCGGAACCAGTTCGGGTGGCGGCCGGGTCACCCAGGGTCGTGCACCACTGCGCCTGCCAAATTTGGACCCAACTGCTGCCGGCCCAGGGGGTGCACCGGGGATGGCTGGACCACCCGGTCGAGGCCTGCCAGATTTGTCCGGTTTGAACTGACGGCACTTCCGTGCGCACCATAGATGGCCGCCTCGGCTCAGTTTTGTGATGTCAGAGCCGTCATTACCGCCAGCCGGCGGTTCCAATTTGTATGAAGAGAGAAGAACAACCGTGGTCAAGCTTCGCCTGATGCGAATGGGTAAGAAAAAGCAACCGACTTATCGTGTCGTAGCTGCCGATGCCCGTTCGCCCCGCAATGGTCGATTCATCGAGATCGTTGGCACTTACGAACCGCGCCGCGAGCCGTCGGTAGTGCTGATCGATAATGCGAAGGCGGTGGCATGGCTGAACAAAGGAGCCCAGCCGACCGAGACGGTTGAGAAACTCCTGAAGATTTCTGGCGCGTGGGACGAATTCAAAGGCACGACTCCTGCAGTCAAAGCCGATGTTGCGGTCGAAGCTGAGGCTTCGTGAGCGATAACGCGCTCGATACCGACGACGAAGAATTCGGCGACGACGACGATCTTGACGTCAACACGATTTCAGTTGCCCATGCCCGATCGGTTCTTGACTATCTCGTGCGTTCAGTTGTTGACGATCCCGATGCGGTCAACGTGCAGGTTGACGAAAGCGGACGACGCACGACTTTGAACGTCACCGTTGGGGACGGCGACATGGGTCGCGTGATCGGCAAACGCGGTCGTGTCGCGACTTCGATTCGAACTGTGACCCGAGCTGCAGCTGCTCGTGATGGTGTCGAGATCGACATCGAGTTCCTCGACTGATTGTTTCTGATTTCATGGCGAGCGGCGATTCGCGGCTACTCGACATCGGTCGCATCACGAAGCCTCACGGTTTGCGAGGAGAGGTGTTGGTCAGTTTGACCACGACCGAAACGTCTCGACTTGATCCAGGTTCGAACCTTCACGCTGGTTCCCGTGTGCTTACAGTCGCGAGTTCGCAATTGCACCTGCAGCGATTCATCGTTGCATTCGAGGGTGTACAAACGCGCGAGGCAGCCGAGCAGCTTCGAGGAACGGTGCTGCAGGTCGAGCCAAAGGCCACTTCTGATGATGGTGAGGCTGATGTGCTTTGGGTTCACGAAGTCATCGGCGCTCGGGTCTTCGATGCCGACGGCCGTGATCGCGGCCTGGTCATCAACATGTATGGAAACCCGGCCAGCGACTTGATCGAACTCGAATCTGGCGACCTGATCCCATTGCGATTTGTTGTTGGTGGAGTTGAATCTGGACCCGATGGATCGTTCCTTCGCGTTGCACCGCCTGAAGGTTTGCTCAGCGACTGAGTCGCTACCTGCAAAGCTGACGTCACATGCGGATCGACGTGCTCACAATCTTCCCAGACATGGTTACCGAATTCACCGATCGAAGTCTGATCGGCCGCGCTCTTCGGAACGGAATCCTTGACGTTCGGGTGCATGATTTGCGCGCAGCGACCGATGACCCACATCACTCCGTTGATGACACTCCGTTTGGTGGTGGTGCGGGCATGGTGTTGAAGCCCGAACCAATCTTCGAAGTCGTCGAAACGGTTTCGCCTCCACGCCCGCTGCTCTTGCTCGGACCTGGCGGCCGAAAACTCGATCAGGCCTATGCGCGCGAACTGGCGGCCCTCGATGGCTTCTCGCTGTTGTGTGGTCGTTACGAAGGAGTCGATGAACGAGTTCGCGCGCACCTCGTCGATGGCGAAATTTCGATTGGCGACTACGTGTTGGCCGGCGGTGAGGTCGCGGCGATGGTGATCCTCGAATCGGTTGGTCGCCTTATTCCCGGAGTCATGGGCAATGACACCTCAGCCGATGATGAGTCATTTAGTGATGGGTTATTGGAATACCCGCACTACACAAAACCGGCTGAGTTTCGAGGATGGAACGTGCCCGAGGTGCTGAGGTCGGGTGATCACGGCCGCGTCGATCGCTGGCGCCACGCCCAGGCATTGCACCGCACCGTGGCTTCTCGACCAGATTTGATCGATGCCCGGGGTGGTCTGAATCCGACCGAAGTTGAGCTGATGGCCCAGTTTCCCGCCGAAGGTGCTCTCGCCGCGGGAGCGGCATGCGACGCCCTGACGGATCCGTGACTTCCAGGGACTCAAGTTCGAATCGCTAGTCGAATCCCTAAGCTGAAACTCAGGCCGAATACCAGGTCACCGGGGTGCAAATCACGGCACGGTGCGAGACGCTTTGCCGCATGGACACCCGACCGCCTATCCTGAGGACTCCAACGAACCACAGTTTCCTTCCGGTCGCCATGGCTTCACTGCCGCCGCTGCTCCGCCGGGAATCCACGCAGGAGCGTGTGTACCATGAACTCCACCGATCTCATTGACCAGCGCAATCTCAGGGATGACATTCCTGACTTTGCTCCGGGCGACACGCTCAAAGTTCACGTCCGCGTCGTCGAGGGAACCCGAGAGCGCGTTCAGCTCTTTCAAGGAGCAGTCATCCGCCGTCAAGGCGATGGCATTCGCGAGACCTTCACCGTTCGCAAGGTCAGTTTTGGCGTCGGGGTCGAACGTACCTTTCCCGTTCATTCCCCGATCTTGGCCAAGATCGAAGTTGTAACTCGCGGCGATGTCCGACGGGCAAAGCTTTATTACCTCCGCGATCGCGTTGGTAAGGCTGCCAAGATCAAAGAGAAGCGCGAGCCGAAGACACCGAAAGAAACGCGCAGCTGAGCGTCCGACCTTCCCCCCGAGTAACCGGTCGATGAAACCGGGTGATGATGGGGTGCGGGCAAGCTGCCGGCAACGGTTGCAGCCGAAGGTTGAGGTGAGTTTTCGATGAGTGCGGGTGATCTTGAGGAATACGAGTCTGAAGTCGAACTTCAGCTCTACCGCGAGTACAAAGACGTCTGTCCGATGTTTACCTTTGTGGTCGAGACCGAGCGACGTTTTTACCTTGCTAATCGCGTGGAGCAACAAGTTCGATCGGATGGCGGACGTACCTGGATCGAACTGACGCTTGAAGATGCGTGGGTATGGGATATGTACCGGCAAAATCGTTTCGTTACGACGGTGCGGATCGTGACCTTTAAAGACGTAAACGTCGAAGAACTCCCTAAGGAAGAACTGGGTTGACGTCGCAACGTCAATCGTTAGGTGCTTGGGGCGAGACCATGGCGGCAACGTGGTACGAGGCGCATGGCTATGAAGTGGTTGCCCGAAACTGGCGTTGCCGCGACGGTGAAATTGACCTGATCGTTCGCAATGGCGAGACAATTGTGTTTTGCGAAGTCAAGACCCGCACGTCGGCCGCCTTCGGCTCACCCGCTGAAGCAGTGACCAGGACCAAACAGGTGAGGCTTCGACGACTCGCCAGTCGATGGCTGGAGCAGTCGACGGTGCCGCGTAGATCAGTTCGATTCGACGTCGCTTCGATTCTCGCCGGTGAACTCACGATGATCGAATCAGCGTTTTAGCGGGTGCGCAGTTCGGGTGGCAGGTGATCGACATCATTGAGACGTGACAGGCAAAACGCATGCGCGTCGCTGATGCTCATAGGTTCGACACGAGTGATCGACGCGTGTCGGGTCTGGAAACGCTCCCACTCCCACGGCACCGGCGCGATACCGAGCAGGTGGCCTAGCGCAGTGGCGTTGGTCCCCGAGTGGGCGACGATGGCGATTCTTCGCTCTGCGGCCTCGAGTTTCCACAAGGCGGGCGACTGAGAAATCTGCGTTGCCCCAGCTCGATCGAGCAACGATTGAAGTCCGCCAGTTACTCGGTCATGGAAATCTCGAAAAGTTTCTCCGCCCGGAATGCCGTCCCACTGACGTTGGATTGGACGATCACGGCTGTCGGCGAAGATGCGAGCAACTTCTTCGGCGGGAGTCCCGTCCCAGTTCGGCGCGGCGATTTCGGCCAACCAGGGGAGCGTGGTTGGCGCAAGGTTCAGCGCAGCAAGAACTGGCTCTGCGGTTTGCACCGCACGAATCAGCGGCGACACAAAGATTTCGTCGATCTCAAGTTCGATCTCGCGCAGATGATCGGCGAGCATTGCTGCCTGCAGGTGTCCGCGCTCGGTGAGTGGAGGGTCGTTGACACTGAGGCCGTCCCGGGCCCATTCCGGTTCGCTATGTCGAATAAAGACGAGTTCCATGATGGGCAAGCATACGGTCGGATGACTTAGGGTCAGGTGAGCGGTGGTCACAGGTTGTCGCTAGCGGTCGCCTGCGATCAACTCAGCGGTTTGCGCCGGTCGCGTGCGGCCCAGCATCCATGATGCCAATGCCGGCGAAGGTCAGCTTCGGCTGTCGGCACGGCGACGACATGGCCTTGCCCGATTGCGATGTCGCGACCGCAGCCCGGACACGCGTAAACCTTGTTCGCCTCGTAAGGCTGGACTCGGCGTACTTCGACTTTGCCGTCGTCAGCGCCCTGCTCGATCCACGACATCTTCGTCAGTAATCAGCTATCGCGAGGTTGACGAACATCAGACCGTGCACAGTCATCAGCCGACAACCGCCCAGATGACTAAGCCAAGACAGACAATGAGTGCTGCGCCCACCATGAAGTAATCAAACGGGGAACGGCGGTGCTGGCGTTGCGGGTTAAAGCCCATCGGTGCAGTATCGCCGCTTGAACGCGATTCGAGTGAACTCTGCGCCGATACGATAACGCTCGTGACATCGATACGAACGATCGCGGTAACTGCGGTGCTGGCGGTTTCGGCAATTGTGACGGCCGGATGCGTCGGCGGTGATGCGGGCGCAAAGCCAGCCGACCCGGTCCTGGCCCAAGGCCAGACCGTGTACAAAGCTCATTGCCAAACGTGTCACGGCAACAACGGGCAAGGGGGCACGGGGATGAAACTCGCAGGCCGTGTCGCTCAAGTGTACCCAAATATCGCTGACCAAATCTCGGTCATCCAAAACGGCAAGAGCAGCATGCCGGCCTGGAAGAACTCACTATCACCATCTGATATCGCCGCAGTTGCGCGCTATGAACGAGAGTGTCTTGGCACCAAGTGCTAGCCGTTGGTTGCCCTCAGGTGATCGCCGTGACCATCGAGATATCGACTCATAGATTTCCCTTTCGTTTGTCACATACCCTCGCTACCATCGCATCCACGCTCGAAGGCCAGCGCATGGTCCTCCTCCCCGCAGTTCGCAATCTGCTCGTCGAGGAGTCCACCCATGCTCGCCACCATCGCTTCGTCAACATTGCTCGGCGTCGTCGGCAGTCCAGTTTCGGTTGAAGTTCATGTTTCAAATGGGCTCCCCGGTTTCACTGTTGTGGGCCTGCCAGACGCTTCGTGTCGCGAAGCGCGTGATCGGGTTCGGGCCGCACTTATTTCGACTGGGCTGACTTGGCCACAACGTCGAGTGACGGTCAACTTGGCTCCGACCGGGTTACGAAAAGGTGGTGCCGGGCTCGATCTGGCTATCGCCGTAGGTGTGCTTGTTGCGGACGAGCAACTTCCGCCGGCGTGTGCGGCCGACATGGGGTTCATCGGTGAACTCGGACTTGACGGTTCAATTCGTCCGGTTCCCGGTGCACTTTGTTTGGTCGACGCAATCGAAACCGCTCAGGTGGTGGTTGCCCCAGACTCGGCCGTCGAAGCACAGCTCGTGGGCCGCCACCAAGTGCGCGTGTCACCAACGCTTGGGACGTTGCTCGCATCGCTGGTTGGCGACGAGCCGTGGCCAGCGTTGCCGACGCCAGATGACCTTCCGCGATGTGTAAACGACGCCGACCTTGCTGATGTGCGTGGTCAGCCGGTGGCAAGGTTCGCGCTCGAAGTTGCCGCTGCCGGAGGTCATCACCTGTTAATGAGTGGTCCACCGGGCGCCGGCAAAACCATGCTGGCTTCCCGACTGCCCGGCCTGCTGCCCGCGTTGGCGCATTCTGACGCGATGGTCACGACTCGGGTGCACTCGGCGGCTGGAGTTGCGCTTCCGGCTGGCGGCCTCGTGCGTCGTCCTCCGTTTCGAGCGCCACACCATGGAGCATCGTCAGTGGCGATGGTTGGCGGTGGTGGTCCCCGGTTACAACCTGGCGAAATTTCGCTGGCTACAAACGGCGTCCTATTTTTGGACGAACTGGCTGAGTTCCACACCGATGTGCTTGACGCCTTACGCCAGCCACTCGAAGAAGGCGTAGTGCGAGTGGTTCGTGCAAGTCATCGCACAACCTTCCCGGCACGGTTTCAACTCATAGCAGCAATGAATCCCTGCCCTTGTGGTGATGGTGGTGCGCCGGGCGGGTGTCGTTGTAGTGGTGCCGCAGTCATGCGTTACACCCGTCGGCTTTCCGGGCCATTAGTCGATCGGTTCGACTTACGCATCCCGGTTTCCCGCCCAGACCCGCGCCTTCTCGTCGGAGGTGTTCGGGGTGAACCAAGCTCAGTTGTCGCCGAACGCGTCCTTGATGCGCGGCACCGCGCCGCGTCCCGTGGGGTTCGCTGCAACGGCGACTTGGTGCCGCGCGAACTCGATGAGCATGCACCCCTCACGAACGAAGCGGCAGATAAGGCCGAGTCATTGCTGCGTCTCGGCCGCTTGAGTGCTCGTGGCCTTCAGCGTGTGCGCCGCGTTGCACTGACCCTTTCGGATTTGGCTGGTGATTCTGCGCCGATCGCGCTCGGCCATTTTGAAACGGCAATCAGCCTGCGAAGCGATCCACTCGTTATGACCGCTCGATCGGGTGGCTGAGATGTCGATGCATTCGCAGTCTTCAGCTCGATTAATGAGAAGCACCGGTGCGCTTCGTTCCGTCGGTGAGCCCGGCCTCCTTGATGCAATCCCTGTTGAAGGATGGGTAACTGCATTGTGTGCACTTGATGGCATGGGGCCGAAGCGGTTGGTTGCGTTGCTCGGCTGTTTTGAGGACCCAAGATCGGCGTGGGACGCGGTTTCGGACGGCCAAGCTGGCCGAATCCTCCAGGTTTGCCAAGCCATCGGAGCCGCCGCTCCTGCGGTCATCGCGGCATGGGCGCACCAAGCGAACCAATGTGATGTCGCGGCAGTGTGGAGACGTCATGTCGAATTCGGAGTCGGTGTCTCGTTGCGGGGCGAGGTCGGCTATCCATCGGTTTTTGCCGATGACATCGAACCCCCGGTGGTGTTATTTCATCAAGGCGACCCAGATGTCGTTGTCGGTCCTCGAGTGGCCATCGTGGGCACACGCGATTGCACCAACTATGGCTATGAGATTGCGTTCGACCTCGCTCACGACCTATCCCAAGCCGGAGTGTCGATCGTGTCGGGTTTGGCGCTAGGCATCGACAGCGCGGCCCATGCCGGTGCTATCTCGGCTGATGGTGCACCGCCGATCGGCGTGGTCGGCAGCGGGCTCGACGTTTTCTATCCTCGCCGCAACGGCCCGCTTTGGCGAGAGGTTGCCAGACGCGGCGTGGTCTGGTCCGAATATCCGCTTGGGACTGCTGCTCTGGCGTGGCATTTTCCGGCCCGCAACCGCTTGATCGCTGCCCTGGCTGATGTCGTCGTTGTCGTTGAGTCCCATGCCGCCGGCGGGGCGTTGCTTACCGCTGATGCCGCTTTAGAACGGGGCCACGCCGTTATGGCTGTGCCAGGGCCAGTTCGAAGCGCTGCATCTGATGGGACGAATGAACTGCTTGCATCCGGCGGGTCAGCGTCGGTGGCGCGAGATGCCTCCGACGTCTTGATCGCTTTGGGCATGGCACCTGGTTCGCGTCGAAAAGCCATTGAACGGCGAAGCTCGCCGTCGAACCACGACCGGGTGGTACTCGACGCGGTTGGTTGGCAGCCAGCCAACCTCGACGACTTGGTGGCGAGAACCGGCCGCTCGATTCCCGATTTGGCGGCGAGCGTGGCGCGCCTCGAAGAGTCATCGTGGTTGGCGCGACGAGGCGGATGGCTAGAACGAGTCGCGAAACCTGGTGGGCCATGAAACCAACCCTCTCTGGCAGCCTGTCGCCCGATACCGTGGTCTTCCATGGTCCGCGACCCTTGGCAACGATCGGATTTTCTCGATTCGCTGACCTCGGCTGCGTCCAACACCGTGTTGGCCTACCGGCGTGACCTCGAAGGGTTTATTGCCTGGGCAACTCGCCTCGAACTCGCCGGACCTGATCGCGTCGACCGCCTTGAGCTGCGTCGATACCTCGCGTACTTGGCCACGCGCCGCTATGCCAAGCGCAGTGTGGCGCGCAAGGCATCAACACTTCGCCGCTATTTCCGATGGTTATGCCGAACCGGCCAGATCGAGATTGACCCGTCGCTTGGATTGTCAGCGCCGTCGGGTGACGGTCGCCTTCCTCGTGTTTTACGTGACGACGAAATTACGGTGCTTCTCGACGACCCGGGTGCCGCTGCTGAACACGATCCGCCGCATATTCGCCTTCGTGACGATGCCGTGCTTGAGATTCTGTACGGAAGCGGGTTGCGAGTGGCAGAGCTCTGCGGGTTGCGTCCCGAAGACCTTGACCTCGGCGGCCGGTCAGTTCGAGTTTGGGGAAAAGGTTCCAAACAGCGTGTTGTGCCGCTCAGCGACCCAGCAGTTTTGGCGATTGATGGATGGCTTCGCGATGGGCGATTCGCCATGCTTACCAACGAGTCCCCAGTTGACGCTGTTTTTGTCAATCAGCGAGGTAGGCGCCTGCAACCACGTGATGTCCGCCGGATCATCGATCGACGATCGGCGGCTCCTACTCACCCTCACGCACTGCGTCATACCTTCGCTACACACCTCCTTGACGGGGGCGCCGACCTCCGAGCGGTTCAGGAGATGCTCGGCCACGCGGACCTCGCCACCACGCAGCGCTACACTCACGTTTCCAAGGAACGCCTACGTAGCGTTTTGGATGCGACTCATCCCCGAGCCTAGGAACTTCCTGTTGGCCGAAGATCCATCTGCACATCTCGAGCGACTTTGGTCGGACTACAAAACGTCCAGTGATGCCAACGTTCGCGAAGAGTTGATATTGCATTACTCGCCGTTGGTTAAATATGTCGCGGGCCGCGTTTCGGTTGGTTTGCCACAGAATGTTGAACAGGCAGACCTCATTAGTTATGGCATCTTCGGGTTGATCGATGCCATTGAAAAGTTTGATCCGGCTCGCGGGTTCAAATTTGAGACGTATGCGATTTCGCGAATCAAAGGCGCAATGATCGACGAGCTTCGATCTATTGACTGGGTTCCTCGATCAGTGCGCGCGAAAGCACGGGCAATTGAGCAGGCCTACGCGAAGCTTGAGGCAATTCACCATCGCACTCCGACCGATGCTGAACTCGCCTCAGAACTTGACCTCACTCCGTCGCAACTCCAGACGGCACTGAGCCAAATTTCGTTCGTAGGTATCGTGGCGCTCGATGAAATGCTCTCGGGAGGCAGTGACCGTGGCGATACGTTGACGCTTGGTGACACGGTCGCCGATTCAGGTGAGGGACCATCCGCGGCCTACGAAGTCGAAGAGATGCGACACACGCTGGCCAATGCCATCAACACCATGCCTGAGCGCGCCAAGATCGTGTTGACGCTTTACTACTACGAAAATCTCACGCTGGCCGAAATTGGCACCGTGCTCGGCGTCACCGAAAGTCGTGTGTGTCAGATTCACACCAAGGCGATGCTGCAACTTCGTTCGCGAATCCTCGACAGCGAACGCGAAATCGCGTAACTCAAACCGACATCGATTCTTCCTTCCCCCTTCGCTTTTGCCGCGATCTGGGGAGAACTCATGTCTGGTTTCGAAACCAATCGGCGACGGGTAAGTCGTCGCCTTCGTCAATCTCGCCGCAGGCGACGCACCGCTCATTTGCCTTGTGGAGTGCGTTTTTTCACCGTGGCCATGGGCGCTGTAGTCGCGGTGTTGTCAATGCAACTGCCGCTGGCAAACGCGCTGGAGAGCGCCGCGACTCAATCCGGTTATAGCAATCCTGTTGAAGGCGCGCTCATCGTTGATCACTTCCGCCCTCCCGAAACGGTCTACGGCGCTGGCAACCGGGGGATTGACGAGATCACTCGCCCCGGCGCCCCGGTGATGGCATCAGCGTCAGGCGATGTGATCTTCGCGGGCCAAGTCGCTGGCACCTTGCATCTCACCATTCGTCATTCGGACGGTTTGCGAACGAGCTATTCCTTTCTCGCTTCGCTGCTCGTCCAGCAAGGTGATCGCGTCGATCAAGGCCAAGTCATCGCGACAAGTAGTGGCACGTTTCACTTCGGTGTGCGTGACACCGACGGCTCCTATCTCGACCCTGAAGCACTTCTTGGGGGCACAACCGGATCACACCTCGTGCCCAGCGCCGATGACGGCGCTCAACGACTGCGCACCGCCGACGAGTTCATAGCGCTTGAAGCCATGATCAATGCCAGTCGCCAAGCGGGTGCAACATTTACCGCCCGGGTCGCTGCGTTAGGAAACGAGATACTTTCCGCGGACCCATCGTTGTCGCTTTTGCAACTCGGTGCCGAACTTGAAGCGTTTCGCCGCTCGCAAGACCATTGCACGCCGGAGGCCTTGTCGCCGCCGCCTGCGACCGCTCGCCGAATCGTGGTGTTGGTTGGAGGCTTGGGATCAACTGACACCACGGCCGCGGTAGATCGCGTGAATGTGACTGAACTGGGATATGCATCAGCCGATGTGCTGCGGTTTTCCTATCGTGGGGGGCAGGTTCCGCGTCGAGGAGGAGTGGCATCGGGCCGACTCGACGGGGTCCCACAGTCGACCTACACCGCACTGGATACCGAGATCGACCTGCACCACTCGGCCGCGGCGCTAGCCGATTTACTGCAGCAGGTTTCTCAGGCCGAACCCGGCGTGCCAATCGATGTCATTGCTCATTCGCAGGGCGGCGTCGTGGCGCGCCTCGCGCTTCAGGCGGCGAGTGAGCGAGACGAGCTTCCCGGCAACCTTGGTGTTGTCGTCACCTTGGGTACACCCCACCAAGGCGCTGACTTGGCTACTGCGGTGACCGCCATCGGCCCGCGTTCGCCATCGGGTCAGCTCTTTTCGTCGGTTGCAGTCGCGGGTGGACTCAAACTTGACCCGTCAGCCCCGGCGATCGCGCAACTGAGTGAAACGTCGTCAGTCGCCGCCGAATTAGCCCGTCCAATTCCTGAAGGTGTGCACCTGTTGTCAATCGGGGCCAGCGGCGACCTAACTGTCGCGGCCATTCGCACCCAAACGCCGGGGGCAGATCAGGCGCTCATTCATCTCACCGGCGTGCATGCCCACGATGAGTTGCCGGCCTCGGCCGCGACGACTCGAGAAATTGCCCTTGCGCGAGCCGGACTTCGGCCGAGTTGCGTAGCTATGGCTCAGGGATTCGCCGATGTGGTCACAGCCCATACAATCGCTCGGGCTGAGGATGCACTTGGCCTCGCCATTGCGAGCAATTCTTAATGTCGGCAATCGCCGCAGTTGGCTGCGCGAGCCGATGCTCTCTAGACTGCCGCTTCGGTTCGGAACCCTCCGCGCTGAGCAAACCCGTAATGGGTGCGCATCCATTTTCACCTTGGTCCACCCACGGTCGCCCTTTTGGGGCGTGGGGCCAAGGCTTCGCTGAACCGTTGGGAAGGAGACAAGCCATGTCACCAGTCGTGACCATGCGCCAACTACTCGATGCCGGAGTTCACTTCGGCCATCAAACTCGTCGTTGGAACCCCAAGATGAAGCGATTCATCTATGGCGAGCAGAACGGCATTTACATCATCGACCTGCAACAAACGCTTGGTCGCATTGAGACGGCCTACACGTTCGTGCGCGACCTCGTTGGCGAAGGCGGCACGGTGCTGTTCGTCGGTACCAAGAAACAAGCTCAGGACGCCGTTCAGTCCTATGCCGAGAAATGTGGCATGCCGTACATCAACGAACGCTGGCTCGGCGGAATGCTGACCAACTTCGAAACCATCTCGAAGCGTGTCGCCAAAATGAAGGAATACCAGCGCATGCGTGACTCCGGCGAGTTCGACGCAATGCCGAAAAAAGAAGCGCTGCTCATCACCCGTGAACTCGAAAAACTTGAGCGCAACCTTGGCGGTATTCGCCGTATGGAACGTTTGCCTGATGTGGTGTTCATCATTGACACCAACAAAGAAGACATAGCGGTTACTGAAGCCAACAAGTTAAAGATTCCGATCGTGGCCGTGGTCGACACCAACTGCGACCCCGACATCATTTCGTACGTGATCCCCGGTAATGACGACGCGATTCGTTCGGGCATGTTGATGTGTCGAGTGATTTCCGATGCGGTCGACGAAGGCCGATTCATCGCCTCGCGGCGCGGTAGCGGTTCCGGCGCTGGTCCGGCACCAACTGCCGAAATGACCCGGACCGCCGAACAAGATGCCGAAATTGCGGCGCAGCAAGCCGAAGCTCGAGACGCCGCGGCACTGGCGGCTCGTGAGCGCGAGGCTCGACTCGAAGCACGTGAAACTGGTCCCGGCGAGCAGTCGGCAGTCGAAAACGCCGCGCTCGCCGATGAGGTTCCGGCTGAGCCAGGGCTCACCCCTGGAAATGTCGAGAATCTGCTTGAGGACGCGTCCGCCGCGACAGCCGAGGAGTCCTGATCGATGGCTGAATTCACGGCAAAAGATGTGCAGGCTCTGCGCCAGTCAACCGGTGCCGGAATGATGGATGCCAAGAAGGCATTGGTTGAAAATGACGGCGACATGGAGGCCGCAACCCAGTGGTTGCGTGAAAAAGGTTTGGCTAAGGTCGCCAACCTTGGTGATCGTGAGAATTCCCAAGGATCGGTAGCTGTTGTCGTCGTTGACAACGTTGGCGCCATTGTGGAACTGAAAAGCGAAACGGACTTTTCGGCCAAGGCCGATGACTTCACCGCTATGGTCAGCGATTTAGCGCAGCTCGTGGTGACAAAAGGGGTCGACGCCGTCGGCGATCGGGCCGAGGCACTCGACAATTTACGGATCGCGAAAAAGGAAAATATCGAACTCGGAACCGTGGTCCGGTTCGAGGCTGCTGCGGGCAACATCCTTGAGTCATATGAACACATTCAAGATGGACGCGGCGTGAACGCGGTGTTGGTCGAATTGTCCGGCGGAACCGCTGAACTTGCCCATGACATCGCGGTCCACGTTGCATTTGCGAAACCGCCGTTCCTCACTCGAGACCAAGTGCCGGAGGCGGCGATCGAAAAAGAACGTCAGGCGCTCCTTGACATCACTAAAGCCGAAGGCAAGCCCGAGCAAGCATGGCCCAAGATCGTCGAAGGTCGACTCAATGCTTGGTTCAAAGAGCAGGTGCTGCTTGAACAGGGTTTTGTGCGTGACGACAAAACCCCGATCAGTCAGTTCCTTGGCGACGCGACCTTGGTGCGCTTTGCCCAGGTCTTCATCGGGGCCTGAGACCGACGATGGACAGCGGCGGCGCAACTTCACCAGTTCCGGCCGCTCCAAAGTGGCAGCGGATTTTGCTGAAGCTTTCGGGCGAGGCGTTTGCTGGCGATGCTGGTTACGGCATTGACGGTGCGGTGGTGCAAAAGTTGGCCCGCGAAATCGTCGAAGTGCGACAAGACCTCAACATTGACATAGCGATCGTCGTTGGCGGCGGCAATATCTGGCGGGGCATGTCAGGTGCTGGCGCTGGAATGGACCGTGCCCAAGCTGATTACATGGGCATGTTGGCAACCGTCATTAATGGCCTTGCGCTTCAAGACACCCTGGAGCAGTTGGGGCAACCGACCCGAGTGCAGACGGCGATTCAAATGGCGCAGGTTGCCGAGCCTTATATTCGGCGTCGCGCGATTCGTCATCTCGAAAAGGGTCGTGTCGTTATTTTTGCCGGCGGGACCGGCAATCCGTTTTTCACCACCGATACCACCGCAGCCTTGCGTGCGGTCGAAATCGAGGCCGGAGCGTTACTGAAAGGTACCCACTCCGGAACCGATGGTATTTACAGCGATGATCCACGGACAAACCCCGATGCGGTCAAACTTCAAGAGGTCACCTACCTCGATGTCCTCAATCAGGGGCTTCGGGCGATGGACTCGACTGCGATCACGTTGTGTATGGACAACGACCTTCCAATCGTGATGTTTGACCTTATGGGCGAAGGAAATGTCCGCAAAGTGCTCGAGGGTGAACCCATCGGCACATTGGTCCGATAAGGCAGTTCGCGCTGCTAGAGAGACGCCAACGCGCATTCGGCTGACCTTGTGGGGGCGATTGCGGGTAGCGTCGATGACCGTCCACTACCGACAAGCGCCAGTAGTTCTGGCATGACCACGAAGGAGACGTGCGGGTGAGCTCAGAGTCGGCCGACGTGATTCTTGGTGAAGTCACGGAGAAGATGCGCAAGGCGGTCGCTCATACGCGCAGCGAATTCGCCAACATCCGAACAGGGCGAGCCACTCCGGCACTCGTCGACACGCTGATGGTCGATTACTACGGCTCAGAAGTACCAATGCAACAACTTGCCGGTTTTCAGGTCCCCGAAGCTCGTCAGCTGCTGATCACTCCCTATGACAAGGGCGCGATCGGAGCGATTGAAAAAGCGATTCAACAATCTGATCTCGGACTTAATCCAAGCAACGATGGTCATTCGATTCGGCTGAGCATCCCGCAGCTGACGACCGAACGGCGCAAGGAATACGTCAAGGTCGTCCGCAAAATGGCTGAGGACGGCAAGGTGGTTCTTCGAAATATGCGTCGTACGGCGCGTCATGATCTTGAATCGATGGAAAAAGACGGCGAACTTTCCAGCGATGAGCTTGCGCGAGCCGAAAAGGAACTCGACAAGATCATCCACGTCCAGGAGGCCGGAATCGATGAGGCGCTCGGGACCAAGGAACAAGAACTGCTGGAGGACTGATGACTGATACCCCTATTTCTGATGACGAGACGCGGGGCAGCGCTCCCGGTGACCCGTCCGAAGGTGTGCGACTGATCAAGGCAGCGGAGGCGGCCGAGGCCGTCGAGAGCGGCACCGCCGCGAAGCGTGCCGATGACGATCGACCCCGATATGGGGATCGGCCGGATGCGCCGGACGGTCCTCGGCCCAGCCTTCGATTCCCACTCGCCGACTCAGCTGATCCGACCCTCATCGTGCGCCCGAAGGTGGCGCCGGTTGAACCGCGATCGGCCGAATCGGCTGGTCAAGGGCGACTTACTGACACCAGTGAATCGGCATCGACCCCGAGGTTTGTGACAACTGAAGACCTGCAATCCGGAAAGCCGGGCGCACCTTCGACGAGTTCTACGGCACCGGTATCGACGCCGATCAGCCAAAGTGTTGAGCTTCCGCATTGGACTGAACCGGCGACCGGTGAGGTACCAAAGGTAATTATCGGCGATGTGGATGAAGAAGATGAGGCCGCAAGGTGGTCGTCATTTGCCGATCAAGGGCCTCGGTGGCGGGACCAAACCTCGGGCCAATGGGAACCCGACGATACCGGCGTGGCCCACCTCATTTCCGATGCGCCCGATGAACCAGCCAGCGAAGTGCTCGGCGCGCTTGATACAACTGCACGGATGAGCGATGACGAGTTTTTGAACTTTGATGATCTCGACATTCCGAAGCAAGAATTGCCAACCGCTCGCACCCGAGGATCGCTTAGCGATCCCATTTCGATCCAAAGTGAACCAGCGCGTCCAGCTAGACCGGTTGCGCCGGGCAGCGCGAATCGAACGGCGAACTCCCAATCTGATCGTGGTACTGCTCGCCGGAGCGCTCGTCGGGCGGAGAGTGCCGGAACGATTTCAGGAGCGACCGATGATGGGTCAGCGCCGCCGCAGCGAGATGTTGCAACCGCGGCCTTCGTTGGCGTTGCGATCGCGGCACTTGCGTTAATTTTGTTTCACATGGGACCCGCTTACGTGGTCTGTCTAGTCGTAGTGGCCTTAGTGCTCGCGGCCGCCGAATTCTTTACCGCGGTGCGCAAGGGTGGCTTCCGCCCCGCAACGTTGCTCGGGTTGGCCGCGTGTGGAGCGCTTCCACTGGCTGCCTATTGGCGCGGCGAAGCAGCAATCCCGTTGGTGTTGTTCCTGCTGACGCTGTTCGGCGCGCTGTGGTTTATTTTGGGCCTGGGTCCGAATGCAACTGCGAACCTTGGCGTGACGGTGATGGGAAGCGTGTACATCGGGGTGTTCGGTGCGTTCGCCGCGCTGATCCTGCGATTCCCGGTTCAGGGCGTAAGTATCTTGTTGGTTGCGGTTGTTGCCGCGGTGTTCTACGACGTCGGCGGATTTTTTGTCGGTCGCCAGTTCGGACGAACGCCGTTGACCAATGTGAGTCCGAATAAGACGGTCGAGGGACTTGCGGGCGGCATGGCAGCGTCGGTATTCGCGGTCATCATTTTCGCAGTGATCTTTGGTTTCGGCCCATTTTCGCTGAGCCAAGCGTTGGTTTTCGGCGTGTTTTGCGCCATCGCTGCCCCGATCGGCGACCTCGCCGAATCGGTGATCAAACGCGATATCGGGTTGAAGGACATGGGAAGTTTGCTTCCGGCCCATGGAGGCATCCTTGACCGATTTGATGCGCTGTTGTTTGTGCTCCCGACCGCCTATTTCGTGGCGCGAGTTCTCAACCTGGTTCCTGGCACCTAGCCGGTTTTCACTGCCCGCGCTGGATGATTGCGGGTAGGTCAGTAGGGTAGAGACATGTCTGCGTCTCGGGTTGCATTGGCCGGTTCAACCGGTTCGATTGGTACCCAGACTCTTGATGTCTTGGCTGCGGAACCAGGTCGGTTCGAACTCACCGCCATCGGGGCGAGTGGCAACAACCTCGAGGTGCTTATCGCTCAGGCTGAAACATTCCGGCCAAAGGTGGTCGCCGTTGCGAACCGTCTAGTCGCGGCGCAATTGCAAGACCGCTTGCCGCAATGCGAGGTGCGTGGCGGCGACGGAGCGCTCGCCAGCTTGGCTGAAGACGCCGATGTCGTGGTCAACGGCGTGGTCGGCTTCGCTGGTCTCGCCGTGACATTGGCGACGCTCGAAGCAGGTCGGCGACTGGCGTTGGCCAACAAAGAATCGTTGATCGCTGCTGGTCCGATCGTGCAGCGAGCGCGCCGAACCCCAGGCGCGGAACTCGTTCCGGTTGATAGCGAACATTGCGCGATCCATCAATGCCTGCGGGCCAATGACAATCCAACGCGGGTCGCCCGATTGGTGTTGACAGCGAGCGGCGGACCGTTCCGCGGAAAAGACCGTGACGAACTTAAGCGCGTGACGATTGCTGATGCGCTCAGTCATCCGACTTGGTCGATGGGGCCAAAGATCACGGTTGACTCCTCGACGTTGATGAACAAGGGCCTTGAGGTCATCGAAGCTCATGAATTATTTGGTGAGCCTGCCGGCGACGCCGGCGTTGGAATTAATTTTGATCAGATCGACGTCGTCGTGCATCCACAGTCGATCGTTCACTCAATGGTGGAATACACCGACGCCGCCACGATTGCTCAGATGTCGCTACCGGATATGCGATTGCCGATTGCCTACGCATTGGCCTTTCCGGATCGATCGGTCGCACCTTTCGGTCGTATCGACTGGGCCGAGTTGGGGCGCCTCGATTTCGAGCCACCGAACTTGTCCGCGTTTCGATGCTTGACCCTGGCCTATGAAGCGGGCCGAGCCGGCGGAACAACTCCGGCTTGGCTTAATGCGGCCAATGAGATCGCCGTGGAGGCATTTTTGGCGGGTCGAATTCGATGGGTTCAAATAGCTGAAGTCATCGAATTATCGTTAGAACATCATGACGGGACTCCAGCGGCCGATTTAGACAGCATTATTGATTGTGACCTTCGGAGTCGGGTGTACACCGCCGAAGTCATCGAGAGGATCACTGCGTGACCGACATACTTGATAAGCCGTCGCCGCCCGCTCCGATCGTGGCGCCACCGGCCGATGCGCCGGGCGATGCATCCAAGCCCCAGCGGCTCATGCCGGCAGTGATTTTGGTGGCCGCGCTCGCCGCACTCGGCATCTTTGCTGGTCCTTGGGCGCTGGTGATCGTCGGCGCGATTTTGGTATCGGTATTTCTCCATGAACTCGGACACTTCTTGGCGGCGAAACAAGCCGGCATGAAGGTCACTGAGTACTTCTTAGGATTTGGACCGCGGATCTTTTCGTTCCGACGTGGCGAAACCGAATACGGCGTGAAGGCGATTCCGGCCGGTGCCTATGTCCGAATCGTGGGGATGAGTGGTCTCGATGATGTCGACTTCGAAGACGAAGGGCGCACGTATCGAGAAAAGGGTTACTGGAAACGCCTGCGGGTCGTGTTGGCTGGACCAGCGATGAACTTTTTGATCGCCTTCGTATTGATTCTCGTGGTGTTCATTGCCTACGGAGAACAACGCCCGAGCAACTGGAAAGTAGCGACGATTTCGGTCGCAAGCGCGGCTGAGTCCGCAGGGATTCAACCGGGGGATCGTTTAGTAAGCATCGCGGGGGAACCAACGACTTCGTTTGCCGCGATGGGTGACATCGTGCATCGCAACGCGGGCAAAACCGTTGACGTGGTCATCAACCGTGATGGTCAGATCATCACGACAACGACAACGTTGGGTTGGGCCCTAAGTCAAACCGGTGCGGCACAATTGATTCCGCTTCAAGGCGGCGATCAAATTCGTTCAGTTAATGACGTCTCAGTTGCGTCCTACGCCGATGCTGCTGCCGCGCTCAGCGAGGCTCCAGCGGGACCAGCTTCAATCGAGTTCTCGCGTTCTGGCCACTTGTATCGAGCTGAAGTTTCCGCACCACTGACGCTGCCGACCGACGGCGCCCAAGGGTTTCTCGGCGTTTCCCAAGAGTTGCCACGAGCCCATTACGGCTTGGCGGCTTCGGTTAGTGCCGCTGGTTCCAACTTTCTCGATCTAGCTAGAGCATCGGTTCAAGGATTCGGCAAGCTCTTCTCGCCGGCCGGGCTAGGCAATTACGTCAACACCGTATTTTCAACTGGGCCGTCACAAAGTGGGGCTGAAGCCCGCTCGGCGGCCGCGCAACAACAAGCCGGGATCACCTCGCTTGAAACCGATGCGCCTCCCGCGGTTTCCGGTGTGAGTGAAGCCAGCCAGGATCGTTTTGTGTCGGTGGTGGGCATCGTTGGCATTGGCTCGCAGCTTGGAAAGGAAGGCCTCGTGGCCGTCCTGATGTTGCTGGCCATGGTGAATTTTTTTCTCGGCCTGATCAACCTGGTTCCGCTCCCGCCGTTCGACGGCGGCCATGCCGCTGTTGCAACCTATGAAGCGATTCGTGGGCTGATTACTCGTCGGCCGTATCGCGCTGACATGGCCAAGTTGATGCCCGTTGCCTACGGCGTGTTCGGACTTTTAGTCTTCGTCGGATTGAGTTCGCTCTATCTCGACTTAGTTGATCCAATCCAAATCAACCCGTGACGTTTGAGCGGCGCGTGACGCGCCAAGTGCAGTTGGCAAATCGAGGATCGAGCGTTCGAGTTGCGGTCGGTGGTGACGCTCCGATCTCGGTGCAATCGATGACGACGACCAAGACTGCTGATGTCGAGGCAACGCTGGTACAGATTTATGCGTTGGCGGCCGCTGGTGCTGACATTGTGCGATGCACGTGCAACGACCGTGAGGCCGCTGAGGGGCTTGCGGCGATCATTCCGCGCTCGCCGGTGCCGATCATCGCTGACATCCACCATCAGTACAAGCGTGCTCTGGAAGCACTCGATGCCGGCGTAGCGTGTCTTCGATTGAATCCGGGAAATATCCGTCGGCCCGAACACATCAAAATCGTTGCTCAAGAGTGTAAAGACCGAGGCGTACCTATTCGCATCGGTGTGAACGGTGGATCGTTGGACCCCGAGTTGTACGAAAAATATGGCGGGACGGTTACACCGGAAGCGATGGTTGAATCAGCCCAGCGTGAACTCGATTACTTCCGCGAAGTTGGATTCGACGATGTAAAAATTTCAGTTAAAGCATCAAGCGTGCCAATTATGATCGAGGCTTATCGGCAGCTTTCCGAAGCCGTCGATTATCCGTTGCATCTTGGCGTCACTGAAGCAGGGCCGCCGCCCGCAGGGCTCATCAAGTCGACTGCTGGACTCGCGACCCTTCTGAGCGAAGGTATCGGCGACACGATTCGCTATTCGCTCACTGCGGACCCCGTCGAAGAAGCGCGGGCAGGCCGGCAGCTTCTTGAAGCACTTGGCCTGCGAGAGCGTAAAGGTCTCGACCTCATTGCGTGTCCGTCGTGTGGCCGCGCCGAAGTCGATGTGATTGAGATTGCTAATGCTGCCCAACTTGCATTGGCTGAATTGGAAATCCCGATTCAAGTCGCGGTCATGGGTTGTGTCGTCAACGGTCCGGGCGAAGCGCGCGAAGCTGACCTCGGTATCGCAGCGGGACGCAATCGCGGTCATCTGTTCGTGAAAGGTAAAGTCGTCAAAGTGGTGCCGGAAGACTCGATGGTCGAAGCGTTAGTCGAGTGGGCGCAGATCATCCACGAGGGCGGCGTTGAAGAAGCGCTCGCTCGAGCCGACGCCGGTGCCGCCGCTCAAGCAGATGCCGATCGGGCCGAGCTTCTCCATGAGCAAGGTGACGATGCCAACGATGTTGGAACCAAAGTCGAATTGATCCGCAAGCATTAGCGATTTGGTCCACGTTGGCCTTGGTAATGCCTGGCGACTTCATCGGTGGGTTCGCCAACTAGTTTGAGTGACCATGGCTAAGGAACCGGTACTCACTCCGCAATCTGTTGATTTTCCTCGTTGGTATCAAGATGTCTTGAACAAGGCCGAACTTGCCGACAACGGGCCGGTTCGCGGCACGATGGTGATCCGTCCCTATGGCTATGCGATTTGGGAGCGAATGCAAGCCGAGGTCGATGCTCGAATCAAAGACGCGGGAGCCGAAAACGCGTACTTTCCGCTGTTCATACCGGAGAGTTATTTGCGCCGTGAAGCTGAACACGTCGAAGGTTTCAGCCCGGAACTCGCAGTGGTGACAGTTGCTGGCGGCAAGGTACTTGACGAACCCATCGTCGTTCGGCCGACCAGTGAAACGGTGATTGGCGAGTACATGGCCAAGTGGGTGCAGAGCTATCGCGATCTCCCGCTGTTGTTGAACCAGTGGGCCAATGTCGTGCGCTGGGAACTACGTCCGCGACTTTTTTTGCGGACCAGTGAGTTCCTTTGGCAGGAAGGTCACACCGCTCACGCCACCTATGACGATGCGCGGACCTATGCCGAACGAATTCATCGCGAGGTCTATGAAGATTTCATGGTCAACGTGTTGGCAATGCCGGTGGTGGTGGGGCGCAAAACGAAAAAGGAACGTTTCGCCGGAGCAGTAAACACCCTGACCTGCGAAGCAATGATGGGCGATGGCAAGGCGTTACAGATGGGGACGAGTCACGAACTCGGTCAAAATTTCGCCAAGGCCTTCGATATCAAGTATCTCGATGACTCCGGTACCCAGCAGCACGCGTGGACGACGTCGTGGGGCGTGTCGACTCGCATGGTCGGCGGTTTGATCATGGCCCACGGAGATGATCGCGGCCTTCGGCTTCCGCCGCGGCTTGCGCCAGTTCAAGTTGTGGTGCTCGCGGTGCGGGATGATCCAGATGTGCGAGCGCGTTGCGCATCACTTGTCGATGAACTCAAAGCAGCAGGACTGCGAGCGAAACTTGACGACCGAGTTGAGGTCTCGGTTGGTAGGCGGGCTACCGATTGGGAACTCAAGGGTGTCCCGGTCCGACTTGATCTTGGGCCTCGTGATTTGGCTGAGGACGCCGTGACCCTCATTGACCGCATCAGCGGCGAAAAGGCGACTATTCCGCTCGCCGGCGCGATTGTCGCAGTTCATGACGCACTTAAAGCGGCTCAGACGTCACTTTTGGCTGATTCGGTTTCCCGGCGGGCGGCGCGAACATCGGAGGTTTCGACGCTTGAGGAAGCCCGTGAGGCCAGCCTGCTGGGCTGGGCTCGGGTGCCGTGGTCCCAAGTTGGCGCCGAGGGAGAAAAGTCGTTGAGCACCTCGGCGGTAACGGTTCGGTGCCTTATTCGCCCTGATGGAAGCCTGCCGGGGTCAGAAGATGAGCCTGATTTGCTGGCGGTGACGGGCCGTTCGTACTGATTCGATCGGCCGAGGGGAGGGTTCACGCGCTATAGTGCAACCCGCAAAGCGTTCGATTTCTGGACGAAAGGCGTGGGCCTAGCCCACGCTTTTGTTTTCTGTGCCCATCTGTCCGTGCCTGAGGAGGTGACCGAATGTCCACACCAGACCGTGTTCGTCTACTTATTGAGCCGTTGGTTTCCGATCTCGGTCTCAACCTATATGACCTCGAATTGAATGGTGGATCGCTCCGAGTGTTGGTCGATGTGCCTGGCGGGGTCGACATGGGTGCAATCACCAAACTTACTCGTGCGATTTCCCGATCGCTCGACGAACACGATCCGATTAGCGGGCATTTCACGCTCGAAGTTTCGAGTCCTGGCCTCGAACGTCCGCTTCGCACGCCCGATCATTTCACTCGTGCGATTGGCACCAAGGTGACTATCAAAACGGTCGCTGGCCTTGAAGGTGCTCGACGCGTTGTGGGGCTGCTTACCGAAGCCGATGATGAGAGTTTTGTCGTCACGGTTGATGACCCTGCCGGTCAAAGCCGACGGCTTGCCTACGGCGATATTGAACGCGCTCGAACCGTATTCGAGTGGGGCCCGGCAACGAAGCCAGGTAAAGCAGCAAAGAAATCTTCGGCCAAGACGCCCAAAGGCAATCGGCCCGAAACCGTACCTACCCCCTCCCCAAACGAGAAGGTTTCAACGTCATGAGCAACCCGGACATGATGGACGCGCTTCAAGCTCTGGCAATCGACAAAGGCATTACGGTCGACACGCTTTTTGGCGCGCTCGCCGATGCCCTTGAGTCGGCCTACAAGCGCATGCCAGGCGCGCACGAATATGCCTGGGTCATCATCGACCCCGATAGCGGCGACTTTCGAGTCATGGCCCAAGAACTCGACGACGAAGGCGAGCCAACTGGCCCCGAACTCGATGTCACCCCCGATGATTTCAGCCGAGTTGCGGCCCAGACGGTCAAGCAGGTCATGAACCAGCGCATTCGTGAAGCCGAACGCGAGATGAAGTACGACGAATACGCCGGTCGCGAAGGCGACATCGTCACCGGGATCATTCAGCAAAGCGACAGCCGCTACACCTTGCTTGACCTTGGTCGAGTCGAGGCATTGCTGCCCCAGGCCGAGCAAGTTCCCTATGAGCGTCCTGAGCCGAACGCTCGGGTCAAGGCCTACATCGTCGAAGTCCGCAAGACCGCCAAAGGTCCGCAGATCGTCGTGAGTCGAACCCATCCCGGGCTCATCAAGCGACTGTTCGAACTGGAAGTTCCCGAGATCGCCGACGGTGTCGTCGAGATCAAAGCGTGTGCTCGTGAACCGGGTGCGCGAACCAAGATCGCGGTGCAGTCCCATGACGGCAATGTCGATCCGGTTGGCGCATGTGTTGGAGCCCGTGGAGCGAGAGTGCGAATGGTGGTCAACGAACTTCGCGGCGAAAAGATCGACATCGTTCCCTTCAGCGAGGACCCAGCCGACTTCGTTATGAAGGCACTTTCGCCGGCCAAGGTCAAAGAGGTTCGCATTCACGAAGACTCGGGCGTGGCCGAAGTCATTGTCCCCGATTATCAGTTGTCACTGGCGATCGGCAAGGAAGGCCAAAACGCCCGTCTCGCGGCCCGACTCACTGGCTGGAGGGTTGACATTAAGAGTGAGACCCAAATCCTCGAAGAAGAGGCGTATCTCAACCAGGACTGGGCTGAGGGCGAATGGGTTGTCGACGCTGAAAGCGGCGAGCAGATGTGGAAATCTGCCGACGGCGAGCTCATGTCGGTTGAGCAGTGGAATGCCGCTGCTGCGGCCGAGGCCGCAGTCGTCGAGGAAATCGTCGAGGAAATCGTCGAAGAAATCATCGAGGAAGCGATTCTTGAAGCAGTCGTCGAAGCGGTCATTGAAGCAGAAATCGACGAAGTCTTCGATGCTGAACTTGCTGATGACGACCCCGCCGAGAACGGCGTCGAAGGCACTGATTCCGCCTCCGATGAGCCACCTGGGGCTTCATAGTCAGCAGCTCACTTCGTGCTATCGGCGGTGGCGTGCGAAGATGGGGTATTCGCGCTTTGGCGCTGCTGGACAGATTTGAACATTCGACAAGCCGCGACCGGCCGCCATTAGGGCGACTGGGACCGCAAAGTAGAAGGGGCTGAGACCGCTCTTGGCAGGAAACATCCGCGTGTATGAGCTCGCACGAGAGCTCGGGCTGACCAACAAAGAGACACTTGATCTCTGCGACGCCCTCGGTATCGGGGTCAAATCTCACTCGTCGAGTGTGGTGGACCCCCAAGCCGACCGCGTCCGCCGTAAGGCGAAGAACGAGGGTCTGGTCCGCGACGTACAACCGCCGGAACCTGATGCCAAGCCGGCTAAAAAAGCGGCCGCCAAAGCCACGAAGGCGACGAAGGCGAGCAAGAAGACCGCTATTGCCGCAAAGCCAGCAGCCGATCCTGCCCTAGCCGAGGCCGAACCTGCGGTAGCCGAAGGTGAAACTCCGACGATCGAGGCTGCTCCCCAACCTGAAGTGCAGCCGGCGCCGACGGCTCCTGAAGCTCCAGCGCCACCGCCGGTCGCCGAACCCGCCGCTGTTCCAGCTCCGGCTGCGCGGCCGAAACGCGTTGTTACCTCCAGCGGTAGTGAGCATCCGCCTCGCCCCGCGGCCCAAGTTGAACCAGTTGCACCTGCTTCGGCTGAACCGGCGCCGCGCTCGCCGGCCGATGTCGTCCCGCCTGCGGCTGAAGTTGAAGCGCCGCCTGAGTCCCCGAGCAAACGGCCTGCTGATGACACTGCTAGCGACGCGCCTGCGGTACCAACTGGACAACCGATGGCTCGCTCGGGACGGGCAATTCCTCCGCCACCTCGACCACCGACTTCGGTTTCGGGCAAGCCGATTCCGCCACCGCCTGGCGTCACCCGTCGTCCGACTGCTGAAACAACCGGTCGTGGCCCTGGCGGCGCTGCTCCGCAACGTCGTGGTGGGTCTGATGGTGGGTCAAGCACCGGAACACGCCCGAGTGGCGGGCCCGGCGCGAGTCGGCCAGGTAGCAGCCCGAGTGGACCGAGTGGTCCGGGAGGCCCCGGAGGTCCAGGAAGTTCGCCCGGTGGTCGCCCAGGTGGCGGTCGCGGTGGTCCCGGTGGCAACCGACGGGCTCCTCGTCGTAAGGGTCGTCGCCGCCGTAACCGCGATGAACTGCAGCCGATGTCGGCGCCGAGCTATACGCCGGCCAATGCACCCACGCCAACCGGCGAGGTCGTGATTGAACGCGCGTCGACCGCTCAAGAACTTGGTCCGAAATTCAATCGCACCACCGCAGACGTCGTTCGTTTCCTCATGGAACAAGGCGAGATGGTGACTGCAACCCAGTCATTGAGTGACGACATGGTTGAGCTGTTCGCGGCCGAGCTCGGTATCGAGATTCGCATGGTCGACCCGGGCGAAGAACAAGAAGTCGAGCTGCTCAAATTGCTTGACCTCGACTTCTTGGAAGACGACGACGACGCACCGCAGCGCGCTCCGGTGATCACCGTCATGGGTCACGTCGACCACGGCAAAACCAAACTGCTCGATCAAATTCGAAATGCCAATGTCGTCGCGGGCGAAGCCGGTGGAATCACCCAGCACATTGGGGCCTATCAGGTCATCAAGAACGACAAGCCGATTACGTTTATTGACACGCCGGGCCACGAGGCATTTAGCGCAATGCGCGCGCGGGGCGCCGAAGCGACCGACATCGTGGTCCTCGTTGTGGCTGCCGATGATGGTGTCATGCCTCAAACCATCGAGGCACTTGATCATGCTCGTGCAGCTGAGGTGCCGATTGTCGTGGCGATCAACAAGATCGATCGCGAGAACGCGGATCCGACCCGTGTCATGACCCAGCTCGCCGAGCGTGGATTGCAACCAGAAGAGTGGTCAGGCGACACCGTCATGGTGCAGGTTTCTGCGCTTGAAAACCTTGGAATCGATGACTTGCTCGAAAATTTGCAGGTCATCGCGGAACTCGAAGACCTTCGAGGCAACGTCGACGGCCGAGCCGTCGGAACCGTGCTCGAATCCAAACTTGATATCGGGCGTGGCCCGGTAGCGACCGTCTTGGTGCAACAGGGCACCTTGCGCGTTGGCGATCCGCTGGTGGCTGGTGCGGCCTGGGGGCGTGTTCGTGCGCTCATCAATGATCGTGGCGAGCAAATTAAACAAGCCGGTCCGTCGACCCCGGTGCAGGTCCTTGGATTGTCCGAAGTTGCGCAGGCCGGTGATCGATTTGTGGTTGCTCCCGACGAACGAACCGCGTCGAAGGTTGCCGCGACTCGCGAGCATTGGCAGCGTCAGGCCACGTTGGGCCGAGATGCCCACGCGATGAGCGGCGGCGCCAAACTCGAAGACATCTTCCAGCAGATCCAGGCTGGCGAAGCGGCGACGTTGAATCTCATCGTCAAAGCTGACGTCACGGGTTCGCTTGAAGCGCTCACCGAAAGTCTCCGCCGTCTTGAGCGTGACGAGGTCAAGTTGGCGTTCGTCCGGCGCGGCGTTGGCGGAATCACCAAAGATGACATTCAACTCGCGGCCACATCGAACGCCACCATCATCGGGTTCAACGTCCGGCCAGACCGAAATGCCCGCGAGATGGCCGACCAAGAAAAGGTCGAGATCCGCACCTACGAAATCATTTATCAGGTGATCGAAGATATCCAGAACGCAGTTCTTGGATTGTTGCAACCAGAGTTCGAAGAAATCGTCACCGGCGATGCCGAAGTGCGCGAGATCTTCCGAGTACCGCGCGTTGGTGCGATCGCCGGTTGTTATGTGCTCAACGGCACGATCACTCGCAACTCCAAGGTTCGATTCTTGCGGGAAGGAACAATCATTTGGAAAGGCGCAGTGCAGTCCCTGCGTCGATTCAAAGAAGATGTGCGTGAAGTGCAAGCTGGGTTTGAATGCGGTATCGGCCTGACTGATTTCCAAGACCTCAAACCTGGCGACATCATCGAAACCTATGAGGATCGCGAGATCCCTCGGTCGTAGGCTCCACTTATGGTCAGTAGACGCAAGCCTCGGCAGTATCCACGCACGGCCCGACTCAATCAGTTGCTTCGGGAAATCTTGGCCGAAGAACTTGATCACATCGGTGACGAACGCCTCGAATTACTCGCGATCACGTCGGTTGACGTCGATAGCGACCTTCATCGGGCATTGGTGTATTTCGATTCTCTCGACGGGCCCGAAGGTGACGAGGAAGTCCTTGATGCACTTGATGACGCTCGAAAACGACTTCGTCAAGCCATTGGTTCTCAGGCACGTATCAAGCGTGTTCCCGAACTCGTGTTTTTACCCGACCCCGCAGTTCGTGAGGGTGGCCGGATTGAAGCGATCTTGGCCGAGTTGGGTCCGCTCGCTGATGACATTCCGGTGCCAGACGAAATGGAGCGGCCGCTAGTGCAGGGTGCAAGCGATCCCCCTACCGACAGTTCCCATGGCATCGGTAGTGACAGCGAGTCAGTTGCGCCTGATCAGCGAAATCAAGGCTGATTCGGTGGCGATGTCAGCCGATGATCAACTCCGCGATGGCCTAGCGATTGTCGACAAAGCGGCGGGGTGGACGTCCCATGACGTGGTGGCCAAGGCACGCGGCATATTGCACAATCGCAAGATTGGACACTCCGGCACGCTTGATCCCGATGCGACCGGGCTCCTGTTGCTCGGAGTGGGTCGTGCGACGCGATTGTTGCGGTTCCTCACGATTCTTCCGAAGACCTACGTCGGCGACATTGTCTTAGGCACCGAAACCTCGACGCTCGACGCGAGCGGTGACATAGTTGCGACCTTTGAAATGTCGGCGGTGACGCTTGAACAAGTTCGAACAACAGCGGCACGTTTCGTTGGCGAGATTATGCAAATTCCGCCGATGGTGTCGGCGGTGAAAGTTGGTGGTCGCCGTCTTCACCAAATCGCTCGCGAAGGTGGCGAAGTCGAACGCGAACCACGCCCGGTGACGATTCATAGTCTCGCCATCGATGACGTTGTTGGTTTACCTGGTGTATTTCGGGCCACCGTTACTTGTTCATCGGGTACTTACATCCGAACATTGGCCGCCGATATCGGACGCGCCCTTGGTGGGGGAGCGCACCTTACGAATCTTCGCCGAATCGCGATCGGTACCTTCGAATTGAGCGACGCCAACCCGCTTGATGACATTGTTGTGAGGCCCATTACTGATGTCATGCGGGATTATTCGTCGGTGACCGTGGTCGGCGAATTGGCCGAAGCGGTCGCGCATGGAAAGGTGCTAGATCGACTAGCGCTTGGCCTCGGTCCTAACCAGGGCGGCGAGCTACCCCCCGGCCCATGGGCGGTGTGTGACCAAATGGGCGATTTGCTGGCTGTTTACGAGGCCCATCGGTCCGGAACCGTCAAGCCGTCGGTCGTCGTAGCGCCCGCGACCGGTGTTGCTGGTGCGCAGTCCTGAATGGCCGTTGAGGTGAGTAGCCTGCCAGACGTGCAGGTGTTGCGAAATCTTGAGCAAAGCGAGGTGTCGACCACCGGAACCGTCGTCACAATTGGTGCCTACGACGGCGTCCATCGTGGACACCAAGCGGTTATCGCTCGGGTCAAACGACTTGCCGGAGATCGTGGCTTGGAAACCGCGGTCGTTACCTTTGATCGCCATCCGGCCAGCGTGGTTCGACCTGAATCGGCGCCATTACTTCTCACTGATCTTGATCAGAAGGTCGAACTTTTGGCCGCCACCGAAGTGCAGTACGCAGTTGTCATCGAATTCGACGAGGCACGTTCGAAAGAACCAGCCGAAGAGTTCGTTACCGAAGTTCTCGTGGGTGCACTTCATGCAAAGGTGGTGGTAGTCGGCGAGGATTTTCACTTTGGTTACCAACGCCAAGGCAATGTGGCCTTGCTGCGATCCATGGGTGCCGAGTTGGGTTTTGAGGTTGTCGGTTTAGAACTTGTCGGTCTCGATGGCGAACCGGCACCGACCGCGCAGTCAGTTTCTTCGACGGTGATTCGCGCTGCGCTTCGCGCTGGAGACCTTGCCGCCGCGAACACGATGCTGGGCCACTCCTATGAGGTGCGCGGCGTGGTTAATCATGGCGATGCTCGTGCCCGAGAGCTGGGATTTCGCACCGCAAATGTTGCAGTTCCCGACGAGATCTGCATGCCGGCCGACGGCATCTATGCCGGTTGGTATCTCCGACCTGATGGTCTTGTCCGACCGGCGGCAATTTCGTTGGGACGCCGTCCAACATTTTACGAAACAGCCGACACGTCGCTGCTCGAGGCCCACCTGCTTGATTTCGACGGTGATCTCTATGACGAGGTCGCCCGAGTGCGGTTTGTGGCCCATCTTCGTGACGAAGTGAAATTTGATTCAGTTGACAGTCTCATCGAGCAGATGGCGATTGACTGCGAACAAGCTCGATCGCAGCTGAGTGGTTCGCTTTCGCAGGGTCAGCTGCGCTGACTAGCGCTGGTTCAATGAGGCTTCATCCACCATCGGCTCGGTTACGGGTAGGAACATGGCGGGTGTGAGTTTGTCTACCGCCGGTTCGGTTCGCGGTGCGCCGCCGTCTGTAACGACCGGCCCGCGGTTGGCTCGTCACGAGTTCACGTTGAGCGATGGACATCGGGTTGGCTTGGCGGTTGCTGGGCGGGGCGTGCCGCTTGTGGTCGTGCACGGTTTTACCGCTGAGGGTTTTTTGTACGCCCAAACCTTGCATCGACTCGTGAGTAAAGGGTTCATGGTCGTCGCGGTCGACATGGCTGGCCATGGCGCTACCGAAGGACTACCGCTCGGCGGAGGTCACCTCGGGGATTATGCCCAGTTGATGGGCCGAGTCATTCAGGAACTCGGAATCCGAAAAGCGGTGATTGCTGGACACTCGATGGGCGGTCGGGTCGTCGCCCAGCTTGCCGCGCAGCGACCGGAACAGACCGTGGCCACGTTGTTGATTGATGCCATCGTCGGCGATCAGTGGGATTTCATGGTCAACCTTTTTCGGTTGAATCCGTGGATGTTGGTGCCGATGGGTTTCGGCCTTGCGCTCGACACGATCTCGACTTTGCCGGTCATTGATGATCCTGGCCAAGCGATCAAGTTGGGGCGCCTGTTGGTTCCAACCATGGTTGGTCATGTATCTAGACCGTGGCGTCTCATTGGTCCGGCGGCGTCGATCCTGCGGACGAAGGGAAGTCAAGGGATCTTGGATAAGTTGGCCCTTGACGAGATGCCGACCTTTATTCTCCATGGTGACCGTGACCTGATCGTTCCATTTTCGACGGCTAGGTCGGCGGCGAAACGATCAAACGGGACGTTGATCACGGTGCGCAAGGCGAGCCACTCGTGGATGTTGCGCGACCCTGAAACATTGCCGGCGATTGTCTCCGAACTGCTTCGGGGGAGACTCGGTGATGCGATACGCAGCTGTATCGGTGCCGCTGGAGCGGTTTCGAGGGATGAGCTGGAGTCCATCTTCTATGAGCTAGATGCCCCGATCCTCGGGCTGACGCCCTCATCGCATGCTGAGCCGGTTATGACCGAAGCGACAGCTGAGATTCACAAACCACCGCGCTATGCGTGGGTAATTTCCTGACAACTTCATTGCAGACGCGACGAAGGCCCGGCAGTGTGCCGGGCCTTCGGTCCCCTATGGGAAAATGAATGAGTCGTCATGTCGTGAGACATCGTGCCGAGAGTTGCGCGGAGACATCCGACGGAATAGGGGGTATTCGTTCTTGATGACGTATAGGAATCGCCGTTGCAGTGCTGCTGTTGCATAGAGGGATGGCCGAGACACGGGTCGGTCGGAAGCGCAGCGTTGGGATCATAAAAATGCGCTGCGGATTCAGGCGCCGACTCAGCGTGCCAAGAAGCACCGGTTTGCGACGACACGCCGGCAGTAAGACCACTGAAGCACGCAGGTGTTGCCTTCGCCGTCGGGTTTTTGGGAATGGTGAGATCGATGTCATACGGGCCAACCGGAATCTCTGCAGCATTGGCGTAACCCTCATGCGAGAACTCGACCTTGACCGAGCGGTTCACGCGTTCGCAAGTGTCTCGGCCGTTCTCGGAGCTGGTGAATCGACTCGTCAAGACCCATTGAGCTGAGGTTTCACGAAAACCCCGCGCGTCGCGACCAACTTCATTGCATTGATGACCGCCGATATCTCGCTTGAACAATTAATCCACGAGCCCGGCGAAGTAACCGGGTGTGCGCGGTCTGACCAACAAATCATTGACTCAACGGATCAAGCAATTGAGGCTTGCTTAAAATACGCCTGATCAATCCAATTGGGCCCTGGAAGATTTTGGGAGGGAAAACGGCAAGGATCTGTCGGCTCTCAGTAGCTCGGAATCGGATAGACAACGTTACTGTGCGCCTATGAAGCCTCCGTCAATATTGGTGACCGGTGCCTCGGGCTACGTCGGCGGTCGCGTTGTCCCCTTGCTAGTCGAACGGGGGCTCGCGGTGAGGTGTCTCGCTCGGACACCGGAAAAACTCCGAGCAGCGCCTTGGGCTGAACTGGTCGAAATTGTCCAGGGCTCAGTCGACGATGATCTGTCTGAGGCGATGGCAGGTATTGATGCTGCGTTGTACCTCGTCCACGCCATCGGCGACGGTGACGATTGGCAAGCACGAGAAGTGCGGCAAGCGCTGAACTTCGCCGAAGCGGCGAAGGCAGCCGGGGTGAGTCGCATTGTGTATCTCGGGGGTCTTGGAGATGGCGCAGAAGGACTCAGTGACCACCTGATGAGTCGCCAAGATGTTGGTATTGCGCTGGCCAGCACCGGGGTGGACGTTGTGGAGTTACGTGCGGGGGTAATCATCGGATCAGGTTCGGCCAGCTTCGAGATGCTTCGCTATCTGGTGGACACTCTCCCCATCATGGTGACGCCAAAATGGGTAGCGACGAAGTGTCAGCCCATTTCCATTGCCGACGCCGTTTCGCTCATTGTTGCCGCCCTCACAAGCGACAAGCCCATCACCGGCGTCTTGGAGGTTGGAGGCGTCGACGTGGTGAGTTATGCCGAGATGATGGAGATCTACGCTTCATGCGCTGGATTGCGAAAACGCGTTCTCCTGCCAGTTCCATTCCTGTCGCCGCGGCTGTCGTCGCACTGGATTGGGCTTGTGACACCAGTTCCAGTGCCCCTGGCCAAAGAACTCATCCAGTCCCTCGTAAATGAAGTGATTGTCAAGAAGCGTTCAGCTTGCGAGGAATTCAATAGTGCGCCGCTCACGCTGCGCGAATCTATCGACCGAGCACTGCGGATTACTCAAGGTGACGGTGCCCCAACGAGATTTTCCGATGCAGACTTAGTTCACTTCCTGCCCAATGAACTCGATCCTGCTTGGGCTGGCGGAGCAGTCTTTACTGATCGACGTGAAATTGTTGCGAGTATTCCGCCTGTCGCTATGTTCGGCGAGCTCAGTTCGATCGGCGGCGAAAAGGGTTGGTATGGGGGACAATTTCTCTGGGCCGTGCGCGGTTTCATCGATCAACTCATTGGCGGACCAGGCCTGCGACGGGGTCGACGCGCGAATCTCCGCGTCGGAGATGCTCTTGATTTTTGGCGAATCGAAATACTCGATCCTCCAACAACACTCCGACTGCGAGCCGAGATGCGCCTCCCTGGGCAAGCTTGGCTTACATGGACAGTGAGTCCATCTGATGAGGGGTCGAAAATCGTGCAGGAGGCAGAGTTCCGTCCGAAAGGTTTGCTGGGACGTCTCTACTGGTTCGCGGTACTTCCTTTCCACCACTTCATCTTTCCGGTAATGCTCTCGCGAATGGTCGCCGCAGCCGAACGAGCGGTTTGACGAATGTGGGGGTCCTTGTAGGCGCAACACCTAGTTGGGACGAAGCTCGTCGGTTGAGTCACACACAGCGATTTTGCAGCAAGCCTTGATGGGTGAATCGCTATCGCGCGAACTGCTCCGCCTCAGGGGATCTACCCTGAGTCAGAAGGAAGCCCGGAGAACGCTGGTGGTCGAATGAGCCGGGTTGCCGTTGTTCGTCTGGAGGCTGACGTCGACTGCTGAATAGTCCGCCATGATCGAGGCGCCCATCGAGTAGCTCCCAATCCCCGATGGCGGAAGGACGCCGACTGGCAGCATTTTCTGAGTGGCCGGATCGAGCAACCAGACCTCATAGAATTCTTCTGCTGGCAGGGCGGCAAGCCGCTCGGTATGAACAGTCAGCCTCCTCGTATCGCCAATGGCAACAGCCGTGATCGAACCGCTGCTCGAAGCGGGGGAGTCGATAGGCCTGAGGATTGCACTGGCCACGATTGGACTGGTCTTCGATCCCTGCGAATAGGCGAGCACGGTGCCGATGCCAATGAGCACGATGGCTGCTGCTGCGACACCGGCGGCGACAAAGCCCAACCGGCGTCGCCTGGTGTCATGCGACGCGCTGCTCTTTGGGTCGACTTTGAGTGGTGGCAACTCGTCCTCGCTTGAGCTTCCTGCGAGTGCACCTATCACCGCTTCGTCGCCAAGTGGACGAGGCACCTGGTCGAGGGATCTTGTCGCAACCGCGGAAGCGGTTAGAGCCCCGTGTGCTACTGCCAATTGGACGAGCTCCTCGGTGCATCGCGGGCATGATCGAAGGTGCCGACTACAAGCGATTGTCTCCTCTCGGCCCAGTTCGCCGGCAAGAAGGCCGACGAGATCACACTGAGCGTGATCAAGGTCTCTCGGGCTGCTCACTTTTCCACACCTCCAAGGATGACGGATGACAAGACTCTCATCCCACGCGCCATGCGCGCCTTCACGGTCCCCAAAGGAACCCTCAGATGTTCCGCTATCTCTCGTTGGCTGAGACCACCGAAGTAGGCAAGTGTGATGGCATCCCGCTGCTCAGGCACGAGTGTGGCCAACGCTGTTTGGATCTCCGCCGACCATGCAAGGCGATCGGCGAACTCTGCTCCGTCGTCACCCACAAGTTCTCGGACTAAGTCGACGGATACGACGTCGTGTCGTCTCCGACGCAAGTGGTCGATAGCCCGCTTTCTGGCGATGCCAAAAAGCCAGGCCTCAAGGGGGCGATTGGGATCGATTCTACCCCGCGAGCGCCAGAGTTCGAGGAAGACCACTTGAAGCAGATCGTCCGTCTCGTCACTGTTTACAAAGCGCTGCAGATAGCGACGGACCATCGAGCCGTAAAGTCGATACCCTTCCTCCAGTGCGAGTTCGTCTCCGGCGGCCAGCCTTCTCGACAGGTGGTCGGTTTCGAGGAAGCTCATATCTGGGGATTTCGTCGACAGTTTTTGAACGGGCATCGTTTACTCCGGTTACCCGGCATCACCACCGACACGTTAAACGTGCACTTGTGGTGATGCCGGGTCGCGGTAAGGGCTCTGGGCCTTGAAAACACGGAGCTCGCTTACTGAGAGCGGACCGTTAACAGCGGCTCAGCCGGCGGTTGGCAGGAGGACGCAATCAATGACGTGGATGACACCGTTCGACGCGGTGATGTCCGTTTTGATGATGTTGCAGGTGTTGCCGGACCCATCGGTCACTGTTAGCTTGCCGCCGGTCGATTTCACGGTGACCGTGGCTCCGTTGACGGTCTTGATGGGCTGGCCCGGCATGATGTCGGCCGCCTTCACCGCTCCTGGAACGACGTGATAGGTCAGGATTGAGTCGAGCTGATCCTTGTTCGCCGGCTCAAGCAACGAGCTCAGTTTGCTGGCTGGCAGCTTGGCAAAGGCAGCATTATTCGGCGCGAAGACGGTGAACGGCCCCGTTCCTTCGAGAGTGCTAACCAGGCCGCCGGCGGTCACCGCCTTGACCAAGGTCGAGAAATCAGGATTCGATGACGCTAGCTGAACGATGTTCTCGGCGGGGGTCGACGCCGAAGAATCGGTCGTTGTCGTCGTCGGGCTACTTGACTTCGTCGAAGAAGTTGATGAGCAAGCGGCAGCGAGGACCCCAGCGATTGCCACAGTGGCAACGATGAGGGAGATGTTGCGTAACTTCATGGTTATGTCTCCTTAGGGTATTGAATATGTTGGTTCTCCAGAGACCTTCGTGGCCGAACACTGATTGGTTGCATCAACTTTTCGCCACACTTGCTCTGCTGGGCCTCGGATTTGGACGTGTCCTGCACGTGGTCGGTAACCGCAAGAACTCTCGATCGTTCGCATGGCGGGCAATGTCTCGCGATGCGGTCATGGTTGCGCCGTTACGTCAACGATTATTGTCAACTGCCATGGCGAGCGTCCAAAAGCACAACTGGACCGTGGAGAACGCCACCTGTGCTTCGGTCAATGGGTGTGTGACCCTCGAAACCGGGACGGCGAGCGCGGCGCTGCGTCACCCCGAGTTCCGCACCGTCTGGATGGGGACGTTCGCCTCGAGCATCGGCACCTGGATGCAGAACGTGCTGCTCGGCGCGTTCGTCCTCGTCATTACCGGTAATCCGTGGTTCGTCGGTATGACTTACTTTGCCCTGATCGGGCCGCTGCTGTTTTTGGCGCCCGTTGGAGGGACACTGGCCGACATCCTGGACCGCCGGAAAATGCTCGTCATCTTGCAATTCGAGCAGCTCGCGTTCTCGGTTCTCCTCGCGTTCTTGGCATCGGTCGACGATCCCAATGAGTGGGCGATCCTCTTTTGCGCTCTAATGATCGGCATCGGAAACGCGCTGAGCGCGCCGGCGATCGCTTCCCTGCTCCCCACGTTGGTTCCCCGCACGGATTTGCACGGTGCCGTCGCGCTGCAGGCCGTGCAATTGAACCTCTCGCGGGTTATCGGACCGATGGTTGGCGCACTGTTGTTGGCGCCGTTCAGCTTCGGAACCGTGTTCGCAATCAACGCGGCAACCTATCTTTGCGCGATCGTCAGCCTCATCGTCGCGAAGTACCCAGGGCACGTCACGAAACCGTCGGCCGATTCGGGATTGCAACAACTCCTCTCGGGGTTCAGGATCGCAGCGGCCGACCCATTGATCAAACGCGTGCTCATCACGATGGCGACCTTCTCATTTTTCTCCGTGGCGTTCATCGGGTTGATGCCCGAGGTTGCGAGGGCGAACTTTGGGGTCGCGGCGGGCAGCAGCCTCTATGGGTTTCTGTACGCGACGTTCGGTCTCGGCGCCGTCACGGCGTCAGTTGCCGTCGGCAGTTACTTTGCCGACCGGTCCATGGCCAAGATGACACGCGGATCGCTGCTTGGCTTCGCAGTGCTTCTCTCGATCTATGCGCTGACTCGCCAAATCGAATTCGCGTTTCCGGCCGGCTTTATGCTCGGGTTCGCATACTTCTCGATGGTCACCTCAATGTCGATCACGTTGCAGTCTCATCTTGACGACGCGATTCGCGGCCGGATCACAGCATTATGGATGATGTCGTTCAACGGCACCGTTGCGCTCGGCGTGCTCGCGAGCGGGGCGATCTTGCTTGTCCTCAATGTCACCGCGTTGTTGCTGGTCGGGGCCACCGTCGCGGCGCTGCTGGCCGTGTATTGCAATCTCCGCGCAGTCGGCGCCGACTAGTTGAGATGCTCACTGGGCAATCCTCGACCGCTAGTTATTGATGTCCCAACGCAGTCAGCCGGCAGGCCCTCGTTGACACTAGGTGTCCGAGCGATGTGCTGAGCGCTCTGCACCGGCATGGTCGCCGACTTCGGGTTTTGGCCAAGTGACTGCTACCCTTGTAGAGCGCTGTTTGCGGCTTGGGTTTCGGTCCAACAAAAACATCGTGTTTCAAACCGCTTCTGGCTGCGCCAGCCTGCCAAACAGGCAGCGGGCCGGGAAGCCGGGTCCGATACCCACCGTCGCAAGGAAATCATGTATGTCATCTGATCCCAGCAATCTGGCTCCTAAAGCCGGAACAATCACCGAACACCGTCTTCATGACACCGATACGGGTTCGCCCGAGGTTCAGATTGCGTTGCTCACCGATCGAATCAATCACCTCACTGAGCATCTCAAGGCTCACAAGAAGGATCATCACAGCCGACGTGGCCTGTTGATGCTGGTTGGTCGTCGTCGCCGGTTGCTTGATTACGTCAAGAAGAATGACGTTGAGCGCTACCGGGCGATCATCGCCAAGTTGGGCTTGCGCCGATAATTCCATGCAGTACCCGTGACGGCGACCTTGGGTCGCCGTCGCCTCGTTACGGCATCAATACAACATTGCAATACAACATTGATGTGAACACTTCGCCGGATGTGCACGTCAGCTGCCAGTGGTGAGAGACCGAACCAATTCCGACTCGAAACTTGATCGGCTCCGTCTTTCACCACTGGGAACTGGCGCCGCCGGACCTTGCAGTCTGATCACGAAAACTGATCAACCAAATCCGCATACCAAGACACGAGGCCAACGTGGCCTCAGAGGAGAACAAAACCATGACGGAATCTCATTCCGTATCACGCGTCGTAACCGGCGCACCTGAAAAAACACTGACATTCGAAACGGGCAAGCTTGCTGGCCAAGCGGGTGGCGCAGTCACGGTTCGCCTGGGCGACACCGTTGTCCTCGTCACCGCAACTGCTGCCAGTTCGGCTCGCGAAGGCGCCGATTTCTTTCCGTTGACCGTTGACATCGAAGAGCGGATGTATGCCGCGGGCAAAATCCCCGGTTCGTTCTTCCGCCGTGAAGGCAAGTCGAGCGATCAAGCTATCTTGACTTGCCGCCTGATGGATCGTCCGCTGCGGCCATGCTTCCCCGACGGGTTCCGCAACGAAGTTCATGTTGTTGGAACGATCGTTGCGGCTGATCTTGAAAATCCCCATGACGTTGTTGCTATCAATGGCGCATCGGCAGCCCTAAGCCTGTCGGGTATTCCCTTTGACGGCCCAATTGGCGCGGTTCGAGTTGCGTTCACCACCGATGGCGAATGGATCCCCTTCCCGACCTACGAGCAAGGCGAATCATCGACCTTTGAACTCGTCGTTGCGGGTCGATTGCTTGATAATGACGATGTTGCGATCTCGATGGTTGAGGCTGGTGGGACCGAAGCGTCGTGGCCAGCATTTGAGGCCGGTGCGCCAAAGGTTACCGAGGCAGTCATTGCCGAAGGTCTCGAAGCGGCAAAAACCTGGATCCGCGATTCGATCAAGGACCAACTCGAACTCATTGCTGCCACCGGTGGACGCAAGCCCACCATGGATTTCTCAGTGCAGGCTGATTACAGCTCCGAGATCTACGACGCAGTGGCCGAGGTCGGTACCGAGCGCGTGGTTCGAGCCGAGTCGATCTCAGACAAGGTTGCGCGCCTCGCCGCCGAAGGTGATGCTCGTTCAGAAATCGTTGCCGAGCTCCTTTCGCGCTTCGACGCAGTGAGCGATGCCGAAAAGCAGATCAAAGCGGCGTTCCGCTCGCTGACCAAAGCCGTCGTTCGCAGTCGGATTGTCAACGAAGGCATCCGCATCGACGGCCGCGGCGTAGCCGACATCCGGGCGCTGTCTGCTGAAGTCGGCGTGCTGCCGTCAGTCCACGGTTCGGGCTTGTTCCAACGTGGCGAGACCCAGGTTCTTAACGTCACGACGCTTGGCATGCCTCGCATGGAACAAATGCTTGACACGCTCGGTGTGGTTGACCGCAAGCGTTACATGCACCATTACAACTTCCCGCCCTATTCGACCGGTGAGACCGGTTTCATGCGTGGACCGAAGCGTCGTGAAATTGGCCACGGCATGCTCGCCGAGCGGGCACTCGTGCCGGTGCTTCCTACCAAAGAAGAATTCGCCTACACGATCCGCACCGTGTCTGATGTGCTGTCATCGAATGGTTCGACGTCGATGGGTTCGGTTTGCGGATCGTCACTGTCGATGATGGATGCGGGCGTTCCATTGCGCGCTCCTGTGGCGGGTATCGCCATGGGGTTGGTGTTCGCCGAAGGCAAATACACCACCCTCACCGACATTCTCGGCGCCGAAGACGCGTTTGGCGACATGGACTTTAAGGTCGCCGGCACCGCCGAATTCGTGACCGCATTGCAACTCGATACCAAAATTGAGGGCATTCCGGCCGACGTGTTGGCGCAGGCGTTGCAGCAAGCGAAAGAAGCTCGCTTGGCGATCTTGGCCGTGATGAATGATGCCATCTCGGCGCCTCGCGACGAGGTGGGCAAGACCGCACCGAAGATCGTGAGCTTCGAGATTCCGATGGACAAGATCGGCGAAGTGATTGGCCCGAAGGGCAAGGTCATCAATGCCATTCAGCAGGAAACCGGAGCCGATATTTCGGTTGACGATGATGGCAGTGTCGGCCGAGTGAGTATCGGATCGACCGATTCGGAAAAGGTGATCGAAGCCGAACGTCAGATCCGCCTCATCTTGAACCCGCCGACCGCCGAGGTTGGCCAGACCTATATGGGCAAGGTTGTGAGCATTACCAAGTTCGGGGCGTTTGTGAACATTCTCCCCGGCCGCGATGGGCTGCTGCACATCTCGAAACTCGGTGGCGGCAAGCGCATCGACAAGGTTGAAGACGTGGTCAACTTAGGTGACGAGATCGAAGTTGTCGTCGAAGACGTCGATCCAGGTGGCAAAGTATCGTTGCGTCCTGCTGGTGATGCTCCTGCAGCGAAAGAAAGCGGCGGAAGCGATCGCGGTTCGGGCGGTCGTAGCTCTGGCGATCGTGGCGATCGACCGCGCCGTTCTGATCGACCGCGAGACGACGCACCGGCCAGCGATCCTGCGCCTGCGGCCGAAGGTGACCGCGAGTATGTGTCGTTCGAAGACGCGTTCGACAGTGAAGTTCGTTCCGAGTTCGGTGACCTCGGTCCTGAATCTTCGTCAGGTGGCGGTCGGGGAACCGGACGCAGTGGCGGTGGCGATCGCGGCCGTCGTCGCTGATGTGACTGACTCGTCGGCGAATGTCGACCGGCGGCCGCAATCGGTCGCCGGTCCCGAGCCGGGCATCGAGATAACAACGCTAGATTCGGGGTTGCGTGTTGTAACCGAATCAATGCCCGAGGCCCGCTCGGTCACCATTGGATTTTGGGCCGGAATAGGTTCGCGGGATGAATCACTCGCATTGGCGGGTGCTTCGCATTTCCTTGAGCACTTGTTGTTCAAGGGCACCGTTGATCGAAGCGCGCGAGATATCGCGGTCGCTGTCGATGCCGTTGGCGGCGAAATGAATGCGTTCACCACCCGCGAGCACACGGGCTATTTCACCCGTTTGCCGGTGGCCGAATTGGGTTTTGGGCTCGACCTGCTCACCGATGTTGTCGCCGAACCAGCGTTTCGATCCCATGAGGTTGACGCTGAGCGCGAAGTCATTCTCGAAGAGATCCTCATGAATGAGGACACGCCTGACGACGTCGTACACACGCGACTCATCGACGCGTTGTTTCCGGACCACCCTCTTGGTCGCGAGACGCTCGGGTCGGAAGCATCAATCTCTGACATGGCGCGAGATGACATAGCGGCATTCCACGCCAAGTGGTATCGACCGACAAATTTGGTAGTGGCCGCGGCAGGCAACTTGCATCACGATCAAGTAGTCGAGCGTGTTGAGCACTGCTTGGCTGAGGGCGCTCCCGGGTCTCGACCCGAACGTATCGCGCCGGTACGCGATCTGATTCCATTGTCGGTTGTTCAACGGCCAACCGAACAAGCCCACGTTGCGATGGCCTGGCGCGGGTTGGCCAATACCGACTCGGACCGTTACGCATTAATGGTTGCCAACCAGGTGCTCGGTGGCGGAATGTCAAGTCGCCTTTTTCAAGAGGTCCGTGAGGAGCGCGGCCTGGCCTATTCGGTGTATTCGTCACCGTCGTCCTATGCCGATAATGGTGCATTCACCATTTATGCTGGCACCGCACCCGGTCGGATCGGCGAGTTACTTGAAGTGATCAACGATGTGGTTGACGCGGCAATTGCCGATGGAATTACCGAATCGGAGCATCAAGTCGCACGCGGCTATCTCGAAGGTGCGACACTGCTGGGGCTCGAAGACAGCGGCAGCCGAATGGCTCGGCTCGGAGCCAGTTTGATGAGTCGGGACGAGATCATCGCCGTTGACGAGAACCTGAACCGGATGCGCGCCGTTACTCGAGACGACGTGCTGCGGGTTTTGCGCAAGATTTTGGCGGCCCCGAGTGTGCTGTCGATCGTTGGCCCGTTCGCGGAAGATGATCCAGTAGTCGTAGGGGCGTTGGATCGCGGCACGGCACGCGTCACCGTTTGATGGCGCGGGTGCCGGTAAGGTCACGGTTTATGACCACGATCGCAGCATCATGATTCGCGTTGGTGTGTTCGGCGCGGCTGGTCGAATGGGAAGCACGGTCTGTCAGGCCGTGGTTGATGAACCAGGCCTTGAACTCGTAGCCGCAGTCGACCCGATGCACGCCGGCGGCGACTTGCGCGAGGTGACAGGAGTCGATGCTCCGTTGCAACTCGCGTCGGGCCCCGACCACATGATTGAGGCTGGAGTTGAGGTCGCGGTCGACTTCACTCAGGTCGAACCGGCTCGCCAAAACCTGGCATGGCTCGCAGCCAATCGCATCCACGCGGTAGTCGGAACAACTGGTTTCACCGAGTCGGACCTTTCCTCGTTCGAGGCGGCCTTTACACAGAGCAACTGTGTGATAGCGCCAAATTTCGCCATCGGAGCGGTCTTGATGATGCGATTCGCCGAGATGGCGGCGCCGTATTTCGAAACGGCCGAGATCATCGAACTGCACCACGACCGAAAAGCCGATGCGCCGTCAGGTACGGCGATGCTGACGGCTCAACGGATGGCTGACGCCTCAAGCGATTGGGCCGAGGACCCAACCACCGACGAAGTAGTGGCCGGTGCTCGCGGTGGGAGTGGTCCCGGGGGCATCCCGATTCATTCGGTTCGCCTGCGAGGGATTGTTGCCCATCAAGAAGTGCTGTTCGGTACCCAAGGTCAGACGTTGTCGCTTCGCCATGATTCATATGACCGTTCGTCGTTTATGCCCGGTGTCATGTTGGCGGTTCAGCGCGTTGCACAATTGCCCGGCATCACCTTGGGACTTGACGCGCTGCTCAACATTTAACCGCAGGGCTAGTCGCGAGCATCAGTAGGGTCATCGAGTTCTTCTTCGAGCTCGAGTAACTGTTCGATCTCTGAAGTACCCGAGCGCCACTCCCGAAAGACGGTAAACCCGACGACGGCCACCGTGATAGCCAGCAGCGGCCAGCGGTAGTCAGCGATGAGCGCAATCAGCCAGTTGATGGGCTTGGTGAAAATGTCGCCCAAGATGTGCAGCAAGATCAACCTGCCGATGGTTCCCACAAAATCGAGCGTGATGAACAGAGCGACGCTCATGCCTGCCGCGCCGGCAAGCAAGCACACCGGGTTGTTCGGCATGATGACAACGAGGGGCCAACTCGCTTTGACGAACCACCGTTCAAGCGTTCGCATCAATTTTCCGTAGGTCGGTGTTCGTGTTTCCATCCAGGTGATCGCGGTTTCGCCGTACCAACGGCCAAGCAAGAAAAACAACGGATCGGGAGTAAGTAGTCGGACGGTCCCGACTAGGTAATACGACACCGGATCGATGCGATTCGCGACCAGCACAAAATTGCGGTTACTGGGGCTCAGAGCGATGAGCCACAACGGATGTTCGGTTACCAGTGTGGGGAAAAACGCATTTCCGAGGTTGTTGCCAGCGATCAGCAAAATGATCGGCACGATGACGAGCGCGGCTCGATGGCGGGCAATCCACCCACGCTGGGGTTCGTTTGACAGAGCGGATTCAGACAAGGTGCATAGTGTGCCACGGCGGTCGGCTGCCGAATTGCGCACAATCCGGCCTACGCTGCGTGCGTGCGGGCGGGCTCTCCGAACGCACGCGCCAGATCGTTTCGCGCGCCGGATGGGCGCGTTTGAGTTCCCGGGAGTCATGTCATGCAGGGTCTTATGCAGGATCGTCCCCTCACGCTTGATCACTTTTTCAATCGGGCTGAGACGCTGTTTGCAAAAAAACATGTGGTTACCGCGATCGCCGGCGGAACCGAGCGTTTGACCTACGGCGAGTGGGCCGAGCGGACCCGCCGACTTGGCGGAGTGCTTGATGATCTCGGGATTTCCGACGATGGCCGGGTTGCGACGTTTGCGTGGAATACCTCGCGCCACCTCGAACTGTGGTTCGGCGTCCCGTGTAGCGGGCGGGTGCTTCACACGGTGAACATCCGACTGTTCGCTGATCAGATCACCTATGTGGTGAATCACGCAGAAGACGAAGTCATCTTCGTTGACCGTTCGTTGCTTGGCGTGTTGCTGCCGTTGCTGGATTCATTTACGACGGTTCGTCACATTGTGGTGATGGACGACGGAATCGGTGAGGTCCCGAGTCCGGACGGCGGCCGTCAACTTCATGATTACGAGCAGTTGCTCGCTGTTGCTGACCCGGTCGAGTGGCCAATCCTTGACGAAAACCAAGCGGCATCGATGTGTTACACCAGCGGTACTACGGGCAATCCCAAGGGCGTCGTCTACTCACATCGTTCGACGTGGTTACACACTATGGGCGTAATGACCGCCGACAGCATCGGCGTTTCCGAACACGACACCATTTTGCCGGTGGTGCCGATGTTTCATGCCAATGCATGGGGCCTCTCGCACGCCGCGGTCGCGTGCGGAGCGAATCTCATCATGCCGGGCTCAAATCTGACGCCGGTCGCGATTGCGGAACTCATTGAGCACGAGCGCGTGACGATTGCCGCTGGAGTCCCCACCATTTGGATGGGGGTGCTTCCCGAATTGGCTGGTCGTGATACGTCGCATTTGCGGTGCATCCCTTGTGGAGGTTCGTCGGTTCCTCGCGCACTGTCGGAGGCATATCGGTCGATGACCGGTCTGCCAATTTTGCAAGCATGGGGGATGACCGAGACCAGTCCGGTGGCCTCGGTGGGTCGCATCAAGAGTTATCTCGATGCCGCACTTGATGAAGATGCAAAAGCGGACCTACGAACGGCGATCGGCACGATCGCTCTCGGCGTCGACTTCCGAGTGGTCGATGAGTCCACGTCCGAATCGGTGGCATGGGACGGCATGTCTCGCGGCGAACTGCAAGTTGCCGGTCCGTGGATTGCGAGCGCCTATTACAACGATGAGCGGTCACCTGATTCGTTCACTGCGGATGGCTATTTGAAAACTGGTGATGTCGTCACCATTGACGACGAGGGCTATATCCGCATCGTTGATCGAACCAAGGACGTCGTGAAGTCCGGTGGCGAATGGATTAGTTCAGTTGAACTCGAAAACGAGATCATGGGACATCCCCATGTAGCTGAAGCCGCGGTCATAGGTGTTGCCCACCCGAAGTGGTCGGAGCGACCACTGGCCTGCGTGGTGGTGAAGCCGGGCCACGAGTTGTCGAAGCAAGATGTCCTCGACTATCTCGAAGGTCGAATCGCCAAGTGGTGGATGCCTGACGACGTCGTCTTCATCGACGAGGTGCCAAAAACTTCGGTTGGAAAATTCTCGAAAAAGACGTTGCGTGCGAACTTCGAACACCACAAGTTGCCCACTGCGGATGGTTGAACGTTTCGTGAAGGAGGAACACGCGGTCGATGGCAAAATGGTCGAATAAGTCCAAGACTTTCAGTTCCTTCGGCAATCGGAATTTTCGGTTGTTCTTCACTGGGCAGATCATTTCCCAAGTGGGCAATTGGGTCACGCTGGTGGCGCAAACATTGTTTGTTCTGCACCTCACCGGCAACGCGTTTGCCGTGGGGTTGCTCACAGCGTTTCAGTTTTTGCCGGTCCTCGTGTTGAGTCCTTGGGCTGGACTGATCGCCGATCGATCCGACAAACGCACATTGCTGTTGATGATTCAATCAGCTGCGATGCTTCAGTCCTTCGCTCTGGCTGCTCTAGCGTTTTCTGGGCATGCACCGCTGGCCGCGGTCTATGGCCTCGCATGTATAGGTGGGGTTACGGTGGCGTTTGACAATCCGGCTCGACGGGCATTTGTTGTGGAGTTGGTTCTCGAACACCAAACCCAAAACGCGGTCAGTCTTAACAGCGCATTGATGACAGGTTCGCGTATCGCGGGACCAACAATTGCTGGGATCTTAATTGTCGTAGGTGGGTTTGGTTGGTGCTTCGCGGTTGACGGTTTGTCCTATCTGGCGGTGATCGGATGCCTCTGGATGATGCGGCGGACCGAGTTGCGCACTCCGGTTGCCGCGGTTCGGGGAAAAGGCCAAGTGCGAGCCGGTCTGCGTTTCGTCCACGGCGTGGCAGAACTGTGGATCCCCTTGGTGATGATGGCGATCATCGGAGCACTGGCGTTCAATTTTCAGGTAGTGCTGCCCGTCTTTGTCACCCACAGTTTGGGCACCAAGGTCGCAATGTTTCCGTTGTTGCTATCGGTAATCAGCGTGGGCGCCCTTGCCGGGGCATTGATTTCCGCGCGCCGGCCGTCTATTTCATTGCGTGATGTGGTAATCACCGCAATCGGTTTCGGAGTTTCTATGATGGTGTTGGCGATTGCACCGAACTTGGCGTTTGCGTTGGTGGCCGGAATGGGCATGGGGTTTATGAGCATTGCGTTCATGACCGCGATGACCGCAATTATTCAATTGCGGTCAGAGCCCGCGATGCGCGGTCGCGTGCTCGCGTTGCAGGCAATGGTCTTTTTGGGAAGCACCCCGATTGGTGGCCCCATCCTTGGTGTGGTGTGTGACCGTTTTGGCGCTCGGGTCGGGTTATTGGTCGGCGGATTTGCGTGTTTAGCTGCGGCAGGATGGGGAGCATGGGCTGGTCGCGATGTGTTGTCCGATGCCGGGCCCGAAACAGTCGACGCAGTTGATGTCGCCGAAGAACTCGAAGCATTGCGTTAGTTCCGGTTCACGGTTGAAGAAAGCCAACAACCAAGTCGGCAAACGCACTGGTGCTCAACGCCGTAAGGTGATCGCCGGGCGGGCGCTCGAGCAGCGCGCCAGGGATCGCGTCGGCGAGTTTATTGGGGTCGCCATTCTCGTCATCGTCGATCCCGGCGATGACCAGCGTCGGTGCGGTTAGCGATGCAACTTCGTTGGGACTCGATAAAACAATCGACTGTTGTACTCGGGCGAGCGCAATTGGGTCGCCTCCCACTTGGCGTGCGAACTCGGCATAGCGCCCGCCATCCGCGCCGCTTGGCCCACCCAGCAAAGCATCGGCGAGCTCGCGAGGTCGGTCCCATGATGGATCAATCGCTCGATCGCCAATGCCACCGAGAACAAGCCGACGAATGCGTTGATCGTGCAGAGCCACTCGTAATGCGATGAGCGCACCCATCGAGTACCCCACGAGATCGACTTCATCGGATTCGGTGACGCCGAGGTGATCGAACAAACGCGACACGTCGCGAGCTAAGGCATCAGGAGGCAGTTCATCGACAAACGCGGCGGACTTCCCATGGCCGCGATGATCGGGAGTAATCACCTCGGTACTGAGGTTGCCTAATGCCTCAAGAAATAACCGAGGAGTCGAGCGACGGTCGACGATGAATCCGTGCAACACGACGATGGGCTTACCCGTGCCTTGCCCGGGGGTGCTCCGATACGAGAGTGCTCGGCCGTCAAACGATTCGAACGTCGCGTCCGTGTATCCAGGTAAATCTGCTGCGCCATTGGATGTCATAACGACACTGACGCGCCACCATCAATGACTAAGTCAGATCCGGTTACGAACGCTGCCGCAGGGCTGGCTAGGTACGCCACGGCTAACGCGACATCATCAGCGTCACCAATTCTTCCCAGCGGGGTTCGCGCCAAAATGCGGTCTCGATGGGCAGGGTCAGCGGCGAATGCTCGTTGCGTGATCGGTGTATCGATCCATCCGGGAGTGACGCTGTTAACCCGAAATCCCAATGGCGCCCACTCAACCGCGAGGGATCGAGTTAGCGCGGTGACTGCACCTTTGGCGGCGGAATACGCGCTGACATTGGCGAAGCCGAGTTTCGCCGCCATTGATCCAACTGCGACGATTGAGCGGCCTCCGTCTATCGCTGGTTGGCCGGTGGCTTGTTGAACGACAAGTTCGCTAATCCTGGCGAATGCGCGAAGGTGAACGGCGAGAGTGTCATCCCAGTCCGACGAATCGTGGTCCGCGGCCGAGCGCTTAACTTGGGCTCCGGCGGCGTGCACAAAAATATCGATAGTGGGCGTCGACTGGGCACTGCCGACAATATCTGAGACCAAGGCTGGTAGCCCGTTGAGGTCTCGAACATCGGCCACAAGCGCGGTCATTTGCTTCGGCGCAATCGCCACGACCTGTGCAAGTTCCTCGGCCCTGCGCCCTACAACCACTACGTTCGCGCCACATTCGGCAAGTCGAATCGCGGTTGCCCGACCGATTCCGGTGCCGCCTCCGGTGACGAGAGCAGTACGTCCATCGAGGTACCACGGGGCCAGAAGCACAGTTGATGTTGGCAAAGGATGTTTACATTTGTCCACCCCACCCTTACAGTCTGCGCTGTGTTGGCTACCACGTCGCTTCTCTCTGAAGATGAATTGGTACAATTTCGCCGTAACGGATTTGTCATTCGGCCGGGGTTTCTCAACGCTCAGCGCGTCGATCAAGTCAGCGCCGATGTCGAACGGTTCCAAGCGAACGAACCGCGATTCGACGGGCGAAACGTGTGGCAGTACGCACAGCTCGCATCACTTATCACCGATCCCGACACGCTCGCGGTGGTCGACCAACTGATGGGCGAAACCAACTACACGTTGCATCATTGTCACGCGGCACGTCATATGCCCGGCCTTGATGGGGTGAATTGGCATCACGACTATGAGCAGATTCCGCAAGTCAATCGCAGCCACCTGCAGGTGCATGTGTTGCACTATTTGGCTGGGCTCAATGGCACGATTGGCGACATGTTGCTGATGCGGGGAAGTCACCGTGCCGTGATGCGTCGCGATGCGTTGTGGGGGTGTGGCACTGAAGATCTCCCCGGAATGGTCGTGCTGAACGACTTGCCTCCCGGCTCAGTGGTTTTTGCTCACTCGGCATTGGTTCATGCTCGCCGAGCACAACCTGGTGGCGAAGGTGCGGTTCGCTTTTTCATCGACATCGTGTTCATGCAATCGGGCATCAAATGGCCGTCCTACGGTCGGGATGGTTGGCGGGACACGTTGGCCGAACTTGAGCGCCGCTACGCCGATCCCACCCATCCTCGGTTGTTCGATCCTGACGCGTTTTTCGAAATTGCCGATGCGGTCGCTCGACTTGATGGTGTGGACGGAAGTTTGGCGATGTTTCTTCCCGAACCCGATCAAACTATCGCTCGACGCGAAGCCGGCGATATCCCGGTTGTGCATTGACCTCCACCGATGCTGCGGCAGTGACGTCCGATAGCGCGCTTCCCCCCATGGCGCCTTCGTTCGACGTGACGCCCGAGCAGTTTGCCCAATTCAGCGAGCAAGGACACACCGTGGTTCGCGGCTTGGCATCGCCTGAAGAAGTCGAGGCCTTCCGCCCGGCGATTGAAGCCGCAGTCATGCGGGTCACCGCGGGAAAGACTGCGCTCGATGAGCGCGATACCTATGGCAAGGCATTTCTCCAAGTCCCGAATTTGTGTTTCGCTGATGAAACCGTTCGAAAGTTCACGTTTGCGGCGCGGTTTGCAAAAGTTGCCGCTGAGTTGCTGGGTGTCGAAGGCGTGCGCCTTTATCATGACCAAGCCTTGTTCAAAGAGCCTGGCGGCGGACATACCCCATGGCATCAAGACCAGACCTATTGGCCGCTCGCAACTGATCGGACAATCACCATGTGGATGCCACTGGTTGATGTTCCAGCCGAAGTTGGCACGATGACCTTTGCCGATGGAAGCCACGGACATGGTGATCTGGGAGCGTGGGTCATTGGTGATGAATCCGAAGCCGGTTTCAATCAGGTGGTGCGTGACCGAGGGTTTTCCACCACGACCTATGGCGCAGCCAAAGCTGGTGATGCGACTTTCCACATGGGGTGGATGGTGCATCGAGCGCCGGACAACGGGACTGATTTACTTCGCTCGGTCATGACGATTATTTATGTCGCTGACGGCACGCTGGTGGGCGAGATTGATTCGCCGTATCGGGCATTTGATCGCGCGTTGTGGCTTGGTGGTGCCGAAACCGGGACATTGATCGAGGGCCCCGGCAACCCCCTGTTGTGGCCGGTGAGCTGACAGTTTCGTCCACTCTGTAACCTGCTGGTGGCGGTCGATTCGGGTGCGGAACCTGACAGCGTTAGCCTCGCGACGTGACCCAGTCCAACGAGATCGTTGCTTCACCTGCGCCCGCCGGTAAGCCACCGACTGACTGGCGATTCGCCCGCCGTCCGAGCTGGATCTTGTCGCACCTCTTTGTCGCTGCATGTGTCATCGCATTTGTGTTCCTCGCTTTTTGGCAACTTGACCGACTTTCTGGTCGCCGAGAGATCAATCGGGTCATTACCAATCGTGAACAAACCGATGCAGTCCCGCTGGTTTCGCTCATCAATCCATCGGCAAGCGCCGGCGACGCCGCCGATTTGACCTATCGCAAGGTCACAGTGACTGGACGATACGACACGGCGAATCAAGTGCTTATTCGCAATCGCACGCGCAACAAAAGTGATCCGGGTTGGTGGTTGATGACTCCATTGGTTTCGGCTGATGGGACCTCCGCGATTGCGGTCAATCGCGGTTGGGTTCCGTATGCAATTGACGAGAACAGTTCATTGTCACAATTTGCGCCGCCCGACGGAATCGTGACGGTGACCGGTCTGGTGTTATCGACTCAAAATCGGGTTTCGGGTCCCTATGACCCATCCGATGGTGTGCTGCACACGTTGTCGCGGGTGGACTTGAATCGCTGGCAACAGCAACTCGACTATCGACTGTTCCCGGTTTATGTGAGTTTGCAGTCGTCGCAGCCTCCGCAGTCGGGTGCGCTTCCGGATCCGACGCCGACACCTGAACTTGGCGATGGACCGCACCTCAATTATGCCGGCCAGTGGGTCATCTTTGCCACGTTGACCGTCATCGTGTACCCGCTGTTGTTGCGTCGACGGGCACGTGATGCCGCAGTCGTGAACGCGGAAAAAGCATTCGATGATGAACTTGCCGCGTCGACGATTGCTCATTCAAGCGACGACGGCTGATTCAATCAGCGTGATTACTGGACTGGGTCGGTCGCCCAGTGCCACTCGTCGCCGTCGTGGCGGCGCACGACCACTGCCGGGTTTCCGGCCACGACGGTGTAATCGGCAACGTCACGGGTAACGACCGCGTTGGCTCCGACAATGGCGTTGCGTCCAACGCGGACGTTTCCGCAAATGGCCGCTCCGATTCCGATCCAGGAACCATCGCCGATTTCGACCCGTCGACCGTCGCGAAGGCCCTGGACTTTGATCGGCTGGGTCACGTCGTCATAAATATGACTGGTGTCGGATACATAGACACGGTCAGACAACATCGCGTCGGCACCGATGTGAACCCCGCCCACTGACGTCAGGCGAAGAAAGTGTCCGATATACGCGCGGTCGTCGATCTGGATCGTGACGCCCCGTTCGGGGACGAGCGCTTCGATGACCGCGAAGGCACCGATGTGCACCGCGACGCCGATGCTGACGCATTCGGGGTTGACGATAGCGAGCGATGGCTGCTCGATCACGCTGTAACCACCGAACCGGGCAAACGCGTGCCCCGATAAGTCTTCGGTCATGTCCGATCCTCGCACAGTCACTGCGGGCGCGGTGTTGATGGCGCTAATCAACGAGGTCGGGTCGACATGGGCGCTGGTAGGGTCAGGCGCGATGGCGCATCATTCCGACCCGGAGCTTTTGGTCCTACTGGGCCTTCGCTTGCGTTCGTTCGCGACGGCTTCGGCGGTTGCATTGACGATCGGATTGCCTGAAGCCGAAACGACAACACGCCTTGAGGCGGCCAAACTTGCCGATTGGGCCCAGTTTCGCGATGGGCGGATCACCGGTTGGATGTTGACCGCCACCGGACGCGTTGAAGGCGAACGGCAGTTGGCTGATGAACTCGATACCTGCGATGCGAGGCCACCGGTAACCGATGCCTACTTCCGGTTCATGGGTATCAATCAGCACATGCTCGATGTGTGCACACAATGGCAGCTTCGGCTGGTTGATGGCGAACAAATCGTCAACGACCACCTTGACGCGATCCATGATGGTGCCGTTGTCGATCAATTGATTGGGCTTGATCGGCTGATGCAGCCGGTGGTTGCTGAACTAGCGGCAGTGTTGGATCGGTTTAGTAGTTATGGGCCGCGCCTTGAGTGCGCATTGGCCAACGTTCAAGCAGGTGAGGTGGACTGGTTCACGAAACCAACTATCGACTCGTATCACACCGTGTGGTTCGAGCTGCACGAAAATCTTCTTGCCACGCTCGGCATAGAGCGCGGCAACGAACCTGACCTTAACGACGGAAAGGCCCGCTGATGGCGCGTTTCGGATCCATGATCACGGCAATGATCACGCCGTTTTTTGACGATGGTCGACTTGATTTAGCCGGCGCGGCCGAACTCGCCGTGTGGCTCGTCGACCAGGGAAATGACGCGCTGGTTCTGACTGGTTCGACTGGTGAGGCTTCGGTGCTCACCGATGACGAACAGATCGAGGTATGGCGAGCCGTGCGCGCTGCGGTCGATGTCCCGCTCATCGTGGGCAGCGGAACGAACGACACCAGCCACGCCTGCGAACTCACCGCCGAAGCGGCGCGTACGGGGGTGGACGCGGTGTTGTTGGTAACGCCGTATTACAACCGTCCACCGCAAGCGGGACTCGAAGCGCATTTTCGGTCAGTGGCTGCGGCGACGGATCTGCCAGTGTTGCTCTACGACATCCCGATTCGGTCGGGTCGCAAGATCAGCCACGAGGTCATCGTTCGACTGGCGACCGAGGTATCCAATGTGGTGGGTCTCAAAGACGCGGCAGGTGACGCCACCGAAACGGCCCGAGTCGTGGCCGACACCCCCGACGACTTCGAGGTTTATGCCGGTGACGATTCGTGGGCGTTGCCGATGATCGCCGTCGGCGCAGTGGGCGTGATCTCAGTGGCTGGCCACTGGGCGGCAGCAGAGATGGGCCAGATGATCGAGGCATTTCAGCGCGGTGACCACGATGCAGCACGCGCCCTGAATGCTCGATTACTTGCGTCCTATGACTTCGAGTCCGGCGACTTGACCCCGAACCCGATCCCAGCAAAAGCAATGATGCGAGCGCTTGGCCAACCGTCTGGGCAATGTCGGATGCCGATGGGTCCTGCTTCGGCCGGGCTTGACCAACAAGCGCTCGCAGTTTGGAACAACCTGCATGCCTGAACCCGTCAAAATCACCTTCCTCGGTGGCCTGGGAGAGATCGGCCGCAACTGTGCCTGCATCGAGGTAGATGACCGCATCATGATTTTGGACTGCGGATTGATGTTCCCCGATGCCGACATGCTCGGTATCGATCTGGTCTTACCGGACTTCACGTACTTGCGCGAGAACTCGGACCGCATCGAAGGCTGCATCGTTACTCACGGACACGAAGATCATCATGGCGGGTTGTCGTTTTTGTTGCGCGAGTTGTCGTTCCCTATTTTTGGCTCAGCGCTCACGCTGGGCTTGGCCCGAAATCGCATCGAAGAATCCGGCTTGTTGAATCAGACGTCATTCAACGTGGTCAACGACGGCGAGCGTCGACAAATCGGCCCGTTCGACGTTGAGTTCATCCCGGTTACCCATTCGGTACCTCATGCATTTGCGACTGCGTTTCACACGCCTCAAGGGATCATCCTTCACAGCGGTGACTTCAAGATCGATCTGACGCCAGTCGACGGCCGCATGACTGATCTGGCCCGGATGGGTTCGCTCAGCGACCAGTTCGGGATACGGCTATTCCTTGGTGATTCGACCAACGCCGCCGAGAAGGGCAGTTCTCGATCGGAGAAATCGGTCGGGAAGGTTCTTTACAACCTGTTCCATGAGTTCGAAGGCAAACGGATCATCACGACCTGTTTCGCCAGCCATCTCCATCGAGTCCAACAAATCGCCGATGCGGCAATTAGCTATGACCGCATCATCGCGACCATGGGTATGTCAATGAAGAAGAACGTGCGGCTCGCCCGCGAGATGGGCTTGTTGACCATCCCTGAAAATCGTCTCGTCGACATCGACGATGTAAAGGACCTTGACCCGTCCAAAGTGTGTGTCATTAGCACCGGATCGCAAGGTGAGCCAATGTCGGCGTTAGCGCTGATGGCGGCGCGTGAAAATCGATGGCTCACGCTCGGTGAAGGCGATGTCGTCATCATGAGTTCGCATCCGATTCCCGGCAACGAAACCAATGTGACCAAAGTGATCGATGGCCTGACTCGCCTCGGCGTAGAGGTCGTCCACTCAGGTCTCGAAGATGTTCACGCGACCGGGCATGCCAAACAAGAAGAACTCAAGACCATTCATTCGATTCTGCGCCCCGACTGGTTCATTCCGGTGCACGGGGAGTATCACCACCTGGTGGCGCATGCTCGAATCGCGGCAACGATGAATATGGCAGCGAGTCATGTCATGGTCTGTGAAGACGGCGACCAGTTGTTGCTCACCGATGAGGGGCTCAAACCCCACGCTCGGGTGCCGGCTGGGTACCTCTACGTCGACGGTATCGTCGGAGATGTGGGAAACGGCGTCCTTCGCGATCGGCGTGTCTTGGCCGAAGAAGGCGTTGTGGTTGTCGTCGTCGGAGTCGATATTGGCAGTCGGACCATCATCACCGGTCCTGAAGTCATTACCCGCGGTTGGGTCTATGAGGCTGAAGCCGAAGGGCTGCTCGATGAGTGCGAGGCGGCGGTTGCCGACTCGGTGAAAGCCGCGCTCGCTCATGACGCCGCTGATATCGAAAGTTTGCAGCGCCACGTTCGTCGCACCGCCGGGAAGTTTGTCAACGAGCGCACCAAACGTCGCCCGATGATTGTTCCCGTCATCATGGAAGCGTGACGGCAACCCCTCCAGAAAACTCGTCGGCCTATCCGATCTGACGTTGTTCATCGATGACAGCGAGTGGTCTGACCCTGAGTGATCTAACGCCTACGGTGGCGACCGTGCAGAATCGAACTTTGCGAACAACTGCGTTACATCTGGCCGGCATGTTGGTGGTGGTTTCGCTGGCCGGTTGCGGAATTGGCGACAAGGGCAATAGTTCGTCGTCGGCCGCGCAACCGGTGGCAACTACCGAAGCTCCGCCGACGATGCCGCCTGGCCCGCCGATGTCGTCGTGTACCAAAGTCGTCCACATTGGCGACTCGACATCGATTGGCCTCACATCGACGGCGTACCTGCCGAAGCCGGCCGATCGCATCGACGCGCAATATGCTCGAGTGGGCGTGACCAGCTTTCGACCGGAGATCTCAGGTGCACGGTCGATTGTCGAACACCTCAAAGGTCAACTCAATGCCGAAGATGTGGCGAAGAAAGTCATGGCGACTGGTTATGACGGTTGCTGGGTCTTCGCTCTCGGCACTACTGACGCAGCTGACATCGCCCACGGCAGCAATCATTCCGAGGCTGAGCGCATCGATCGCATGATGGCGGTTATTGGCGATGCACCAGTGCTGTGGGTGAATGTGAAAACGATTGAGACCAAGGGCGATTGGGCCAATCCGAATATGGCGCTATTCGATTCGGCGTTGGTCGATGCAAAAGATCGTTATCCCAACCTCGAGATATTTGATTGGGCGTCTGTGGTGCAAGATCCTTGGTTTACCCCTGACAAAATCCATTACACATCAGCCGGATATGCGCTGCGGGCCAAGTTGATTGCTGACGCGCTCGCAAAACAGATTCCGGCCTAACCGGTCGGATGTATGGCCGAGGTCGGCCGTTGAGTTGAGCGATTTCCGGTGTCTCGTTGGTCGCGGAGGTGCTCTGGCAGGTACCTTCCTCGCATGTCCCGCACCTTGATTACTGCCGCTGGCAATGCATTGCTTGATGAACGTCGTCAACTGACGTTGGTCGAACTCGCTGAACTTGCCGCCCTTCCCGATAGCGAGGTGCCAGCGCTCGCGAGCCTCGCACATGAGGTTCGCTTGGCATGGTGTGGCCCAGAAGTCGAGGTCGAAGGCATCCTGTCGGCGAAAACCGGCGGCTGTCCCGAGGACTGCCACTTTTGCAGCCAGTCATCCAAATTCGACACCCAGGTGCAAGCGACGCCGTTTCTCGACACCGCCGAGGTGCTTGCGGCAGCCGAAGAAACTGCCGCGCTGGGCGCGTCCGAATTTTGCATCGTGTTAGCCATTCGAGGCCCCGATGAGCGGACCTTGAATCGCATCCTTGAACTGGTCCCGCTCGTGCGGGAGCGAACGGGCCTGCAGGTAGCGGTGAGCGCAGGAATCCTTTCCGCTGATCAAGCTGCGCGGCTCGCGGCTGGTGGCGTGCATCGCTATAACCACAATCTCGAAACGGCTCGCTCGTTTTTTCCGTCGATTGTGTCGACACATTCGTACCAAGAACGTTTCGACACCTGCGCGTTGGTGCGCGAAAACGGCATGGAGCTTTGTTGTGGCGTATTACTTGGGATGGGCGAGAGCGTTGCTCAGCGCATCGAACTCATCGGCGAACTTCGCGAAGTGGAGCCGGCAGAGGTACCGCTGAATTTTCTGAATCCGCGGCCGGGCACGCCGCTTGCCGATCGCATGGTGGTCGCGCCACTCGAAGCACTTCGGTGGATCGCGCTGTTTCGCATCGGGTTGCCTTCGGTCATCCTTCGCTACGCCGGCGGGCGCGAGGTCACCTTGCGAGAACTGCAGGCGATGGGTATGACGTCAGGAATCAACGCATTAATCGTCGGGAATTATTTGACGACGCTTGGCCGCTCGCCCGCAGAAGATCTGCAAATGCTCGATGACTTACGCATGCCCATCGGGGCGTTGTCGAAGGTGATCTGAGGTTCGTCGTGACCGTGGCGGAATCGACGTTTTGTCCGTGGTGCGGTCAGGCAATCTCGCAGTGCAACGGAAACTCGTGTCGCCGCGAGCTTGAGCCGCCGCATTACTGCGAAATGTGTGGTCGCCGAATGCGGGTGCAGGTCACGCCAACCGGTTGGACGGCATCATGTCGAGATCACGGTCCGCCTCGTTCCTGATCGGCGTTGCCTAGGTGCCCGCTCCTGAATGGCTGCTGCCGATTTGGCCGGCCGGTCCCTGAAAAGGCTCGCCTGTTGCGGTGTGGGATGGGTCCACCACCCGAGCGTCCCCATCTGCTGTGCTAGAACCCTCGTGTCACCTCGGCGCGGGTTTGGGGCCGAGGGGTGACCGGTCCGGTCATCCGCGTCCACCCCAGGTGAGCAAGTGGCAACAAAACAGCAGACTCGATCGACAAAGCACCCCAAGTCGCGTGCGTCATCGTCACGAACATCTTCATCGAATAGGGGTTCTAAACGCGCTGCGTCGTCGAAGAAGGCGAACACCGTGGCCGCGACTGGCGTGACCGGTGGGTTGTCGCAGGCGTTTGAAGGTCATGGCCATGACGTATGGGGGATTCTCGCCATCGTCGCTGGGGTCGTAGCGGGCCTCGGGATTTACGCCGACACAGCAGGACCAGTCGGTCGTGGACTCGGTGAAGGCATCGGCGTGGCGGTGGGGTTGGCCGCATGGATCATTCCGCCTGCGCTGGTAGTGCTCGGAGTCACACTCATTCGCGGGTCGGGTATTCACGGTGATGAAACCGAACCGCGATCATCGACTCGACCAGCTCGATCTTCGGCGGGGGCAGGATCAACAGGCGAGGATGTGAACGCCGATGATCTGGGCTCGTCGTCAGTCGCTCGAATGATTGTCGGCGCGGCACTGATGATCGTCGCGCTCTGCGGCTTACTGCAGTTGTTCCGAGGTCAGCCCAACTGGGGCGACAGCGTGAGCGATTTCGTGCGTGCCGGTGGTGGCTTGGGCACGTTGATCGGTGGCTCTCTCGAGCAACTCGTTGGCATTTGGGGCGCGACCTTGATTTTGCTCGCACTCGGGATCGTCGGGGTCTTGGTTCTCACGCGAACGTCAGTTCGTTCAGCGGCTGGCCAAACCGCCGCGGGAGTGCGTCCCCTGACCGGTGCAGTGAGTCGCATATTTGCCCCGTTGTTCGAAATTGGTGATGCGACAGCAGTTGCTGGTGTTGAGCCTGAGTTGGCGCCAGTTGCTGACCCGAAGCCGAAACGCAGTCGCAGTCGAGCGAAATCGGCTGACGCGTCGCTAGAAGTTGGTGCCGACGGATTGGCAGTTGTCGTGGCCGGCGAGTCCGAGGCCGCGCCGGCAGAGGCGGCGACCGACGATGCAGACCCCGATGCTGCCGCCGAAACACCTGACGAATCAGCCAATTCAGTCGAGCAACTTGCCATCGGACTCGGACCGGCGGCCGAGCGGTCACCATGGAAGTTGCCGTCGCTGAAATTGCTGCGACGAGCAGAGGTGCAAGAGGTCGATCGGCGAGCAGTCGAAGATCGCGGTCGTGCCCTTGAGACTTCGTTGGCAGCTCACGGGGTAGAGACCCGTCTGGTTGGGATGGTTGTCGGCCCGACAGTCACTCGTTATGAACTTGAACTCGGCGAAGGCGTCAAGGTCGCAAAGGTGACGAGCCTGCATAAAGACATCGCGTATGCGATGGCCTCCCCTGATGTGCGCATTCTCGCTCCGATCCCGGGCCGCCACGCCATCGGAGTCGAAGTACCGAACTCTAAGCGCGAAGTCGTTGCGTTGGGTGACATTTTGGGCTCCGAAGAAGCGCGTCAAGCGCATCATCCGCTTGAAGTTGCGGTTGGTCGCGACATCAACGGCCGTTCGGTCATGGCAAATCTGGCAACGATGCCTCACGTGCTCATCGCCGGTGCCACTGGTGCCGGTAAGTCGTCGTGCATCAATTCACTCATCACTTCAGTGTTGATGCGGTCGACGCCTGATCAGGTCCGGATGATTTTGATCGATCCGAAGCGGGTTGAGCTTGGGCAGTACAACAAACTCCCGCACTTACTTACTCAAGTTGTGACTAACCCGAAGAAAGCTGCGAACGCGCTGGCTTGGGCAGTTCGCGAGATGGAACGGCGATACGACCTACTGAGCGAGGTTGGCGTCCGCGATATCACGGGCTATAACGCAGCATTCGATCGCGGGGACCTCAGCGCAGCGGGATCAGACGAGGGCGTGGACTATCAGCGTCTGCCGTTTATTTTGATCGTGGTTGACGAATTAAACGACTTGATGATGGTCGCCGCTCGCGACGTCGAAGATTCCATCTGTCGTATTGCGCAAATGGCGCGCGCGGTTGGCATCCATCTGGTGATTGCGACGCAACGTCCGTCGGTCAATGTGATCACCGGAGTCATCAAAGCCAACGTCCCAGCGCGCTGGGCATTTTCGGTTTCGAGTCTCGCCGATAGCCGAGTCATTCTCGATCAATCCGGTGCGGAGCGGCTCGTCGGAAAAGGCGACATGCTGCTTCTCGGGCCGGCTTCAAGTATTCCGCAACGCATCCAAGGATGTTGGGTCGATGAAAAAGAAGTGCGCGCCATCGTTGGCTCATGGCTGCGTCAGGCCCCTGACGTCGCCTATGTCGAAGGGGTCGAGGGTTCAGCCGATGGCAGCGCATCGGGCAGCAGTACCCTGTTCGGTGGCAGCACTGGCAATGACGACGACGATGAGCTGCTTGCCCAAGCCATGGAACTTGTCGTTCGGTCCCAACTTGGTTCGACGTCGATGCTGCAGAGAAAGCTTCGGGTCGGCTTTGCCCGGGCTGGTCGACTCATGGACCTGCTTGAGCAACGCGGCGTGGTTGGACCTGGCGAAGGCTCAAAGGCACGGACGGTGTTGATGACTCCTGAAGAGCTTGAAGGTGGCGCCGAAATCGGTACATCCGATACCGGCGAATTACACGAAGCGTTCTGACCTGAGCCTTTCTGGCAATTGCGTGCCATGATGTCTGGACATGTCTGATACTCCAGATTCATCGGAACTCTCCGATTTTGACATCGTCGCATCGGGACTGCAGTTTCCCGAAGGTCCAATTGCCATGGCCGACGGTTCGGTTGTGTTCTGTGAGATCGCCGGCGGGACGCTTACTCGCGTGAACCCCGACGGTTCAACTGAGGTTGTTGCCGAATGTGGCGGAGGACCAAACGGTGCCGCCATCGGTGCCGATGGGGCGATTTACGTCGCCAACAACGGCGGCTATTTCACCTGGACCCAAGTTGGCGAATTCACGGTTCCGGGTCTTGACGTTCCCGACTCGTGGACCAACGGATCGATTCAACGAGTTGATCCATTGACTGGATCGGTCGAGGTCATCGCGACCGAATGCGAGGGAAACAAGCTGCACGCTCCGAACGACCTTGTGGTCGATCGTGATGGCGGTATCTGGTTTACCGATCATGGGGTGAAGGACGAACTCGCAACGACCCAGGCTGGCGTGTTGTATCTGACCCCCAAGGGCACGGTGATACCAGTCATTCGCCATACCGAAGCCGCAAACGGCATTGGATTATCACCTGAGGGCGATCGCCTGTATGTCGCTGAGACCCACACTGGTCGGGTTTGGGCATGGGATGTCGTCGGCCCCGGTCAGGTCGGCGTTGATCCCGACTCCACCGCGCTGCATGGCGGCACGCTGTTGTTCGACGCCCCTGAGGGTCACCTGTTCGATTCGCTCGCGGTTGACGGGCAAGGTTGGGTTTGTGTCGGGACCCTGGGTCAAGGCGGCATCACGTGCATCTCACCTGACGGCGCGATGTCGGAGCATCTGCCGTTCCCTGATCCGTTGATCACCAATATCTGTTTCGGCGGCTCGGATCTGCGTACGGCCTACGTAACCTCGTCGGGAGTTGGCAATTTGCTCGCATTTCCTTGGCATCGGGCCGGGCTCGCGCTTTCATTCCCCTAACATTTTCCGGACGACGGACCTCCGTCGTTGCCTGTCGACGTTCAGTCGGCCGACTTGTCGATGGGTGTGCTCCGATAGCATTAGGATTTCATGGCGAAGACGTTCTGGGTGGAGACGCTCGGCTGCCCCAAAAACCAAGTTGATTCCGACAAGCTCACCGGCACGATGTTGGCCGATGGGCTCATCCCAGCTGCTGGCCCTGACCATGCCGACCTCGTCGTAGTCAATACCTGCGCTTTTATTGAGCAGGCCCGCCAAGAATCTATCGATACCGTCTTGGCGCTTAGTGACGCTCGAGCAGACGGTGCCAAGATCGTTGTCACCGGATGCATGGCCGAGCGCTACGGCCAGGAACTTGCCGAGGCATTGCCCGAAGTCGACACGGTCGCCGGTTTCGGCGTTGCGCTGCAATCGATCCCGTCGACGGGAGTTGCCGTGTCAATCGGGTCCAAACCCGTGAATCTGGGCGCGGCATTGGTGCCAACGTTCGACCTGCTCAATTTGCCGCGGCCAGCGTCGAGTGCTCCTTGGGCTTATTTGAAGGTGGCCGAAGGCTGCGACCGGGCGTGTGGCTTTTGCGCGATCCCGTCGTTTCGGGGCAAGCAACGAAGCCGGTCGATCGACGATTTGTTGACCGAGGTCGATCAGCTTGGTGCACGAGAGATTGTCCTGGTGGCCCAAGACCTTGCGGCCTTTGGTCGTGATCAGGGGGTAGGGGAGCGTTCCATCGTTCCACTGGTACGCGCCATTGCCCAACGCGTGGACTGGGTTCGCTTGTTGTATTTGTATCCCAGTGATCTCACCGCTGAGTTAATCGATGCTGTGCTTGAAACCGGTGTCGCCTATTTCGATTTATCGCTACAACATGTCTCGCGTCCGCTTCTGCGTCGTATGCGTCGGTGGGGTGACGGAGAGATTTTTCTGGACCGCATCGAGACAATTCGGTCCAGCGAACCAACGTCGGCATTTCGCTCGAATTTTATTGTCGGATATCCCGGCGAAACCGAAGCCGACCACGACCTCCTGTTGCAGTTCATCGAATCGGCACAGCTTGATTGGTGCGGATTCTTTTCGTTCTCGCCTGAGGTCGGTACCTACGCCGCTGACCTCGATCGAGTTGTTCCGGTCGAACTCATGGATGAACGCCTAGCCGAATTGCGGGAGTTGCAAGATGGCATCACCGCGGGCCGTCGTGACGCCCTTATCGGAACCCGAGTGGAGGTATTGGTCGATGTGGCCGGCACCGCTCGTTCCTATCGAGAAGCTCCCGAAATCGATGGCGTGATCTCGGTGCCGACGACTCTTGAGGCCGGATCGTTCGCCGAAGTAGCAATCGTTGACGCGCTCGGTCCTGATCTTGTCGCTGAGCTGGTTACTGAATCGGTCGTGGCGGACTCGCCGCTATGAGCGAAGGCGAGCAAACCTACGGGCCCTCAGCGCTGAATACGCCGGCGAACATGGTGACGATCTTGCGACTCTTGATCTCACCGTTGCTGTTCACGATGATCACGACCCAAAAGGCGTCATGGTCGGTGTTTGTGCTGTGGACAGCGTTGGCAAGCACCGACGGTATCGATGGATGGATCGCTCGTCGACACGGTACGACACGCTCAGGTGCGTTCCTCGATCCACTCGCCGACAAAGTGTTGGTGCTCGGTGCTCTGTTCAGTTTGGTTTCGATTGGCCGATTTGCGTGGCCACCGGTTGCCATCATCGCGGTGCGCGAGATCGGCATGAGCCTGTATCGCGTCTATTGGGGCCGCCGTGGTCTTGCCCTGCCCGCATCGCGTGGCGGCAAACTCAAGACGTTGTTGCAAAGTTTGGCCGTCGGAGCTGCAGTGATGCCACCGCTCGCCACGGCCCATGTTTGGATCGGCAATTCGTTGTTGTGGGCGTCGGTAGTCGTGGCCGTCCTGAGCGCTGGGCAATACGTCTGGGCCGGGCGTTCGGCGGCGACAACTTCGGGTTCATCACCTAAGGAGACTTGATCATGCGTTGTGAAGTCGTTGCAGTGGGAACCGAGCTGCTGTTGGGTCAGATCGTCGACACGAATTCGTCGTGGATTGGTGAGCAATTGGCTCTGGTCGGAATCGACTCCCATTTTCAAACCAAGGTTGGCGATAACCGCGAGCGCATCGCGAGCGCGTTACGGATCGCGCTGGACCGAAGCGATGCAGTGATCGTGTGTGGTGGCCTTGGCCCAACTCACGACGACATCACCCGAGACGTCATCGCGGAGGTCATGGGCGTTGCATTGCACACCGATGAGGCAATTGCCGATCGCATTCGTGCCATGTTCGGCTCCCGTGGTCGAGACATGCCTGATAACAACTTGCGCCAAGCGCAAGTGCCTGAGGGTGCATCGACGATGGCCCAACAACCCGGCACTGCTCCAGGGTTGGTGTGCCCGATTGGCGACGTTGCGCTCGGCCAGGTGATTTACGCAGTGCCCGGTGTTCCTTATGAGATGAAAGAGATGATCACTGGCACGGTATTGCCTGATCTGCAACGCCGTGCCGGGGTGCAGGCCGTTATCGCGAGTCGCACGCTTCGCACATGGGGGCACAGCGAATCGGGCCTGGCCGAGATTCTTGAACCCCGCATTGCCGAACTCGACGAGTTGGGTCACGCGACGATCGCCTTTTTGGCCAGCGGGATCGAAGGATTAAAGGTACGCATAACGGCGAAGGCAGCCACCGTCGAGGAGGTCGATCGAATCCTTGACGCCGAGGTCACGACGGTCGCCTCGATTCTTGGTGATGTCGTCTTTAGCGTCGACGATGAACCGCTTGAGGTCGTGGTGCTGCGCCTCTTGCGCGAGCGGGGCTTGTCATTTGGCACCGCTGAGTCGGTTACCGGAGGATTGCTTGCCTCTCGCCTGACTGCGATCGAGGGAGCGAGCGATGTGTTTCACGGCTCGATCGTGTCGTACGCGAGCGACGTGAAATTTGACGTGTTGGGCGTCACCCCGGGACCGGTTGTGTCCGACGATGCGGCAGTGGCGATGGCCCAAGGCGCGTGCCGCGTATTGGGATGTGATGTCGCGTTGTCGATTACCGGTGTCGCCGGACCTGATAGCCAAGAGGGTCAACCCGTTGGCACCGTGTATTTCGGATTGTGTATCGACGGCGAAGTCGACTCGATGGTCGTGCGCCTCCCGGGCGATCGCGAACGCATTCGACAATTCGCGACGATTTCCGCGCTCGACTGGTTACGACGTCACTTGGTTGTCGCTCGTTAGGCGCTCGCGTCGCGATCAAGGCGAAGCGACGCGGAGTTCATACAAAATCGTTCACCGGTCGGCGCTGGGCCATCGGGAAACACATGACCCAAGTGCGCACCGCAATGCGCGCAAAGTGCTTCGGTGCGGACCATGCCATGGGAGATGTCGTTTTCGGTTACTACCTGATCGGTAGCAATCGGCTGCCAAAAGCTGGGCCAACCACTGCCAGATTCAAATTTGGTAGTTGAGGCAAATAACGGTGCGTCGCACACAACACACCTGTAGGTGCCTTCGTCGTGACAGTCCCAGTACTGACCAGTGAACGCTGGCTCGGTGCCTTTGCGTTGGGTCACTTCGTATTGCTCTGTGGTGAGCCGGGCACGAAGTTCGTCGTCGCTGGGAATAGGTTGCTCGGACATGGTGGACTCCTGATTGCGAAACGGACGGCAGGACACAGTCTGGCCTGTTTGGCTCCACATGCACCGATCGGCGGAGGATCCTTGCATGGAACGTCCGTTCGACTTACACTCTTGTCATTCGCTTCGGTCCCCTCCGAAGTTCCTGTCACACCCCCTTCTTATGGTGTGTGTCAATCGCTGCGGCATGGTCGCAGCCCCAAGTAGCAGTTGCCCAAATCCGGGTACCTCATCAAGGAGAACACAGGTGGAGCGAGACAAAGCACTCGAAATGGCCCTCGGTCAGATCGAAAAGCAGTATGGCAAGGGCTCAGTCATGAAGATGGGTGACAAGGCCTCGCTGGCCATTGAAACCATCCCAACCGGTGCCTTGGCACTTGACCTCGCCCTCGGTGTCGGTGGTCTGCCACGCGGTCGAGTGGTTGAGCTTTATGGCCCCGAATCATCTGGCAAGTCGACACTGGCTATGCACGTCGTGGCCGAAGCCCAGCGCAATGGCGGCATCTGCGCCTACATCGACGCCGAACACGCCATGGACCCGATTTACGCCGCGGCTATTGGGGTTGACGTTGACGAGTTGCTGATCAGCCAGCCCGATACGGGTGAACAGGCGCTCGAGATTTGCGACATGTTGGTACGTTCCGGTGCGCTTGATGTCGTCGTCATCGACTCGGTTGCCGCGCTCACGCCTCGAGCTGAAATTGAAGGCGAAATGGGTGACACTCACGTGGGGTTGCAGGCGCGACTCATGAGTCAGGCGCTGCGCAAGCTCACCGCCAACCTCAACAAGACCGACACGATCTGTCTGTTCATCAATCAACTGCGTGAAAAGATTGGTGTCATGTTCGGTTCGCCCGAAACAACACCAGGCGGACGTGCGCTCAAATTTTATTCGTCGGTTCGCCTCGACATCCGTCGAATCGAATCAATCAAAGACGGCGTCGAAGTTGTCGGCAATCGCACCCGGGTCAAGGTGGTCAAGAACAAGGTGGCGCCGCCATTCCGTCAGGCCGAATTCGACATCATGTACGGCAAGGGCATCAGTCGCGAAGGTTCTGCACTCGACATTGGTGTCGACATGGCCATCGTCAAGAAGTCAGGGGCCTGGTACACCTACGAAGGTGAGCAACTCGGCCAAGGTCGTGAGAATGCCAAGCAGTTCCTCATCGACAATCCGCAGGTCATGGTCGAAATCTCCGAGCGCATCCGCGTCGAGTCAGGTATCGACAAGACCGACGAGGCCGAGGGAAAGGGAGATAAGGCTGCTGACGCTGACCTCGATGTCATGTCTGCAGCCGACGATCTCCCGATCAACCTGAAAGTTGATTCTGCCAACTAATCCGCTGACGTGGGCAACCTTGCCCTGTCACTGACTTCCCCGTGGTCTCGGCCGGTTTCCCTGCATCCGCCTGCAGACGAAACCGGCCGTTCCACGTTTTTGGACCTGCGACCGCGTGGCAGATGGCGCAGCCGAAGTCGAGTTCGGCCTCAATTTGCTTCCGTGACTCCGGTCACCGATTTCATCGAGCTGACGGGCAACGTGCTCAGCGATTCTCCTTGGCCAGTCTCGCTTCCGTAACATGGCCCCCGTGAGCCGGAATTATCTGATTCGTACTTTCGGGTGCCAGATGAATGTCCATGATTCTGAACGCATTGCGGGGCTGTTCGAGGCTGACGGCATGCACGAGACTGAATCGCTTGACGACGCGGATGTCGTGGTCCTCAATACCTGTTGTATCCGTGAAAACGCTGACAACAAGCTCTACGGGATGCTCGGTCACCTCAAGGCCCTAAAAGAGGTCCGGCCCAATATGGAGATCGTAGTTGGTGGGTGCCTCGCTCAAAAAGACCGCGACATTATCCGGGAGCGTGCGGGCCATGTCGACGTGGTATTCGGCACCCATAACGTGCACCGCGCAATCGAGTTGCTGCACGCATCGCGCGCTGATGGTCCCATCACCGAAATTTGGGAAGAGACGGTTCTCGATGAGGCCGAAGCATTTCCATCCGCGATGGAGGCAAAGCGCGATTCTGATTTTTCGGCGTGGGTCACGATCCAAATCGGTTGCGATAACTCGTGCGCATTCTGCATCGTGCCGTCAGTGCGCGGCCGGGAGATCAGCCGGCCATTCGGTGATTTGGTTTCCGATGTCGAACGACTCGCTGCCGATGGGGTCGTCGAAGTCACGCTGCTTGGTCAAAATGTGAATTCATATGGCCGAGATATCACGACCCGTTTGCGTTCCGCTGATGCCGACCCGTTTGACTTGCACGAAGCCGGCGTCGAGTGGGTGAGCGATGCTCGCCGTCGCCCGCGTCCGTTGTTCGCCGATTTGTTGACTGCGGTCGCGGCGGTTCCAGGTATTCGCCGCGTTCGTTACACCAGTCCGCATCCCAAGGACCTTCGTCCCGAGACAATTGCTGCCATGGCCGCTAACGCGCAGGTTTGTAACCACCTGCACCTTCCCTTGCAGTCGGGAAGTGACCGTATTTTGGCCGCGATGCACCGGGGCTACACCGCTGAGCGATACCTCGAGCGACTCACCGACGCACGCAACGCCATGCCCGATCTTGCCGTGACCACCGACATCATTGTCGGCTTCCCAGGCGAAACTGACCAGGATTTCGTCCAGACCCTTGAGGTCGCAGCGGCCGCGGAATACGACAGTGCCTACACATTTATCTATTCGCCACGGCCGGGTACCGAAGCGGCAGATCGGGTCGATGAGTTCGTTGATCCGGCGATAGTGAGTGAGCGGTTCGACCGACTGCGGGTTGTCGTTGAGCGTTCAGCGTTGCTGAAACACCAAGCTCGGGTTGGTCGCATTGAGGAGATTTTGATCGAAGGACCGAGCAAGCGAGACCCGGCGGTTATGAGTGGCCGCACGGCGCAAAACAAGTTGGTGCACGTCCCCGGTGCAGATCCTGGTTTGCGTCCGGGCGCCGTTGCTGATGTTCGGATCACTTATGGAGGTCCCCATTTTTTGAAGGGCGAACTTGTCGAGATCACTGCTCGGCCTCGTCATCGCACGCGCATTCCGGTGGTTTCAGCCTGATTGGCTCAGCCGACGCGGCGGCACGGCGAAGTTGGTTCGAAACCGCGGGCATAGTGGTCGGCCCCGAGCACGAATTGGCTGGATCATCTGCGACTGACCTGCTGCGATCGGGCCTTGACATCACCGACATGCTCGTAGCGGTCGCCCTCGGTTTGCGCGACCTCCATGCTCGCCCCGGCAACAGTTGCCCGTTTGACAGTTCGCCAGATTCGTTGTTGGCCGAAGCCTCGGCGCGTGTCGGTCGAGGCGTGGTCACTGTTGATCAATTTGATCCCGCGTATCGTCGCTACGAGCCCGATCGGTTGTTGGACCTTGCGATCTCGAGTCAACCAGCCAAACTTGACCCGGCCGATCAGGTCGTGATTCATGGTGATGCCCGATTAGGCACCGTTTGGATCGACCAGGCCCACGTCAGCGGCTGGACTTCCTGGACTCGCGGTGGTTCCGGCGACCGCTATCGCGACCTGGCGACTATGGCCGCTGACTTGGCGGGAACGGTCGGACCCGAGGCGCTTGGCCCATTTGTTGATGCCTATGGTCTGGTGCACGCCGATGTTGTTCGCCTTGACTGGCACCTGATGGTGGATCAGATGTTGCGATGAGCGTCATTGCCATGTCGATCATCGGGCCAACGGCATCCGGGAAATCGTCATTGGCGATGAATCTGGCTCGTGCGAATCCTCAACTCGAACTGGTGTCGGTGGATTCGATGCAGGTCTATCGCGGCATGGACATTGGAACGGCGAAGCCAAGTCTGCGAGACCAGGCTGAGATTCCCCACCATCTCATCGACCTCGTTGAGGCCTATGACGATTACACCGTGTCGAGGTTTCAAGTCGATGTCGCGACTGCACTGAGCGAGATTGCGTCTCGTGGCCACCAAGCCGTCATGGTTGGCGGCACCGGGTTGTACTTACGGGCGGCGATCGATCAATTAGAGATCCCTGCTCGGTACCCGAACATTCGAGCCGAACTTGACGCCGAACCAGACACCAATGTGTTGTATCGCCAGCTCGTTGCCAGTGACCCGGTCGCGGCAGACCGAATGGAGGCTGAGAATAGGCGGCGAATCCTTCGTGCACTCGAGGTGACCGTAGGCAGCGGTCGGCCTTTTTCGTCGTTTGGGCCTGGCCTCAAAACCTATGACGCGTTGGACTTCCCGATTGTTGGGTTGCGGCTCGACCGCTCCATGCTTGATCAGCGCATCGCTGATCGCCTCGCTGCGCAACTCGACGCCGGTTTCCTCGATGAAGTGCGCGGCCTTGTCGATCAGCCCGAAGGCATGTCACGGACTGCTCGCCAAGCGCTCGGATATCGCGAATTGCTGAGCCACTTGGCCGGATTGATCTCGTTGGCTGACGCCAGTGACGAAATCGCGATGCGGACTAGGCGCTTTGCTCGCCGCCAAGAACGCTGGTTTCGGCGCGATCCGAGGATTACCTGGATAGATGCCGATTCCGATGCGTTGGGCGACCTGACCACAATGCTGGGATACTGACCAAGTGCAGCTCACCAAGCATCATGGCCTCGCCAACGACTTTCTCATTGTTCTGGACGAACTGAATGGTCCTGGGCTGGTCATTGATGGCGAAACGGCGATTCGCCTTTGCGACCGCCGGATCGGTATTGGCGCCGATGGGCTGATTTACGGCGAAGCTCCAACTTCCGGCGGAAATGTCGATGTGGTGATGCATCTTTACAACGCCGATGGCAGCCGCGCCGAGATGAGTGGTAACGGCATTCGTTGCCTCGGCCAAGCCGTGGCGATGGCCCGCGGCGTTCGCGAAGCAGTGCTTCGCATCGCGACCGATGGTGGCGTGCGCCGGGTGCAGGTCGAAGCGAGTGAGGATCTGCGTACTGCAACGGTAAGTGTCGACATGGGTCCAGCCCAACCAGGCCCACTGATCCCCGATGAAGTCGCCGAGCGCTTGGCGATCTTTGACGCGGCCGCCGAAGCGGCGATGACTGTCGAAAGTCCACCTCCCGAATCTGACCCAGTCGACGATGTCGTCGAAGACCCGGTCGTGCGTACTGCGTCGGCGCGTCCGTCAAGGTCGGTGACTATCGACATGGGCAACCCGCATTTGGTTATCGCGGTAGCTGATCCGTCCGAAGTTGACCTGATTGCGGAAGGTCCCTGGTTCGAACAACGTTTCGCCGACGGAATCAACATTGAGTTCATCGCGGCAACAGGTCCTGATTCGCTTGACTTGCGGGTATGGGAGCGCGGCGCAGGGGTTACCCAGGCGTGTGGAACCGGTGCTTGCGCCGCAGCCCATGCCGCCAACGCGTGGGGCCTCGTCGGCGAGCGGGTGTTGGTTGCGATGCCGGGCGGGGTTGCCGAAGTGGTACTCGGCACCACGGTGACACTCATTGGGCCGGCATCTCATGTTGCGACCGTTGAAGTCCGAGATGGGTAGACCACGCAAGAAAGGGCCTCACGAAGACTCGACGGGCGATGCAATCGACGGTTTATTCGATGATGACTTGTCGCTGCCTTCGGTGTCGGGTGTCGATGGCTTCGAAGATGATCAAAGCGATGGTGACAGTCATCGCGGCGGCTTCGGTGATTTCGGCGGCGCATCGGGCGGGCTCATCGAGCGGACGTTTCGTGAACGAATTGTGCTCGTTGGCGTGGTAATCGCGCCGGCCCACGAAGATGATGTCGAGCGTTCGCTGGACGAACTTGCCCAGCTCGTCGACACCGCGGGTGCCGACGAAGTCGCCCGCATCATGCAAAAGCGTCACTCGCCGGAACCGGCGACTTACATCGGCAAAGGCAAAGTCGAGGAACTTCGGGCTCTCGCTGATGAGTTCGATGCCGACACGGTGGTGTTCGACAATGACCTGACTCCGGGCCAGCAGTTCAATCTCGAAAAGCTGCTGGGTCGAACGGCACTCGATCGAACCGCGGTCATCCTTGACATTTTCGCTCAGAATGCCCACAGCCAAGAAGGCAAGGCGCAGGTTGAACTCGCTCAGTTGCGATACCGGTTGCCTCGATTGCGGCGGGCGGGGGGCAGCTTGAGCCAACAAGGTGCGGGCATTGGCACTCGGGGACCCGGCGAAACGCAACTCGAAGTTGATCGTCGACGCTTAGTCCGCCGCATCCACAAGCTCGAGTCTGAGCTTCGAGACATCGATCGTCATCGGGCGACCCAGCGAAAGACTCAACGCCGATCAAGTCTTCGGACCGCGGCGATTGTTGGGTATACCAATGCGGGTAAATCGACGTTACTGAATCGCCTAACCGATGCAGGTGTGTTGGTCGAAGATCGGTTGTTTGCGACTCTTGATGCGACCACCAGGCGCCTCGCATTGCCCGGCGGCGAGTCGGTGTTGCTGACCGACACGGTGGGGTTTGTGCGCAAGTTGCCGCATCAACTGGTCGAAGCATTCACCTCAACACTCGAGGTTGTCGCCGAAGCTGATTTGTTAATTCACCTCGTCGACTCGTCGACGGCAGAGCCTGACGAACATATCGATGCGGTTCGTCACGTCTTGCACGAAATAGGTGCCGGTTCAGTGCCTGAGTTGCTGGTGTTCAACAAGCGAGATTTGGCACCAGATGCCGCTGATCGGCTTACGCGATCACATCTAGGTTCGATAACGTTCAGCGCGACGACGGGAGTCGGGGTTGACGAGTTATTGCGGACCATTGGTGACCGAATTCGCGCCTTGACCGAAGTATTCGAATTGCACGTGCCGTTTGCGCGGGGCGACATCATGGCGTCGGTTCATCGAGAGGGTGAAGTTTTGGTGGAACAAGCTGATGGCGATGGCATGCGTCTGCGGGCGCGACTTGATGAGGCAGCGGCGAGTCGACTGCAAGCGTGGGTGGTACCGGCGACAGGCACGGCCGTATGAGTGAGCGCTCACCGGGTGGTTTCACCCCCCCGCCCTATCCCTATGACCGGTTACGTGAGCTTCAAGCGATTGCTGTTGCCCATGAAGGCGGGATGGTCGACCTTTCAATCGGCACGCCCAATGACGCGCCCCCGCAGGCGGTTATTGACGCATTATCGACGTCGGGAGCCGAACGGGGCTATCCGCCATCAATTGGTTCGGCGACCTACCGAGACGCGGCCGCCGAGTGGATGGATCGTCGTCTCGGCATTGCCATTGATCCAGCGCAGATTGCGGCGTGCGTCGGGACGAAAGAAGTTGTCGCTGGGGTCCCGCAATGGTTGCGGCTTCGCAGCCCCGAGCGCGACACCGTGCTCTACCCGGCGATTAGTTACCCGACCTATGCGATGGGTGCAACGTTGGCGGGTTGTCGCGCCGTTGCCGTGCCGATTGATGCCGCGAACTCGATTGACCTAGGCGCGATCGATCCCAGCGATATTGCGCGTGCATTGTGCTTGTGGGTCAATACGCCGGGAAACCCCACCGGTGGCCTTGATAACTTGGGAGTCATTGCTGAGTGGGGGCGCACTCATGGTGTGCCGGTGTTCAGTGATGAGTGTTACATCGAGTTCACTTGGCAAGGCCCGCCGCGAACGATTCTTGAACACGGGACCGACGGCCTCATCGCAGTGCATTCGTTATCGAAACGATCCAATCTTGCGGGCTTGCGGGCAGGGGTTTTTGCCGGTGACCGCGACATTGTCAACTATCTCAAAGAAATCCGTAAGCACGCGGGTTTTATCGTCGCGGGACCAGTTCAGGCCGCGGCGGCGGTGGCGTGGAGTGACGATGTGCACGTCGATGAGCAACGGGATCGCTATCGCAACCGACTCGTTCGGATGCAGTCGATCTTGCGCGACTGGGGGGTCGAGGTCGAGCTTCCAGGTGGTGCGTTTTATCTTTGGGTTCCCGCTCCAGACGGAGACGCGTGGGCATTTGCCCGCCGGTTGGCCACTGAGGCTGGTGTGTTGGCGAGCCCGGGCGACTTTTACGGCGATGCAGGTCGAGACCATGTGCGCCTCGCGATGGTGTGTGCCGACACCCAACTCGAGTTAGTGGCGCGCCGCGTGGGTGTGGCATGACGATCCCAGTTGCGGAACCTCGGCCGGCGAATGCTTCTGCGAAACCGTCGGCGGCAGGCTATTGGATAGCGGCGGTTATCGCCGTTGTCGGGTGTGTAGTCGCCACAATTTGGTTTGCCGTAACGATCGCGGGGATGTTGAATGCCGCCGACGCCTACCCACGCTTCTTGGTACCGGGAAGTTCCGAGATGCATCTTGATGCCAAGACTTACAAGCTATTTGTCGAATACTCCGGAGCGAGTCTCGATAGCAGTCAGTTGCCGTTGGTCAGCGGACTTGTGGTGAGTGACGCGACAGGAAACGCCGTTCCAATTTCGGACCCGGTGATCGATGAGAACTACGCCTGGGGAAGTCGCGAAGGTCGGGCTATCGGCGAATTCACCCCTGGTGTCGCCGGCACGTATGTCGTTGCGGCCAACACAGCTCGCGAAAATGATCCGCGTGCGGTAACTATCGCCGTGGGGCCGGGTATCGACCTGGCCTCGGTCGGACCACTTTTAGGTTCGATGGCCCTTGGCGGTTTGTCAGCGCTTATCGCATTGACGCTGGCCATCGTGACAGCGATTCGTCGCCGCCAATGGAAACGCCGACAAAAGCTAGTGACCGCCAGCGCTGCGAGTGGTGGTCTGTACCCCTCGGATTCACTGCCACCGTCGCCGCCAACGTTTGTCGCCCCGTCGTCGCCTCCGCCGCCAACGTATGTCGCTCCGCCACGTCACCCTCCGGGGTGGGAGACCGCACCGGGGGTCGCCGCTCGCCCCGAGAGTCCTGACCAAACCTGACGTTGTCGTCGGGGGAGTGAATCCTGCGCCGACTTAGCCCGACCGAGAACTAGCCTTTCTTCCCATGAGCGATCTGCAAACCACCATCGAATCCATTTGGGAAAACCGTGTCGACCTCGCAGTGGACGACGTCAACGCGAACCGTGCCGTTCTCGAAGCGATCACGCTGCTCGATCGGGGCCAGGCCCGGGTCGCTGAGGTCGTTGCCGATGGTTCGGTTGTGGTTCATGAATGGTTGAAGTTGGCGATCCTGCTCTACTTCCGCCAAAGCGAGATGGCCACCAGCGAGTTTGGGCCGTTTGAATACGCCGACAAGATTCCACTGAAGCACAATTATCAACAAGCGGGCGTGCGAGTGGTACCCGGCGCGTCGGCCCGCTTTGGGTCCTTCCTCGATCGTGGTGTCGTGATGATGCCGAGCTATGTCAACATCGGTGCACGGGTTGGCGCCAATAGCATGGTCGACACCTGGGCGACCGTTGGGTCCTGTGCTCAAATAGGTGCCAACGTGCATCTCGGTGGTGGGGTAGGGATTGGCGGTGTTCTTGAACCGCCGCAAGCTGCGCCGGTGATCATCGAAGACGATTGCATGATCTTCAGTCGCTGCATCGTTGTCGACGGTGCGCGAGTCGGAGCAGGCAGTGTCCTTGGTGCCGGTTGCGTGTTGTCAAGCACGATCCCCGTCATTGATGCCGAAACTGGTGACGAACTCAGCCGTGGACATGTTCCGCCTTGGTCAGTGGCGGTGTCGGCTACTCGGCCGCGTACTTTCCCCGGTGGCGAATTCGGTTTGCCATGTGTGCTGGTCATCAAACGACTGACCGAAGGCGAACGCCACGACAAAGCGCAACTCAATTCGGTACTGCGGGATCACGGTGTCGCCCAGTGACCGGGAACCAACCAGTAGTGCCAACTCGGGTCGATGAGGTTGACCGAATGCGGCGTCATGACTGACCTGCTCGAGTTGGCCGCTTCTTTGGTTGCGGTTCCATCGGAAAGTGGTGCCGAAGCCGACCTCGTTTCGCTACTCGAAAACCAACTCGGCCAAGTTCCTTGGCTCGAACTCACTCGGGTTGGCGACAACTTGGTGGCTCGGACCCAACGTGGTCACGCAATGCGGCTCGTGCTGGCCGGCCATACCGACACCGTTCCTGCGAATGGAAATTCGACGGCGGTGATCGACGGTGATCGGTTGTCGGGACTTGGAGCCTGCGACATGAAGGGTGGGTTGGCAGTCATGTTGGAACTTGCTCGCACCATCGATGATCCGGCCATCGATGTCACGTACATCTTTTATGCCCGCGAAGAAATCGGCGCGGCCCAAAGCGGGCTACTCGAATTACACCTCGCGCGACCTGACCTGTTGCAAGGCGATGCTGCGATTTTGGGTGAACCGACATCAGCGACGATTGAAGCTGGCTGCCAGGGCACGATGCGAGTGCGGGTGACCTTGGCGGGCGAGCGTGCCCATACCGCGCGACCCTGGATGGGCCGCAATGCGATTCATCGGCTGGGTTCCCTGCTCGGCGCGGTGGCTGATTGTCCCGAACGGGAACCGGTGTTGCAGGGCTGCCGCTATCACGAGGTGTTGCAAGCGGTTCATGTAGTCGGCGGTATCGCGGGCAATGTTGTTCCTGACCAGGTTGAGGTGACGCTTAATCACCGATTCGCCCCTGATCGCTCGCCGGCCCAAGCAGAAGCTCACGTGCGATCCGTCGTGGGGCCGTGGATGGATGAAGGCGATACGTTTGAGGTCACTGACGTAGCTGCGGGAGCGATGCCAGCGCTCAATGATGGGTTGATCGCAACGCTTATCGAACGAGGCAATCTCGACGTTGAAGCAAAACTGGGTTGGACGGACGTGGCTCGTTTCGCCAGCTTTGGGATTCCGGCGGCGAACTTCGGACCTGGCGATCCAACAATTGCCCACACTGCAGGGGAGTTCGTGACCCGCTCCGACTTAGATTCGGTGTTTGCTGCGCTCAATGATTTGCTCCGCCGGGGTTAAACCCAAGTTCAGCGGTTTGGTCAAGCATCGGTGAGCAAGCGCATTGGTTAGACCTTGCGCATGACTGTGACGACTTTGCCGAAGACCGTGACTTCGTCGAGCCCAAAAATCATGTCGTCGAGACGATCGTTTGCAGGCTGCAAGATGATCTGGTCACCAACTCGGGAATAGGTTTTGACGGTTGCTTCGTCACCGGGAATGCCGGCAACGACGATGTCGCCCTTTTGCGCCGTGGACTGCGATCGGGCAACGATGAAATCGCCGTCGAGGATTCCGACATTGATCATGGAATCGCCGCGCACTCGCAACATGAACAGGTCGCCGTCGCCAGTGAAATCTGCGGGCAACGGAAGCACCTCTTCGACGTTTTCTTGAGCGAGCACATCGGTTCCGGCTGCGACATCGCCGACGAGCGGGACGTGGCGAACCGGTCGCCGGTCGAAGTCGGAAGCGCCGGAGGTGGGGTCGTATCGCACTTCGATGGCCCGAGGCTTGGTTGGGTCGCGGCGCAGGTAACCGAGGCGTTGCAGGCTGGCGAGGTGGGAATGCACCGTCGACGGCGAGGCCAATCCGACGGCTTCACCGATTTCGCGCACTGATGGGGGATAGCCGCGGTCATTGGTTTGGCTCTCGATGAAGTCGAGAATTTGCTGCTGGCGAGCGGTAAGTGGCTGGCTGACAGGCATGTCGGTGGCTCCTTGAGCGGGTCATTCAAGACGTGAATCGAACGGACGTTTGCACCGTAGTCGGCCACTTGGCTGTATGCAAACATTTGTTCGATTAGGGGTTGACATCGAACAGACGTTCGTGATTTGCTGGACACATAGTAGGAACGGTTGTTCGTCGAACGACCGTTCTAGCAGATGCTCAGCGCCCATTGGTGGCAATGACATCGCTGCAAGTTCTTGCCTCACCTCGTTGTTGTCCTACCCCTTGAGGAGACTGTTGTTCATGACTGCTGTCGTCGTAGTTCCCCATCATGTTTCGCACCCCACCCACCACCTCGACGAGGTGCCAGCGCGACCACCGCTCCGGGTTATCCCTGGTGGTCGTAAGGCTGCTCGGGCCCATGCCCTGGGGTATCGGTCAAGCCATGGTCGACTCCATCCCGCGATCTATCGCCGTCGCCGACTGGGTGTGGCATTAGCCATGGTAACCGTGGCAGTTATGGCCTCGTTTGCGGTCACGAATGCCAGCAAGGTGAGCGCAAATGGTGCGCCTACATCGCCGGTTTCAGTGACGAAGGCGACGGCAACCGATAGCTATGTCGTGCAGGCCGGCGACACGCTGTGGTCAATCGCCAGACGGATACATCCCAGTGGCGATGTGCGAGGCGTCGTCGATCGTCTAGCTGATCGTGCGGGTAGCACAGTGTTGCAGCCTGGGCAGTCCATTCGAATCAACGATCTCGCGTCGTAATCATGGGTTCTGGTGTCCTGTGGGGCCGCCTCACCGTTGATCGCCTCTCCCGCAATTTCCGCCGGATCAACCGACCTTCGGTTCGGGGTGTGATTCTTCTCGAGGTGCATGGGGCGGTAGCGTCGTTGGCATGCGCTGTCCGGCATGTTCAAATGACGATGACAAGGTCGTTGATTCGCGCACAAACGACGACGGCTCATCAATTCGTCGCCGCCGTGAATGTCTGGTTTGCTCAACCCGATTCACCACTTTTGAGCGTTATGAACTCGCGCCACTCATGGTGGTCAAGCGTTCAGGCGACCGAGTTCCGTTTGTTCGGGCCAAGGTTGAGTCCGGGATTCAAGCCGCCGCCAAAGGTCGGCCAATCGATGATGCCCGAGCCTCCGAACTGGCCGCCGATATTGAAGATCAACTTCGCCTGGTCGGTAGCGACGTTACGAGCGATCAAATCGGTCTGGCGGTACTCGACCGCCTTCGCGAGCTTGACCACGTCGCCTATGTCCGTTTTGCGAGTGTCTACAAAGACTTCGACGACGCGGCCGACTTTCAAGCCGAGCTCCGGTTGCTTTCCAAAGCGACCGAGCCAAAACGCCACTGAACCTTCGTCCGTAACTGGGCCGATTCGGTTAGTTGGCTCGCACGTAACGCAGCAGCAGCATGCCGCCGTCTTCGATGACGCGGTCAAGCCGCAGATCCAGGGGGTGGGCCAAGTCAGCGTCGTGGACGCTGCGTGGTGCCGATCCGCCGACCAACAACGGTGCGATCGTCACGCATTTCTCGTCGAACAGGTCAGCTTCGGCAAGGTGACCATTGAGGGTCGGTCCTCCTTCGGACAACACGATGTTCACCCCAAGGTCATGCAATGCAACGGTGGCCGCCACCAGGTCAACGTTGTCGGTTCCCGCGATTATGACGTCAGCGACCTCCGACGCGGCTGCGAGCTGGTCGGCCGAGGGACGAGTGCCGGTAAACACCAGTGGCCGCACCGGCGAATCAACAAACAATGCGCTCCCAAGATCAAGGTCGAGTCGACCAGTGATCAGCGCGATGCGCGGCACCGGCGCCTGGCCTCGAGCGACTCGTCGAGCCTGCTGCTCTTCGGTCACCTTCGGCGGCCCGTAGTGTTCGGCTCGAGCGGTCCCTGCGCCCACCATGATGACGTCGGCGACCGCCCGCAACGCATGAAATGCTCGCCAGTCAGCGGGCCCACCCAGCTGGCCCGATCGGCCACCAATCGCCGTCGCGCCGTCAGTACTGACGATCATGTTCGACAAGATCCAAGGCCGAGTTGCCGGTCGGGGCCTTGCGTCGTTGGCATAGATCAAATCCAGCGCTTCCATCGTGATGTCATCAGGAGCGGTCGGCAGCAGTTGGCGCATCTATCGACGCTAGCAAGTCGCAGGCGGCTATCGATCGGAGTGAGTTATCCCATGCCGATCGATCATCCTGTGGATAGTTCCCGAGTTGTCCACCGGAAATTCACAGGTTGTTCCCTCTTACGATCCACAGGGCAAGTTCTTTATGGTGACAACCATCAATGGAACTGCGGCGCGAACGATCGGAATGGTGGCTGGCGTCTCTGGTTCATGGCTGGCATGACGACTCCTAGGGGGGCTCGATCGTGTTATGTCGATTCACGGTTTGCCGCGAATCGACTCGATCGACCTCTGACCTGCTCGTTTGCGCCGCAGCATCCGTTGATGTGGGGCCTTCGCCAAGATTTTTCGCAGAAACCGGTGGGTAATCGTTGACAAGACCCAAACTACGGTGATGTAATCTCATTCCACATCTTGTGGTTCGGGGGAAATCGAAAGCAGCAATACCACTACATGTTGTGTTCGGGCTGAGCCCGGGTTACAGCCAACCGCAGCAGTTTCATTATTGAGGAGACCCCATTCATGGCTATGGCGCCAGAGCAACTCGGCATCGGCATCCGTCGACACTTCACCACCGAAGGTGTCCACCCCTTCGACGAAGTCACCTGGGAAAAGCGTGATGCCCGCATCACGAATTTCCGGGATGGCTCGGTTGCGTTTGAACAGTTAGGGGTCGAGTTCCCGGTCGATTGGTCGCTCAATGCCACCAATATCGTTGCCCAGAAGTATTTCCGTGGCACCTTGGGATTGCCCGAGCGTGAGACATCATTGCGTCAGGTCATTGACCGCGTCGTCGACACCATCACCGAATGGGGTTCGCGTGATGGGTACTTTGAAACTGTCGGCGAGGCCCGCGCCTTCGCCGACGAGTTGCGTCATCTAGTAGTCACCCAAAAAGCCGCGTTTAATTCACCGGTGTGGTTCAACATCGGGGTCAAAGGTGTTCCGCAGCAGGCTTCGGCTTGTTTCATCTTGGCTGTCGACGACCAAATGGATTCCATCCTCAACTGGTATGTCGAAGAAGGCACCATCTTCAAGGGTGGTTCGGGATCAGGTATCAACCTCAGCAAGATTCGCTCCAGCGTTGAGCTTCTGAAAGGCGGAGGCACCGCCTCGGGCCCGGTCAGTTTCATGCGTGGAGCGGATGCATCGGCCGGCACGATCAAATCAGGTGGCAAGACTCGTCGTGCCGCCAAGATGGTCATTCTCAATGTCGATCATCCCGACATCGAAGAGTTCATCTGGTGCAAGTCCACCGAAGAAAAAAAGGCGCGTGCTCTTGAAGCCGCCGGTTTCGATATGAGCCTCGACGGAAAAGACATCACGTCGATTCAGTATCAAAACGCGAACAATTCGGTTCGAGTCACCGACGAATTCATGCAGGCAGTGGTAGACGATGCCGACTGGCACCTGCGCGCAGTCGTCGACGGAACCATCGTCAAGACCATTCGTGCCCGCGATTTGATGCGACAGATTTCCCTTGCCACTTGGGAATGTGCCGATCCAGGCATGCAGTTCGACACCACGATCAACCGTTGGCATACCGCTACTAATACTGGTCGTATCAACGGCTCAAACCCGTGTTCGGAATACATGCATCTCGATAACTCGGCGTGCAACTTGGCCAGTCTGAATCTGCTTGAGTTCCTTGGCGAAGACGACACCTTCGATGTTGAGGGCTTCAAGGCGGCTGTTGCGGTTATCTTCACCGCCCAAGAGATCTTGGTCGGCAATGCCGACTACCCAACCGAGCCTATTGGTGAGACGTCGCGCCGGTTCCGCCAGTTGGGTATTGGTTATGCCAACTTGGGGGCCATGTTGATGGCTTTGGGTCTGCCGTATGACTCCGACGAAGGTCGGGCATGGGCAGCAGGGGTAACAGCACTCATGACTGGTCATGCGTATGCAACGTCAGCTCGAACTGCCGCCCGTATGGGTCCGTTCACTGGTTACACCGACAACGCCGAGCACATGTTGCGCGTACTTTCGATGCACCGCGCTGAAGCGGCAAACATCAACGAAGAACTGTTACCCCACGAGCTCCTTAGTGCTGCTCAGCAGTCATGGGACGAAGCATGCGAAATCGCTGACGATCACGGTGTGCGCAACTCTCAGGCGTCAGTGTTGGCGCCGACCGGAACCATCGGTCTGATGATGGATTGTGACACGACCGGCATTGAGCCCGACCTTGGCTTATGCAAAATGAAGAAGCTGGTTGGAGGCGGCAATATGAGCATCGTCAATCAGACGGTGCCGCGTGCGCTGCGACGCTTGGGTTATTCCCCTGAGCAGTCAGCCGAAATCATTGCCTATATCGACGTGAACAAGTCGATCTTGGGCGCACCCCATCTCACCGCTGATCATGTGGCGGTATTTGCTTGTTCGATGGGTGACAACCCGATCCATTACAGCGGTCACGTCAAAATGATGGGGGCAGTGCAGCCGTTCATCTCGGGGGCGATCTCAAAGACGGTCAACATGCCCGAAGACGTGACGGTTGAAGAGGTTGAGCAACTTCATATCGATGCGTGGCAACTCGGCATCAAGGCGGTTGCCATCTACCGCGACAACTGCAAGGTGGCTCAACCATTGTCGATGGCAAAGAAAGACGGCGACACTGCTGAGTCGGGCGCTGCGGCCGCCGCCGCCAGTTCGGTCGATCGAATCGTCGAAAAAGTTGTCTATCAAGCCGTGCGTCAAAAGTTGGCCCGCACCCGTGCGTCGCACACCTTTGAGTTTCGTGTTGCCGATTGCAAAGGTTTCGTCACTGTTGGTGAATATGAAGACGGCCGCCCCGGTGAGATTTTCGTTCGGGTATCCAAACAGGGTTCGACCCTTGCCGGCATCATGGACGCATTCGCCATCTCGGTGAGTCACGGCCTGCAATACGGTGTGCCGTTGCGCAGTTTCGTCGAGGCATTCACGGGTATGCGGTTCGAGCCGGCCGGCATGACCGACGATCCTGATATCCGTATCGCGAATTCGTTGATGGATTATCTCTTCCGCAAACTCGCCGTCATGTACTTGTCGATCGACGAGCGCAATGAACTCGGCATCCTCACCACCAGCGAGCGTATGCAACCAACATTGCCAGGCGTTGAGGAGTCTCTCGTCGAGACTCGTCAGGGCGACATGCCAGTCGATCCACCATCGATCGAATCTGCATCGCAGCTGGTTGCTGAATTGGCCCAGGCCGCGCCAGCTGCCGCAGCTGGGCGACCGGAAGTTCGCCACAATGACGCACCAATGTGCATGCAGTGTGGTGTGCACATGCAGCGGGCTGGCAGCTGCCATGCCTGCCCGAGCTGTGGATCAACCAGCGGCTGTTCCTGAAAGACGTGGAGCTCATAAACGCGAACAAGCTGCCTACTCACTTCGGTAATGGAGTGAGTAGTTCTAACCGCAGCGTTATTTCCAGCTAGTCACCGTCAACGGTTGTTGGCAGTGCCGCGAATAATTCTTGGCGCCGCGCATACCGGCGCCTGATCGTGGTTGCTTGATCGCCGACACTGCGTGCCTGCGCAAGGATCATGTGTGCGAGCTTTTCGACGTCTTCATTGGCATATTCCCAATCGGAGTCATCCACTTCTGGATCTCGCAACCATTGCAGTGACAAGGTGTCACCAAGCACGCCGTACTCGGGGAAGAACGACGCAAACGCGAGCCCGAGCGCACTTAGCCCAGCGCCGACCGATGCCAGGGCTGGATCGTTGGCGGGCAAGAACACTCGAACGACCTCGGCTTGCGCCGAACGCAGTTGGCTGAGGGTCTCGTCGATGGCATCGACGAGATCGTGGCCGATTTCATTCACCACGATGGCACCGGCTTGGTTGAGCGAGTCATAAGACGAGGTCACGTTGGACCGACTGGGCTGGTCGACGGCTCCTCTTACCGTGCCGAAATCGCGGGGCCAGTCCGTCGACTTCGCAATAAGTCGGACGATCGCCTCGTAATCAGCGGGCACCCAGATAGTCGCTGGCGCAAGGTCAACCAGCGGGCTGTACATCACGGTGAGCGAGGTGCGTGCCTTGACCAAGCCGTCGGTAATGCCAATCTGTTGAAAGGGAGCGAGGCTGTAAATATGTAGCCCAACCATCGTTGCGCCTTCGCGCAGCGCAATGTGTTGAGTTGCCGAATGGGTCACGACGGGCTCGCGCATGCGGCCCCGCACGCCGTTGGCGACGAGACGATCCAATAGCCGGTCGCCCAACTGATTGGCGATGCCTCGACGCCGAAACCGTGGATCGGTAATCGTGCCGCCCGTTTCGACGACGCCTTCGGCCACAAACACGGCACCCCAATGGGAGCCGACCTCGCCGTTTTCGTCAACGGCGACTTCTCCAATGCGTTTTCCCGATCGAATCGCAGCTTCGACCCGTTCGGGGAAGTACATGTCGGCGCCTGGGTAGGTCCATCCATAACACCGATAGAGGCAGCGCGAAAGTGCGGGAGCATCTTCAGGTTGGAGTTCGCGAATGGTCACCGGTGCGTTGCTAAGCGGCGTGTCGTCATCGAGGACTTCGAGATCGGCATCGTCGAGGAGGCGCCCATGGGAAGGCAGCGGAACCCGAACAACACTGAGGTTTCCCGTGTCGCCGATGCCTCCGGTTGCGCCGCTCGCCAACCCCAAGTCAACGAGCGCCAAGACCGCCGCAGGAGGTCCACACAGCGGTTCGCCTACATCGTGAAATGACAGCACCAGCTCAGTGCCGTCGACGGTGATCGACAGTTGGAGCGGAGAAAGTTCGTCCCCGAGCGTTGAGCGATGTTGGGCATCCTCGCCGAGAAGGCGTACGAGTAACCCAGTTGCATCTGCGGTGTCGCCATGGCTTGCGGCAACTGACCGCGCCAAGTCAACAAGCGCTGCAATGCCGACGCGGTCAGCATTTGCAGAGCCTGAGATGACGCCTATGGAACCCACATCAATGCTTCAGGCCTGAAGTCTTTCGGCGACGCCAGCAAGTGCCTGTGACCATTCGTGGCCTGGGTCGGTCAGTGCGAACAGGCCGCCTGATGCGTTGGAGACCATGTCCTCGCTAAGCGGCAACACTCCCGCAACTTCGACGCTGTAGGCAGCGGCGACATCAGCGGCAAGCGCCTGACGATCGGCATTTGACGGGACCTTATTGACCATCAGGAGGAGGTCAGGAACTTCCAGTCGGCGAGCGATGTCGACGGTGACGGCAGTGCCTTGATAGTCCTGCTTGTCGGGCCGCATGATGAGCAGCAAGATGTCGCTGATCGTGATCGATAGCAACGTCTCTTCGTTCAGACCTGGATGGGTGTCAATGACGAGGTAGTCGAGGTCGAGTCCCTTGACGAGGTCGCGGAAGCCTTCGTTGAGCGACTCAACGTCATAGCCTTGACGCAGGACCTTGGCGATGTCGCCAGCCTTGATACTTGACGGCACGAGAAAAAGTTGGCCGCCGTCGGCTACGTCTTGACCGGAGTTTGTGATGGCATAAGTGACGTCATGGGCGGCGTCAGTTATGGGGCAGTTGCCATAGAGATAGTCGTTGAGTGTCATGCCAGGAACTTGTTCGTCGAACCCGAACAGCACATGGATGCCCGGCGATTGCACGTCGGTGTCAACCACTGCGACGCGGTTACCAGCAGCAGCAATCAGTGACGAGAGGTTTGCGCTTGAGTTGCTCTTGCCGGTGCCACCACGAAACGAGTGCACGGAAACGATCTTGGTCATGGCGTACTAATCCCCTTGAGGTATGTAACTTCGGTTTCGACTTCGGAACTGTAGCAGCGATCGCTGATGTCACCGATTCGCGCTGTGCATTCGTGGATTCGCGGTTTTGGCCTTGAGCCGAGTTCGTTCGGAGTGCTTCTTAGCCCATTCGCTTTCGGCGCTTGAGGCGATAGGAAAGTTGGGTGTCTTCCCAAGTCTTGATGGTGTTGCGACTCCAGAAGATCGATCCGACAGCGAGGGCCAATGCCGCGAGCGGCACAACCCAGTAGCCGCCTACGAGCTTCGAAATCAGGATCGGGATCGAAACCAAGATCAGCCCGATGCCATACGGAACCAGATTGATCAAAAACGAACTCGTGGCGCGACGGTCATCGGGCAGCTCAGCCATTGCTGATTGACGGGCACTGTTGTCGATGCTCCAGCGCGGGATGGTCCACAAAAGCTTGCCCAAACCAGCCAGAATCACGATGCGACCGATGCCAGCGCCGAGCATCAGCGCTGCGCCGATTGCGGTGGCTATGGGAAGCACCATCAGCACCTTGGCCACGCCATATTTTTTCTGCGCTTGCGTAGACAACAGGATTTGCACCAGCCAACACAAGACGAAACCGGCGAGCGCTACGCCGCCGTAGACGACCTGAAGATCGTCGGCATTTTGATAGCGAGACGCCGCGACATCGATAAACGAAAAGTTGATGAACGCTCCTGCGGCCATCACCAGCAGCGATGCTCGGAATAGCCACTTGAACGCCGGGAGTGCGTTGACGAAATCGACGGTTTCTTTTACTACTGCGAAAGCAGTCACGGTGGTTCGGCCGTGGCCTTCCGAGGATGGTGCGTCTCGCAGGGCGCGTGGGATGACCACGATTACTGCAAAGCAGGCAAGTGGTGGCACCAATAACAGTCCGACAAGCGACCAACCCGATACGTGGAACAACAAGGGCGCGCCGGTAGCGATTGCCAAGCCGACGATCTGCCCGATGAAGAACCACCGTGACATTTTCGGGAACACGGTGATGCCTTGGCCAGCGGTGAAAATGTCGCCCGCAAGGGCAAAAACAATCAGGGGTATCAAGAAGTTCACTTGATCGGCGATGATCCAAAGGAGGCTGGCTGAAAGGCCTTTTGGCGCGGAGGAGGCGAACAAGACGATAACGACACCGAACGATGCGGCATAGGCGATGCAGAGCCAAACAAGTACTGATACGCGGGCGAGGCGATCGATGTACTTGGCTTGCATCAGCGCAATGATCAGCAGCAACACGGCGCCAATTGGCCAAACCGCGGCCAAGGCTTTTGTCCCGTTCGCGGCAACAAGTTGTGATGCCGCGATGCAGTCGGCCAACACGCCTGAAACACCAAGCGCGAACAGGCCGACAGCGAGGCCGCGTTCCCATCGTGCGCGCACATGGAGGCGGTCTTCAGTTGGTGGTTCCGCCGAATGCGCTTTTGCGCCGCTGACCGCGATCATTTCATCGAGGGCATCGGCGCTGTTGACTCGCGCTGCACGGGTTGAACCGAGGAGATCGTCGAGCGTGCTATCGGGTTCGGTCGCCGCCACCATTTTCTTGGGACGAGGGACTCCTAAGAGATCGTCAAGGTTGTCGCTTGCCGTTTCATCAGTCATTGGTGCCAGCCGGAAGGTCGCTTCGGTCCGGGGATCCTGCTACATCTGCTGCAATCGTTTCAGCTTCGTCTTGCGCTCGCATGGTTTGTGCTTTCGTTGTGAGGTCCGTGAAGAAGTCAGAATCAGTGATCTCGGCTACGGCTTCTTGACGCCGAACCTGGTCGATTTCAACCTTTAGAACCTTGACTTGCTGAGTCAGATTTTTCTCCCGTTTCTCAACCTTAGTTGTCATGACTCCAAATGCGTTAGCCAATGCGGTGAGCTCGTCATTGAAATGAGCGGTAGTCGAAGCGGCGAGGTCGACGGTGTAGTCGCCTTCTGCCACCAGTTCGGCTGCATGTGCTAATTGGGTGAGTCGTCGGGTGAGCCAACTCGAGAGCCCGAAGATCATGGCGAGGAGGATGAGATACGCGATGGCTAATATTGGGTAGATGACACGGATTACGTCGTGGCGCGCTTGGTCAATCGTGGCGATCGGATAGTCGACGCCAAGAGCACCAACGACTGTGCCCGACGAATCAACGATCGGGCTATAGGCCGAAATGTGCGGGCCTGACCCTCCGGCGTCGGTGGATTGATGAGCGGTTTCAGTCAGGCCTGCGGCTAAGGCACTTGACGCTGAGGCGTCGGCCGCGATCGGCGCTAAAAATGTCGGTCCGGCTGGCGGATCAACGAACATCTCGGGATAGCCAACCGCGCCTACTGATCCAACAACCTCAAATGTTCCGTTTGGTGCCTTGAGATAGGTGTACTCCACGGCATTGGGATTGGTCTTTCGGATTCTGGCTAGGTCGTTGACGTGGGCCCAATAGCGTTCGTCGGTGGGGTAGCGGCTTTCGGCGGTGGACACCGTGCCGGCCAACGTGCCGGCATTGGTGGGGTAAGTGCGGCCCGGAGTGACGGCTTTTGGGACGTTGGTCGTGAGATCGACAAACTCGGCCGGGATGATGGTCGATGCTCCACCGACACTGAGTTCTTCGAGGGTTTTAGTCACGCGTTTGGTGGCCTGATCGGTTGAAAACTGGGTCACCCACAAACCAATGATCACGAAAATCACGGTGAAACCGGTGCCGAAGGCCAGGAGGAGTTTCCACCGCATCGACAGGTGTCGTTGCTGCGGTGGTGGAGGCTCCATCGAAGAGGACACTGGTCGCAAAGTTATCAGAATGCGTCGCGCTGAAATACGCTCGTGGAAGCTGGCGCGCCTAGCATCCGGCCATGGCTGAGGACTCCCCAAGTGCTGCCGCGCCGAGAAACGGCGCGGTTTCAACTTTGCTGCGTTGGTATCGTCCGTACCTCAAGGGTTATACCGGACCGCTCGCATGGATTGGTTTCGCGTCACTGGTGGTGTTGGGCACCCAAGTGCTCATTCCGTTGATTGTTGAGGACCTGCTTCACCACGGGGAGTGGGATACCGAAATCATTTTCGTCCTTGCCGCAATGATCGTGCTGCAGTTGGCGATCGGCCATGCAGCACATCTCGCCGCTCACAAAGTATCGACGGGATCCGCGCATGCGATTCGGGTCCAAGTGTTCGCTAAGACATTGACCAGTGATGTTCTCCATCAGCGTGGATTGCGACGACCATCGATTGTGACCCGACATGCAACCGATGTCGATGAGGTCGCTGAAGCGGTCAAGTTAACGTTGATAGAAGGCTTCCCAGGCGTGTTGCGGGTGTTGTTGAGCCTCGGGATGTTGATGTATATCGAATGGCGTGCCGGATTAGCGATGGCGGCAGTGTCGCTCATTTTTGTGTTGTTTCGCACCAGGATCGGCAAGTCGCTTCTTGAAGATGATCGCCAGCGACTTGAGTCGAGCAGTGACCTTAAGTCGGGTGTTGACGAGGCATTGTCGGCATCGCGAGTAGTTGTTGGCCTCCATCTCGAATCATGGATGGAGCGCCGATTCGAGCGCTTGTCGAAAGATCTTGAACACAAGTCCGAAAAACAAGAACACACCGTGGCGCGTTTGGTGCTCGGCGCCCATTCGACCGCCCTTTCCGGATTGTTGTTTGTGGTGGTGTTTGCTCTCGCACTCGGTGGCAACAGCCTTGCGAGTGTTGCCGCGTCGATTCTCTATGTCGAAGGTGTGGTCGCTGGACTCGAGGTGCTCCCGGCTTGGATGCGCGCCGTACAATTAGGTGTCGCGAGCGAGGTGCGGATCGATCGCATCTTGTTGGAACCCGACCGAATTGACGTTCCTGCTGGTGAGACGTCGATTGACAAAGAAGTCGGAATCACCCTCGATGGATTGAGCGCCCGTTTCGAATCCGCCACCGACATCATCGATGTATCGGTGAGCTTGCCTCCCGGCAACATCATCGGTGTCGTTACCCCGGTTGGTACCGAACCCGATGAGTTTTTGTCATTACTCGCGGGCGACGAAAACCCCGACACGGGTCACGTTCGTTTCAACGGTTCTGATGTTCGGATGCCAGGTGTCGCCAAATCGATGGCTTACGTGCCCGCGGTTGGCGTTGGATTCGAAGATTCGCCGCTCACGCAATTGATGGCAGTCAATCCCGAAATCGAAATCGGCGAAGCCACGACGATTTTGACCAGTGTGGGGCTCGCCCATCTCGCAGATTCGACGACGACCATTGAGACAACTTTGGGCCACGGTGCGTCGCGATTGACGGTTAACGAACGGCAGAGACTTTCGTTGGCAGTCGCATTGGCCGCCGAACCTGAGGTATTGCTCATTGGTCCGATTCATGCGTTTAGCGATTCTGAGATGGCCTTGCCGCTGCTTGAGATGTTTCGAGCGAGTTTGATTGATTCAGTGCTCGTCGGGGTCGGAAGCCCTGATGTTGCCGAGTCGGTAGATCAGATCCTTTTCCTCGATGGCGGAAAGGTGCACTTAGGGGCGCACAACGAACTGCTCGATAGCGTGCCGACCTACGCGCAATTGTGGGAACAGCGTTTGTCGTTTGGCGAGGTCGATCTGTCAGTTCTCGGTATTGCCGATGAAATTCAAGACACGCTGACGACCAAACTCGTCACCGAGCGTTACAGCCACAACGATCCGATTTATCGACAAGGTGACGAAGCCGATCGCATCGTGTTTGTGATCTCCGGTCGAGTCGAGATTTCTCTGACCGACGACGACGGCGTGACTCGCCGGGTTGCGGTGCTCGGTCCAGGTAATCACTGCGGCGATTTGCGACTGACTGCTGCTGAGCGCCGAGCCGAAAATGCTTCTGCAATCGAAGACAGCGTGGTTCGGACACTAAGCCGCGAAGCGATTTCGGCTGGTGTATTCGGCATCTTGGATCGCACACCAAACGAACGTCGGATCATGACCATGATCATGCGCGACGGACCCGCTACTAAACAACAACTTGCCGACCGGATGCCAGGGGTAAGCGACGAAGCGATTTTGGCGGCGATCTCATTGCTGTTGGGCGACGCTGCAGTGCAAGAAGATGAGGGTGTCTTCTCGTTGGTTTCGAAGCGTTCTTCGAATCGTGGCGCAGGTGCGATTCTTGATCGGCTTACCGATCTGTAAATTCGTGCATTGACAGGTATTGGTGCGATGTGGCGAAGTCCGGTAGTCGTTGCGCCGGATCTCATTGATCAGTCACGAAGTCGGTTCGGGAGTGATCAATGGTTCGTCGAGGGTTCGAGGTAACGGGGACTCGCCGATTAATTGACAGGCGATGTCGTGGAGATCGGCGGCGGTGAACTGTTTTTCACCGTCGGGAGTAGTGAGGTGACACGTGAGGTGGGCCGTCCATCGAGCCGGGATGGAATCCGTTCCCCAGCGGGCACCGGCAAGCGATCCGGCAACACAGCCGACGGTGTCGGCGTCATCGCCGAGGTCGATGGCCGACACCACTGCGTCGGCAAACGATGTCGTCGTGCGTAGAGCCCAAACGGCTTGGGCGAGACAGGTCCAGACGGTTCCGTTGCCGAACGTGCCGTCGACCGGTGTCCAGTCGGGCCGCAGCAGGGCGCGCCACCGGTCCTGCGCTGATGACGGCAGCCAGTCGATGGTGTCGTCAATGGCGGCGAACATGTCATCGCCGTTGATTCCGGCGCGGATCATCGTGGCGTGGATCGCCGCCGCCCATCCGCAGTCGGGGTCGAAGTGAGTAAGTGCTGATTGGTTGACGGCGAGGTTGCGCATGTCGTTGATGGGCATGGCCAGGCCGACGAGCGCGATAGGGGAGTTGCGCATGATGGTTCCGTTGCCGGCTGTTTGGCCACCAAAGCGTTCATGCGCGTAGCGGGCCGCGCCCTGGACATGTGGGCGAGACAGGGCTGCTCGGGTGATGTTGCCGACGTCGCTCGCAGTTGTCGCCCATGTTCGCCATCGGGCCCAGATGTCGTCGGCGTCGAAGCCTTGATGGACGATCAGCGATTCGGTGAGGGCAATTGCCATTTGGGTGTCGTCAGTACATTCGCCTGGCTCCCAGCCGCCACCACCTTGCATCTCGCCTCGCCCGGTGAGGACCGGCGTCGGAAACGTCTGTCGATAGAGGCCGGCCGGACGGAATTCGAACGGCGCGCCGAGCGCGTCGCCGACGGCCGCGCCCATACATGCTCCGATGGCATGTTGTATCCAATTTTCGGGGTGCGTAGTCAACGGGTTGCTCACAATGGGTCAATGGGAGGGACTGTGGGGCAGGTCGGGTATGTCGGATGAATCGGGAGTGACCGAAACGCGGCCGGGATTTCGAAGCGGGGGTCGCCAGCCACCGGATGGAAAGTCGCTAGTGGTGCAACGTACCGGAGCGTCGTGACGTTGCCACGGTGGTTTTGTCACAGCGAAGCTCTACCGTCGATTGTGACAGTGCAACGATTGTGAGGTTGCGATGACCGATTCCGATGGCAGTTTGATTCCACCAACACCTCCGACGTCGCCGCCGCTAGCAACGCCGCCGATGCCCCCGCCGGATTCGGCCGGCGTATTGGCTGACCCGCTTGAGCGCCAATCGGATGTGCACGGCTGGCAGCTTGATCCGTTTCACCGGCACGAGGGTCGTTATTTTGCCGCTGGCAAAGCGACCGATTTAGTGCGTGACGGCGACCACGAAAGCATTGATCCATTCATCGCTCCGCTGGACAGTTCGACAATGTCGTCAGAACCTGACGCGTCGCTGGTAACGGCGCGACCATCTTGGTTGGTTCCTGCGGCAGTCGCGGCGACAGTAGTAATTGCCCTAGTGGTTGTAGTGGGTGGATGGTTTTTGATGCGCGAGTCGAATGACCATAAATACTTAGCGGCGCTGAAGACCCATGGTATGTCGGGTGAGTTTTCGTCGGATCCGACGGCGATCGCTCATGCAAAGCAGGTATGTGCAAGTTTGAAATCGGGAGGCAAGCAGCAAGGCCAACCGGCCGATGAGGTTGCCGTTGGCGTCTATTGCCCGCAGTTTTCGAATGGTTTTCACGTCCTCGAAACGGTGTCGGTGGAGGGGTCAATTTCGTTTACTGATTCGAGCATCTATTCGTCGTCGATCAGTTCCTACGGAGGAACGTGCGAAGGGGACGGCGGCTATTCCGACATGTCACCGGGCACCGGGGTCACCGTGAAAAATGGCAAGGGCGAAATCGTTGCGACGACTGAGTTGAAGTCGGGGACGGGAAGTTCGTATTCATGCAAGATGCCGTTCGCCTTCACCGTGACCGAAGGTGAAGACACCTATGTCGTATCGATCAGCCATCGCGGCGAAAACTCGTATTCGTTTGACCAACTGAAGTTTCAGGGAGTGAATCTGCATCTCGGGTAGTCCCCCGGTGGATTGGGCGGACGGCACGAGATGCAAGTGGCTGAAGTCATCGGGTCTCGCGGGCGCTTGAAGCCAATTCCCACTGCTAGCGCCGGCGGTTGCCTCCGATACGGTGCGGGATGTGATCCAGCGGTGTCTGAAGCGACGACAGTGAGCGCCCTCGACCCTGATGGCCTAAGTGGCCCCGATGGCTTACTCGCGGTCGACTCGCCGGTCGATCCTCCGCTGTCGCGACGTGCTATGGCGGTTCTGCAGGTCCGCCGCCTAGTGAGGGCCATTCGCAACGATGATGACGCGACCGTCGAAGCGGCGGTGTTGCAACTAAGTCAATCGCATCGGTATCTCGCGCCGTTGGCATTTGTTGTTGGCGCGTTCGTCATGTTGTTCGTCGGATTGAAACTGCTCTTTTCGAATTGGCGACTCACGCTGGTGCAAGTTTTGCCGGCGATGTGGATATGGATCGCCATGGTTGACCTCAAGATGCATGTGTTGCATGGGCGCACCTTTTACGACATCAGGGGCATGCTGCTGGTGTTGGTGCTTGCGGGTATCGCGGCGATTACTGCGGCCAGTTTTTTTCTCAACGCCGTGTTCGCGTTTGCCATCGTCAATCCTGATGGGCCGCAAATTCGTCCAGCGTTTGCACGGGCCCGAAGCCACCTGCGGGTGATCGTCGGATGGGGCCTTCTGGTTGGCTTTGCCCTCGGAATGGCCGCAATCGTTGTCGACAAGTGGGGCGACTACTGGTTTGCGGTGACCATGAGCATTGTCGTCGCGTTCATGACATACCTGTATGTCGCGATGCCATCGCGATTCGTTGGATACACCCGGGCGACTTCGAAGAAGGAAGCACTCAAAGCAACGATGGTCGGCGGCGCGCTCGGCGCAACCATTTGCTCGCCGCCTTACATCATCTCTCGCATTGGGATGTTAATGCTCGGGTCGAGTTCGTTGTTCATTCCCGGCTTGTTCGTCCTCACATTCGGATTGGTACTCCAAGCCGGAGCGACCAGTTCGGTGAAGGCGATTAAATTGAGCGCCAAACTTGTCGCCGGTGGCACAACCACCGCATAATCGCCCGGCCAACGATCGGACCTCACGTGAATGTTTTCGACAACTTGAACCATCCGGTGTTTGACGCCGATAACCACTATTACGAAGCGCTTGATGCGTTCACTCGACATCTTGACCCGTCACTGGGTACCCGTTGTGTGCAGTGGTGCGAAATAAATGGACGCAACTATCACGTGCTCGGCGGTCAGGTGAGCCGGGCCGTGACAAATCCGACCTTCAACCCAATCGCTAAACCGGGCGCGTTGTACGACTACTTCCGCGGCAACACCGGCGATCGGAACCCACTCGAACTCTTGGCCGACCGTGAACCGATTCGCCCCGAATATCGCAACCCGGTCGACCGCACTGCCCGCCTAAATGAGCAAGGACTTTCCGCGTGCTGGATGTTTCCGACGCTCGCCATGATTTATGAAGACCCGCTCAAGCACGATCCGGTCGCGGTATGTCACATGTTTCGGGCCTTTAACCGTTGGCTACATGACGACTGGAGTTTCAACCACGAAGACCGAATTTTTGCCGCACCGTACCTAACTCTCGCCGATGCCAACTGGGCCATCGAAGAACTCACTTGGGCCCTTGACCTCGGTGCGCGCACCATCGTGATGCGACCAGCCGCGCCGACCACGGTGACCGGACAGGTGTCGCCGTTCGACACGATGTTTGACGGGTTCTGGCAACTGGCAAATGACGCTGGCATCACCGTGGTGTTACACGCCGGCGACGGTGGAGTTTCCTCAAATGGCTATGCCGTCGATGGCTTCGCCGCAAACTTTACCGGAGCCTACAAACCGTCGATCAAGGCGTTCGATATTGAGCGCGCGATCAACGACTACCTCACGTCCATGGTGCTCGAAAAGCACCTCGTACGGTTCCCGAACTTGCGGATCGCAGCAGTCGAAAATGGTGCTGAGTTTCTGCCCGAACTCTTTCGCAAAGTGCGCTCATCGGCGAAAAAGTTGCCTGGCTATTTCGCTGACGACCCAATTGACACGTTCCGAGAACACGTTTGGATCAATCCATTTTGGGAAGACAACGTGTATGACGTCATCGACTTGATGGGCCCTGATCGGGTGCTATTTGGTTCCGACTGGCCGCACATTGAAGCATTGCCGGAACCAAGTGATTATGTCGTTGAGTTGAAAGACCTTGACGATATCGACCGTCGCAAGGTGCTGTTTGACAACGTGACCGAACTCACCGCCCGCCGCCCTACGTAACCCGAAACTGACGCAAATTTGCTACGCGTTGCTGCGATGGTCTCACGCCGTTTGTAGGTGCCGATTACGAGTCGGGTACGGCCGCAGGGGGACGATCATCGACGTCGGTGAAATCGGCGACCCGTTTTTCAGCAAACGCATTCAATGCTTCGAGGTTCGCGGGTCCACCCATCAGTGCCCCGAACGCCGCGTCTTCGCGGGACCGAGCACGCGTTACTAATGGCAGTTGCGACGCAAGCATCAACCGCTTTGTAGTCACTAGCGAACTAATTGGCATCGAGGCAATGCGGGCGGCCAAGGTCAAGGCTTCAGGCAATAGCGTTTCGGCTGTGCACACCTGCATGGCGATGCCGAGTTCCACGGCTTCTTCGGCCGAGACCCAATCGGAGGTGAACAACACGCGCGCCGCTTGCTGCCAGCCCATCCGCATCGGGAACAGATAACTACTCGCAGCTTCGGGTGCCACGCCGAGGGAAGTGAAAGGTGTTTTCAGCCGGGCGCCTTCGGCGATGAACACGATGTCGCAATGAGCCAGCATCGTGAAACCGATGCCGAGTCCCAATCCATTGACTGCTGCCATTAACGGTTTCGGAAATGCTTGTAATTCGTCCAACAGGTGCGGAAAGCCCGACGGATTGCCATCGGGCCGACCCGCCGGAGCCGTGGTCGTCTGTTCAGTTCCCTCGGCACCGAATCGCATCGCCATGTCAGCCATCTCGGCTAAATCTTGACCAGCCGAAAATGCTCTGCCGACACCGGTGACCACAACGACCGCAATGCCGGGATCGACCGCTGCTGCGGCCAATGCATCAGCGAACGCGTCATACAAATCGTTGTTGAACGCGTTCAGCGCCTCGGGTCGGTCAAAGGTGAGTAGTCGGGTTCTGCCCTGGTCTTCAATGCGCAACATCACGGTCCTGTTCATCGGATTGATCGGCTGTTGGGTCGTTGATCATCGCGCGAATTATCGCTTGGGATTTGGTGAGGGGTCTGACCGTAGCGCTCGGGCGCTACCGTCGCTGTCTATGGATCTTGACATCACCCGCGACCAAGTGATCGCCGCGATCGATTCGCTGTTGGACAACGCCGATGCAACTCGGCAAGTTGATGCCAACCAACGACTTGATGCCAACCAACGAC